>CAYSSX010000001.1:0-517562 GCA_964434115.1 uncultured bacterium
CGGGCTTCAAAGACCTTTTTCCATACCCCCTATCCTGGGACTCCCGGGGTAGGGGTGTTTTTTTTGATGTGTCTCTATCTCTTTTTAGCGTCACTTTTTAAAAAGATTTACTCATAGATGATTGATTATGTTATAAGTTTTTATAAACGCATTTATCCCTATTTGACAAAACGACCTACGTTGATTAAATTTTAAGCGTAACTCTATTTCTAAACTGTTTGAGCTGAAAAAACTTAACCCCAAACCAACCCTATATTCCCAGGAGGAATTAACCTTGAAAACAGCCAACCCCCGAGTTGCTGCTTTTGCCTTTCCCGAGTTTCTAAGTTCCCGCTTCAAAGGATCTTCACTTCGTTTCAAACGGTCTTTTAACCGCACGGTCAGTTTTCTGACGGCCGCTGCTTTTCTGCTCACTTCCGTTTCGGGAAACGGACAGCTTTGGGCGCAAACCGTTTCGACGGGTCGTATCGGGGAAGTCGGGGGATTGTCAGGGTTTGGGGATGCTTTTAAAGTGCCTGCGGAATTTGGGACGCTCAAGGAATTTCACCCTGTGTCTGGCACGGGGAATCAATCATTTGTTTTTCACATTCAGGATGCTCACGCGAATGTGGACGCCCAGCAGAATATTAAAAATATTCTCCAGTGGCTTGAGAAGGAAAAAGGCGCCAAGGATTCCCGGTCGCTTTCCATTGTTCTCGAGGGCGCGGCCGGACCTCTTCATCCGGAGTACCTGCGCTTGTTTAGGGATTACCCCGAAGTCAACGAAGCGGTTGTCCAGGATCTTCTTTCCAAAGGCGAACTCAATGGCGTTGAACTTTTTGCCTGGGAAAAACTGAAAAATTCAGAAACCCCCGCATCGATTCAGGGCGCCGAAGAAGTGGCCCTTTACCGGGACAATTTACAGACCTACCGCGAAATTCTTTTTCAGCAGGAAGCCATCGAAACCCTTTTGACGCCTTTTCGTAAGCAGCTTGAAATCGCGAAATCCCGCATTCTTTCTCCGGAGCTTCGGGATTTTCTCCGCGAACGCGACCGCCGAAAATTCGGCAATTATTCGGGCGATGCCGTGTCTTCACCCCAGCTTTCGGCCTACTTCAATTATTTGAATGCGCAGGCCAAGAAAGAACTGCAGATTGATTTGGATGACAAGTTTGAGCAGGTCCGTTTTCCCAACCTTGTCCGCCTTTTGGTTCTGGAACGCTTGGAGAAAACCATCGACCGCACGCTTGCGGACCGTCAGAAAAAGGAAGCCGTTGACGCGCTGAACCGTAAAGCCTCCAGCGATGATGAGAAGCAGTTGATTCATGCCTTTGAAGTCCTTGATATGTCCATGCCTGTGCGCAGTGTCACGGAATCCGTTTGGAAATGGGCCTCGGACAAACAGCTCGACCTTCGTTCTTACAGTGAAATGTGGAAAAGTACGGGAGCGCTGATTCTCCGTTCTGAACTGGAAGGGGAAGCGCTCTTTTCGGAAATGGAACTTCTCGAAGGATGGCTGGTGGAAAAGTGGATCCGGAGTGATGATGAACGCACCCTGGTGGGCGCTCTCAAAGACTTTGAACTTGTGGAGAAACTCCTGGCCCTTAAGTGGACGCCTGCCGAAGAAGAACGCTACCTTGCCCGCCCTGAAGAAACTTTGAACTCTCTTTTTGGTTCCGTGATTAACGGGCTTCTCGGCACGTCCGAAGAAGACCGGAAAGCCGTGAAACAGCTTGACCTCAGTGAGGCGCAAAGAGTAGAGCTGCGCGGAAAAATTTCCCAGGCCGTGCATTTTTATGAAACCGCCCGTGACCGCGACGAAGTCCTTCTTCAAAACACCCTGAAAAATTCGGGGCCTGAAACCCTGACGGTTCTTGTGTCCGGAGGCTTTCACACGCAGGGGTTGACTCATTTGATGCGTGAAAAAAATATCGGGTATGCGGTCATTCAGCCGCGTATTTCCAAGAATGATAACGGCGCGCTTTACCAGAATGTCCTTAAGGAACGCAATACGGATCTTTCGGCTTATTTTCGAAAGCCGCCTCTGAGCAAGCAGGAAGCTGTCTTCTTTAAAGCTTTCATTGAAACGGCTGTTCCCGTGCTTTGGGAAAAGTACCGTATTCCTCATAGCGAGATCGGGGACAAGGTTGGAGCAGCCATGGCTGCGCACCCTGTTTTGGCGGGTGTGCTTTCTGTGAAGTCTGTTGCGGTCCGTGATGGATCCCGCCTGGAAATTTTCAAGAACTCCGCACCTTCTGCTGAACAGCCGGCCGTATTGAATGATGAAACTGTGGCTTTAACTCCGAACACGGAAGCGCCTGATCTTTTCAATCAGTCGTGGACTACTTTTAATCCGACGTATGGCTCAGCTTCGGTTGTTGCGGGTGAGACAACAGCGTCTTACACCACCACGGTCGATGTGATGCCTGCAGGGACGCGTGTTTCCGTGGCCCAGAGTGCATTAGAAGATGCCGGTGTCCGTTCCGAACTGCGTCTTCCGGATACCGATGCTTATATGCCTCGCCGGGACATTTTGAAGCTTGGAATGGCGCTTTTGGGTTTGACAGCGGTAACCGGAGTGGACACCCGGGAAGCGGCTGCTCAGCAGCCCAAAGTCGCTGCGAGAATGGTTCAGCGCAGACTTGATTCCGTTTATACAACGAAACTGGTGACGGCAAACCGCCCCTCGCTTTCGGCGAGCGCGGTCGAAAAATTGACCCTCGATGAAATTACAAAGCTCGCGGAATATTACTCGCTTAACCTTGACCCGAAACACACCTCCAAAATCGGCAAGATTCCGGCCGTGATTCCATTTGCCAAAGGGTATGAACCTAGCACCGGGGAGGGGTCTGAAGATGCGAAAGCCATTCAGTCCGAAGATTTGTGGCTTCGGATCACCCGCGCGAGCGGCAAAGGTCAGACAGCGGATTCGCTTCGCCGTCAGTTTTTTATTCAAAAAGCCATTATGGCCACGGCGGACGATGTCGTGGGCCGCGGTCTCGAACCTCTGAGCCCGCTGACTCAAAGTGAAATTTCCCAGCTTGCCCGCTACATTATCAAGCTCGATAAGACTTCACCCTACGCGGTTCCCGATGATGAGTCGCCGGCCCGGTATTTTGATCCGGAATCCCCTCAACATGCTTTTCTCCGTACGATTGTGCGCGCGCTTCTGTTAAATACAGATCGCAGCAATCTCTTGAAGTTTCCTGACTACAACCTCCGGCTTGCGGATTATAAGCACTCGGACAAGGCTGCGGATGCGGCGCCTTCACGCGAAGACCAGATTCAGTTTGTTTATGACGCTTCAGCGCTTCTCGGACTCAGTGAGAAGTCAATTGCTGCGGTCAGTGAATTCAATATCGGGGACGCGACCGCGCTCCTCGATATCTGGCTTAGCAAGCCCCAGATTGAAGTCACGGTTAACGGCCAGAAGCGCATGGTTGCCAACGATGAATTTAACCCCAATATGACCATCGGCGATGCGGTGATCGCGCTCACAAACCGCAAGCGCGTTCAGCAGATTTCCGATGACATCGGTCTTACGATCGTGGATGAGGTGGTGAAGTTCCGGAAAGCGGCTGAACAGAAAAAACTGCAGCGCAAGCTGACCAAGGATGAAGCCGCCGCGATTCAGGCAGAACCGCTCGTCCGTCTTACCGCGGGGGATATTTCCAATTTTGCCAAACCGTTTATCAAGCTCGACACGGAAATGCGCCGTGATTTACAAACACGTGTGGCGGCCCTTGAAGCCAGTCTTTTGCAGGCCCAGAATGACGCGCAGCGGGAAAACCTTGTGCGTACTGCGGAACGTGAACGGCAGCAGGCGCTTTTTGATTTCAGCCGCCGTTATGTGGAAATCCTGAACCGTACCTACCGTGATATTTCAAAAGTATTGATCGACCGCTCCACAACCCGCTCCGAACTCCGTGACTTTGACGATCAGGTGGCGGCCGAGCTTAAGGCAGCTTACCACGCTGAACGTCTTGCCGCGGCTCTGGACATGCTCAAGGCTTTTAAACGGGGCAACCCGAATCCGTCCGATGTGGGCGGGGGCCTGGATGTTCTGAACAGTTTTGAAAATTACGGTTTTGTGGATTATGGCTATGAAATTGACCGCGCGATTTCAATTGTGGAAAAGTCTCTGGGACGTACCCCTTCGGGCCGTTCCGAGCTCCGCCCTGCGGATGAAGAGACCGCGAAGAGAATTTCCGAAACCTATCCCGAAGAGCAGCTTCGCGGGGCTTGGGATATTCTCCGCGCTTTCGAACAGGGGCGCGTGAACCCTTCTGATGTCGCGGGCGGCTATGATGTTTTAAGTGACCTTGGCTTTCCTGTTTACGGTTACGGTGAAGGTTTTGAAATTCCCCGCGCCATCTCGATTGTGGAAGCCGCCATTCAGAATAAGAGTCCCGGCGTCCGTTCCGAGCTCCGGCAGGAAGACTGGGTCGCCCAGAACACGCCTGAGCTTGTGAATTACACGGTCGTGAGCCGCCAGTTTGAAGCCGGTCTTAACCGCGACATTCTCGAGGCGCTTGAGAAGAAATATGGGCGCGCCATTGCTAACTTTGTTTCCCAATCCAATTTCACAGGCGGTCTTGGCGCATTGATGCCCGACCTTATTGATTCCTGGAAGAAAAACGGGACCGACATTATCGCCATTCACCCGCTTTACAATGACAAGATCAAAGGTATTGTCCGCGATCTGCCTGAGGAAATCACGAGCGGCCGGAAAAAACTCGGTGATTACCTGCGCGAAATCCTTACGGATATGGGCGGTGACACGGGTATTGAGTTTCAAATCAAGCTTCCGATCGGCGATGACTTCCGCAACAAGGCGCAGGGCAAGGCCCGCGGGATCGTGGACAAGGAATTTACGGTACACGTTTATAAGGTCAACACCCGTTTTGGCGGAACGCCGAGCTATTACCTGGATGTTTTTTACGCGGGTGCAAACGGGGAGCAGGTTCGCGTGTTTGATGAGGTTTATCCTGATTCTGACGCCGGCTCCATGCTTTGGCGCGATGTGCATATGGGCACTTACGCGCTGGCGACCGAAAAACTGGTCCAGATTCTCCAGAAGCAGGGCGACGCAAAAGAAAATCTTCTCTTTGTGGACAATGAAGTCTTTGCGAGTATGCCGACCCCGCTTCTTCCGAAGGCGCTTCACCATCATATTAATCACACGGTTTTCCGCCCGGGGCTTTACAGGCCGGACGAATCGTCCTTTGAAATGCTCGGGTATCCGGAATGGATGCGGCCGTATATTGTCCGTGAGGGCAAAATCAATGTCACGGATGCCGTGGCTCTTAACTCTGATGTGATCACGGGCGTCGGCCTTTATGAGCATACGCCTGTTCTCGGCCAGGACGGTATTTTCTCAGGACATCTTCATAAGCTTACCGGATACAACAAAGATGGAGTCCGCAGCACGAATGGCGTTCTTCTTGACCAATGGCAGGCGCCTGAAAAACGCGCGCTGATTCAGCAGTACAAGGCCAAACTCAGCCTTTCCCAGGACACCACGGACCGGGAATTTTTCAAAGCCCTTGATGGTAACCAGGCACTTCTTTCTGAGTTTCAGATTCGCAGTGAATACATCAATGCGGCCTATGTCGGGTTGTTTTATTCCTGGCTTGCGGGAGAGCAGAAAAATCCGCTTTGGCTCAATTCGGCTGCCGCAGAAATCGGGAGCCGTACCGGCAGCGCGATTGCGGACCCGGTGAGACATGTGAATGACTTCCTGGAAGCCATCCGCGCGACCTTTGCGGATGAAAGTAAGTGGGATGCCGTGAAGGCTTTTGACGCGACCCGGGATGTTTTTATCGAGGACCCGATTGTTTCCAATGTCCGCCGCCAGGTTCCTTACAAGGGACCGGAAAAGTGGATTGAAGTGCTGGAGTCGCTCCGCGGAAACCAGGAAGCCATTGAAGACTTCCGTAAGAACTCCGCCCGCGTTGTGATTGGCGGACGTATTTTTGACCAGGGCGCCTATAACACGTTTCAGCGTATTAAAGATCTTATTCAGGAGCTCGGCCTTCAGGACCGGATTGTCACGGTTGAAAACTACAGCATTCAGACTGCGCCGATTATTTTTCAGGCCATGGCCGGTGTCGTGATGCTTTCCGATGAATTTCTTGAAGCTTCTGCCACGAGCATGATGAAAGGTCTCGCCAACCGCGCCCGTTTGATCGGTGTCTGGGGAGGCGCGGACCCGGAACTCTTTACGATTGTTGAAACAGCCACAGGCCGTGAGATTGATGTGTTTGGCGAAAATGTCACGCATGACCAGCTGGTTGAAAATCTTGATAACGGGACCTGGAAAATCACGAACGGCCATTTGGTCCGCTATGCGGCCGAGGTCAGCCATCAGGTGGGCGGAGGGCGCCGTCCGAGCGCTGCAAGCCTTGCCCAGGCCCTGAAGGATCTCCGCAAGGACTACGGAACGCCTGAGTCTCGCCGAACCGCCCAGTACGACGCGGTGGCCTCCTCTTACAAAGTCGATATTGAAACCAGCCAGGCGCGTGCCCATGCCTACTTATGGGAAAGCGCGATCAAGGCGCACCAGCGCGATGCTGCCTTGTTGAATGGTTTGGCCATTCCTCTTGCGGCCGCTGAAAAGCTTTTGAAAAAGCAGGCTGGCGTTGGATTCGGCTGGAGCCGTCAGCCAGACTTAACGAAGAAGGAAACCGTTTTGATTCAGCAGAGCCAGACAGGGCTCAACGGATTTCTGGAAGGCTTCCGCAGTCTTCGCATGCGCGGACGCGAAGCCCTGTGGAGCATTTCTTATCATGCATCCAACACCACGAATAGTCCGCAAGGTGATATTTTCTTTTATATTCTCAACGTTCTTCTGCCTGCCGGCGAAGCCTCTCTTCAGCCCGCGCGTCAGGAAATTGAACGCTTGGCAAAATTGGCTGCAGAAACTACAGACGTGAATGAAAAAGTGGAACTCAATCTTCACGCCTATGAGGTTCTGGATCAGCTGGCGCTCCAGCTTTCCCGGAATCTTCTGGACCATTACATTGCCGGTGACAAGGGGATCGATGTTCTCCTCCAGGAACCGCTTGTTCGTGAGAATCTTGTCCGTTATCTGGATATCAATGCCCAGCCTTTGACTTCTACGACCTCCGGAATCAAAAACTACGCTGTCGATCTCGACGGACAGAAGGTCGTTGTGTCAATCAATGTGGGTGCGTTTGTGCTGTCGCGCGATAAAGATCAGAAAGCCTGGGACACGGTTTTTGGAACGGATTCCTTTGCGGCAATCCTCGGGAATGAAGCGCTGAGGAATGTGAGTGCCATTTATGAAGCACAGGATGTCGTGACGAATGCATCTTACCGGAGTTTCAGCATGACTGAGCTTTTGAGTAAGGGGCTTCCTATCGGTGTTCCTGCCAATTCCAATGTTCAGGTGCTTCGTCTTGCCCAGCCGCAGGAGCAAAAGCTGATTGAGTATTTCAGCGCGGCCGTAAAAGAAGAGTTTGTTGGCGGTAACCAGATTCCGGCAGACCTGATTGTTGAAGAAATTAAGAGGCTTCGTGAAAAACCGGCCCAGCTCCGTGAGGTGCTTGAAAAAGTTGCCCGTGACCTCAAGCCTGAGGATGCGCGTCGCAAGTTCAGCAACGCAGAAGGTCAGCCTGTGGGCGTGCCTGCGGTAATGGCTTTTATAGCCGCCCTTGCTCCGGATCTTCTGCGTTACATGCGCGAGTGGAATGTAGACGTTTATAACCAAATTGATGCGGTTATCAGTAATGTGAACAACCGCGATATTTTCGACAGGGGCGATATTCAGTTTCACCGTCCGGATCAGAAAAAAGCCATCGTGCTTTCTCGTGTGTTGGGCGACCGGCATGTGATCGTTCCTGTTTACTTTGCAACGCGTCCCTATAGCCAGCAGGATGGCAAGGCGTGGATCCGGGTGCGTCAGAACCTTGATGTGCTCGGGATTGAGAACGCGAACAAGGAGTACACGGTCCGCGATCATCTTTTGAATCAGACATACCCGGGAACGCTGAATGGTGCTGAGCTTTTCCGGAGCGGCTGGGGAGTCGGTATTCCTGTGCTGAATAACGGGCCGCACTTTCAGATGCTTACCATTTCACCTGCCGGAACTGCCCGTGCGGAACTGCGCAGCGAATTAGACATGATTGATACGGTCTCAGGGCAGAAGGTTAAAACCGTCACCCTTAATGCGGGCATTCCCGATGTGACGGTCGAAGCTGGACCTGCTGCCGGCACCTACGTGCTTCGCACAAAAGACCTCAAGACGCTGAATGTCGAAACCTTTCAGTATGACGGTAAATACTTTTCAGTGATTGGGAGTTCTGTCTATCAGCTTTTTGAGCAGACGGACGGCAGTCTACAGATTGATTTGAGTAACTTGAATATCGTCAGCAATCCTGCGCTTGCTGTATTTGGCGACTTTAAATTCGATGCCGCGACCTTGAGCAACTATGCAGTTTTATTGCCTGTGGATGATGTTCGTGAAGGCGAGAAAGCGCGTCTTTATGTGGCTAGTTCGCAGCAGCCCTTTTTGAAAGGAAAAAGCGTGCTCGACGACGCGACGCGCACGCTTTATGAAAATGAACTTCTCGGATTAATCGGCGCGGGCAGGACAGACGGCCTCGATGAAACGGAAGCCTTAAGTATCCTTGGGGATCCTGCGAAGCTTGCACGGTTTTTGCATCTTGCGGCGACCCTGGGCGTTTTCTATAGAAACGATGCCGAGTATTTGGACAAAAAAATGGGGGTTTTAGCCGAACTGGTCAAAAGTGCCAGCGGGAATCCCAACCAGAAGCTTATTGGGTCCGTATTCAATCTTGTTTATTTGTCGCACACAGGAATGAACTGGACGAAATGGTTAACTGAGCAAGCCGCGGTAAGAGCCGCTTCCGCTGTTGCTGCCGGCCCGGTCGCCGCTGAGCGCAAAAAAACCTTCCTGGAAGCAATCGATCCCGCGCGTGTCCCCGGCGGTAACGTTGACGACTATGAAATCGTAGGCGTCCGGGTGCTATCCGCGGACGAGGTTTCAGGACGTAAAGATCCCGCTGCGGAAATCGAAGGCTTGGCCGCTATTGTGGCCGGGCGTGTCGGGGCTTTGCCTTTTGCAGGCGGCTCTGCCACCTCCGTGGTCAAAGTGCTTCGCGGTGAAATCGCAAAAATCCAGAGTGAAATTGAAGCGGAAGCGCATGTTCAGGGCGTTGACCCCGCCAAGCTTGTTTATTCGCTGAACAAAATGGTCCATCCCGCTCTTCATGTGAAAACATCGAACGGAGAGGATCTTACGATTTCAATTTTAGAGTACCGGGTTCTGGCATTGCTGGGACAAAGTTTGAAAACACCGGTGACGATTGTGACCAGTGACACGCCTTTTGCTTCTGAAAGCTTAGGGGAAACTGTGAAGCTCCTTGAAACCAAGCTCTCAAAACTGGGCCTCGAATCCGGCCAAATTGATACGGTAACGCAGCGAAATGGCGGTCTTCTGGACAAGGACGGTAATCTCATCCGCTTTGATGACGGGACGATTGCCGTTGCAGCGGAAAATCATCTGTGGGCTTTTATGGCCTGGCTTCAGAACCGGAACAGTGTTCTCGAGCATTTAAAAAGGACCGACGGAATTCTGCTCATCGGCAACGGGGATAACGGTGAAAATACGCATAATCCCGAAATTGTCGGAAAGATTCTGCAGGCGCGTAAAAGCGGACGGCCGCTTCTCACGGTTGCCGGCGGCGTTAAATCCCAAAAAGACACCAAGGGCGGGGTTTATACAGAAGTGACCTACCGCAATAAAACCACGGGGGATCAGTTTACAAAGCTTGAATTGCGGGAAGTCAACGAATTTCCCACGTTGATTAAAGATCGTCCGGATCTTCCTCAATATGACGGTATTGATTTCCGTGCTGAAAAAGCGGCCAATTCGGAGGCCTACCAAAAGATCGTAAGCCTGGGGGCCTTTATCGAACAGCAGATGCTGGATGCGCAGGAACAAGACCGCGGGGGATTGTTTAATCCCGCTTTTTACGGACTCGATACCTACCTGGCTCTATCACGCATCTTTCAACTGCCGTATGACCCAAGTCATCCTGAACAGCTTTTGAGCGCGCTCAGCTCGATTGATGAGCAGAAATGGGTGGATACGCTGAACGCCTTCTCTCAGCGCGTGCCGAGAACGGTTGTTCCGGCAAAGGGAATCACTCATGAAGTTACGGGGCAAACGGTCACTGGAAAAATGTTTGAGCAGGCGGTCCAGAATCTGATTTTTGTTTCCGCGTTGTTTGACGCGCCGGATCAGCCCTCCGTTGAAATGGACGTGGTGCTTATCCCGCCTGAAAAATTTCTCGCTTACAAAGGAACTTCTAAGGATGGCGTCTATGATTTAGTGGGTGTCCAGGGCATCTATGCCGATGCCATTGCCTCGGGTAAAACCGTGCTCCCGCTGGGCGCAGGTAATCACGTCACCGAGATCGTTCCCATGGATTTAAAGCAGATTGTATGGGCGATTGTAAAAGAGTCGATTGCCGACGCAAAAAGCCGTGCTGAATTGAGAGCGGCGGATGAACTCTTTGCTCAGAGAATTCTGGCTTTGGATGTGCGTCCAGATTCCGCGGATGCCGATGACCTGCAGTTTTTAATCGAAATCAGAGAAGCGATGCGGGGCATCAGCAGTCAGGACTACGCTGCCATGGAACCCTTATTTCTGTCATCTGCGCTTGAGGGCGGCGCCCTGCCTTTAGGCTATGAACAGCTGACGGAAGCCCAACGCGATTACTATGGGAAATTTCAGCGCATGATGACAGCCTTGCCCCCATCTTCCACCGGGGAGCGCAACCGAGCTGTGTATTTAGCTTTGGCGGGAACATTTGGAACAAGTGATCCTTATATTTTCGTTGCCGCTTTGAAAGATTTGGCAGGGGTCAATGCGTTAACCCAGGATCTTGTCAATCCCGAGTTTGTGAGTCGTTTACGTGAAAACTATCAAAGCCGTTCCGAACTCCGGGCCGAAAGTCTGACTTTGACAGCCCGCTGGGCGACTCTTCGGCAGTGGGGTGAACTTACAAAGGCCCTCTCATCGTTTGAGAAATCTGAAAGCACTGCGATTTTGTCTCGCGTTTATAAGCTTGTGAATGGGCTTGTTGAGGATAAGCAAGATCCTATCCCTTTGATTAGACAAACTCTGCCGGTGCTTGTGAATCATTTGACACCTGTCAATCCCTCTCGCCGGGATCTTCGTGTCGCGAGTGAGAAGATAGAGGCTGTTTTGAAGTTTCTCATAGAAATCTATGCGTCTGGAGAATCTCCAGAATTTTTTGATCCCTTTGTGAAAGCCATTCAAACCAACCCGAATGCTTCAAGACTTTCATATGAAGAATTTGATCAGTTTGCGAAGGATACTCTCCTCGCTAATCTGACTTCAGCGGCGGAACAAATGCGTATAGAAAATGATTTTAGACGGAAAATTCAAAATCTCATTGATGCCGAAATGAGGAGCGGAGAAGTTTTTCTTGGGAATCAAGATGTTATTGATGCTGCAATAGCGAAGGCAGTTGTTTTTGCGAACCAGGGACAGGATGCTGTTTTCCAACTTCGTTTTGGCCGCGAAAATGTGCAGCGTGAAGTTCCGCTTTATGGGCCTGTTCAAGTTGGTGTTGAAACGATTGATGTTCCAAATGAGATGTATAGCCCAATCGATGAGAATTATGCTCCGAGGGTGATACCGCAAGAAAAACCTGTCTATGAAGAAAGGGAAATCGGAAAACAAAAAGTTGATGTAACCGGTCTGCGGGTTATTGAGATTAATGTTGCTGTTCAGCCTGTCCGTTCTGAGCTGCGGTCGGAACGTTTGACACTGACAGCCCGCTGGGCGACTCTTGGAAAATGGGATTCTATCAACTTAAATAAAAGTGACGGCAATGTCCGTTCCGCCGTTTACGCGTTGATCAACACTCTGGTCAGGAATAAAGTTGATACAACACGCTACCTGAACGAGTTTTTGCCATACTTGTTGAAGTCAAAGGGTGACGGTGCTCTTACGTATTTGGATCTGCTCAACCAGTTTGCGAAGGAAAATAATCCCGCATTGCTGCTTAGGCTTGCTGAGCTGCCGGATGCGTTTATAGAACAGGCGATAAGATATGACCTGAAATATGCGGATTTGAAGATCCATTTTCTGGATACCTTGAATGATAATCGGGTCTATGCTGAATATCTTGTAGACAAGGCTATCAATGGAAAATTAAACCGCCTGACCGTAGAGGCTAAGAGTTTAGATTCGGAAAAAACAGATTTCCCTTCAACCCTGAGGCCCGCCGCGGTAGAAAAGACGGCTGCTTTGCTTGCTCAAGGAGCAGCTGTTGAGGTGGTTGTTAGGGCTGAAATCGTCCCGGTTGGTGAAGTGATTCCTGGAACCGCGCCGGAAATGTCGAGAGCCGATTATGACGCTTATATCGCGCAGGGAATGATGGGTGACCGATACACGCCCGACCTTGATGGCACTCCAGACAGCTTCCGGCTGGATTACAGCTACATTAAAGTTGCGGCTATTGATGTTCTCGGTAAAACCCGTTCTGAACTCCGGGATCTTGCACGCTCCCCGGAAACGGTTGTTCCCGCGGATTTGGCGGAGCGCTTTGACCGCGCCCTGCTTCCTGAAACGGTGGCGGAGGCCGCGACCCGCCCGACAGTGAACCGCGTGCAGCAGGTTTTGGATTCGGCCCCGGATGCAGTACTCCCGGCTGAAGCGCGTGAAGTTTCTGAAATTGCGACGGAGGCTGTTCTTGCCACGGCGGATGTGTTGTCAGCGCAGCTTGGAATCGAGCGGGGGCAGGCTTTGGCGATGATTCTTAAACAGCTTCTGCCTTCTGAAACCGCGGACAGCGCGCAGTGGAACCGTGTCCTTCAAGCCGCGAAAGAAGAGCTTGGAAGTGATTTGTCATCACGCTTCATCGAAAGTGTTGCGGATGCACGTATCAATTTTGAGCAGACGGTTTCGGTGCAGGATTTGAGCCGTTCCGAAGACCAGATGCTGGTGGCGTTTACCTTGCTGTCCCGTAAACAGCATACGCTGACTTTCTTCCTTCCTCCGGATGAAGAATCCCAGAAACCCGTGGATGAAGAAACTTTGGCCGCTCTTCGGGAAGGTATTAAACAAAAAGTCCGCAGCCTTGGCGGCGCTGACAAAGCAGCTGAGCGTCTGGTGCTGATTTCGCTTCCCGCAGGCGATGAAAATGCAGTCCGTAAAGCCATGCTGAAAGAAACGCAGGGGGTGAATGGCGACCGCGTGAATGTGGTGCTTCACCGCATTCGTTCGTTCCTTGAAGCCTTTGGCGTGGTGAAGGGACTTTCCCGCGTGGACCGCGGGGATGTGGGATACAGCCAGGCCAACTACATTGCCGGCGCGCTCCTTGACCAGAAGGCGTACAATGAACTTAGTATTTTTGATCTTCAGCAGGAAATGCGGCGCCTGGGTTACAGTGAAGAAGTCGTTCAGCGGATTTCCCGTATGATCCAGGTTCTTCAGAAAATCTCGGTTGCGGCGTAACGCCTCAAACGGTTCGGTTTTGCTTCAAAAAGGAGGGGGAACAACCCCCTCCTTTTTTTATGCCCGCACCCCAATCTCTCTATCTCATTTTGTTGTATAGACTTAAAGAAATATAAGTATTTCATCTTTTCTTCTCCCCAGCCTTGGAAAACCGTGTTAGGAGTGTTACTTTTAACATGGAGGATCAAAATGGAAGCTCGTCTGACTATTTCGGATATTTCGAGGATGTGCTGCCTGCCGGAAACGACAGTCGTGGATTGGATACGCACGGGAAAGTTGCCCTGTCTGATCGGAACCAACGGGGATATCCGCGTTCAATTGATGGACCTGGTCCGCCTTCTTCAATTACTTCGTCTGAGAATTCCGGAAGAACTCTGTCCTGAAAACCCGTTAAAAATCCTTATCGTGGATGATGAACCCAGCATGAGGCGTTTGCTTCGCCTGAACCTTCAAGGGCAGTTTCCGGGTGTGAATATCGAAGAATCCGCCGAAGGTTTTCACGCGGGGTGGCGGGCCCATGATTTTATGCCGGATGTGATGCTTCTGGATTTACGGATGCCCGGAATAAACGGGTTTGATGTCTGCCGTCTGATCCGGGAGAAACCCGAGTTTGCCAACACCAAGATTATTGTCGTGAGCGGTATGGGCGAAAAAGAAGCCCGTGAAAAAGTGCTCAGCCTTGGGGCGAACGATTTTATTGCAAAACCTTTTGACCTTAAAACCCTTAAAGAAAAGATTCTGGCCCAGCTGCCGCCTTCAAAAAGCTCACAATTTGCCGCATGAAAAATACCGACCGTGAATTCCGTCTTGCGCTTCAGATTTTTGCCTCCCTGGTTTGCTTTGCCGCTTTGGCCTGGGTCCTGCGGGATCATTCACCGCTCGGTCAGCCGCGGTTTTGGCTGAAGGTGCCCTGCGGAGTCATGCTCTTTTCAGCCGGCGTGGTTTTTTGCGGAGGCGTTGTTCTGATGCTCCGTTCTCTTGAGAAAAAGGGTTTTTCGGTCCGGGGCCGGCGGCCTCGCGCGGAAAATTCCGAAGCCTTGGTCCGGCGCGCGGAAAAAGAAATCCGCAAGCGCGAAGCCAAAGCCGAACAGTTTCTGGAAGCCTGCACCGAGCTTTTTGACAAGGCGGAACTCAAAGACATTGGGGCTGCCGTGCTGGTGGTGGCGCAAAAAACACTGGGTGCGGACCAATGCTCCGTGCTTCTGCTGGATGAAAGCAGCCACTTGAAGGTTTTGGCCAGCCGCGGGCTGTCAGAAAAAGTGGCTCAGAATGTGCACCTTCAGCTGGGGGACCGGGTGGCCGGTCTTTCCGCCTTTGAACGCAAAGAGTTTCTTATCAATGGAGACCTGGGAAATTACCCGCTCTTTAAAGACCTCGAAGGAAACCCTTTGATACGCTCAGCCATGATTTGTCCGATTCTTTACCGGACGGAAGTGGTGGGCGTTTTGAACTTCAGCCGGACCTTGAAATCCCAGCCTGAATTCACTCAGGAGGATTTAAGGACCGCGATGGTGCTGGCCCGCCAGGTGGGGCTGGCGCTTCATCACGCCCGGATGTGTGAACGTTTGAAAAACGGCGCGGAGGACCTTAAAAAAACCTACCGGGAACTTAAGGAGAGCCGTGTGGAACTTCTGGAATTTGAAAAACGCAATGACCCCTTTTCCCCGGGCAGATTGAAAGCTTCGTAGCCCTATCCCGCCTCCCAGCTTTATGTTATACTCCGGCCTCTCCAACAGCAGGTTTTCTGGAACTTTCTATGAAGACGATTCGAATTGCCATTGGGCAGATGAACCCCACCGTGGGGGATTTTGCCGGCAACACGCGAAAAATTTTGGACTGGATCAAGCGGGCGGAAAAACAGCGCGCCGATCTCGTGGTGTTTCCGGAAATGGCTTTGTGCGGATATCCGGTCTGGGACCTGGCCAATCACGAAGATTTTGTCCGTGAAGGGCTGAAACATCTCGCGAAAATCGTCAAAGCCACGCAAAAATATTCTGTGACCGCGGTACTTGGTTTTATTGATCACCCCTCCTGGCGGGAGGGGAGAATGTCTCCGAGGCCTTCTTCTGTGGAGCGTCTTCAAGACCGCACTTTTAACGCGTTGGCCTGGATTGAAAAAGGAAAAATCCGCCATGTTCAGCCCAAGCGCCTTCTTCCCACCTATGATGTTTTTCTGGAACAGATTTTTTTTACGCCGGGAACGGATAGCCGTTTGATTCCGTGGCGCGGGTTTCAGGTCGCGCCCACCATTTGCGAGGACATCTGGGATCAGGATTATGACCGCAAACCTTTGGCAGACCTGTCAAACCGCGGTGCGAATTTCGCGGTCAATCTTTCGGCCTCTCCTTTTTATCAAGGCGTTTCGGATGTCCGGGATTCTCTTTTGAAGCGCCAGACCGTCCGTCACGGCCTGCCGCTTTTGTACGTCAATCAGGTGGGCGCTCAGGATGATTTGATTTTTGACGGCCGCAGCCTTTTTGTGAACGAAAGGGGACGCATTCTTTTCCGCGCGCCGGCGTTTCAGGAAGGCCTCTTTTTCTTCGATTGGAAACCGGGAGACAAAAATGCGCCGGTTCTTTCTTCAGACCCCGTTTCGGGAGACTCCACGGAAATGTATGAAGCCCTGCGGCTCGGGATCCGCGATTACTGCCGGAAGAACGGGTTTAAAAAAATTGTGATCGGGCTCAGCGGCGGCATTGATTCCGCGGTGGTTGCGGCCTTGGCGGTGGATGCCGTGGGGCCGGAAGCGGTTTTAGGGGTCACCATGCCGAGCGGTTATTCCTCACGGGGCAGCTGGGAAGACTCGGAAGAACTCGCCCGGCGTTTGGGGATTGAGATCCGCAAACATTCGATCCGGGAAAAATATGAATTCCTCGTGAAGGCTTACCGCAAACAGGCTTCTCAAGAAGGCCGCAAGCTTGCGCCTGCCGGGAAAATTACGCTGGCCATGGAAAACCTCCAGGCGCGTATCCGCGGCCTGGAGCTGATGTACCTCTCGAATGATGAGGGGCGGCTTCTGCTCACCACCGGGAATAAATCGGAACTGGCCATGGGGTATTGCACGCTTTACGGCGATATGGCCGGGGGACTCGCGGTTCTTGGGGATGTGTACAAAACCGATGTGTACCGTTTGGCGCGCACGCGCAACGGGCAAGGCGAAGTCATCCCCCAACCGATCTTGACCAAGGCGCCTTCGGCGGAACTCCGGCCTGATCAAAAAGACCAGGATTCCCTGCCGCCCTATGAAATTCTGGATGAGATCCTGTATCTTTATATTGAGAGGAATGAAAGCCGTGAAGCCATTGTTAAGGCCATGAAGGCCCGAGGAGTTTCGGCAAAGACGGTGCATGAGGTCATCCGCAAGGTGGATCACAATGAATACAAGCGCCGTCAGACCCCGCCGATTCTTCGTGTGACCCACAAGGCCTGGTTTGGCAGGCGGATGCCGATCACGAACCGCTTTCAAAGGTAAACACTATGAGCCGGTTGAGCGTTGGAGTTCCACGCGAAATCAAAACCCGTGAAAAAAGGGTGGGGCTTACGCCTGAAGGCTGCGGCTGGCTCACCGGGCAGGGGGTTGAGGTTTTCATTGAACGGGGAGCCGGAACAGCGTCCGGTTTTTGGGATGAGGATTACGAAAAAAGAGGCGCGAAGATGCTTCCTGATGCGGCTTCGCTTTATGCCCAAGCCGGCCTTATCCTGAAAGTGAAAGAACCTCAGCCAGCCGAGCTTCCGCTGATTCGCCGGGAGCATGTTCTGTTCTGTTATCTGCATTTGGCTTCCCCGGAAAACGCCCGTCTTCTGCTCGGGCTTCTTCAGGCTGGAGCGGCCGCGATTGCGTTTGAAACGGTTTCCGAAGGCGGACGCATGCCGCTCCTCAAACCTATGAGTGAAATCGCGGGCGGTCTCGCGGCGGCTTACGGGGCTTACCTTGTGACTTTGCGCGGCGCGCTGAAAGAACCTCTTTTTTATCCCGCGGATTTTCAGTCTTCGCTGGAACGGGTGGCTTCCGCGTTCCCGGAAGTTCCGCAGGACCTCACGGCCCCCTCGGTCGTGATCTGGGGCGGCGGAGTGGCGGGCGAGAAGGCGCTGGAATTCTGGCTCAAAATGAAAGGCCGGGCCGCGCTGGTGGAAAAAAATGCGGAACGCCGCACGGCACTGAGTCAAAAATGGGGCGCTCAAGGCGCCGTCTTTTTTTCGCCTGAGGATTTGCCCGAAAGCGTTCTTCAGACTTCGGAGGTTTTTATCGGCTGCGTTCATCAGGCCGGCGCGCGCGCTTTCCGGGTGCTGAGCGAGCAGCGTTTGCAAAACGCGTCAAGAGATGTGAAAAAAGTGATCGTGGATGTTTCGATTGATCAGGGAGGAAATTTTCCCTTTGCCCATCCGCGCACGTATGATGACCCGCTTTACTGGGACCCTTTCGGTAACCTGAGATTTTCGGTGGCGAATATGCCGTCGCTTTGCGGTCCCGCGGCGTCGCGGGCGCTTGAACAGGCCACGCTCCCTTACACGCTTGCTCTCGCAAAAGGACTTGATGAAGCCTTTGCCGTCTATCCGGAACTTCGAAACGCAGTCAACGTAAAGGACGGACTGATTCTTCTGGAGGCGGTCCGGTTTGCCCATGCCGCATAAACCTGAAAAAAACAGCACGGAAGCTTCAGCGCTCGTTCGTTCCCCCTGGGGAATGTTCACTCTTTTTGCCTCGGACCGGGGCTTAACCCGGCTTGAATTCCCGGGCGGTTCCGTCAAAACGTCTTTAGCAAAAGCTTCCCCGGATCAATCCAAGCTGCTGGCCGCGGCCAAGGCCAAGCTTGAAAATTATTTTTCCGGGAAAAAGGAGAATTTTTCAGATTTGAAATATGATCTTGGAGCGCTCACGCAATTCGAGCAAACCGTGCTTTGCCGGCTCGCGCGTTTGAAAAAAACGGAATGCGTGAGTTATTCCGCGCTGGCGGCCCGGGCTGGAAACGCGCGCGCCGCGCGGGCCGTGGGAGGCGCCATGCGGAAGAACCCTCTTCCGGTTTTGATTCCTTGCCACCGCGTTTTTTCAGCCAGCGGGAGGCTGGGAGGGTACTCCAAAGGCCTGGACTGGAAACGGCGGCTCCTCAAGCTTGAAACCCTGGCCATCCCCCCGCGTTGAAATCCTTCTTGGGGCATTTCCTTAAACTGTTATATAATGCGCGTCGATTTTTTAACCTTGAGGCGCTCAGCCTCCCTAAGTCGCTAGGACATTCCTTTGCAGCCTAAAAAAATTGCGCTTTTGGCCCGGGATCTGATGGAGGACAAAAAAGGCGAAGAGCCGATTGTTCTCGATATTTCCAAACAGTCTAGCTTCACGCATTTCTTTGTGATCACGCACGGTAATTCCGCGCCGCATGTCAAAGCCATTGCCGATCATCTTTTGGATTCTTTCAAAAAACAGAAGGTCCCCGTCTTTCATAAAGAAGGTCTTGAAGTGGGGGACTGGATCATCCTGGATCTCGGGGCCGTTCTGGTGCACGTGTTCCACCGCGACAAGCGGCTTTTCTACAACCTCGAAAGCCTTTGGGGTGATGCCAAGGAAGTGAAGAAGTAAAACGTATGGCAAAAGAATTTCTTGAAGCCCTGATCGAAAAAACCCTCCGCAATTACGTCACGGAAAAAAGCCTCGAATTACCGGCAGGCTTTGCGTATGACCTGGTAGTTACGCGCGACCCCTCCCACGGCGACCTTGCCGTGAATGTGGCCTTTAAACTGGCGGGACTCCTTCGCCAGAAACCCGCCGTGATTGCCCAGGAATTTTTGCATGCCTTGGAAACTGAAAACGCGAAAACTCCCGGCACGGCGATTGAACGGATGGTCATTGCCGGCGGGGGCTTTGTTAATTTTTACCTTAAAAAGGCGTCTCTGGGGCAAGTGCTCCTTGAAGCCGTGAAGGCCGGCAAAGATTACGGAACTTCTGAATTTGGCAAGGGCAAGAAAGTTCTTTTGGAATATGTCAGCGCAAACCCGACCGGGCCTTTAACCATTGCGCACGGCCGCCAGGCCGCCATCGGCGACAGTCTGACACGGATTCTCCGGGCCGCGGGCCATGCGGTAGATTCCGAATATTATCTGAATGACGGCGGCCGGCAGATGAACCTTCTCGGCAAAAGCCTGTGGGTCCGTTACTGCCAGGAACTTCAAATTGAAGCCGTGCTTCCGGAAGACGGGTATCAGGGCGCTTACTTGATTGACATGGCCAAGAAGCTGGTGCTTGAAAAACGGGACTCTCTTTTGAAAGAGCCTGAGGACAAGGCGGTCGATTTTTGCCGCGAGTACGCCTGCGAAGACATGATGGCCTGCATCCGCAAAGACCTTCACGATTTTCGTGTGGAGTTCGACAGCTATTTTTCCGAGCAGAACCTTTATAAAAAGAACCATGTTCAGAAGTGCCTGGATTTTCTTCAGGAAAACGGTCATTTGTTTGAACAGGACGGAGCGCTTTGGTTCCGCTCCACGGCGTTTGGGGATGATAAGGACCGCGTGATCCGCAAGTCGAGCGGGGAATACACCTACCTTGCGCCGGACATTGCCTACCACCGTTATAAATTTGACCGGGGCTACAACAAGCTCGTGGATTTTCTGGGCCCTGACCATCACGGTTATATTAACCGTATCAAGGCCTCTTGCCAGGCGCTCGGTTATGACGCCTCCCAGGTTGAGATCCGGATTGTTCAGCTTTCCACGCTCTACCGCAACGGCCAGCCGGTGCGTATGTCCACGCGCGCGGGCGAGTTTGTCACGCTCCGCGAATTGATGGATGAAGTCGGAATTGACGCGTCGCGTTTCTTTTTTATTATGCGCAAGGTGGAGAGTCATCTTGATTTTGACCTGGACCTGGCCAAACAGAAGTCTCAGGAAAATCCGGTTTACTATTTACAGTACGCGCATGCGCGTATTTCAAGCATTCTTAAATTCGCGGAGCGTGAAGTCACCACGAAAGTGAATTTGGAGCTGCTGTCTTCACCCGAGGAAACCAACCTCATTAAATTCATATCGGATTATTCCAAAGCGCTGGTGCAGGCTTCGGAATTTCTGGAGCCTTACCGGCTCGCGGATTACCTCCACGACCTGGCTATGTGTTTTCATAAATTCTACTCCGCGCATCGCGTGGTGACAGACGACGCGGAGCTGACCAAGGCGCGCCTTCTTTTATCCGAGGCCGCGCGCATTGTCCTTCATAACGGCCTCGAACTTCTCGGCATTTCTCAGCCCGAATCCATGTGAAGCCCCGCGTACTTTTTCTCGTAGGCCCGACCGGAAGCGGTAAAACAGACGCCGCGCTCCAGCTTGCCGGGCTTCTTGACGCTGAAATTATTTCCGCAGACTCCATGCAGGTTTACCGGGGCATGGATATCGGCACCGCTAAACCGTCATCCGAAGAGCGGCTCCGCGTGCCGCATCACCTCATCGATATCCTGGAACCCACCGAGCCTTTTTCCGTTTACGAGTACCGGGAGCTTGCGCTTGAAAAAATCCGGGAAATTTCAGGGCGGGGAAAAACGCCCTTGGTTACGGGCGGAACAGGTCTTTATGTGCGCGCCATCCTCGAAGGGCTTTCCGGTCAGCCTGGCGCTTCTCCGGAAATCCGCGGGCGCCTGGACCTGGAAGTAGAGCGCTCCGGACTGGCGCTTCTTTACGAAAGACTTCAGGGCCTTGATCCTGCCGCCGCGGAAAAAATAAAACCTGCGGATCAAAAGAGGATTGTCCGTGCGCTGGAGATTTATGAAATCTCAGGCAAAACACCTTCGGAGTGGTTTCAATCCAAACAGCCGCTTACGGAATTGGGTTTTGAGTCTCTGGTGATCGGGATGACCTGGCCCCGGGACGTCCTTTACGCGCGGATTGAACAGCGGGTGGACAGGATGTTTGAAGCAGGTCTCGTAGAAGAAGTCCGGAAGCTTTCGAGACTTGCCTTATCGCATACCGCCCTCCAGGCTGTGGGCTATAAGGAACTCCTTGAGACCCGTTCTCCTCAGGACGGGCGCTGGACTTCTGAGGCCCTGGAAACCGCCCGCGCCCGGATCAAGCTCAACAGCCGGCACCTGGCCAAACGCCAAATGACCTGGTTCCGTAAGGAGAAGGGGATTCATTGGATGGAATGCTCCCCGGACACGAACCCCGACTTGATACCCCTTCAGATCGCCAGCCTCTTCAAAAAGTCCTAACCCATTACTCCGTATAGACTTCAAGTTCTTAATCTATTTTCTTCCGTGGTTTGCTTTACCCAAAGCAGGGGGCTATACTTAAATCAGAGTAACAAAAATCACAATCGTAACATGAGAGGTTGTTACTCATGGCACAGAAGCGAACGGCTTACTCACTTTTCGATTACGCGGAGGTTCGGACCATGGAGCAGCAAACGAAAAAGCTGTACACCACACATGAAGTGGCAAAACTCCTCGGAGTTACGCCCATCACGGTGATCCGGTGGATTGAGGGCGGCCGTTTCAAGTGCTACACCACGGTGGGCGGCCACCGCCGTATTGAGCATGACGAACTGGTCAGGTTTGCTCAGGCTTATAACCTTCCCTGGCAGGGAGACGAAGAACTCGAAAAGAGAAAAGAATTTATTGTTTTGGCGGTTGATGACGATACGGATGTACTGGAACTTCTCAAGGATATGCTGGAAGGCATTGAGGGGTTGAAGCTGATCGCCGTGAATAATGGTTTTACCGCGGGCGCGAAGCTGGTCGAAGAAAGACCTAACCTGATCCTTCTGGACTTCAGAATGCCGGAACTGGACGGCTTTGAGTTCTGCCGCTTCGTGCGTCAGGATCCGCGTTTCAAAGATATTGCGATTCTTGGTGTCACGGGTCTTAAAGGCGCCGAAGAGATGACTCGCATGCACCAGGCCGGTGTCAACGATGTTTTAAACAAGCCCTTTGCGCTGGATGTTCTGCTTGAAAAAATCGATTCATTCCGCAATCCCCGGGGCGGTAACGGCACAGCAGCCCGCTGAGGCCGGTCCCTCCGCTCAAACGGGCAGGCGCCGTTTATGACAGATGCTTTTCCCATTCACTTTTGGGGTAATCTTTTTGCGGGAGCCCTCTACACGCTTATTTTCTTTTTTGTCCTGAAAGACATGCTTCTTCCCGCCGGTTTTAAAACACCTTTTTCAATTTCCATTTTTCTTATTTTTTCCCTCATCATTCTGGGGTTTGTCGTCAGCGCTTTTTTTGAAAGTCCCTGGCAGCACCGGAATGCCGAGGCGGTTTGGCTCTTGACCGCGTCACTGCCGGGCTTCTTCTATCTTTTTCTCGGTTGGCGCAACCATTTCTTTTTCAGCTTCCTTGAAATCAAAACTTCCCGTGACCGTTTCGATAAACTCAAGGAAGAATTCCTGTCTGTGGCGTCGCACGAACTCAGAACGCCGCTTTCCGTAATCAACGGTTTTGCGGAAATTCTTGTCCGTGAAAAACTCGGCCCGCTTAATGACGAGCAGAAGCGCCGCGTCCGGAAAATTCTGATGCAGGGTCAGCGCCTCAACCGGATCATTGATGAGCTGCTGGACTTGTCCCGCATCCGGCGCGGCAAGATCGAATGCCGGAAAGACGTCTTTGACCTTGTGCCTGTTCTCAAGGCTTGCCTGGACGATCATTTGATTGTCTGCGAGCAGCAGACCCTGGTGCTGCTGGACGAAATTCCCGATGTCCTGCCGGATGTTATGGGGGATTTGGAACGGGTGACTCAGATTGTGGTCAATCTTCTGAATAATTCCATCAAATACACAGATCCCGGCGGTAAAGTGACTCTTTCCGCCCGCCATGATAAGGATAATCAGGAAGTGGTGATTCAGGTCGCGGACTCCGGCATCGGCATTGACCCCAAAGACAAAGAAAATGTTTTCCGGGAATTTTTCCGGGTCCAGCACCCCGGTAAAAAATATTCCGGGAGCGGACTTGGCCTGGCCATCGTTAAGCAGCTGGTTGAAGCCCAGGGCGGCCGGGTTGGGGTCGAAAGTGAAGGCCTTGGTAAAGGAAGCCTCTTTTACTTCACGGTACCGACAGCCAAAATGTCATCCCCCGGAGAGTCCTGAAAGTTTTTCCTCTGTTTTAAGAAATTTGGTGTTCCTGCCCGCCCTTTTTCGATAAAATACCCGCTTCTCAAACCGTCTTGATCACATTTCATTCTGACCACCTGATTTTTTAAGGGAGACTTTAACGTTATGAAAACTGCTGAATCCAATCCCTCAACCGTGGATCTTGCGCTCGCCGGACAAAGCCCTTGGCTTGATTCCATCAGCCGCCAGCTTTTGCGTTCCGGAGAATTGAAGTCTTTGATTCGCAATGCCAGGATCCTCGGCGTGACCTCCAACCCCACGATTTTCGAAATGGCCATCAGCAAGCCTGGCGGCGGTTATGAAAAAGACATTCAGAGTCTTGCCCGCAAGGGGGCCTCAACGCTCGCGATTTATGATGCCCTGACGATTTCCGATATTCAGGCGGCCTGTGATCTCTTCAAGGAAGTTTATTCGGGTTCCAAGGGCGAGCACGGTTTTGTCAGTCTTGAAGTGCGGCCTGATCTTGCCCATGACCAGGAACGCACGGTCGAAGAGGCTCTTAAACTCGTGAAAGCCGTGAACCGCCCAAACCTTATGATCAAAGTTCCGGCTACTCCCGCCGGCGTTCACGCGTTCCGCGATTTAACGGCGCTCGGCGTCAATGTGAACGTGACTTTGATTTTCACGCTTCAGCATTACACCGATGTTTTGAACGCGTATCTCGAAGGTCTTGAAGCCCGTAAAGCCAAAGGGCAGGACCTTTCCAAGGTGCATTCCGTGGCCAGTGTTTTTGTCAGCCGTTTTGATAACACCATTGACGGCCAGCTTTCACGCCTTCAGGAAATGGAATCCGATGATGCCGAGCGTAAGGATCTGGAAAGCCTCAAGGGAAAAGCCGCGATCGCGAATTGCAAAGTGATTTATCAGGAATTCCGGAAAGTTCTGGAATCCGAACGCGTCCGCAAACTGCGCAATGCCGGTGCCACGGTTCAGAAAGTCCTTTGGGGCAGCACAAGTGTGAAAAATCCCAAATACCCGGATCTTCTTTATGTGGATACCCTGGTAGGCCCCGAGACGGTGAACACGATGCCGAGAGTGACGCTGGATGCGCTTCTTGATCACGGCTGTATCCGTCCGGGAACGGTGCTGGAAAATGCCGCCGGCGCCCGGCAGGTGATTGAGCGGTTGAAAGAGTGGGGGATCGATATTGATGAGACCGGCCAGAAACTTCAGCACGACGGCCTCATTGCTTTTGAAAATTCTTTTGATTCCCTGATGAAGACCCTGGAAATTGCGCGCGGGTCTTCCAAAAAAATCCCCGCCGTGAAAATTTCCTACACAGTCTCCAAAAAGACGCTCGCCTCGCTTCCGCTTCCTCAAATGGAGAAAGACCATTTTGTAGAGCGTTTTTATCACAATGATCCCACGATTTGGAAGGAAGACGCGGATCATCAAAAGGTGATTAAAAACCGCTTGGGGTGGTTGAAGTCGCCGGAGTGGATGCTCGGCCGGCTGTATGAAATTGATGAGCTTCAGGCGCAGGTGAAGAGTGAAGGCATCAAGGACATTGTTCTGCTGGGTATGGGCGGTTCAAGTCTTGCCCCGGAAGTGCTGAGCCTGATTTGCCGCACGTCTAAGACCCCGCGGTTCTATGTGCTGGACACAACCGACCCGGCAAGCGTGCTCGGAGTCCTGTCCAAAATTAAAATAAAGACAGCGCTCTTCATTGTTTCAAGCAAATCCGGTTCCACGGTTGAAACCATGTCGCAGTTTCAGTTTTTTTACGCCCATGCCCTTAAAGCGTATGGAAAAAAGGCGGACGCCGCGGTCTCGGCCGGCCGTCATTTCATCGCGATCACGGATGAAGGATCCCGTTTGCAGCAGGAAGGCCATGCGAAACATTTCCGCAAGGTCTTTATCAATCCGTCCAATATCGGCGGCCGTTATTCCGCGCTCTCGCTTTTTGGGCTTGTTCCGGCCGCGGTCCTTGGAATTCCCGTCAGGAAGATCCTGGAGTCCGCGCTTGCGCTGTACAGCCAGTCTTCCAAAGAATTGAAGCTGAAAAAGAACGCGCCCTTTTATCTCGGAACGCTCATCGGTGTCCTTGCCCGTGAAGGCCAAGACAAGCTGACGATTCTTTCCTCAAAATCCCTGGCCTCTTTCGGCGCCTGGCTGGAACAGCTGATTGCCGAAAGCACGGGCAAAGAAGGAAAGGGCGTGGTGCCTGTGGACGGTGAGGCCCTGGGAACTCCTGAAGTTTACGGAGAGGACCGGGCTTTTCTGGTGCTTCGTCAAAAATCCGAAAAAGATGCGCGCTTTGAATCCCGTGTGAAGGCTCTTAAAAAAGCGGGCTTTCCCGTGATTGAAGTGGTTTGGCCGGATCCGTTGAGCATTGGCGCGGAGTTTCTGGCCTGGGAAATCGTGACCGTTGTTTCCAGCGCTGTGCTTGGGGTGAATCCCTTTGATGAGCCCAATGTTAAGGAAAGCAAGGACAACACGACGCGCATTCTTGCCGAGGCCGAAAAACTGGGTGATATTCCTCAGCTGGTTCCGGTCACGAAGATCCGTGACGAGATTGATTTCGCTTCTTTTTTTAAGGGGCTTCGTGAACCCAGTCCGTATGTGGCCTTCCTGGCTTACATTGACCGCACTCCGCAGACCGCAAAGGTTCTGGCCCGAATCCAGGCGCGGATGCGTGACGGAGTCAAACTTCCGGTTCTGATTGGTTTTGGACCGCGTTACCTTCATTCGATCGGACAGCTTTACAAGGGCGGGCCTTCCAAGGGCGGTTTTATTGTTCTTTTGAACCAGGACCCGAAAGACGCGCCAATTCCGCACGCGAAGTTTACTTTCGCGCAGCTTAAAAAGGCCCAGGGGATCGGGGATGCCCAGGCTGCGGCGGACCGCGAGCGTCCGCTCCTGACTTTGGATCTGGGCCGTGACCTTTTGAAAGGCCTTGAAACTTTTGACAAGAAGCTTGCTGAGTACTTGAAAAAGAAGTAAGTGATTCCTGGCAGGAATCCGCGGGTTAACTTTTAGGCGAGAATAGACGAATAATGAAGTAATTTTTTACGCCTCTCCTTAACTTTCCCAACAAGGAATTTTCAAATTCTATGCTTCGTAAAAACCAGAAGATCTTGGCCTCTCTTTTCGTGTGGGTTCTTTTTTTAAACGGCTGCGCTTCTTCCCCGACAACGCCTTCCGCGGTTTCGATGAACTTCCCGAAACCCCTGGGTCCTACGACCGTGTCGCTTCCCGCGCCCTACACGGCCATGAGAACCTTGACGCATGAAGTCGGGCCCCAGGAAACCCTGTGGCGGATCTCGAAAATGTATAACGTCGGAATTGATGAGCTGATGAGGGCCAACAACCTGACGGATGCCTCGGCCATCAATAACGGGCAGAAGCTGATTATTCCCAACACCGCGGGGCCTGTACCCGTGATTCCTCTTTACCCCACGCGCCGCTGGACCTATATCGTTATCCACCACACGGCCACGGAGTCGGGCAATGCCCGCAGTATCGACGTGCTGCACCATAACCGGGGTTTTTGGAACGGCCTTGGGTATCACTTCCTGATTGATAACGGGACTAATTCAAAGCTGGACGGACAGATCGAAGTGGGGCCCCGCTGGGTGAAGCAGGAAGACGGGGCTCATGCCAACAAGGCGGGGATGAACGAAAAGGGAATCGGGATCTCCCTGGTGGGCAACTATTCGGAAACCTATGTTTCAGAAGCCTCTCTGGACTCCCTGGTCTTTCTGGTTCATACCCTGATGAATTATTACCGGATTCCGGAAGCTCATGTGATCCGCCACCGGGATGTTCCGGGAAAAAATACCGAATGCCCGGGCAATAACTTCCCCTGGGCTGAATTCAAGCGCCGCCTTGCCGCGGCCTGATTTCCTCCGCAGGGCTTGAAACTTGGGGCTTAAAGCCTTAAACTGCTGCCTGTTTGACTCAAAAATCTTCACGAGGACGGGCCTCCTTAATGCTCTTGCAGCTGACCATCCGCAATTACGCGCTGATCGATGAAATCTCGCTTGATTTTGATTCCGGCCTGAATGTTTTGACCGGTGAAACCGGCGCCGGAAAATCCATTCTTTTGGACGCTCTTCATCTTGTGCTGGGAGAACGCGCCGGCGCGGAAATCCTCCGCAGTAAAGAAAAACCCTGTTTGATTGAAGCTGCTTTTTCCCTGCCTAAAGGTTTTGTTTTTCCGGAAGAGATGACCAGCTTTTTGGAAGAAGGGGATGATACGCTCGTTCTTCGCCGTGAGATTTCCTCCGATGGCCGAAGCCGCAGTTTTATCAACCGCAAAGTCGTGAACTTGTCGGCGTTGAAGGATCTTGGGACGCGGCTTGTGGATTTCCACGGCCAGCATGACCAGCAGCAGATTTTTCAGAGCGAGACCCACCGCGAACTTGTGGACCGCCTCGCGGGGCTCGGTGCGGACACCGCGCTTGTCCGGAATTACAAAAAAAATTTTGAGGCGTACCGGCAGCTCACCCGGAAGCGGGATGAAATTCTGGAGGCCGAAGAAGGAAGGCAGAGAAAAATCGATCTTTTGAAGTATCAGATTGATGAGATTGAACGCGTGGACCCTCAGGAAGACGAGGAGGAGTCGCTTCAGAACGAAAAGATCCGTCTGGCGCATGCCCAGAAACTTTCGGATTTGACCGGAGAAATTCTGGAGGCTTTGGACTCCGGAGACACCTCGGCCTCTTCGCGGGTGGGCGGTGTTTTCAGAGGATTTCAATCGTGGGTCAAGATTGACCCCTCGGCCGAAGCCATGCGGTCCTCCCTTGAAGATGTTCAGATGAATCTGGAAGAGCTGAACCGGCAGATCCGTGATTATCAGGAAAGTTTGTCTTTTGATGAAGAACGGCTGGCTGAACTGGAACGCCGCGCGGACGGGATTGAAACGCTGAAGAGAAAGTACGGGGGCACGGTCGCGAAGGTGCGGGAGTTTCTCGAAACCTCCAAACAGGAGTACGACCAGCTCGTCAATGCGGAGGTCTATCAAAAAGACGCGGAACGCGAGATCGCGAAAATCCTTCCGGATCTGAAAAAGGCCGCGGCGGAAATCCGGGCGCTTCGTGAAAAGGCGGCGAAAAAACTCCGGGCCGAAGCCGAGGGGGAACTCAAGGACCTTGGAATGCCCCATGCCCGTTTTGAATGCCGGCTTGAGAGTGTGCCTTTTTCAGAAAGCGGAACGGAAACCGTCGAGTTTTTCTTCACGCCTAATCCCGG
Source organism: uncultured bacterium (assembly GCA_964434115.1). Taxonomy (GTDB): domain Bacteria; phylum Omnitrophota; class Omnitrophia; order Omnitrophales; family Aquincolibacteriaceae; genus ZLKRG04. The sequence continues at coordinate 28,794 of CAYSSX010000001.1, forward strand.
GCATGAATTGAAGCCGCTCGTCAAAGTGGCCTCCGGCGGCGAGGCCTCGAGGGTTTTGCTGGCCCTGAAACGGGCTTTGGCCAAAGTGGATTCGACGCCCACTTTAATTTTTGATGAAATTGATTCCAACATCGGCGGACGTCTTGGTGAAGTGGTGGGACGCAAGGTTCGGGAAATCGCCGCGGAGCGCCAGGTGCTTTTAATTACGCACCTTCCGCAAATCGCGTCTTTTTCAAACCGCCATTTCAAAGTCATTAAGTCGGTTTCCAAAGGCGAGACCCGGGTCCGCTATGAACTTCTTGAGGGCGAGGAAAAAGTCCGCGAATTGGCCGAAATGATGAGCGGTCTGAAGGAATCGGATATTGCCCGGACCCACGCGAAAGAAATGCTTAAATCGGCTTCAAATTGACAAACCCTGCTGTTTCAGTCCCGGAAGTTTCATTGCTTTAACCCCCCTCATCGTTTAAGATACGCCCCATGCCAACCCTGGATTCCAAATCTAAGACAATGCCTGGAAAGAAGCCCGTTTCTGAACATCCCAGCCCAAAGCCCGTGCGCGTGGGCATGCTTTCCTTGGGCTGTGCCAAGACCCTGGTGGACAGCGAAGTGATTCTGGGGAAGCTCGGCGGCCCTTCTTACACCCTTGTCCCGACCGTTTCTGACTGTGATGTGGCCCTTCTCAACACCTGTGCCTTTATCCAGGATGCCCAGAAGGAATCCATTGACCGGATTCTGGAATTGATTCAGCTCAAAAAAGAGAAAAAGGTCAAAGCCGTTGTGGTGATGGGCTGCCTGGTGCAGCGTTTTCCGGACGAACTTCAGAAAGAGCTCAAAGAAGTGGATGCTTTTATAGGCTCCGGGGAATACGCCAAGATCCCCGAAATTGTCGAGCGCGTTTCCGGCGGCCGCAAAGTAGTGTCTCTGGGGGCTCCGGGATACCTCGTCACTTCCAATGACGCCCGTGTGGCGCTCACGCCGGACTATTCCCGGTACGTTAAAATTTCTGAAGGCTGCGATCATGTCTGTACCTTCTGCACGATTCCGACTTTCCGCGGCAAGCACCGCTCCAGAACGATTGAGGATGTTGAAAAGGAAGTCCAGCAACTTGCGGCTTCGGGCGCCCGTGAAATTATTTTGACAGGTCAGGATACGACGTTTTTCGGCCGTGATCATTCCGGCGCTTTTCTGCTTCCTGAATTGATCCGCCGCCTTGACCGCGTGGAAGGTGTGGAGTGGCTCAGGCTTCTTTACGCTTATCCCTCCTGTGTTTCCCAGGAGCTGATGGATGTCATGCGCGACTCCAAACACATGTGCCATTACCTTGACATGCCGCTCCAGCACGCCAGCGACGCCATGCTGCTGGCCATGCGCCGGGGGATTACCAAGCGCCGGACGCAGGATCTTCTTAAGCGTTTCCGGGACACCGTTCCCGACCTCGCGATCCGCACGACTTTTATCGTGGGATTTCCCGGAGAAACGGAAAAAGATTTCGAAGAGCTTCTCGCGTTTATGCGGGAAACCCGTTTTGAACGCGTGGGGATTTTTAAGTATTCCCGTGAAGAAGGTTCTCCCGCGGGCGCAATGGAAGATCAGGTGCCTGAGCGTGTGAAGCAGGAAAGACTTGATCAGGCCATGCAGGTTCAGCAGGAAGTTTCCCGCGAGTTTCACGCCAAGCAGACGGGCAAAACCCTGCGCGTTCTTGTGGAAGGCCCCCATGAAAGCCTTCCCAAGGTTTGGGTGGGACGTTCCTACATGGACGCGCCCGAAGTGGATGGCACGGTTCAAATTCATTCTTCCCAATCGCTTCAACCCGGCCGCTTCTATGATGTCCGGATTACCTCCTCGACGGAATATGACCTCCTGGGCAAAATTTAGCCAAGATTGTTTTCAATTTCCCAATGTGATCAGCCTGGCCCGGCTGGTGCTGGGTTTCTTTCTTCCATTCTTTATTCTGCATCCTTCCCCGTGGGCGCATTTTTTCGCAGCGGTTCTTTTCACGGTGGGTGCTATCAGTGACCATTGGGACGGCTACTACGCCCGGAAATTAAACCTTGTCAGCGATTTTGGGAAATACATTGATCCGCTGGCGGATAAATTTTTTATCCTGGGTCCTTTGGCCGCGTTCGCGCATTTGGGTTTTTACTCCGTGGCCTGGGTGGTTCCGGTGTTTGTCCGTGAGATCATTGTCACGTTCTGCCGCACGGGATGGCTGATGGAGGAGAAGGCCGTGGGGGCGGAAGCTTTGGGCAAATACAAACTGGGGTTTCAGGTCGCGATTGTTGCGTTTGCCGTTTTGTTTCTTAATTTTTCCCATTACGCCTGGCTGAGCTGGCTGGCGCCTCTGATGCAGGGTATGATGATTCTTTGCCTGTGGCTGGGTGTTTTTATGACCTTGCTTTCCGGGTACACCTTTCTGCTTTCCAACCGCGCCAATAACCTCACGCCGTTTTTCGCAAAATTCACGAGCGCGATGGGGGTGGGACTCATTCCTCTCGCGCCCGGAACCTGGGGGAGTGTGGTCGGGGTTCTTCTGGCCCTGCTCGCGCAGGTGCATGGGGTGGTTTATTTTCTGACGTTTGTTTTTCTTTTCTGGGCGGGCTGGTGGGCGGTTTCCCGGCTTGATCTCAGCAAGGAAAAGGATCCCTCCTATGTGGTCGTGGATGAAACCTGCGGCATGATGCTGGCTTTGGCCGGTGTTCCTCTTCACTTCTGGAGTGTGGTGCTCGGGTTCGTGCTGTTCCGTTTTTTTGACGTGGTGAAACCTTTCCCGCTCAGGCGGCTTGAGAAACTTCCCGGGTACTGGGGCATCATGTTTGACGACCTGGGCGCCGGTGTTTACACCTGGATCATTTTGAAAATGATTTGGGGCTGGTGATGAAAAACCGTTCCCGTCCGCAAGCGGAAATCCTCACGATCGGCGACGAACTCCTTAAAGGCAGCACCCTGAACTCCAACGCCCGTTTTCTCGGCCGTGAGCTCACAGGCCTCGGTTTCCGTGTGATGGGGCAGACCTCTTGTCCCGATGATTTGCCCCTGATCTGTGCCCGTCTGGGTGAATGCCTGTCGCGTGCGGAAGTCGTGGTCCTGACCGGCGGCCTCGGTCCCACACCGGATGATGTGACCCGCGAAGCCCTTGCCGAGTATTTTCAAGTTCCTCTCGAGTTTTCAAAGTCTCAGTACCGTCAGATTGAAAAGTTTTACAAAACCCGCGGCAAAAAAGTCCCGGGGATTGTCCGCAAAGAAGCGGAGTTTCCAGCTAATGCCGTTCCTCTTGTGAACCGCTACGGGATTGCGCTCGGTTTCTACATTCCTCTGGTTCGCCAGCTGGTGATTGTTCTTCCCGGGGTTCCCCGTGAGCAGGAGAATATGTTCCGGGATCTGGTCCGTCCTGTCCTGCTGAAGCGCTACCCGAAAATTTCCGCAAAATATTCCCTGACGATTAAAACCACGGGGCTTTCCGAGCCTGATGTGATGCGCCGTCTCGGAAAAACCTTTTTTCGCGATGCTTTTGACTTTGGCATTTATCCCAGCCCCGGGGAGGCCGCGCTTCGGCTGCAGGCGGAGAAAAAAGAGATTGTCCAGCGTTTGCGCACTTTGGCTGAAAAGCGTCTTGGGCCGCATGTTTATGCCTGGGAGGATCTTTCCTTGTCTGAAGCGATTGGGAAAATTCTTACAAAAAAAAGTCTTACCTTATCTCTTGCGGAAAGCTGTACCGGGGGGGCCTTGGCCGCGGAAATCACCCAAGCTGCCGGAGCCTCCACTTATTTTCCGGGAGGCGTTGTCACCTACAGTAACGTGTCTAAAATTCGGGAGCTTGGTGTTTCCCCGGCAGTGCTTTACAAGCATGGCGCTGTTTCTGAAGCGGTCGTCAAAGCCATGGCTTCCGGGGTGCGTAAAAAATTTGGAGCCAGTCTGGGAATCGGTATTACCGGAATCGCCGGTCCGTCGGGCGGAACCCGTGAAAAAGCGGTGGGAACGGTTTGGATGGCGCTGGCGAGCGCGTCTTCGGTGAAGGCTTGGCGGTATTCCTTTTCCGGTGAACGCACCCTGGTTCAGGTTAAAAGTGTGCGCAAAGCCTTGGAGCACCTCTGGCATTTTCTTCAAAAGCCGGAAAAAAAGAAGTCCCCGCGCCGTGCCTGATTCCCGCGAAAAACGGGTTTTTCTTGGCCTGCCGCTGCCCGGCCCGCTTAAAGCCGCTGCCGAAGTTTTTATCCGCCGTACCTCTCCCAAGTTTTCAAGCACGAAATGGTCTGACCCTGAGGGTTTGCATATCACCCTGCATTTTTTTGGGCTTGTTTCTCCGGAACGTTTGAGCGTGATCCGGAGCGCGGCTTCACAAACGGCTTCCCGGGCGCGCCCCTTTGAACTCGGACTTGAAGGGTTGGGTTTTTTTCCGAAAGCCGATCATCCGAACATTCTCTGGGCTGCTCCGGCGGGGGATCTTTTGTTTTTGAAAGATTTGCAGGCGGATTTATGTGCCAGGCTCAGGGCTGAAGGTTTTACTGTGGAGGACCGCCCCTTTCATCCGCATGTGACTTTGGGGCGCATCAAGGGCGCGCGGCAATCCCAACCCTTACCGCAGGAATGGACCTTTCCTAAAACTCCTGCCGTGCGAATTTCTGAAATGGCTTTGTTTGAAAGTGTTTCAACCCCTGCGGGTTCCCGTTATGAAATCCTCGAAAAATTTCCATTCGCCTAAAAAAAGAAACATCCAACCGGCCCAGCTTCAATCGGTTTACCGGGCGCTCCGGAAAAGATTCGGACACCAGAGCTGGTGGCCGGGAGAAACTCCCTTTGAAGTCATGGTCGGAGCCATCCTGACTCAGAACACGGCCTGGACAAATGTTGAAAAGGCGATTTTGAATTTAAAACAGGCGGAGGCATTAACGCCGCAGTCCATGAGGAAACTTTCTGCGGCAGAGCTGTCCCAGCTGATCCGTCCGGCCGGCTATTTCAATGTCAAAGCCCAGAGGCTTCACCACTTTCTTGATTTTCTTTTTTCCGAATATGACGGCCGTCTAGAAAAGATGTTCCTGGAAAAAGGGGAAACGCTCCGGAAAAAGCTTTTGGCCGTGAAGGGGATTGGTCCGGAAACCGCGGATTCCATGCTGCTTTATGCGGCTCAGAAGCCTTTTTTTGTGATCGATGCCTATACACGGAGAATTTTTTCACGCCATGGTTTAGCCCCTTTGAAGGATGACTATCACCAGTGGCAAAAGCTCTTTACGGGAGCCCTTCCGAGAAGCCGCCCTCTTTTTAACGATTATCATGCCCAGATCGTTCAATTAGCCAAAAAGCACTGCAAAGCCAGTCAGATGCTTTGCGATGGCTGCCCCCTTCAGACCTTCTACTAGCCGTAATGTTTAACCCTAATGTTTATAATGACTTATGGATAACTATCGAAATTCAATGCTGTCATTAATTATCAAGAACACCCTTAACCTAACAATTAATGTATAAAAAGTAACAAAAATATCGCCCCATCCATTGTCAACAAATCAATCGGGGGCTATACTTTTTAACGTATGGAAGAGAAGCCCAAAAAGAGATTAGGAGAGATCCTGATTGAAGACGGTCTTTTGTCCCCCGAGGGACTGCAGGAAGCGCTTGCCCATCAGAAAAAAGAGGGCGGGTTGATTGGCCAGATCCTGATCCAGCTTGGGCATATGACCGAAGAGGACTTGATCAGCGCTCTTGGCAGGCAGCTTCGAATGCCCTATTTGCCGCTGAATCAGTATGCCGTGAACATTGAAGGCGCGCGGGTGCTGGAGGGGGACTATTGCCGGAAGAATATGCTTCTGGTTTTTGATGCGGATGACAAGCGGGTTTTTCTCGCGGTCAGCGATCCGCTGAATACGCAGGCCCTTGAAGAGGTCCGCGCGAAGCTCAACCTTAAGCCGCAGGTTTTTCTTTCAACGCCGTCAGAAATTTTAAACATGCTGGACCTTGTTTTTGCCCGCGACAACACGTCGCCCTCACTTAAGAAAAAAGCAGGCTGATATGGCTTCCAGAGACAGTCATTTTGCGGACCTCCAAAAAATCCTGCTCAATGAAAATGTGCTTTCTGCCACGGATATGCATGAAGCCCTCCGCGAGCAGTCGGAAACGCATGAACCGCTGATTGAAATTTTGATCCGTTTGGGAAAATGCGATGAGAAAAAACTGGTGCAGGTTTTAAGCCACGAATTTGGTTTTACGGCGGTCAACCCGGCGGTTTTCGCAGTCGAACCCGCGGTGATCTCGCTGGTTCCCAAAAAACTCGCGGAAAAGTACACGGCCCTTCCGATTTCACTTTTTGAAAAAACACTCACCATTGCCTTTGCCAATCCCATGAACTTTCAGGCCACTGACGAATTGCACGCGGTGACAGGCTACCGCGTCAAGCCCGCCATTGCGCAGGCGAAGGTGCTTAAAAAATATATCCAAAAATATTACTCTGAAACCGGATCCGCGAACGCTGCGCAGCCTGCTCCCCAGGTGGATTACAACCAGGAAATGGATGATATCGTCAAGGCGATTGAAGACGAGCATTCGGAGGTGGAGCTTCAGACCTCGGATTTGATGAAGGTGGCTTTTGAAACGCCGGTCATCAAACTGGTAAACCGGCTTTTGATTGAGGGGATTAAGCGGCGTGCCAGTGACATTTTTATTGAACCCTGGGAAAATCATGTGCGGGTGCGCGCCCGCGTGGACGGGCTTTTGGAAGAAGTGGTCAGGCCGCCTAAATCGCTTGCGTCCGCGATTGTCTCGCGCATTAAAGTCATGAGCGATTTGGACATTGCCGAGCACCGCATTCCCCAGGACGGGCGATTCAAGGTCAAAGCCGAAAAACGGCAGGTGGATATGCGTGTTTCCGTTCTGCCGACTACTTTCGGAGAAAAGGTGTGTCTTCGTATTTTGGACACCACGGCGCAGAGCCATGATATTTCAAAGCTTGGGTTTAATGAACGCGAACAGCAGATTATCCGTGACTCCTCGCGCAAACCGCACGGCATGATGCTTGTCACCGGTCCGACCGGAAGCGGTAAAACCACCACGCTGTATTCCGTGCTCAAATACCTGGATGCCCCGGATGTGAATATTACGACCGTCGAAGATCCGGTGGAATACCAGCTCCCCGGGATCAATCAGGTGAATGTGAAGGACGGGGTGGGGCTTACGTTTCCGGCTTCCCTGCGTTCTATTCTCCGCCAGGACCCGGACATTATTCTCATCGGTGAAATCCGTGATAATGAAACGCTTGATATCGCGGTCAAGGCCGCGCTGACCGGGCACCTTGTGCTCAGCACCCTGCACACCAATGACGCAGCCAGCTCGATCACGCGTATGGCCAACATGGGGCTTGAACCTTTTCTGATTGCCTCGACCGTGATCATGATTTCCGCGCAGCGCCTGCTCCGGCGGTTGTGTTCCAAATGCCGCAGTCCTTATGACGTGGAGGTTTCCGTGCTCCGCGATTTGGGCGCCGACACCTCCCGCACGACGTTTTATAAACCCAAGGGCTGCCCGAGCTGCCGCGGAACCGGTTACACGGGCCGCACGGTGATCACGGAACTTCTCGAAATGGAGCCGCCGATTTTGGAACTCATTATGAAAGGCGCGACTTCGGAAGCGATTAAAGTGAAAGCCCGCGAACTGGGCATGACGACGCTGCGTGAATGCGCGCTGCGCAAAGCCGCGGACGGGGACACCTCTCTGGAAGAGGTTTACCGGGTTACGGCCGAGGATTCCGGGAAAGGGGGCGAGGAATGATCGCGGCTTTTTCAAAAGATCAGATCGCCGAGAAATTAGTACAGACCGGGCGGGTAACCGCGGAACAGATCCGTGAACTGGCCCCGCAGGCGCTGAAAGAAAAGAAAACCGTTTTTCAGCTTCTCGTGGAACGCGACATTGTGAAAGATGATGAAATGATGGAGTTCCTGGGATCCGAGCTGGGCATCCCGACCTTGAACCTCCCGGTTTTTAAAGTTACGAAAGACGTTTTGAAGATGGTTCCGCCCAAAGTCGCGGACCGGTATCAGGTGCTTCCGCTGGCCCGTATCAAGTATCTCCTGACCGTGGCCACAAGCAATCCCTTTGACCTTCTGATGAGGGATGACCTCAAGGGACTCACGCGCTGCGATGTCGAACTTGTGCTGGCCACGCCCAAAATGATTGCGCACGCGCTCGACCTGTACTATTCCGAAGGCACGAACCTGGATGAAATCATTGAAGGGATTGACGAAGACGCGCTGGAAGTGATCCGGGAAGAAAAGACCGACGACAAAGGCGGGGGCGCCGCCGCGGCGGGCAAGGGGGTTGACGATGCCCCGGTGGTCCGCATGGTGAATCTGATTCTGGACGGGGCGCTCAGGTCCCGCGCTTCGGACATTCATTTTGAACCCTATGAAAAAGAATTCCGGGTAAGGTACCGCATTGACGGCGCGCTCCGGGAATCCTTTTCCCACACGCGCGACCTTTACCCCTCGCTGGTGGCGCGCGTGAAAATTATTTCCTCTTTAGACATTACGGAAAAGCGGGTGCCTCAGGACGGACGTTTCCGTGTGCGGATGACCGGCAAAGAAGTCGACTTCCGCGTCTCGGTCCTGCCGACGTATTACGGAGAAAAAATCGTGCTGCGTGTTCTGGATAAAGCCGGACTCAAATCGGGGCTGGATAAATTGGGTTTTACCGAGAAGCCCACTTCGATCATTGGGGAGGCCATCAAACATCCTTACGGCATGATGCTGATCACGGGGCCTACGGGAAGCGGTAAATCCACTTCTTTGTATACGATTATGGGCACGCTCAATACTCCGGACCGGAATATTATGACGATTGAAGATCCGGTGGAGTATCAGGTTGAAGGGATCACGCAGACCCAGGTGTTGTCCGAAGTGGGGCTGACTTTTGCCAGCGGCCTGAGATCGCTTCTGCGTCAAAGTCCTGACATTGTGCTGGTCGGCGAAATCCGCGACGGAGAGACCGCGGACATTGCCGTGAAAGCCGCTTTGACCGGTCACCTTGTTTTCAGCACGCTTCACACGAACAGCGCTGCCGGTGCGGTGACGCGTTTGATTGATATGGGAGTGGAACCTTTTTTGATTGCCTCATCGCTGGTGTGTGTTGCGGCCCAGCGTCTCATGAAACGGGTTTGCCAATTCTGCAAGGCCCCGTATCAGGTCCCTGCGGATGTCCTCAGGCGCTGCAAAATTGACGCGAAAGAAATTGAGGGTGTCACGGCCTACAAAGGCACGGGCTGCGCCAAATGCAATCAATCCGGTTATTACGGACGGCTCGGGACGATTGAAGTGATGAAAGTGGACAGTGAGATCAGAAGTTTGATCATTGCCCGGAAATCAAGCAATGTCATTCATGAAACTGCCGTTAAAAAAGGAATGGAAACACTTTTTGAAAACGCCTTCGGGCTTTTTAAACAGGGGGTCACGACGCTGGAAGAGGTCCTGCGCGTGACGGCCTCGGACAGGTGATGACTTATGCCAGCGTTTGAATATCTCGTCAAGGACAAGACCGGGAAGGACCAGACCGGGGTTCAGGAGGCGCCTGATGTAGGAACATTGATCGGCACCCTCCGCTCGCAGGGGTTCATTATCGTCCGGGTGACGCAGATCAAAGAGTCCAAGGTCTTCAGCCTGAGTAAGGGGCCGGCCAAGAAAAAAGGCAAAAGCGGCGGGGTCAAACTGGATGACCTTGTGGTGTTTTCAAGGCAGATGGCCACCTTGGTGTCCGCAGGTATTCCGTTGATTCAGGCTTTGGACATTCTTTCCGAGCAGGTGGAGAAAGAAAGTTTCAAAGTCATCCTTAAAGAGATGCACCAGGATGTGCAAAGCGGAAAAAGCTTTTCCGAGTCCATGCAGAAACACACCAAGGTTTTTTCCGTCCTGTTTATCAACATGGTTCGGGCCGGGGAATCGAGCGGAAGCCTGGAGGAAATCCTCGACCGTGTTGCCAATTATTTTGAAAAAACCAGCGCGCTGCAGAAAAAAGTCAAATCGGCCATGATGTATCCGATCTCCGTGACTTCGATCGCGTTTCTCATTACTTTCGGCATGATGACTTTTGTGATTCCGAAATTCGCGGAAATTTTTGAAGGCTTGAACGCGAAGCTTCCCACCATCACCCAAACCCTGATTGATGTCAGCCGTTTTATGGCGGCTAACTGGGTGCTTGTGTTAGGGGGGATCGGGGGAGCGATTTTTGGATGGCTTCAGTTCATTAAAACACCTCCCGGCCGGCTGGCCTGGGATTCTTTCTCCATCAAGATGCCGGTTTTTGGCCCCTTGCTTCTAAAAGTCGCGGTCAGTAAATTTTCCCGAACGCTTGCGACCCTGGTTCGAAGCGGCGTTCCGATTCTCCAGTCTCTTGAAATCGTGGCGCAGACTTCCGGTAACCGGCGCTTGGAAATTGTCATTACCTCCCTCATGGAATCGGTTAAAAAGGGGGAAACGATTTCCAGTCAGCTCATCAAAAGCGATGTTTTTCCTCAAATGGTGGTCCGTATGATCGCGGTCGGTGAGGAAACCGGTGAAATGGAAGAAATGCTGATGAAAATCGCGGACTTCTATGACACCCAGGTAGACGCGGCTGTGGACGGTTTGACTTCCCTTATTGAACCTTTGATTATCGTCTTCCTGGGGGTTGTCATCGGCGGTATTGTCATCGCCCTGTTTCTTCCGATTCTTACCATTACCCAGCATATTTAATAGAGAGGGTGTCGCCCGGATAGGTGCTTCCCTTGGTTTTTCGAGCCAAAAAGTCACACAGGGAGTAAAGGCTAAAATATATTTTTCTGTCCCTTTTGTCAGTTTTTAAGACGTCTCCGGGCTGTAGGCAAGGCGGTATAAGGGATTCGAGTTTTTAAACCCCCTAAAAAATGTATAGGATTAAAATGTATTATAGTTTTGTGAGAATTTGCCGAAACCAGTTTTGGGTGGTTATACTACTTGTAGTCGCGATGAAATTCTAATGGAGGTGTTAGCGATGTTGAATCAAATCAGAAAGAATCAAAAAGGTTTTACGCTCGTTGAAATCATGATTGTAGTTGCGATTATTGGTTTACTTGCCGCGATTGCAATTCCTAACCTGCTGCGCGCCAGAATGAACGCAAACGAAGGTGCTATGAAGACCGACCTTCGCGCATTCAGCTCTGCGAATGAAAGCTTTCGCGCAGCCCAGAACCCCCCGCAGTATGCGGCGAACGTTGCAGCTTTGACCGGTGCGACGCCCCCGTATATTGATGCTTCATGGGGTGCTGCAGGCGGTAAGCATGGCTTTACGCTCGCGTACGCTGGCGGTGGTGCCGGTAACGCGAACACGTTCTCCATGCTTTCCACCCCGACGGTTGCCAACCAGACGGCTACCAATACCTATTGCGTGGACCAGACGGGTGTTATCGTCGGTTCCGTGAACGGTGCTGGTGCTCCTGCTGGCGCTGCGACGGGCTGCACGGGTGGTACGGCAATCGCTGGTTAAGAGCCTTTCGCTTTTGTTTTCAGCCCACTCCGCAGCAATGCGGGGTGGGTTTTTTTTTGAAACCCGCAGGCTAAGCCTTCTTCACGATAAGCCGATAAATACATCCTATGAAAATCTCAGTGCCTTCATTTGACCTTCAGAAAATCAAAGCCATGATTCCGCAAAAATATCTTCCAGCCGCTTTGCTGGCAGGGCTTTCTCCCAAAGCCGCGCCGAAGGTCACGGGACCGGTCCGTGTTTTGGCTTGTGATTACGGTGCTTCCAAAATCATTCTCCTTGAAGCCGTCAAAGACGGCGGAAAAATCACGCTGGAGCGTTTTGACCTCATGCCCCGTTCTGAAGAGCCGGGGAAAGCCGCGGCCCTCATTAAGGAAACAATCCAGAAAGGTTACGGATCGACCCGGGTCAGGGTGTCCGTGAAAGGCCAGAGCGTCATCGTCCGCTTTGTCCAGTTTCCGAAAATGAAAACCGAAGACCTTCGCAGCGCGATTAACTACGAGGCCGAGAACTACATTCCTTTTAAACTCGATGAAGTGATCCTCGATTTTTATGTTCTGGAAGAATCCGCTCCCGGGGCGAACGGCGGGGAAATGATGAATGTCCTCCTCATTGCCGTGAAAAAGGAAGAGATCTACCCCTTGATCAAGGATTTTCAGGACGCGGAGCTGCAGGTGGAGCTGATCGACATTGACACCCTCGCGGCGATCAATGCCCTGGAGTTTTTGTACCCCGAAGAATTCAAAAGTTCGGTGGCCCTCATGGACCTTGGAAAAGAGGTTTCAAGCCTGAGCGTGATCCGGGACGGTAAGCCGCGTTTTATCCGGGACATTTCCTTTGGCGGTATTGATATTCAAAAGCGTCTGCGCCGCAAGCTGGGGCTTAGCCTCGCGGACGCTGAAAAAATCATCGGTCATCTGGACGAAATTTCACCCGAAGCGCTTCAAGTTCTTAAGGAAGGCTATGAAACCTTGTGCACGGACCTTAAAGTGACCCTCGATTATTACCAGGGGCAGACCCCGGATGGAAAACCTGTTGAGAAGTTCTTTTTGGCCGGGGGATCGGCGAATCCGAAATGGATGGTTGAAACCTTCAACGCGCATCTCGGGGTTCCGGTGCAGGCCATTGAAGTTCTCTCAAGAGTTGAATTGGCGCCTGCGATCGATAAGGCTTTGCTGGAAAAGAACCAGAGGCTGCTCGCGGTGGCCCTTGGGCTTTGTCTGAGGCACCCATGATTGAGATCAATCTGCTTCCTGAAGAATTCCGGATTAAAGAGAAGGTCCCTCAAAAAGAAGTGCCGGTAGTTAAGATTGCTCTCGGGGCCGTGGTTTTCTTTGTGCTTCTCAGCATCCTGTTTTATTTCGATTATCTGGGCGCCAAGAACAAGCTTAAGAAAGTCGATGCGCAGTGGAAGCTTGTGCAGCCGCAATCCAAGACATTGAATGACCTTCAGTCTGAAGTAGAGAATATTTTAAAAACAGAGCGGGATTTTCTTCAGCGCTTTGTGGCTGCAGAGCTGCCTTTGACCAGTGTTCTTCAATGGCTTTCGGATGCGCTTCCCGAAAATGCCTGGCTGACCAGTGTCCGGCTTGAAAACAACCCGGAAAAACACAGTCTGGTGGTCCGGGGGCTTTGCCTGCCTTCCAAGAGTCAGTCAAGCATTGAGTTCATTGAAAGTTATCTGCATATCCTGAAAGAGAAGATGCCTGAAACACGGCTTTCCTTGACCACGGCCCGGCAGGTCCAGGAGCAGGTCGAGGTCACGCAGTTTACGGCCATTTTTGACTGGCCGTCAGCGGGAGGAAAAAAATGAAGCCGATTAATCAAATGACCACCGCGGATCTTCTTGAGCTGGCGCAGAAGATCGATAAAAAGACCTGGATCAAAATCGGTATCGGTTCCGCTGTGGCGCTTATCTTTATCATTTTCATCGTTTGGCCCGCATGGTTTGAAGGGGCCAAGGTGAAAGGCGAGATTGCCTCGATTGAGAATCAGATTGTCAGGCTTCAAACCCTGAAGCGCAATGAAAAGACCTGGCTGCAAAATAAAGCGGAGTACAGCCAGTACATCCAGGACGTAAAGGCCCGGCTTTTTTTCCCGGGAGAGGCCTCGCTGCTTTTAGGCAAGATTGCCAAACTCGCGGATGAAAGCAAGGTTTCGATTATTGCATCCACTCCGAGGGATGCCCAGGCGAATTTCCCCAAGCCGTATGACGCCAGTTTTAAAGCAGACCTCTACGACTTCACGGTGGAGGGGGGCTATCACGAAATGGCCGCCTTTATCAGCCACATTGAAAACTACCCGCAGATCCTGAGGGTGGAACTTTTTCAATTGAGTCCTAACGAAGAGAACGCGGCAAAGCACCTTGCGGAGATCACCCTTTCCGCGGTTTCCAAAAAAGAGGGCGTGAAATGAAGATTCTTCTTCAAAAATCCCAAGAGAAGCCGATCTTTACTGTGGAACGGGCGCGTACCTGGTTTAAGATTCTGGGGATGCTAGTGATTTTGATCAATCTTACTTTTCAGCTAGCATTCGCAGAAAAAATTCAGTATGATAGCGCCGCTAAACGGGATCCGATGATTCCGCTGATAGGACCCAACGGCCTGATTGCTCAAAAAGCCATGAGGTCTGACTTCAATATCGAGGGCATCATTCTCGATCCTAAAGGCGGTTCGGTGGTCGTGATCAACGGGGAAGTTTACAAAGCCGGTGATCAGATCAATGAAGCTACGGTAGTTCAGATCCTTCAGGACCGAATTCTTCTCTCTCAGGACGATGAAGAAAAGACCGTTTGGCTGAGAGAAGAAATCATTAAAAAGGAAACACCCAAAGGATGATTTTAAGGTTGCCTCGCTTGGCCTTTTTTAAGCCCCTGGTACTCCCGCTTTTTTCCCTACTCTTTCTGATGCCTTCTGCCTTTGCTCAGCAGCCCGCGCCTAAAACTGACACGGCTTCAGTTCCCGCGGATGCCTCGCCGTTAACGCCGGTTTCAGACGATGCCAAGAACAATGTCACGCTTGATTTTAAAGAAGCGGATATCAACACCGTGCTTCGGGTCATGAGCCTGAAAAGCGGCATGAACATTGTGGCTGGACCTGAAGTGCAGGGGAATGTGACCATACGTCTTGAGAATGTCCATTGGCAGAAGGCGCTTGATGTTCTTCTTCGTACTTATGGCTACGTTTATGAACGCGATGAAAACGTTATCCGCGTGACCACCCGTGATAACCTGGCGCAGGAACCCTTAGTGACCAAGACCTTTGTTTTGAATTATTCCAAAGCTACGGAAATTCAGGACGCCGTGAAAGACATGCTCACGGAACGCGGGAGAATCAAGATCGCGGAGCGCGTGAACATGCTCGTGGTGACGGATATTCCGACCAATCTTTACCGCATTGAAGAAGTGGTGGCCAAGCTGGACAAAATTACGGCCCAGGCCTATATCGATTCCAAGATCGTCAAGACGGCCATGGGTGAGACGGAGAATTTGGGCATTGACTGGAATCTTGATGCAAGAGCTACAGGGTCTTCCAGGCCGACAACCTTTCCTTTTTCAGACAGCGGACAGGGTGAAAATATCAGCCCTGCATTGCGTCAGTTTTTCCCTTTTGTGAATACCGACCCAGGTACGGCCGTTGTGAATCCTGGTGACAACAGAAGTTTTCCGGCACCTAAGATCACGGCCACAGGCACATACAGCTACGGCACCCTTGATTTCTCTAGATTCAGTTCAATTCTACAGATGCTGCAGTCCCGAACGAACACAAAGGTTGTCTCAAATCCCAGAATTGTGGTTCTCAACAACAATACCGCTGAAATCCAGGTGGGTGTGGATTTCCCGATTCCGAAATATGAACGTAATGAAAATACCGGGGTTTTGACGGTCAGCGGCCTTGATTACCGCAAAATCGGCGTTATCCTGGGTGTGACTCCGCACATCAATTCCGCGGAAGAGATTCTTGTCGAGCTGAAGCCTGAAGTCAGCTCACAGGGCGCCACCATTGATTATGACGATTTGCAGGCAGTATCCTTCAATATCACAAAAGCAGTAACGCAAGTTTTGATTCGCAGCGGTGAAACCATTGCGATTGGCGGTTTGTTAACAGATGCAGCTGGAAACGCAGAAAATAAAGTCCCTTATTTGTCAGAAATACCCCTTGTAGGAAAACTATTCAGATCAAAAAGACAAACAGCAGGAGATTCGAACAGTAAAGCAGAAACACTTTTTTTCATTACGGTGACCATGGTGGATACGGAAGGTCAGCCAACGGGTAAAGAGGCGGAAAAAATAAGAAAAAAAATCGGCCAAGATAAAGCCGCACAGGCGTCCGAAGAAGACGCTGCCGCTCAGCCCGTGAAAAAAGACGAGACGACACAGACGCCCGAGACGGACCCGGCACAAAGCCCGGCCTCTCCGGAAAGTCAAGACACTCAACCGGCAGCAGCTTGAGAAACCCCCTTTCATGAAGCAGACAACTGACATTCAGAAATGGAAACTCCAGCCCGCAGACCGCAGTTTCGTCCTTTTTTCAGCCTGACCCGCCTCCGCACTTCCGCCTGACCGCAGACTTGCTGGTTTGCATACGCAAACGCAAGTTGTTCCGGAATCAACAGCCCGCAGTTTTGGTTAAAATGCGTCTTGTTATTTGCCGGTCTTATGCGCGGTCGCCCTTCGCAAAGCCCTCTTCCTTCACGGGAACGGCAGCAATAGAAAGGAATAAACAGCAATGAAACGTGAAATTCTTATCAGTCTTGAGGCCGGCGAAAAACGTGTCGCGATCCTTGAAGAAGACCATCTCGAAGAACTCTATATGGAACGTGCCGAAGTCACCGGCATGTTCGGCAACATCTATAAGGGCCGCGTGAAAACGGTCATTCCCGGTATTGGGGCAGCCTTTGTGGACCTCGGTACTAAAAAGGACGGGTTTCTTTACGTTGCCGATGCCACGGGAAGTCCTATGGATCTGGACCTTGAAGGGGAAGCCGCGAGCCCTGTGCCCGAGGCTGACGGGGAAGGCGAGGGGGACGAAGAGCCTCATGCGGCCGCCCCGCGCCGCCATCACCGGCACCGCGAAAAGCTTAAATCCATTGATGAGGTCTTAAAAGTCGGGCAGGAAGTCATTGTGCAGGTTGTGAAGGAAGCGATCCGCACCAAGGGACCCCGCCTGACCACGCACTTTTCCATTCCGGCCCGCTACCTGGTCATGATGCCGGGCGAATCCAAGGTTGGGATCTCCCGCAAGATCGAGGACCGCAAAGAGCGCGACAAGATCAAGGCCATCTTTGAAAATATGGAAATTCCCAAGGGTGTCGGATTTATTGTCCGTACCGCGGGAGAAGGTAAAAGCGAAAATGAATTCAGCCGCGACATCCGCTACCTAACGCGTCTTTGGAAAAAAATCCATACCTCCATGCAGTATAAGAAGGCGCCGGCGCTTATCCATCAGGAGCTTGACCTTGTTGAACGCGTGATCCGCGACCACTTGACGGATGAAACCGACAAAATCGTGGTGGACCATAAAGACCTTCTTCACAAGGTGAAGCGCTTTCTTGGAATCTATCTGCCCGGTCAAAATGTGGAAGTCGAGCTTTACCAGGCCGAGGTGCCTCTTTTCGAAAAGTATAAAGTGGAAAAGGAAATTGAACGCACCTTCCAGAAAAATGTCTTTCTGAAATCCGGCGGGCATCTTGTGATCGAGCAGACGGAGAGTCTTGTCGCGATCGACGTTAACACCGGAAAATTCACCGGTACGAAAAATCTGGAAGAAACGGTGTACCGCACCAACATGGAAGCCGCTTGGGAAGTCGCGCGCCAGCTTAGACTCCGCGACATGGGCGGCATCATCATTATCGATTTTATCGATATGGAGAAGCATGAGCACCGGCGCAATCTCCTGAAAGTGTTCAAAGAAGCCGTCCGGCCCGACCGCGCGAAAATCAACATTCTCCCGATGTCGGAGCTTGGGCTTGTGGAAATGACTCGCCAGAGAATTAAGGGTTCCCTGGAGAGTGCCGTGCACAAGACATGTCCTTACTGCGAAGGGAAGGGCATTGTGAAGTCGCCGACCACCATGGCGATTCAGACGATCCGCGAACTTCGTAAATCCCTGATTAACACGCCGGGACGGATGATTAACGCCTATGTTCATCCGAGTGTTTCCGAGCGTCTTCTCAATCAGGAGAAACGCGCGCTTCAGCAGTTAGAGAAAAATACACGGAGCCGGATTTTCGTGTTTTCGGATCCCTCGCTCCATGTGGAAGACATTAACCTGACGTTCATTCAATCCTGATTCAAGGAGCGGTGTGAATATTCTGATCACGGTACTGCTTCTTTTGACGCTGGCCATGCTGGGGGTGCTCCTTACGGTCCTCCTGCGCAAGCCGGCGGAAAAACCCCGTGAAGCGGAACCGGTTCTGCCTCTTCTTGTCGAGTTTCAAAAAGAGCTGGCATCCCTCAAGGGCGCTTTGAAAGACCAAAGCCTTGAGTTGTCGAGGCAGGTTCAGGATCAATTCAAGCAGAACCAGGTTTTTCTCCAGGAAACCCACCGCGGTTACACCCAGGCCGTGGGAACGATTCAGCACCGGCTGGGAGAACTTCAGCAGGCCACGCAATCCATGGTCACCATTGGCCGCGATATTGCTTCGCTTCAGGACATCCTTCGTTCGCCCAAACTCCGGGGCGGGCTGGGGGAGCTTCTTCTCGCGGAACTGCTGAGGCAGATCCTTCCCGAAGAACATTACTCCCTGCAGTATTCTTTTCAGAGCGGGCAAAAGGTCGATGCCGTGATCCGCCTTGGCGACGGCCTTATTCCCGTGGACGCGAAATTTCCTCTCGAGAATTTCCGGCGCATCCAGGAAGCCGAAGGCGAGGAGGCGCAGAAAGCCGCGAAAAAGGTTTTTCTTTCGGATGTCAAAAAGCACGTGGATTCTATTGCCTCAAAATACATTCTTCCGGCTGAAGGCACCTTTGAATTCGCTTTGATGTACATTCCGGCGGAAAACGTTTACTACGAAACCATTCTTAAAGATGACAACCAGACCGAGAGCCTGGGGCAGTACGCTTTGGCCCGCAAAGTGGTGCCTGTTTCGCCGAACAGTTTTTACGCCTACCTTCAGGCGATTGTGCGCGGGCTGAAGGGGCTGCGTATTGAGAAATCAGCGCAGGAAATTCTCCGCAGTCTCGGCCAGCTGGAAACGGATTTTTCAAAATGCCTCGAAGATTTTGAAAAGGTCGGAACGCATTTATCCAACGCGCATTCGGCGTACGAAAAAACCGGAAAACGCTTTGAGAAAATTCACGGCAAGCTTTCAGCTATTGAGAAACACGACGCGCCCCCGGGACTGCTTCCCGGGCTGGAATGAAGACGGAGTTTGAGTTTTGGGCCTCTTCGATAAACTAAAAAAGTTTCTCTTCGGTCCTTTTAAGCCTTCCCGGAAAAAACGCAGCAAAAAAAAGCGCTCCAAGCGCCGCGCCTCTTCACCGGTCCGCAAAAAAAGCGGGACCTCCACGAAAACGGTCCGGAAAGCCCCCTCTCAAAAGCCGCGGACACCCAGGCCATTGCCGAAGAAAAAACTTCTTGCTGGTAAAACTCTAAAGCCTGCCCTGAAACCCGTGGTTTTGAAGAAAACCAGCAAGGGTTCAGCGTCTAAACCGGCCCTTAAAAAGACCGCCCCAAAAGCCGGAAAAATTTTAAAATCCGTTCCTGAATCGCCGGGCATTTATCTGGGTGCAATTACTCATTACTTTGCCAAAGTTCAGGCTGCCGTAATTCCGCTTGAAGAAACCCTTAAGGTAGGGGATAAAATAGTCATTCACAACGCTGCGGGTCCGCTTTTCAAGCAGCCGGTCAAGTCCATCCAGATCAACCGTATTCCGATTGATGAGGGACGGCCGGGCGAGGAAGTGGGGCTTGAAGTGCTGAAACACGTCAGTGTCGGGGACAAAGTTTACCGTCTTAAAGCCAGCCGTTAACGGGAGGTTTTTATGGCCAAGGAATTCATCAGGATATACCGTGAACTGGATCTTGAAGAAGTGGCCAAGCATCTTCTGATTATGGGGGATTTAAGCGGGGACTGCGCCTCCTGCCGCTGTCTTGGAATTGATTACTATTCCGCCGGAACCTGTCCGGAATGCGGAGTTCCCTTTAAGTACGTGACCAGCCGCAGGCTAGAGGCCAACCCCGGCGAGCGGTTCCAGCTCGCGCGCCGCATGCGGGACAAACGCCCGGACCTGACGTTCATCGATTACACGGATTATCAAAAGCTGATGGGCCAGAAAAAAGCCCGCGATTTTTTTGGATCGTAAAACCCGGGGCAGCCGGAAGGCTCGTCCCTCAACCCAATCCCTCCCCGAATTTTGTATAACTATTTTCAAGGAGGCGTTATGAAAAAGTTTTTTGCAGTTTTGTTTTTGGGAATGTCTGTTTTTTTACAGCGCGCAGAAGCGACCACAGGAGTGGTTGAAGAAGACGGCCGTAAAGTCGGAACCTGGGTGGAAAATGACGGCCAGGACCGTAAGGAAAAGATCAAAGTCAAAAAACCCGAAGAAAGCGAAGCTCCTGCTCTGACCGGGGCGGCAGTTCCTCTTGAGAGTGAGTTAACAAGAGAGGAAGCTGCTTTGGAAATGGGGAAGCGGCAGAACTGGGGCATTGTGAAGGGCATGACGCGGGAAAAAGTCGAAGAGGCTGCGGCTTTGCGGGGGTTCAGGCATGAGAATGAGCATACCGAAACCATCATGGATTCCTTCGGAGCGCCGCGGGGTTTTTTAGTGTATGAGTACCGCTTTAAGACCGAGCATTTTGAGCATCTGAAAAAAGTTTATTTTGAACCCACGAATATGCTCGTGGCTCAGATTTTGGAAACCCAGGAACCCCGGCCCTAAAAAACGATGATGCTTTCCGAGAAACCTCTTTTCCGTATTGCGGTGTCGATCGCGGAGCGTTTGAAGCTTCACGGCCACACGGCGTATTTTGCCGGGGGCTGTGTCCGTGACTTTTTGATGGGGCGGGAGCCCGAGGATGTGGATATTGCCACATCCGCGGTCCCTGACGAGATTGAAAAGATTTTTCCGCATACGGTTCCGGTCGGAAAACAATTCGGGGTTATTCTGGTGATGGAAGGGGAGCTGCCTTTTGAAGTTGCGACTTTCCGCACCGAAGGCGGTTACCAGGACGGCCGGCATCCGACTCAAGTCAGCTTTACCGGCCCTGAGGAAGATGCCTCCCGCCGCGATTTTACCGTGAACGGAATTTTTTATGATCCGCATTCCGGAAAGGTCATTGATTTTGTGGGTGGGGAAGCGGATCTCAAGCTCAAGACCCTCCGGGCGATCGGTGATCCGGAAAAGAGATTTGAAGAAGACAAACTCAGGCTGATGCGGGCCGTGCGTTTTGCTTCTTCGCTCGGTTTTGAAATCGAAGATAAAACCTGGGCTGCTTTGTGCCGGAAAGCCTCCGAAATTGTTTGCGTGAGTCCGGAGCGGATCCGTGAAGAGCTGGTTAAAATGCTGACCCGCCCCGGCGCGGCAAGGGGATTTCAGCTTCTTTCCGAATGCGGGCTGATGAAGGTCATTCTGCCTGAAATCGAAGCCATGAAAGGGGTTGCCCAGCCGCCGGAATTTCACCCCGAAGGGGATGTTTTTGTACACACGAAGCTGCTCCTTGAAAAACTCAAGGACCCCACGGCGACGCTTGCGCTGGCCGCGCTTTTTCATGATGTGGCCAAACCCCGGACTTATTCGGTGGATGAAAACGGCAGGATCCGTTTTAACCAGCACGCTCCGCTGGGTGCGAGAATGACCCGCGAGATCATGAAGAGACTCCGGTTTTCGAATGATGAAATTGACAAGGTTTCTTCTTCGGTGGAGCATCACATGACGTTTAAAGATGCTCCGAAAATGAGAGAGGGGAAACTGAAGCTCTTTATTTCGCGCCCGAATTTCAGCGAAGAGCTTGAGCTTCACAGGATTGACTGTCTTTCGGCCTCCGGGAACCTTGAAAATTACGAGTTTATCCGCAGGAAGCTGGAAAGTTATGCCAGCGAACCTTTGCGCCCGAAACCGATTCTGACGGGACACGATTTGATTGCGCTGGGTGCTAAACCAGGGCCAGAGATGAAGCTCGTTCTTGACGAGGCCTATGAGCTTCAGCTTGAAAAGAAGCTGACAAGCCGGGAGGAGGCCCTTCAATGGGCCAAAACCCGGGTGGGGAATCCCTAAAGCTTTCGCCGGATTGACCCGATCAAACAGAGTGTTCACCATTAAGGAGGCTTTATGCGGAAATCATGGTTATGGCTGGCAATTCTGCCGCTTTTTATCGCTACGGGTTGTTCCAGGGTCCAAAAGGTTTCAGCCCTTGAAGGGAAAGGTTTTGAAGCCCCGTATGTTTCACTCGGGACGCTGGTGGTCCAGGAAAACGTGAAGGATTTGTGGGATTTAGAAGCCCGGAAGGTGATTAAGGAAGCCGGGACGCTTTCTCTGGCCGATACCGCCACCCGGGAAGCGATCTATAAAAAGGCCCTTGCCGAGCGTCTGGAAAAAACAGCCCAGCAGAAATACGGCGCTCACGCGGTCATCCATCTTGAGTATTGGCCCGACCCTTCAGGGAAGACTTTTCCGGACGGCCTTTTGCATGCCCGCGGAGAGATGATCCGCTATGAGGAGTTTGCTCAAAGTCCTTCCACTGCAGTGAAGTGATGAAAATTCTGACGGAAGAAAAAAATTCCAGAATGCTGCCGCACCGCCTCCTGACAGGGGCCGCGCTTTTGGGGGCTTTGTCTTTTTCATTTCTTCCGCCCGTTTTTGCTGAACGCGTTTCCGCCATTGAAAAAGAGGCGGTCCTTCGCCTTGAAAGCGGGGGGCGTGTTTTTCTGGCCGGTCTTGATCTTCCCGAAGAGTCCATTCCTCTTTTGAGCATCCTCTTAAGCGGAAAAGACGTGGAAATCTCAGGGGATCAGAAAAACACAGCGCCCGAAGCCGGACTTCCGGCGCCTTCTTATCTGTATGTCAAAACCTCGGAAATTGAGCTCCCTTTCGCGAATGCGGTGCCGGCCACTGAAAAAAAAGTGATGATCAATGAACTGCTTGTGGCGATCGGTGCCGCGCGCGTGAAAACCGAACTTGAGTTTGATCACAAGCAGGACTTTATCCTGCTGGAGGAAAAGGCCCGCGTGGCTGGTCAGGGCCTTTGGTCTTATGCAGAACCCGCTCCATCACCCCCGGTTTCTGGAACCACCTGATTTTTTTTCTGGGGATTCCCTTTTGAAAAAATGGCTCCTAAATTTCTGCCTCTTCTGCTTGGCCGGTATTTTATTTTTCTGGGGCGCCTGGACGTTAGGCGCGCCTTGGACAGTTTCCCGTCTTGAAAACTATGCCCAGCAGCTTCCCTGGGAATTTCAATTCAAGACCTGCCGTGTTAAGCCGGGATGGCCGCCCCGTATTTTTTTTGAAGACCTTGCAGTGCGCGCCCCTCAGAGCCAGGAATTGCTTTTAAAAGCGCCTTTGCTTATTGTGACTCCGTCGTGGAAAAGCCTGGCCGCGGGAGACTGGGTCTTTGAAAAAATGTCTTTTGAAAAACCCGATGTTTATTTTCTGAAAAACTCCGGCGCTTCCTGGAACTGGCAGACGTCCCAAAGTCATTTTGACAGGCCCAAAGTTAAAAGCCTTGAAATCCTGCTGGGAACGGTGCATTTCAAATACGGTGAAAAGCGCGGTGAGTTTGACCTTCTTTTGCGGGACATGAACCTGCTCGCCTCCTTGCGGCCGGAAGAAGGCCTTTTTGATTTTGATGCCTTTGGGTTTTTAAAAGCAGACCGGGAAAAAAGCTTCACGCTCAGCGCGAGTTATTCCCGAGGGAGTGACGAACTCCAGGGGACGTTGAGCCTGGACAGTGAGAAGTGGATGCTGGAGGGGGTCGTGCTTTCACCCTTTAGGGCACCGTCCTTTGAAGGCAAGCTTGACGCGGCCGGGATTGGGCTTGGGGACCTTTTAAAGGCCTGGGGTATGGCCAAGCCGCTTGTGGATGGAGAGGCTGTTTTTGAGGGCGAGGGACGTATTCAGGGAGTACTCCCCAAAGAAGCTCCGGGGGCGCTGATTCTTCAGGGCGGTCTGGATGTGAGGCAGGGACGTTTTCTGACTTTAAACCCGCTTTTGCAGGCGATCCGGGGCGCTCTTCAAAAGTCAAAGGATGAAGTGGATCCCGCGGAACTTGAACAAAGTGACTACCCTTATTTGTTTGTGGAAGGGAGCCTGCCCTTTGAGTTTTTTCAAGCCAGCCCGGACGTGACGCAAGGCCGGCTTTTCTTGAAAGAAATTCTCGTGAAGCACACCGATTATGTTTTAGAGGCTGAAGGCAGTTATGGTTTTGAGAGTACGGAAATGGATTTTCGGGGCAAGCTTGTTCTTCTCGAACCTGTAAGCGCTTTTCTTTCGGAAAAATACCCGGGGTTAACGCTTTTTTTGAACCCCCAGAAGAGGCTTGTTTTTCCGGTGGTTTACCGGGGGCTTGCCGCAGACCCTGTTTTTAAATTTGATGAAGAGATGATGAAAAATCAACTGGGTGAAGGCTCTGCCGCCGTGAGCGAGCCGAGCCCGCCCGCGGCTCCGGCCGCAGCCTAGGAGGATTTATGCCGCAATCCGTTTTGACTGTGACTGGAAAAGACCAGCCCGGAATTATTGCCCGTATCACGGGGCTCTTGTTTCGCTGCGGGGCCAATCTTGAAGACATCAGCATGACCATTCTTGAAAACCAGCTTGCCATGGTCATGATTGTGGATGTTAAAAACAAGTCGGGAGAGGGCCTGATCCGGAAAGCCTTTGCCAAGCTTTCGGGTTCCGGGCTGTCGGTGACTTACAGGCCGCTTATTTCCCAAAGCCGTGCCGCGGTCAAGCACGCGAAAGGGAGCCGGACTTATATTCTGACCGCGGCCGGGGGCGACCGGACGGGAATTGTTTTTAAAATCAGCCGTTTTTTTGCCGGGCACCGCCTGAATATTACGGACCTCAACTCAAAAATTTTGCCGCAGGCCTCAGGCGGTCTTTACGTTCTGATTCTTGAAGTGGATGTCCCGCGCGGTTTTTCCCAGAAGAAAATTGAAAAGGGGATCGCCGCACTCCGCAAGGAACTTCTGATTGATATTCAATGGCGGCCCGTGGAGTCGCTGGAGTTGTAATGCTGAAGCCTGCCCGCATCAGCCTTTTTCCGGAATCTGTGCTCCGTGCCCCGTGCGAACGGGTCAAAAAATTCGACTCTGAACTCTTGCATTGGGTCGACCTTCTCGATGTGACCATGCGTGCGCAGAAGCACGGGATTGGGATCGCGGCTCCCCAGATCGGTATCGCAAAGAGGGTCGCGATTGTGGATGTTTCAACGCGTGTGCCCGGGGCCAAACGGCATGTTCTTGTGAATCCTGAAATTATCGAACATGGAGGCGTTCGTTTGAGCCGGGAAGGGTGCATGAGCCTTCCGGATTATACAGCCGACCTTCGCCGTTATGACTGGGTCCGCCTGCGGTGGCAGGATGAAGAGGGTCGTTTCCATGAGCAAAAATTTGAAGGGATTGAAGCGGTCTGCGTTCAGCACGAAGTCGACCATCTGAAGGGGGTGCTGTTTTTAGACCGCGTGGCCTGCCTTAAAACCGATATGTATCCCCGAGCTGTAAAGCCCCGTAAAAGCCGTTCTGCCTCATAGACTGTCCGGGACGAAACCTACCCGTACGGTTAAGACCCCCAAAAAATATTTAAAAAATGAGCCTCCCGATTTGCAAATTTGAAAATCAGGTGTTACGCTTACGCCATTCTTCGCACGGGTGATGAAAATAAACACCCTCAAAAGCCTGAAATTAGTGCCTCCAAGTTATTGAAATTAAAAGACTTGTGGTGACAATAAAAACAGCGTCTAAAATAATAGACAAATTTTCAGGCGAGGCTTACAAAGCGATGTTCAGTAGGATAAACAAATTCTCAAGCACCTACTAGCAGAATGAAACACTCGGACGCAGCTGTTAATAGCTTTTTAAGAGTTTAGAGTTGGCACGATTCATGTACAATACTAGACTCTCCCGGACATAGTCAGACATTGCGAGAGTGTTCAGGCGGGAAATACAGAATATGGGACAGGGAGGACCGAACTTGAAAGAAGTTAACCTTAACGAAAAAGAGATGGGGCGCTTCACCATCACCGAGGTCGCTGAAAAAATCGGTGTGACGACCAAGACCATCATCCGCTGGGAAAAGGCTGGAAAAATCAAACGCCCCAAACGCGATTGGAAGGGGTGGCGTGTTTATTTGCAGGAAGATCTGGACGCCCTCGAGCGCTTGGTCAATTCCGTCTATGAGATGGAATAGTATGAAAAAAATTGAAAGAGAGGAATTGGCTTACATGAAATTTTTCAAAAAATGCCGTACTTACTTTTGCACCCTGATGGTACTCGTGATTGGAACACAGCAAGCTTCCGCTGATCCGCTCGTTTATCGCGGGAATGACCGTCCGGACCTTCAACAGTCCCCGAACACGATGGACGGAAATTCGGGAATGGTTCCGGTGAACTACTCCACGAATTACGATACCCAGTACAGCCCCTACGCGAGCTTTATGCAGTCTCCTTACCCTCAGGGCTATGCCCGGGGCGGAGCGCAGCAGGCCTATTCCGGAGGAATGCCGCCTGCCGGCAGTGATCCTTATTCTGCCAATGAAGTTTCTCCGTACTCCAAATATTCCCCGTATATGGAAATCATCGGGGAAGGTTCTAATTACACCCTGGGCGTTGATGACGTGGTGACGATTGTGGTCCGTGATCAGCCGGATTTTTCAGGCCGTTTTGTGGTCGACCCCTTCGGGAACATTCAATACAACTTCTTAGGGGACATTAAAGCGGAAGGCCGCACCAAGGAAGAAATCAAGGCCGAGATCACCGAGAAACTTAAAGAGTATGTCCGCTTCCCGGACACGGCTGTGATGGTGTCGGAATACCGCAGCAAAAACGTTTATGTGTTCGGGTTTGTCAATCGTCCCGGCAAGTACGCGATGAAAGGCAACCAGATCACGGTGAAAGAAGCGATTGTGGCCGCCGGACTTCCCCGTATGGATGGTTCGCTGGACCGCGTTTATGTGATCCGTCCTTCCGAATTCCGGGATGAGGCGAAGGCCGCGAAAAAGAAAGTTAATCTTAAGAAGCTGATTGAAAAGGGTGACTCTGCCGAAGACTTCATGCTTCAGCCCGGCGATACCCTGATCGTTCATCAGCGCTACTTTGATAAGTTCGTCAATGCGTTCTCCCGTCTTGTCGGCCCGATGTTCCAGGCCGCTGCCGTATATGAACTTGGCTTTGGCAGCAAAGACGGCGGATTTATCAGCAAGGGTAAATAAATGACGAAAGAAAAATTTTTAAAGGCTGTCCAGAATGCGTGGTGCCGTTACCTTCGGGTTTCTAACTGCGGATTTCTTTTTATCCCGCTGATCATTGCCGGCGGAAGACTGGTCGCCCGGATTATTATGAATACCTGGGACATGCTGGAAAGCTGATCCCTAAGGTTTGCAGAGCGCAAACCCAAGGGTTTGCTGGAAGGCAGACCCGAGCAGGACAATTTCATTAAGGAGAGCTTGACCTCATGAACATTAATTCTGTCACACAATCGCTTAGGCTTCGCGAGTACTACTACATGCTCCTTCGCCACAAGCTTGTGCTGTTTTTGTCGACGATCTTGTGCCTTACGGCGTCGGTTGTGATTGCTTTTTCGATGCCGAAGGTTTACCGAGCGGAAATGGTGCTTATGACCGAAGGGGACAATATCCTGAGTCCTTTGGTCAGCGGCCTTGCCATTACGCCGTCGGCCCAAGCGCGTATGCGAACCTTGCGTGAGCAGATGCTTTCCTGGCCGCGTTTGACGCTCATGGCTGAAAAAATGGGACTCGATAAGCAGATCAAGAACCCGCTTCAGTATGAAAGCATGATCGGCGGGCTCCGCAACAGCATTTCTTTGAAGCTTCGCGGCAACGGTATTATTTCAGTGGGTTTCGAAGGCAGTGATCCTAAAAAGGCCCAGGAAATCACTAAGGTCCTCGGCGACATTATCACGGAAGGAACCATCACTTCCGCGAACCTTGAAGCCAACAGCGCGATTCAGTTTTTGGAAGAGCAGCTGGATGAATACCGTAAAAAACTGGAGCTTTCGGAAAACAAACTCCGCGAATTTCAGGAACTCTACAATTACACGCTTCCGGTCGCGACGCGCATGAACGAACAGCTGGTGGCCCTCAAGCTTGAACTCAACAGCCTGTTGATTGATAACACGGAAAAGCACCCGAGGGTTCAGCACACGCGTCAGCTGATTGAGCAGCTTGAACAGCAGCGCAACAAGCAAATGCTGGCCGCAAAAGAAGCCGGTTTCGATATCAATAATACGGATTACGCGCAGTTGATCTCCAGCGCGCCTCTTCAGGAACAGATGCTGGCCAAGCTCAAGCGTGACTACAGCGTCAACGCCGAGCTTTATCAGAAACTCCTTCAGCGCCTTGAAACAGCCCGTCTTTCGCAAACGCTTGAAGCCAAAGACAAGGGGCTTAATTTTAAAGTTCTTGAACCCGCGCGCCTTCCGCTGAAACCCGCGAAGCCCAACAAGCCGCTCATTATGCTGGCCGGTTTGGCCTGCGGCCTTGGCTTAGGCGTCGTACTTGTGTGGGTCATTGAACTGGCAAACAACTCGATCCGCAACGTGGAAGAAGCCAGACGTCTTCTGGATTTCCCGATCTTCGGAGCTATTTCGACGATTAAAGTCGAAGAACTCATGCTCGGAGAAAGAATGAGGGCCGAAGCGGGTGTATAACGTTTTCTACGGTTTCAGCGAAGAACCTTTCTCCATTACGCCGGACTCGTCCTTCTTCTACCCGTCCGAACAGCACCGCACCGCTTTGGACGCTTTGACCTACGCGGTTCGTCAGCGCAAGGGGTTTGTGGTGGTGACCGGTCCCATTGGTTCCGGTAAAACAACGGTGGTCAGAACCCTTCTGAAACGCCTCGACCACAAACACCGCACAGCCGTGATCACCAACAGCAATCTCAGCCCTAAGGGCGTCATTATGATGCTGCTGGAGGATTTGGGGGTCAGCTACAAGGACGGATCCAAAGAGCGCCTTCTGATTCAGCTTAATCAGTACCTTGTGCGGCAGGTGATGGAAGGCTACAACGTGGTGCTGGTCGTGGATGAAGCGCAGAACCTGAGCCCGCTTTGCCTTGAGGAACTCCGGATGCTTTCCAATCTTGAAACCGAAAAAGAAAAGCTGATTCAGATTGTTTTGATCGGCCAGCCGGAACTCCGCAAAAAACTTGAGATGAACCGTTTGGAACAGCTGACGCAGCGCGTGGCTGTGCATTACCACCTCGTGCCTCTGAATTATGAGGAAACGCGGAATTACATTCTGCACCGTTTGAAGACTGTGCAGAAAGAAGGCTACGATTTATCCACACTTTTTACCGAAGGCGCGATCGAAGCGGTTTACGATTACGCGCAGGGTGTGCCCCGGAAGATCAATGTGCTTTGCGATCATTCGCTTTTGACGGGGTTTGTGCGGGAGTCCCACATTATTACGCGGGACCTCGTTGAAGAATCCATTCTCGAGATTCGATTCCAAGGAGAGAAAACTTATGAGCAAATTCAGTGAAGCTTTAGGCAAAATCCAGGAGCAGGGCCGCAGGCCCGAGCCTCGCCGGGAAAAGCCTGTTAAAGAAGTTCCGGCTTACCGGGGCGCCGAAGCAGGGGCGAGCCGTCTGCCTGCCTGGGATACCGGGATTAAAACCTTGAAGAACACCAAGCCGGAAGCGACGATTGTCACCAACCGTTTTCCGAATTCCCTGATCACGGAACAGTACCGCATGCTCCGCACCAGCCTCAAGGCCCAGTGCGTGAAGGACGGTGTTCAGGTGATCATGGTTTCAAGCTCCCTTCACAGCGAAGGAAAGAGCGTGACCGCCACCAACCTTGCAATGTCGCTTGCCGAGGATGAAAATCTCAAGGTCTGTCTTATTGACGCGGACCTTCGTAAGGGCAAGATCCACGACTATCTGGGTTTTGGAAAAGACCAGAAAGGCCTGTCGCATCTTTTGGAAGAAAATCTGAGCCCGAAAGAAGTGCTGGTCCGCAGCCTCTGTCCGAACCTTTGCGTGATTCCAAGGGGCTATATTCCCAAGAACCCCTCCAGTGTGATCGGGTCTGAACGTTTTCGTATCCTGCTCGCGGAACTGCGCACGATGTTCGATTATATCGTCGTGGACGCGCCGCCGATTATGTCGGTCGCGGATCCGGGCATTATTGCCCGTGATGTGGACGGTGTTTTGTTTATCATTCAGATCGGACGCACGCCCAAGACCATGATCGCGCACTCGAACATGCTTTTTAAGCAGGCGGGCGCGAGAATGCTGGGTTATGTCCTGACCAATGTCGAATATCAGAATTCCGAGTACCGCTACTACAACAACTATTATGAAGCGTACGAGGAAAACACCCCGAAGTTTAAAGACCGGGCGAAGTTCCACCTGAAACGCGTGGGGATGAGCCTTGAACAGAATGAAAGCCGTTTCAACCGTTGGTGGCACAAGGCGGTTCTGAAGCGCGAACAGTAACAATCCCATTACCGAACAAATCCCATTCAATTTTAAGGAAGGAAGAAACAACTTTTATGGCTAAGTATTTAGTGACAGGCGGTGCAGGTTTTATCGGCTCCAATCTTGTGGATGAACTTTTGAAACGCAATCATACCGTGAGGATTATTGATAACCTCACGACCGGATACGCGCACAACATCCCGAAGGGCGTTGAGCTTGTGAAGGCGGATATCCGTGACAAGGCCAAAGTCCGCAAAGCGGTAAAAGGCATGAACGGCGTTTTCCATTTCGCGGCAAGCCGCGCGGTGCTCCGTTCGGTCGATAATCCGGTTGAAACCGATGAGATTAATGTCGGAGGCACGCTCAACCTTTTGGTTGCGGCCCGCGATGCCGGCGTGAAACGTTTTGTGTTTTCTTCGTCTTCGTCAGTTTACGGGGAGACCAAGGAACCCGTGCTGAATGAAACGCATCTTCCCGCCCCTTGCTCGCCGTACGCGGCCACCAAGATTATGGGGGAGTATTACCTGAGTATTTTCTCGAAACTCTACGGTCTTGAAACCGTATCGCTCCGATATTTCAACGTGTTTGGACCGCGTCAAAACCCCGAATCCAAGTATTCGGCCGTGATTCCGATTTTTATCGACGCGCTCTTGAAAGAAAAGTCCCCTGAAATTCATTGGGACGGCAAACAGTCCCGCGACTTTTCCTATGTGGACAACGTGGTGCTCGGCAATATCCTGGCCATGACGACCCCGAAGGCGGACGGCGGCGTGTTTAACATTGCCTGTCACGAAGAGTTTTCGATTCTTGACATGTACCACGAACTGCAGCGCATCCTGAATAAAAAGCATGTGAAGCCGATCTTTAAACCAAAAAGAGCAGGTGATATCCGCCGCACTTTGGCCGATATTACGAGAGCTAAAAAAGTCCTGAATTTCAAAGTGCAGACGCGCTTTATTGACGGCCTTGAAAAGACCGTGGACTGGTTTTTAAAGTCGGACGTTCTGAACAAAAAGAAAAAGTAAATTCGCGGGGACAGGCCGTAAGGCCTGTCCCGTCTCTGAACTACTTACTTATATTTTGACAGGAGTTTTTTTATGTGTGGAATTGTCGGATATGTGGGGCAGGAAAAAGTGGACACGGTACTGCTCAACGCCTTGTCCCGTCTTGAATACCGCGGTTATGATTCCGCCGGCATCGCGACGCTTGATAAGGGCTTGATTTCCATTTTGAAAGAATCGGGAAAACTTTCCAACCTCCGCCGGCTGGTGGCGGAAAACCCTGTTTCCGGGCATATGGGCATTGGCCACACGCGCTGGGCCACGCACGGGGAACCGACACAGCGTAACGCCCACCCTCACGCGGACGTCACGAACTCCGTGGCGCTTGTTCACAACGGGATTATTGAAAACCACGCTGAACTCAAACTCCACCTGATGGAAGCCGGCTATGTCTTTCAGTCAGATACTGACACGGAAGTCCTGGTCAAGCTTATCGAGAAGTACCACTTGAAGCAGGAGCACCCGCTTGAAGAAGCTGTGCGCCTTGCGATCGGCGAAATTGAAGGGACTTATGCGTTCTGTGTGATGAGTGCCCGCGAAAAAGGCAAGTTTATCGCCGCGCGTAAAGGCAGCCCTCTTGTGGTCGGGCTTGGTAAGGGCGAGAATTTTATCGCTTCCGACGCGCCCGCCTTGATTGATTACACCCGCGACGTCATTTTTATGGAAGACGACCAAATGGTGATTTTGACGCAGGACAAAGTCCGCGTGACCACGATGGCCGGAGTGGAAGTGACGCCGGTCATTACTAAAATCGACTGGGACTCCAAAGCTGCCAGCAAGGAAGGTTTTGATCACTTCATGCTGAAAGAAATTGAAGAACAGCCGAAGGTGATCGACCGCATTATTAAAACCCGCTTTGAACAGGGCGTGGATAAAAATATTTTCGACATTCTCCGCTTTGACGAGGACGTTTTAAAAAACACGGAACGCCTCATCATTCAGGCCTGCGGCACTTCCTGGCACGCGGCCTTGACCGGGAAGTTTCTTTTTGAAACCCTTTCCGGCATCCCGACCGAAGTGGATGTGTCTTCCGAATTCCGCTACCGCCAGCTCGCTTCCCAGAAAAATACCCAGGTTCTTTCCATCACGCAGTCCGGTGAGACGATTGATACCCTGATGGGGCTTCGCCAGGGGAAAGAAAAAAACTTTAAGACCCTTGCGGTTTGTAACGTGCTTGGAAGTACGATTGCCCGTGAGTCGGACGGCGTGATTTTTACGCATGCCGGCCCTGAAATCGGCGTGGCCTCTACCAAGGCGTACACGGCGCAGATCGCGGTTCTTTTTGCGCTCAGCCTTTACTGGGGCAAGATCCGGAACGCGATTGAGCCTAAAAGATACGAAGCCTTGATTGAAGAATTCCGCAGGATTCCGGAAAAGATGCAGGCCGTGATCGCCCAGAAAGACAAGATCCGCCAGGTTGCGCAGAAATTCTACGAAGCCCGCGATTTTCTTTTTCTCGGCCGCGGCGTGAATTACCCCAATGCCTTTGAAGGCGCGCTCAAGATCAAGGAAATCGCCTATATTCACGCGACCGGGCATCCGGCGGGTGAAATGAAACACGGGCCGATCGCGCTCATTGATGAAAAAATGCCGGTGGTCTGCATTGTCACCGAATCCGCGGTTTACGAGAAGATGGTTTCCAATATTCAGGAAGTGAAGGCCCGGAAAGGCCGCGTGGTTGCCATTGCCACGGAAGGCGATCATAAAGTGAAACAGTATGCCGAAGAGGTGCTTTATGTACCGCGCTGCGACGAATACCTTTCGCCTTTGTTAACGGTCTTGCCGCTTCAGTACCTGGCTTATTATGTTGCCGTGCTCCGCGGGACAGACGTGGATCAGCCGCGCAATCTGGCCAAAAGCGTCACGGTAGAATAAAGAGATTTTTGGGGGCAGGGCATGACCTTGACCCCTTGAGGTATCAGTCTTGCACCTGCCATTACTTTGAGACGGCGGATGGCGGTGTGTTGTCAGTTTTGTTTTCATTTTTAGAAAGGAACCAAACAGATGTCTAACACAACGGCGGTAACCCAAATGAGTCTTGATGAAAAGTTGAAAACCAAAACCCTTCGTGCGGGAATCATTGGTCTTGGCTATGTCGGTCTTCCCTTGGCTGTGGAATTTGCCAAAGCGGGCATTGAGGTGGTCGGTATTGATGTGGACACACGGAAAGTGGAGGCTCTCAACAAGGGGGAGTCGTACATTCTGGATGTTCCGACCAAGGAAGTCGAAGAGCTCGTGAAAGCCAAGAAGCTTTCCGGGACCACCGATTTCAGCGTGATCAAGACGCTGGATACCGTGAATATCTGCGTTCCGACG
The DNA here is from genome assembly GCA_964434115.1 of uncultured bacterium. Lineage (GTDB taxonomy): Bacteria > Omnitrophota > Omnitrophia > Omnitrophales > Aquincolibacteriaceae > ZLKRG04. Next base: position 62,234 of record CAYSSX010000001.1, read on the forward strand.
CCGCTCCGCAAATCCAAAGATCCGGACATGACCTATATCGTCGCCGCGACCGAACAGATTGCCAAGTATGTGCACGCCGGCATGCTGGTGATTCTTGAAAGCACCACTTACCCTGGAACCACCGAAGAGGTCATTCAGCCCATGCTTGAAGCCAAAGGGCTTAAAGTGGGCAAAGATTTTTATCTCGCCTTTTCGCCGGAACGCGTGGATCCGGGCAATGCGAAATACGGAACCCGCAACATTCCGAAGGTTGTCGGGGGCGTCACGAAAGACTGCACCCGTCTTGCCGGCGATTTTTATGCCCTTGCCATTGACCACGTGCACCGCGTTTCGTCACCCAAAGCGGCGGAGATGGTCAAGCTGCTTGAAAATACCTTCCGCAGCGTGAATATCGGCCTGATCAACGAGCTTTGCCAGATGAGCGCAAAGCTTGGCGTGGATGTTTGGGAAATTGTGGACGCCGCGGCAACGAAGCCTTTTGGTTTTATGCCGTTCTATCCCGGCCCCGGACTCGGCGGCCACTGCATTCCGATTGATCCGCATTATCTGGCCTGGACTGCGCGCAGCCACGGTTTCGCGCCGCGTTTCATTGAACTTGCCAGCGAAATTAACGCCCAGATGCCGGAATTTGTCGTGCGCAAGGCCCAGGAAATCCTGAACCAGCGGGGCAAGGCTGTGAAGGGCGCCAAGGTCCACCTTCTCGGAGTCACGTACAAGAAAAACGTTACGGATTGCCGCGAGACGCCGGCTGTGGAAGTGGTGGAGCTTTTGGAAAAAATGGGTGCCGTGGTCTCCTACTCGGACCCGTACGCTCCGGTTTTCCCGGTTCATCACACCACCTACAAATCCGTGGACGCGAAGGAAGCTTCGCTTAAATCCGATATTGCAATTCTTTTGACGGACCACGACAAATTTGACCGCAAGGCTTTAGCGGAACAGTTTCCCGTGATTTTGGACACTCGCAATGCTTTTAAAGGAATTCATTCTGAAAGGATCATCCAGCTTTAGGATGAGACAGGTGGCTTGATGAAAACCGCAGACGTGAAGACAAGTTCCATTTCCGAATACCTTTTGAAAAGCGGGGCCGTGACGCTTCTTTTCACCGCGGCCGGTCTCATTGCCTGCGCGCAGGCCCTGACGTTTCTTTTTGCCGGAGCGGATTTTTCTTCCGCGCTTGAGAATCTCCGGATGAAAAACGCGGTGTCCCAGTGGTTTACAAGTATTGTGTTTTCACTGTCTGCGTTTCTGGCCTGGGGAATCTCGAACGCCGCGGTCAACCGGGCAGACAAGAGAACCTGGCAGGGAACCGCCCTTTTTCTCGCGCTGCTTTCCGCCTGCGAAGTGGTTTCTCTTCGTGAATTTTTCGGCTGGTCGTACTTCCTGACTTCGACTGTCTCAACGCTGTCGGCGTGGTGGGGAGCGCTTGCCGTGATTTCCGTATTAAGTCTGTGGGGCGGTTACGGTCTGTACAAGGCCCTGACGGATTCTCCGAGAGCTGTTCAAACGCTGATTTTTGGAACGCTTCTTTACACGGCCGGCGCGCTCGGCGATGCTTTTGTGATCGTGATGGCCGCGGCCCGGCCTGAAGCCGGTATTTTCTGGCCTTTCCAGCTTGTGATGAACGGGGCTTTCAAAATGCTTGGAACCTCGGTTTTTCTGGCCGGCCTTATGCTTCATGAGGAATATTTGCACACGCAGATCCGCCGTGTTTTGAGCGGGCGCCACCCCGGCGGTCTTCCGGCCATTAAGTCAGAATCCGCCTCCTGGGCGCTTCGCATGATCGGCACCCCGACGCGTGATGAGATTTTGATGCAGGAAGAAACGGTGCGCGCCGCACAGCGCAGCCGCGATGAAAAACAGGGGATAAAGGCAGGCGAATAAGATGTCGCTGCCTGTCCTTCATTCTTTTGCCGGCTACGGCGTCCGCCGGCTGGCCTGCAAAGAAAAACTTCCCGAAAAGACAGCCTTGCTGCTGACGGTTTATTTTGTTTTTCTTGCGAACCTTCCTGATTTAGATTTCCTTCCCGGTGTCTTAACCGGAAGCGCTGCGGCTTTTCACCGCGGTTTCAGCCACAGTTTTGCGGCCGCGGTTCTATGCGCTTTGGCCGGTGCTTACGCCTGGAAAGTTTGGGGCAAGCGGCCTTTCCGGGGAATGTTCTTTGCTTCTTTTTTGTCCTATGCCTCACACCTTGTCCTTGACCTTCTTGGCAAGGCGCCGAAAGGCCTTGAACTGTTCTGGCCCTTTCTGTCACGCCGCGTTTACGGTCCGCTGACGGATTTCTCGATTGACCTGAGCACGCACCCTCTTGAACGGGCCTCGGATTTCGGCAGTTTTTTTTCAGCGCTTACCGAGCGTTCCCTCCTGGAAGCTTTTTTCTTTGAAATGAGCGTGGTTTTTCTGGCCTGGTGTTTTTGGACTATTTTCAAGCCCGCGGAAGCGGAGCGGCGGGCGCACGCGGAAGTGGTTTTTTTGCGCGGAGCCTTGACCGCGATGTGCATGACGGTCTGTATTCTTTTGAAATAGACCTTGGGCCGGGATTTTCCCGGCGCCGGGAAAATTGAATCGTTTGTCCGAAGGGAATAAGGAAAAGCTTAAGGAGCGGGCATGATTTGCCGGATTTGCGGGACGGCGGACGAACATAAGACTTATACGGTCCAGGAAATGATGTTCGGGACCCGGGAAAAGTTCACCTATTTTCAATGTCTTTTCTGCGGGTGCCTGCAAATTTCCGAGTACCCCTCGGACATGGCCGCTTATTACCCGAAGGATTACTATTCTTATTCGCAGCGTTTGCCCGCGGTGCGGGCTTTAAAAAGCGGCATCCAGGATTTTTTGCGAAGAAAGAGAAACGAATCCCGTATCCGGGGAAAAGGGCTTTTGGGAAAGCTGCTGCTTCGGTGGAAACCCTTTGATGAGATTCCCGAAGAATGGATTTTAAAACTGAAGCTTCCCTTTGACGCCGCGATTCTTGATGTGGGCTGCGGAAACGGGGTGAGGCTGCTGAGTCTTAACCAGTTGGGTTATCAAAATCTGGCCGGAGTGGACCCCTTTATTCCGGAGACGTGCCGGTATCCGAACGGAGTGGTGGTTCACAAAAAAGAGCTGGGTCAAATGGAAGGTCAGTTTGACCTGATCATGTTTCACCATTCCTTTGAGCACATGCAGAACCAGCTTGCTATTCTCAAACAGGCCTGCGCCCTTCTTAAGAAAAACGGGGTCTGCCTGGTGCGTATTCCAACGGCAAGCAGTTACGCGTGGGAACATTATGGCGTCCATTGGGTGAGTCTGGATGCGCCGCGGCACTATTACCTGCATTCCCATGAAAGCATCAGGTTTCTTTCATCGGAAGCCGGTTTTTCTTTGACGGAAATCAGTTCAGATTCCACAGACTTTCAGTTTTACGGAAGCGAGCAGTATCTGAAAAATATTCCGCTGGCAGCTCCGGAGTCTTATTGGGTGCATCCGGAAAAATCTATTTTCACGGCCGGGGAAGTTGACGCGTTTAAAAGACGGGCCTGGCGCCTCAATGCTTTGGGAAGAGGCGATACGATTCAAGTTTTTATGCGGAAAGAGTGAGATTTTTTAGTAAAAATCCAAGGGCACCCAAAGGAGCTTTGATCACTCGATGAATAAAATCATACCGGTGTTGACATTGATTGATGTAGAGCCTGATCTCCGCCTTGTGGATCCGGGTCATCGAGCCCCTTGGGAAGGGTATGAGAAGACCCATGAGTTTTTTTCCGCCCTTCGTGCCGAGCTCACGGAGCGTACCGGCCGTGAAGTTCATTACGCCTGGTTTTACCGCATGGATCCGCAAATTGAAGAAGCTTACGGTTCCGCGGAATGGATTGTTGAAAATTATCCGCAGGTCACGGAAGAAATCCTCTGGCAGGGAGATGATGCGGGGCTCCATACGCACGCCTGGCGCTGGAACCCGAAGACCCGGAGCTGGTTTACGGACCACGCGGATCAAGCCTGGGTCGATCATTGCCTGCGCTTGTCCTTTGAGTCTTTCCGCAAGGCCTTTGGCAGGAATTGCGAAATCTTCCGTTTCGGCGACCGCTGGATGAATCAAAAAACCTTTGAGCTCGCGGAAAAACTCGGGGCGGTTTGCGACCTGACCCTTGAGCCGGGGCAGCCTGAGACAACGGGCATGATTCCCGGGGAAAAGGTCACAGGGCATTACCCCGACTACACCCATGTCCCTCACGCTGTTTACCGGCCTTCGCGCGGGGATTTTTTGAAGCCTGGGCTCTTTGACGCCGAGGGGGGGCTGAGAGTGATGCCTTTGAGCACCGGCTTTGTTTCCTACCAGTTTGGACGTCTGGAACGTCTTTACAGGAAGTTCGCCACCCCGCAAATGCTCAAACCTTTTTGTGTGACCTTGAAGTGGGGCCTGCCGCCGGTACATTTCCGCGAGGTTCTTGAACAAGCCCTGAGCCACGATGAGCCCGGGTATGTGACGCTTCTGGTCCGCTCCGATGAGGCCGGTGATCCGGTGAAGGCTGAGTGTATGGCGGAAAACCGTGAAATCCTTTTCGCCTTTGCCGAAAAGTACCCGTTTGTTTTTATGCATCCGACCGAAGCTCTTGCCGCACTCGACTCGCCCTTTTGTCAGGAGACAGTCCTGTGAGCGTCCCTGGTTTTTTTAAGAAACCGTTTTTAAGCCTGCTGGACCGCTGGGGTGTCCGCGTGGAGACGCGCGCCCCGGAAATGCGCCGCCGTTTTAAACGCTTTGGCCGTTCCTGGATTCATGAACCTCTCGGCCTTTTTAAAAACCCCCAGTACATGAGCATTGGCAGCGGGGTTTGTATTGAAGCGAACGTGACGGTCGAGGCTGAAGATTATTACCCGTTGTCCAACCAGCGCTTTTCTCCGGTTTTTGAAATCGGGGACGGAACCCACATCCGCAGCTACTCGAGCTTCTACTGTTCGAATTCCATTAAAATCGGAAAAAACGTTCTGATCGGGCGGTATGCGATGGTGACAGACCTCAGCCATTCTTACGACGATGTTGGTAAACCGGTCAATGCCCAGCCGATCACGGAAGGCGGGTGGGTGGTGATTGAAGACGAGTGCTTTATCGGGCACGGCGCCATGATTCTCCGCAATGTCAGGATTGGAAAACATGCCATTGTGGGGGCCGGTGCCGTGGTCACAAGGGACGTTCCGCCTTACACCGTGGTCGCGGGTAATCCCGCGGCCGTGCTTTGCCAATACGACGAAAATTCCCGGGAGTGGAAAAGACTCCACCGCGGTTCCGCAGCCGCAGTTTCTTAAACAGGAGATTTATGACTTCGCTGAAACACAAAACCGTATCCGGATTTACCTGGCAGATTATCCTGCAAGTGACGACCAAGGCGATTTCGGTCGGAACCTTTGCCGTGCTCGCGCGCATTCTTCCGCCGTCTGCTTTCGGTTTGTTTGCCCTGGCCTTTGTGGCCATTGACGGGCTTTCCCTTTTCAAGACCTTTGGCATTGACGCCGGCCTGATTCAGCGCAAAGACGCCAACGACGCGGTCAAAAGCACGGCCTTTTTTATGGTTCAGATCTCCAGCGCCTCGGTGTTTCTTCTCTGTTTTATTTTGGCGCCGTTTGCGGGCGAGTTTTTCCATAACCCCGAGGCCGCTTCCGTGATTCGTGCCTTGGGCATTATTTTTGTGTGCAATGGCTTTGGAAAGATCCCTTCGGCGCTTCTCACCAAGGAAATGCGGTTCCGGCTGATTTCAATCATTCAGCTTGTGGGCGGCATCGTGAACTCCGTCTGCGCCATCAGCTTTGCTTTGATTTCTCCGAGCGTCTGGAGCCTGGTGCTCGCGTACCTGGCCAAAACCCTGGTGATGGACGGCCTCAGCTGGTATCACTCCAAGTTCCGGCTCCGGTTTGTTTTTGACCGGAAGATCGCCAGTGAGTTTTTTAATTTCGGAAGCATTTTAATGATGGGCGGAATATTTACGTACCTGACCGAGAACCTCAACAACCTCGCTGTGGGCCGCCTGCTGGGCACCACTTTGGTGGGGTATATGGCGCTGGCCAACAATGTCGCCAGTTTTATCAACACCCATTTTACCTACCTGATTCTGCGCGTTCTTTTTCCCGCGTATGCCACGCTTCAGGATGACAAGTTTGAGCTCAAGCGCGTTTACCTGAAGATCCTGAAATTCATCTCCATGTTTACCGTTCCGTTCTGTGTGGCGCTGATGGTGCTGGCCAAGGAACTTGTGCTGACCCTTTACGGGGAAAAATGGCTGATCATTGTGCCGATTGCCCAGGTTGCCGCCGCGATCCAGCTTTTTGCCTCGATTTTGAGCGGGGCGGGGCCGGTTTACCTGGCCTGCGGCCGTCCGAAATACGGCCTTCACCTTGCCATTCTGGGGCTTGTGATCCGTATTCCGCTGGTGATCGTGATGACGAAATTGTGGGGGCTGATGGGGACCGTGCTTTCCGACCTTTTTGTGAATATGATTCTCGCGCCGCTCAGTATTCTCATGGTCCGCCGCACAATCCCTTTTACCTGGGGGGAATTTTACAAAGCCCTGTCGCCTTCAATCCTGTGCACGGCCGTGATGGCGGGTTTTATCCTGATCTTTAAATTTTCCGTCCACCTCCCGTTCATGTCTTTTATGGCGAACCTTCCCTTTGTTCAGCTTTTGACGGCGACAGTGATCGGGTGCGCGGCTTACGGTGCAGCCGTGTTTGTTCTGGATCAGCCCGCGGTGCAGGAACTGAAGGGGCTTATCAAAAAGCCCGCGAAACTTGTTTGATTGAAACGCAGTTAAAACCGTGTTTCGAAGAAAATCCGATTTAAGAGGACGCAGGAATGGAGTTAATTAAAGAAAAAGCTGTCGAAGCCTATCAGAAAATCTGGCTGGGGACGATGGACGGTATTTATGATCACCACCAATACCGCAACATCGTTCTGCATGAACAGAAGGCGGTTTATTATTTTATTCCCAAAGTGGCGTGCTCGACTTTGAAGAAAGTGTTTGCCAAGGCCCTGGGAATTTACGAAGAAGGCCGGGATGTTCAGTACCTCAACTACCCGACGATGCCGCATTGGAAGCTGAAGCGCCACCGGGATTACTTTAAGTTCTGCTTTGTCCGCAACCCGTGGGACCGGCTTGTTTCGGCGTATTCCAATAAAATCTCCCAAGACCCCGGACAAAATGACGCTGTTTTTGAAAACGGTGTTCCCCGGATCTGGAAAAAATTCGGTGTTTTTTATCCAGGGATGGATTTCGCTTCATTTGCCGCGGCGGTGGCCCGGATTCCTGATTCCGAGGCCGAAGCGCACTTCCGGTCGCAGTCGGCATTTTTCAAAAATGCCTCTGGGGATATCCCGATGGATTTTGTCGGACGCTTTGAAAATCTGGACGAGGATTTCCGTCTACTGTGTCAAAAAATCGGTCTCGAAGAGGCCGGGCTTGAACACAGGAACCGTTCGCGGCGGAAGGCCTATCAGAGTTACTACGATGACAAAACGCGGCGCCTGGTTGAGGAACGTTATCAGGAAGACATCCGCCGTTTCGGGTATTCTTTTGGAAATGTGCAGCCCGTTTTTGGACGCCTTGGCAAGGTTCTCCAGTAAAGATTCTTTTGAAGGTGAGTGTTTTTTATGAGAGTCAGTGTTGTGATTCCGACCTACAACCGCCCGCAGTTCGTGGAGCGGGCGGTAAAGAGCGTGCTTGGACAGACTTTTTCGGATTATGAGATTCTCGTGGTCCAGAACGGGCCTCAGGATGTTTCCCGCTCCGTAAGCGAAAGTTTTATGAAAGCCGGGGCTCCTGTCCGGCACATTTACAGCCCGAAACCCTGCGCGGTCAGCGCCCGTAACCTGGGAGCGAGCGAGGCCCAGGGGGATTTGATCGCTTTTCTGGACGATGACGATGAATGGTTCCCCGAAAAGCTGGAAAAGCAGGTGCTTTTTTTGGACGAGCATCCGGACATGGCTTTGGCCGCGTGCCGGGTGCAGATTGAGGATGCTCGCGGGCTTGTCCTTCAAAAGGAAAACACTCCTTTTTACGGCGAAGTGACCTTTCGCAAACTCTTGACCCAGGGCTGTGTGATCCACTCGTTTTCGTCCGTTGTGATCCGAAGGGAAGCGTTTCATCGCGCCGGAGGCCTGAACGCGGCTTACCGCAGCTCCAATGATTATGATTTTTATTTCCGGCTGGCCATGACGGACCGCCTGTGGCTTATGCCCGGTGTCCTCGTGCATTATCATTTTCACGAGGGCAGTCTGACCCAGGACCTGGTGATGAAATTTGACGAAAATATGGCGGTTCTGCGCTCGCTTGAAAAATGTCCGGTTGAGAAATACGGCGTGGGGCGGAAGCTGCTCAGAATGCTTACGATTAAACGTTCCCTGATGTATTGCAACCGCGGGTTGGATGAGTATGAGGCCGGGCGTTTTGCCGCTGCGGGACATTTCTTGTCAGCCGCCCTTAAACGCGATCCTTGCGTGGGAACTAAAATCCGCTGGGGCAAAAGAAACCCGTTCTGGAAGCGCTGGATTCGCCCGTACGCGTATTTGGCCTTATCTTTTCTGAAGAGTTTCCGCCGCGATCTGTTACTGCCGAAAGGGACTTCGCATGCCTCTGCCTGACCGTGGAAAACTCAGGATCGGTTACTTTCTCTACGGCAAGGGCCTGGGCGGCAACGGGCGCTATGTGGAAAGCCTGCTGGAGCGGCTGGATACCCGGAAGCACGAGGTCACCGTCTATCTTTATTGCCCGGAAGGGGAAGACCGTGAAAAATTTGTGAAACTCGCGGAGTCTCTGAATGTCCGTATTTGTCCTTTTAATTCCGAGGGGCTTCCCGCGGTTGAAACGCGGGAACCTAAAACCGCTCCTCAGACCGGGCACGCTGCGGCTTCTTCCGGCGCTAAACCCGGCAAAGAGACTTTGCAGGAAAGTTTCCGCATCTGGATTTATTACCTGAAGGCGGTCTGGAAGCTCCGGAATTTTTTCCGTGCGGAGAAACTGGATGTCCTGCATTTGAGCCTTGGGACTTTTCCCACTCTGCTTCACGTCGTCAACGGGGCCTTGCTTTCCGGAACACGCGCGGTGCCCATGATCATTCATATTCTTGAAATTCAGCGCGACCCCCGGGCCATTGACCGTTTTCTGATGAACCGCGTGATCCGGGCGCGCAATCCGGTGATTGCGCTTTCCAACACCATGAAAAAAGAACTGCTCTCGCGCTTTGGTTTTCAGTCCAGCCGTGTTTCTCCGGTTTATAACGGGGTGGATCCCGATGCCTACGGCTACGGCCGCGTGCCTTCCTTGAACAAGCAGGCGCTTGGCCTTCAAAGCTCTGAAAAGGCCGTGCTGGTGCCTGCCCGCTTTCACCCGGTGAAAGGGCATGACGTTCTTTTCAAAGCCATTGCCCAAAACCGTGAAGCCCTGAGAAACCACGTGTTCCTGCTTGCCGGCGAAGGTCCGCTTGAGGACGCGCTCAAACAGCAGGCCCGGGATCTTGGGATTTCGGACAGGGTCCGCTTCATCGGCTTCCGTAACGACATTCCTTCGCTTCTGACGCTTTGCGATTTCACCGTGCTTCCTTCCTATAATGAAGGTTTTCCTTTTGTGCTTCTGGAATCCATGGCCACCGGAAAGCCTGTGATTGGAACTGATGTCGGGGCCGTATGCGAGATGATCTACGAAGGCAAAAACGGTTTTATGGTCAAGGCCGGTGATGTGGACGGCCTGTCCAAGGCTTTGCTTCACATGGTTTCCGCCCCTGAGGACGAGAGGCTGGAAATGGGGGCTTGGGGCGCGGGGCTTATCCGCGACCGCTTCTCACTGCAGCTGATGATTGAGAATACGTTTGCCCATTACAGCGTGCCGGTCTCCGAATTATTGCGCAAGCAAGAGCCTGCTTTAACGGGAGTGAAGTCCTGATGTTCAGTCTTATTCTTTGCACTTACAACCGCGCGGAAAGCCTTGCCGAGACCCTGCAGTCTATTAACACCCAGGTTGTGCCGCAGGACTTCCGCGGCGAGATTCTTGTGGTGGACAACAATTCCAAAGACCGGACGCGCCAGGCGGTCGAGGTTTTCGCGGGCATGAGCCAATGGCCGGTCCGCTATATTTTTGAAAGCAAGCAGGGTTTGTCGCACGCCCGCAACGCGGGGATTGAGGCCGCGCGGGGGGACGTGATCGGTTTTCTCGATGACGATGTGATTGTGGAACCGGGCTGGCTGGCGGCTATGGATGCTTTATTCCGGGAAACGGATGCCGCGATGGCGGGCGGAAAAATTCTCCGCCGCTGGGACTGCAAGCCCCCGGATTGGTATACGGAAGAAATCGGAGGGCCGTTGATCGGCCAGGATTACGGACCGAAGCGGAAAAAGGATTTTCAAAAAGGGCAGTACCTTATCGGCGCGAGCATGGCTTTCCGGAAATCGATTTTTGAAAAGACCGGACTATTCAGCGTGGAGCTGGGCCGCAAGGGGAATTCCCTGATCGGCGGCGAAGACAAAGACATTTTTGAGCGCGTGAGCGCGGCGGGCGGCGTTATTTATTATGAACCCGCGGCCGTGATTCAGCACCGGGTGGAGCAGGAGCGCCTGACCAAAGAATATATGCGCCGGTGGTTTTACGCGATCGGCCAGACAGCCGGGCATCAGATGGAGCGGAAAACCTCCGCGGTTCTGACCGGCGCGCCGCTTTGGGTCTGGGGTGACTTTGCCGCGGCCCTTCTGCGATATCTCCGGGTTCGTGTTTTCTTCCGCAGCCCGGACTCTGAAAAATTTGCCAGTGAAGTCTCCCTCCGCTATAACGCAGGCGTTCTGAGGGAATGTTTGATCCATTGGATTCCGTATTCGGGGATCCAAAATTTATGCGTGTTCCGGGAGAAAAAATGAAAATCCCCCTTGTGACGGTTGTGATCCCGACTTACAACCGCCGTCATTTAATTGAAGAGGCGCTGGACAGTGTTTTTGCCCAGACCTTTACCGACTACGAAGTGGTGCTTGTGGACGACGGTTCTACGGACGGCACGGAGGCACTCGTCAAAAAAAAATACGGCACGCGCCTCAGGTATGTCCGGCAGGAAAACCAGGGGATTTCCGGCGCCCGCAACACGGGGATCGCCAATGCCTCCGGAAAATACGTGGCGTTTCTCGATTCTGACGACAAATGGCTGCCTGAGAAACTCGCGCGGCAGGTTGCCTTTATGGAAGCGCACCCGGAAACCGGACTTCTTTCCACCAAGCTGGCGCGGTATGAACTGGGCGGAGACAAAGAGAAAGTGGAAATCTGTCCCGTGGATTTCCCAAGGAATTTCCAGGACTTGCTGACCGGCAAAAATAATGTTCCGACCACCACGACCCTGGTGCGCCGTGAATGCTTTGAAAAGGCGGGTCTTTTTGACCGTGAACTTCCGGTGGCTGAAGACTGGGATTTGTGGCTGCGCATTGCCGAGCATTACGGTTTGGCTTGTCTGGATGAAATTCTTGCCGAGCACCGGGACCATTCGCAGAAAACCACTCAGAACCTTGCAAAAACCTACGAAGGCTATTGGCGGTTTTATGCCAAGACCGCTGAACTGTATGCGGACAAGATCCCCAACCTCGCTGAAGTCCGGCGCCGCGGCCAGTCCTTCCGCTACCTTCTGGGGATTCACCTGATGCGCGGCGGGCATTACGGGGCGAGTTTGTCACACCTTTGCGCAGTGCTGGCCGCGGACCCCGCGGTGGGCCTTTACTTTGCCCAGGGGGAAGCGAGTCCGTTCAAAAAAACCGTTTCTGTCATGAAACCTTACGGGGCCTGTCTTGCGGCTCTGGTGATGCCCCTTTGGAAAAGGAGTTCCTGAATGATCAGTGTCATTATCTGCACCTACAACCGGGCGGAAAGCCTCAAAGAAACTTTGGATGCGCTTGCAAAGTTAACCGCGCCGTCACCCGGTTTTGAAGTGATTGTGGTGAACAACAACAGCAGCGACGCAACACCGGAAGTGGTGAAGGCCGCGGCCGAGGGGGCTTCGTTTCCCGTCAAGTATGTGTTTGAACCCAAGCAGGGATTGTCTCATGCGCGTAACTCGGGCATTGAAGAAGCCCGCGGCGAATTTCTGGTTTTTACGGACGATGACATTATTCCCGAAAAACAGTGGCTTTCTTCCATCCGCGACGGTTTTATGCTGTTTGAAGCGGATGTTGTGAGCGGGCCTTTGCAGGCTTTATGGTTTGCTCAGCCCCCGGCCTGGTATCAGAACCCCGGGGTTCGCAAGTCTTTGAGCGGGCTTCTGGGGGAACTTGATTTAGGACCCCGCCCGCTGATTGCTGAAAGCCTTGAGCACGGGTTTATGTTTGGGGCCAATATGGCGTTCCGGAAGAGCTTTTTTTCTGACGTGGGTGTTTTCCGGACCGATCTCGGGGTTTCCGGAAAAAAACACGGACTCGGTGAAGACACGGAAATTCTTGAAAGAGGTTTCCGGGCCGGCAAGAAATTTGTTTATATTCCCGGGGCGAAGGTTGGGCATAAAGTCCGTCCTGAAATGCTGACGCCGGCGTACATCCGGCACTGGAAGTACCAAAAGGGTCTTTCCGTGACCCGCAGCTCTGTAAAGCCCTTTCGATTTCCTCCGTTCTGGCTGTTGAAGGAATGCGCGGGGCACGCGTTTTCGAGTCTCGTATGGCGCTTCCGGGGCCGCGTATCCGAAGCACTAAACCGAGAGCTGTCCTTCTGGATTCAGGCCGGGCAGATCAGCGGTTATTTTCAGAATGAATTTAAGTGAGACTGCGGAACCCATGAAACCTGCCCCTGATGTAACGCTGATTATTGCGACGTGGAACCGGGTGAACGATCTCCGCGAAACCCTGCGGCAGGTTTCCCTCCAGGACACCAAGGGCACTTTCACGTTTCAAGTGATTGTGGCGGACAACAATTCCTCGGATGATACACGTTTGGCTGTTGAAAGCTTTCAGCCGGCCTACCCGGTACCGCTTCACTATGTGTTTGAAAAAAAACAGGGGAAATCGTTTGCCCTGAATACGGCGCTTCGAAGCACACCCTCTCCTTATATTGCTTTCACGGATGATGATTGTTTTATGGGGCCGGATTGGCTGCTGGGAATCTGGCGGACGTTTCAGGAGTTTGACGCGGATGGCGTCGGAGGACCGGTTTACGCGGTGTGGAAAGGGGAACGGCCGGATTGGTTCGGTGACGATCTCGCGCGGCAAGTGGGCACGGTCGATCACGGGGACAAGGCGCATGTGCTGACCACGCATTTGGAATCTTTCATCGGGCCCAACTGCGCGTACCGCCGGAAAGTCTTTGAAAAAATCGGAGGCTATGACACCGAGCGCCTTGGGAACTCTGAAGACGTGGATCTTTTTATCAGGGCCTTTAAAGCCGGCTTCAAGCTGGTGTATCAGCCCGCGGTCCGGGTGGGCAACAAAATCGAGTTTTCTCCGGACATGAGAAAGACCCTTAAAAAGCGGTTTTGGAGACAGGGGCGGGCGATCGCTTACGGGGTTCAGGAAGAAGGCCCGAAAAAACGCACGCTTTGCCGGGTTCCGCTGTGGATGGTCCGGTACGTGATTGAGCTGCACTTTGAGGCGCTCGCCGCCAGGCTCCGCGGAGACCGCGTAAAAGCCGCCTGGCATTGGCTGCGCCGCTATTTTTATCTGGGCGCCATTTATTACTGTTTTGAAGACTGGCGGCTTAACCGTGTCACGGATCACGGGAGGCCTGAAATTCCGGTGTATCAAGCAAAGCCTCAAAGCGGAGTGCGCGCATGAAGCCGCTCCGCATCGGTCTGGATGCCCGGCCGCTTTACTCGCCGGCCATGAAAGGGATTGGGGTTTATCTTCAGAACCTTTTGAATGAAATGCTCCGTCTTGAGCCTTCCGCGGAATTCTTTCTTTATTATGATTCACGCCAGAAAACCTTGAACCGCAAGCCGGACTCCGCGAAAGTCACGGAACGCCCGGTTCAAATCGGCACCGGCGACCGGTTTTACTTCTGGGAGCAATGGGCCTTTCCGCGCGCGCTGGAACGCGACCGGATTTCACTCCTTCATTCTCCCGCGAACACGCTTCCCCTGGGTTTTAAGGGGCCGAAGGTGGTCACGGTCCACGACACGACCATTCAGGAGCGCGAGGACAAAACCCGCATCGACATGTTTTATTACAATTTTTTTCAGCCCTTTGCGGTCAGGCGCGCGGACCGCGTGCTGACGGTCTCCGAATTTTCCAAAACCAACATTGAAAAAAGACTTGGCGTGCGTGAAAGCAAAATCCGCGTGATTCCTAACGGCATCAGCCCCGCGTTCCGGCTTTTGGCGGATGAGAAAATGGTGGAAGAGGTCAAGGCCCGTTTGGGCATCCGGGGCCGTTACATTTTTAACGCGGGCGGCGAGAGTCCCTGGAAGAATGTGGCGCGTCTTATTGAGGCCTACAGCGCGCTGGATTGCCCGGAAGAATTGGTGATTACCGGGGTGCGCAGTGAAAAGGTCCGCGCCGGGCATCTTGAAAAGATAAAAGAGCTGGGTTTGAAAGACCGTGTCCACCTGCTCACCTATGTTTCGGAGCAGGATTTGATCGCGCTTTACAACGGTGCCTCGGTTTTTATTTACCCGTCCCTGCTTGAGGGGTTCGGGTTTCCTCCGCTTGAGGCCATGGCCTGCGGGGTTCCTGTCGCGGCTTCAAACGCGGCCTCTATTCCGGAAGTCACGGGCGCCGCGGCTTTGTCGTTTGATGGAAACCGCACCGCGGACATCGCGGGCGCTCTTCGGCGTTTACTGACCGATGAAGAACTCCGGGCCGATCTCCGGAAACGCGGGTTTGAACGGGTGCGGCGTTTTACCTGGGAGCAGAACGCGCGCGAGACCCTGAAAGTTTACCGGGAAGTTTTGAATGCCCAATAATTTCACGCAGGTTTTGATCGCGGAGTCGGGGAGCGGGTATGGCGGCACGGCCAAATACCTTGCAGACCTGCTGCCCGTGCTCAAGGAAAAAGGGATTTCGGCGCGGGTGTTGTCTTACGGGATGGGGCCCTTTTTGAAACGCCTGAAAGACAGCGGCTGGCCTTTTGAATACAAACCGGAATGGAAGTTTCCAGCGGGCGGGGAAAAGACGGAGCGCTGGGGGTTGCCCGGGCTTTTGATTGCGGGCGGGTTTCAGATGCTGACCCAGGTGCCTGGGATTACGCGCTGGCTAAGGGAAAATGAAATCGGCCTGGTGCATTTGAATAATGAAATCCTGACTCACCTTCCGCTTCTCTATGCGGCCAAACGGGCGGGGTGCCGGGTGGTCTGCCATTTGCACGGCTGGCGGGAAATGACCCGCCTTGAACGCCTCGCGGTGAAGCACGTGGACACCTTTGTCTGTATCTCGCATACCGGCGCGGATTATTTTTCGAAACAGCTGGGCCGCGGCGTGGTGCCTGCTCCGAATGGCATTGTGATCGGCCCTGAATACCAGGCTCTGCCGGCCAAACGCCGGGGGGTACGGGAAAAGTGGAAAATAGCCGAAAATGAGATTCTGGTCAGCCTTATCGGCCGGGTGATTTCCTGGAAGGGGCAGGATGTTTTTCTGAAGGCCCTTTCGCTCGCGTCACGTGAGGCCCCGGGCTTGCGCGGATTGATTTTAGGCAAGGACACATCCCCGGGCGAAAAAGAATGGAAACGCCTTCAGGAACTGGCCCGCGAACTTGGGGTTCATGAGCGTGTGGTTTTTCTGCCGTGGCTGGAGGACGTGGCTTCGGCCTACGCGGCTTCTGACATTGTGGTGCATGCCTCAGTGAAGCCGGAGCCTTTTGGCCTGGTGATCCTTGAGGCCATGGCCGCGGGACGGCCCGTGATTGCAACGCGTGCCGGCGGCGTGGTGGATATTGTGGAGGACGGGGTGTCGGGTCTTTTGATCGAGCCTGGAAGCGCGGAAGCCCTGGCCGGGGCCCTTCTGAAAATCGTCCGCGATCCTGAGTTTGCTGCCCGGATTTCCGCGGCCGGTGAAGCCCGGGTGCGTGAAGTTTTTACCATGGAAAAAAACGCGGCGATTATCGCGGGTGTTTACGAACAACTTTTGTCCCGGAATTAAAGAAGGGGATTTGCTGTGATGGATGAAAATGAAAAACCGGTAGAACCCGCGGAAGCGTCCAAAAGCGCCAAGGACTATATCTGGATGTCGCTGGCCGTGGCCTTTCTGGCGTTTATTGTCATCAAGGACGTTAATATTCCCAAGGTGGTGATCGCGGCTTTGACCGTGGTGTCGGGCATTACGCTCCTTGTGCAGGGCATGAAAAAGCCTGAAATCGTCACTTACGCGCTAGTGGCTTATCTGCCGTTCAGCAAAAAACTGGCCGGGGATTTCGGAGGGCTGGCCACGGCCTTCAACTTCACCAACATTCTTTTGATTTTCATTATCTATGTGTGGATGACGAGCAAGCACGAACCGGGCGAACGAAAGTGGCTGCCCACGAGTCTTAATATCCCGATTTATATTTTTACCCTGATGGGGATTGTGTCAGTCTTCCGCGGGACCTACGCGGACGGCGGGCAGATCCACCACGCCCTCATTGAATACAAACGCTGGATCACCCCGATCTTCCTGTATTTCCTTGTGCTGAACACCGTGAAGGACCGTTTGATGGTCCGCAACGTGGCCTTGATTATTATGATTGTGACCACGGTGGTCGCCTGCATGGCCATTTACGATTACATTGATCAGGGGGAAATGGGAAGCCTTGAAAAGTCGCGCATCGGCGGCATTGCCGACCAGCCCAACATGTTGGCCGCTTTTTTCTGCTACTACATGTTTTTGTATCTGGCTTTTTTCTACAACAATCTGGGCAAGGCCAAATACTGGATGCTGCTGATTCCATTTGCGCTTTGTTTTCGCGGTATCATGGTTTGCTTTTCACGCGGAGGCTACCTGGCCTTTGCACTGGGGGTTTACGCCACCACCTTTTTCCGAAGTAAATTCTTCTTCGCACTTCTCCTGGGGTTGTCTTTCATTATTTATATGAACCCCGCGCTTTTGCCCGCCGGGGTCCGCTACCGCATGGGGCAGACCTTTGTTTCAAACGGAGCGGACACCAGTTACATTGATAAAACGCTGGACGACGCCGAGGCCAATCTTGAAACCAGCTCGAAACGCCGCGTGGATGTCTGGAAAGCCTCGATGAAGATGATCAAGGAAAACCCGGTTTTCGGAATCGGTTACCGGCTTTTCGAAAGTCAAATTGCCTATTACTGGGACGGCGGCACCATGGATGCCCACAACACCTACATTATTATCGCTGCCGAGATGGGGATTCCCGCGCTCGTGGCCTTTATCATGATCATTCTGCTTGTCCTCTTTGAAAGTTACATGCTCTACGTGGGGACGCAGGACGCTTTTGCGAAATCACTGGCACTGGGTTTTATCGGCGGCTTGTTCGGACTTCTCTTGAGCAACATGTTCGGTTCGCGCCTGGATGCCCAGGAAGTGTCCAGCTATTTCTGGATTCTCGCCGCGCTTGTTTACCGGCTTCGCTACATTGACCGCCGCGAACTGGGGGATCAGGACATCGGGCTGTTCGGCCCAAGGACCCCGCGGGTTGTGGAAGGGCCGGTGTCTGCGGATAAACCCAAGAAAAAGCGCAACACGCTTGATGCGTGCTGGGGAGAACCCTGACGCATGGCAGCCGTGAAGGTGGCTCATGTGATCTGGTCGCTGGGTCTTGGCGGAGCGGAGCAGGTGGTGCTCGGCCTTGTCCGTAATTTTGACCGCAGCCGTTATGAGCCGATGGTGGTTTGCCTGGATGACAAAGGCCGTTTTGCGGCTCCGGCCGAAGAAGCGGGAGTGAAGGTTTTGGCGCTTGAAAAAAAACGCGGCTTTGACCTTGGCCTTCCTTTCCGCCTGGCCCGTCTTTTCCGGGAAGAGGGGGTGGGGCTAGTGCACACGCATCTTTTCAACGGGCATCTCTGGGGCCGTTTGGCCGCTTTGATCGCAGGGCTCCCCGTCATTTCAACCGAACACGGCATGGACGCCTGGCGAAGCCCTCTGCACCACGGGCTTGATGCGGTGCTGACCTTAAAAAACGCGCGGGTCGTGTTTGTGTCCGATGAGGCCCGGAAGTTTTACCGCGCCCGTGTTCCTGCGGGGGCGGGCAAAGACCGGGTCTTGTTTAACGGGATTGAAACCGGACGCTTTGAAGGCCGCGATTCACGTCCGCGCATCCGCTCGGAATTCGGTTTTGCGGCGTGGGACCGCGTGATTGCGACCGCCGGCCGTTTTGTGCCGGAAAAAAGGCATGATGTTTTTCTCGCGGTGATCCAGAAGCTCAGGGATCAGGGGCTTGCCGTCAAAGCGCTTTTGATCGGCGACGGGCCTCTTAAAGAAAGCGTTGAAAAAAAAACGGCGGAACTGGCGCTGCAAGACGTAGTGCTCTTTGCGGGGGTGCGGCAGGATTTACCGGATCTCTACCCGGCCATGGATCTTTTTCTGCTGACCTCTGACCGGGAAGGCCTGCCCATCACGATTCTTGAGGCCATGGCCGCGGGAACACCCGTGGTTTCAACCGATGTCGGCGGTATTCACGCCTGCATTCAGGACGGTGTTTCGGGGCGTCTGGTGCCGGCGGGGGATGTGGACGCGCTGGCCCGGGCCGTTTCCGAAACCCTGGCGGACTCTGAAAAAACAGCGAAGTCGGTCCACGAAGCAAAACAAACGGTGCGCGGGCAGTTTTCCGTGCAGTCCATGGTCAACCAGTATCAAAGTCTTTATGACGAGGTTTTGAGGGCGTGAAAAAAATTGCCTTTATCGTTTCCAAATTTCCGAGTTATGACGAGGCCTTTCTCCTGCGTGAGCTTTACGCGCTTTCCCAGAAAAGGGATTCCGTCATTTTTTCCCTGCGCGGCGCCAAGGACCCGATTATTCATGATCAGGCCCGGGAGCTTCTCAGCCGGACGCTTTACCTGCCGTTTCTTTTTTCTTTCAAGCTCCTCTGGGTCAACTTGAAATGGAAGGTCACAAAACCGGGGAAATATTTCCCGGCCTTCTTCAAGGTCATTAAGGGCAATTTGAAAAGCCCGCAGTTTCTGATCCGCAGCCTTGTTTTTTTCCCAAAAAGCGTCCTGTTCGCGGATTGGGCATTGAAAAACGAAGTGGGGCATATGCACGCTTACTGGGCCACGTACCCCGCGACCGTGGCCTTTATTGTCAACGAATTGACAGGCATCTCTTACAGTTTCATGGGGCACGCGCACGACATTTATCTCGACACCACGTTCCTCGCTGAGAAAATGAGCCGCGCCACGTTTATCAGCACGTGCACGACTTCCAATAAGGAACACCTTCATAAAACCGCGCCGTCTTACCCTCAGGAACAGATCCGCATTATTCATCACGGCCTGGACCTCAAACAATTTGAAGCGGTCATTGAGAAGAAGAATGAAACCTATGAAATCCTCTCCGTGGGAACGCTTCAGTATTACAAAGGGTTCAATTACCTGCTGGAGTCTTTGGCGCTTTTGAAAAAGCGGGGCCTTAAGTTTCACTGCACGATTGTGGGCGGGGGACCGGAAGAAAAGAATCTGAAAGAACAGCGTTCTCGGCTCGGCCTTGAAGCCGAGGTGACCATGACCGGGCCGCTCAAACAGAATGAAGTGATTCCGCATTATAAAAAAGCGGATGTTTCGGTCTTGATGGCGCAGTCGGAATGGCACTGGGGCATTCCCAATGTTTTGATTGAATCCCTGGCCGCGCGGACCGCGGTCATCACCACGCGTTTTGGTTCGGTGGAGGAATTGATCCAGCATGAAAAGACCGGACTCATTGTGACGGCCAAAGACCCGGTGTCGCTCGCGGATGCCCTGGAACGCTACGCCCGGGACCCGGAGCTCAGGCGGACACACGTGGAGGCGGGCAATGCCTTGGTCCGCCGCGAATTTACTTTGGAACAGAATGTTCAGGAATACCTGGAAAGGTTTTCAGTATGAGTCTGCGTGCGCTGACGCGGACGGCCGCGAAAGCCGTGAGAATGATTTCGGGAAGGCCGGACCCCTCCAAGGTCAGGATCCTTTGCTATCACCGGGTGCGTCCCCAGAGAGATTACCTGAGCGTGACGCCTGAAGATTTCGAAGCCCAGATGAAACATTTGGCGGCTTTGGGACTGCGCTCCGCACCGCTCAAAGATTTGCTGGAAGGTTCTGTGAACCCCGGGGCTCTGATCCTGACGTTTGATGATGGCTTTTTAGACAATTATGAACAGGCTTTTCCGATTATGAAGAAGTACGGCTTCACGGCCGCGATTTTCTGCGTTTCGTCGCGGATGGGGACGCCGGGGTACCTGAACCGCGATCAGATCCTTGAAATGATGAAAGCGGGCTTTGAGTTTGGCGCGCACACCGTGTCTCACCCGCACCTTCCGAGAATCACGAAGGAAGAAAAACGGGCCGAGATCCTCAACTCCAAGGCCGCGCTTGAGAGTTTGACTGGAAAGCCCTTTGACCTGTTCTGCTACCCCTACGGAGAGCATGATAAAGATTGTCTGGAAATCCTTGAGGGTTCAGGGTTTAGAGCGGCCTGTTCCAATATCCCCGGCGCCAACCGGGCCAGCCCTTTGGAAAACCCGTTTTTGCTGAAGAGAACGGAAATTTCGGGTTTTGACACCCTGGAAGATTATGACTTAAAAATTGCGGGTGCTTATGATACGCTTCACAGCATTCTGCACGCAGTCCGAGGCCGCCCCTGATTGCCCCCCACGACCCCCAAGGGTAAAGATCAGTTGTAAGGCCTATTCTATTTCATGGAAAAAACAGTGAGCTCTGAGACCCGTAGCACGGCCGGTTTTCGGCCGGTCAAAATTCTTTTTGTCATCGATAAGCTGGTTCCCGCGGGAACCCAGAAAAACCTCCTGGAAATCATCTCGCGTTTGGACCGCAGCCGCTTTCTGCCTTCACTCGTGACTTTTCAGCTGGGTCCCGAAGCCGATTGGTTTGTTTCCCGGTGCAAAGTCAAACCCCTTCTTTTCAAAGTTGACAAGGCCTATGACTTGAGCGGGCTTTCTGCCTTTGGCGCGCTTTTAAAACTGATGAAGCGGGAACGCTTTGACCTGGCCCAGCTTCATTTTCTGCAGGCTGAAATGCTGGCTTGGCCCGCGGCCCGTCTTGCGGGCGGGGTGAAGGTTTTCACCACCCGGAGGGACGAGGGGTTTTGGCGTTCCGAACGTCAGCTTGCGCTCAGCCGCTTTTTTGCCCGCCGCGCGGACGCGGTCCTGGTGAATTCTCTTGCCGTGGAAAAAGCGGTGAAAGAAAAAGAACAGGTTGAACAGGGCCGGATCCGGGTCATTTACAACGGGGTCGACACCGGAGTTTTTAAAACCGATGATAAGGCCCGTGCCCGCATTCGTTCGGAGCTTGGGCTGCGGGATCTGGATTTTCTGGTCGGAACGGTTTCCAATATGCGCTATGAAGTCAAAGGGTACAGGCCCTTGATCGAAGCGGCCGCTCTTTTAGCGCGAAAATATCCCCAGGTGAAATTTTTGTTTGCCGGAGAAGGTCCCTTGAGGCCGGATTACGAGAAGCTCGCGGCCTCGCTCGGGGTTCGCGAAAAAATTATTTTTTCCGGCGTGCGCCAGGATATTCCCGAGCTTCTTAACGCCTTTGACCTCGTCTGCCAGCCCAGCCTCTCGGAAGGCTTTTCCAACACCTTGCTGGAGGCCATGGCTTCCGCGAAAGCCGTGGTGGCCACGGCCGTGGGTGGGAATCCCGAGGCGGTGGAGGACGGTGTTACGGGCTTTTTGATTCCGCCGAAGGACGCCCAGCCGATTGCCGAAAAAATCGCTTTGCTGGCCGGGGACAAATCCCTGTGTGCGCGAATGGCTGCCGCCGGGCGCCGGAAAATTGAAAAAGAATTTTCCATGGAAGTCATGGTCCGGAAGTATGAGGATTTTTACCTGTCGTCTTTAGGGGCCGGGGGCAGGGGGCACCCATGATCACGCTGGAGACACTCAAGACCCGGCTCATGAAACCCGGGAAGGATCAGGTGTTTCTTTTTGCACTGGCCGGCATGGGCGTGGTCATTGCTTTTTTTATTCTCAAGCATCTTCATCTTCCACCCGCGGTGCGTTATTTTGCCGGGCTTCTTGTGAGTCTCGCGGTGCTGGCCGCGGGTTTCTGGAAAGCCGAAGGCGTGCTGTACCTGCTTGTGGCCTATATCCCTTTTGCCAAACAAATGCCGGGGGATTTTGACGGCAAGATCCCGGGCGTGAACCTGACGAATTTTCTGGTGCTCTTTTCCGCCGTGCTCTGGCTTGCCGGACGCTTTGGCGAAGGCACGAGGGGTTTCCGTAAAGCCCCGCTCAATCTTCCCATTCTGATCTTTCTCGGCTGGGGCGTTGTCTCGATTATTCAAGGCGTCCCTTACGGCTTCAGCTACCTGGCCCAGGCCTTCTCGCAGTTTTTCTACAGCTGGGGCATCGGGTTTTTCCTTTACTTCCTGGTTTTGAATACGGCCCGCAAGCCGGAGCAGCGCGAGCTTCTCGTCAATCTCCTTATTTTTTCAACCACCCTTGCCGGGCTGATGGCCGCTTATGAATACCTGGATACCGATGAACGGGCCGGAGGCATTTTTGACCACGCCAACCTGCTTGCGTCTTTTTTCTGCTACTACCTTTTTATTCCGCTCTCCTTTTTTCTTTTTCAAATGCGCTCTCCCCGGGGCTGGGTTTATCTGGCTTCTTTTCTGATCTGCGTGCGCGGCGTGATGGTGTCTTTTTCCCGCGGCGGATACCTGGCGATCGCGGTGGGCGGTATGGTGGTGACCTTTTGCCGGAGTAAAATTTTATTCTTTCTGATGGTGGGCGCGATCCTTCTCGCGGTCGTTCATCCGGAAGTCCTTCCCGAAGGCGTGCGCTGGCGTCTTGCCCAGACTCTGGAAAAAACCCCCAATTACGCGGTGGCCCAAGGGCAGGCCGCCGTGCACCTGGACCGCAGCACCAGCGACCGCTTTGAGCTTTGGAAGGCCGCTGGCTATGTGATCCGCCAAAACCCTTTGTGGGGCGCGGGCTATGACCGCTTCCTGCCCAAGATGCAGAATTACTGGTACGCGGCCTTTCCTTTTGAACCGCACAACACCTTTCTTTTTATCCCCGCGGAAATGGGGCTGCCGCAGCTGGTGATTTTTTTGTGGATCCTCGGGCTTCTTTTTTATCAGTCCATCCGGATTTATATGACCACGAGGGACCCTTTCTACAAGCCGCTCAGTTTGGGTTATCTTGGAGGGCTGTTCGGCTACATCGTAAGCAATTGCTACGCCCCGCGGCTGGATTACCCGGAAATCGCGGCGTATTTCTGGATCGTCGCGGCGCTTCTTTTCTGGTTTGATTCGGAGAAAATATGAAGCTCCTAGTCCAACGCTGGATCCAGAAATTTCCCTGGCTCAACCATCAGCGCCGCCGCTACAGGCATTTTGAACGTTTTTTGGCTTTGGCCCTGATTTCGTTTGCCTGCGGGTTTTTTATGGGGGCCGCGGCCACGCTGGAAACGCACCACGACCCGGTCAAGGCTTTGGGACTTAAAGAAACACGGCCCGGGTT
This sequence comes from uncultured bacterium, assembly GCA_964434115.1. Lineage (GTDB taxonomy): Bacteria > Omnitrophota > Omnitrophia > Omnitrophales > Aquincolibacteriaceae > ZLKRG04. The sequence continues at coordinate 85,760 of CAYSSX010000001.1, forward strand.
TATGGATTGGTTCCGCAGCACGTTTGCGCCCGTGGTCACGGTTCCCGGCCATCAGCTTGACGGCAGCTTTGTGTTTGCGGATTTTGAATCCGTGGGGGATTTCAGTTTATGGAAAACCGAGGCCGCTTACCTTGAGGTGGCGCAGGAAAATTTTTCCCAAGGCAGTCACTCGGTCAAAATTTCCTACCACAACAACACGCGCTTGTCGGCAGTCACCATGGAAAGTTATTTCAACAGCCGCTACGCGCTCTCCGACTGGTCGGGGTACCGGGCACTGGCTTTCTACCTCTACAACCCTCAGGAAACGCGTGAACGGATTATTATTCAGATCAAGGACCGCCGGGGAAAGCGTTACAAGGAAGACCTCGTGATGGACCCGGACCGCGGCACGAATTTCGTGCTGGACCTTGACCGCATCCGCAAAGAAATCGACATTCACAGGATTGAGCACATCAACCTGTTTGTCTGGGATTCCAAAGAAGAGAAAGAATTCTTCCTCGACCACCTCCGCCTGCTTCCTGTGAATGAAGGGGGGAAGAACGGATGAGGTTTTCTTCGCTGAAAAATATCCTGCTTGTGGCGGCCAGCAAGCTGCGGATTCTCGCGGGCTCTCTTTTTCCGCCACCGCCCGCAGAGCCGCCTTCTTCCGGAGGCAAACCCGGCCGGCGGCGCCGCCACAAAATCCCGAACATGCCGGTGCTGCTGCTGATCTGCCTGGCTTCGGGGGTGATCGCGGGGTATGCGACCACCTTGGCTATTCTTAAAACCGCGGATGCGGTGGTTCATGCGGGTGAAAATTCCGTGCACCTGATCCGGTTTGTGTTTGGAAAATCCATTCCGCTTGTGGGGAAAATATCAGATGGAAGTTTTGTTTTTTCGGATTTTGAAAAGCCGGGCAGTGAGAAAGCCTGGATGCCGATCGGAGCCTCGTTTGAAAGCACGGACCGTTTTCCCTCGCAGGGCGCGCGCACCGGGCATGTTTATTTTTCCTCCAAGGCCCGGCAATCCACCCTGATTCTTGATGATTTGCTGAAGAGCCGCAAAGGCGGCAGTGACTGGACGGGGTATAAGTCGCTATTTTTCACGGTCTTCACACCGGTCAAGGAAGAGGTCCGGCTTTCCATGCAGATTACCGACCTGTGGGGAAAACAATACCGGGAAATGATGAAATTTTCAGGCGGCCGCGGTGTTTCCATTTCAATCCCTCTGGAAAAAATCGCGGGGGTTGTGACCCTTTCGAAAATTGACACGCTTGCTTTTTCCATCACGGATGAAAAAGAAGACCGGGAATTTTATTTTGATGACATTCGTTTGATTCCCAAAGGCAAACGCGAACCTTTCGGTGCCGTTTCGGGCGGTGAAGCTTCGCAGGCTCAAGCCCGGAATGTGCCGCTCGAAAAGCGGAAGGTGAATTTCTTTGATTACGATTTCAAGTCCCGCAAGGCGGCCTGGACTTTGGGGCAGGCCGGGCCTCTGAAAGATATTGTGAGGGTTCCTTTTGTGGTCAAAAACGAAACTCCGTACCCCTGCCGTTTTTGTTCGGTGGAAGGCGCGCTTCCGTTTCCCGCCGGAGAATTAAAGGACCTTGAAAAAATGAGGCTGCACACACCCAAGGGCGAGGAAATTGCTTTTCAGCCGCGCGTTTTGTCCCGCTGGCCGGATGGTTCTGTGCGCTGGCTGGCTCTTTCCTTTGAAGAGTCTCTCGGATCCTGGCAGGGCACGGGTTACTTTTTGGACTACGGTGCCGGGATCCGGCGGATGGCCGCTCCGGAAAGCCGTCTGAAAGTCAGGGAAGACGCCCAGTCGGTGGAAGTGGATACCGGGGTTTTGCGGTCCGTGCTTGACCGGAATGCCTTTTTTCTTTTTTCCAAAGTTTTTGTGGATGAAAACGGCGACAGTGTTTTTGAAGACACGGAGCAGCGGGTTTCAGACGCCTCGCTCAGTCTTGTTTTCAGAGGCAAGCAATTCCGGACGGATCTGTCCCGGGCCGACTATAAGCTCGAGGTTGAAGAAAAGGGGCCGCACCGCGTGGTGATCCGCGCCGAAGGCTGGTTCAAATCCGAAGAGGGCAGCCGGTTTTGCAAGGCCATTGTCCGCTACTATTTTTACGAGGGCAAAAGCGAGGTCAAGATTGCCCACACGCTGATTTATACGGGGTACCCGGAAAACCGCTTTTACGGAGAGTATGAGGGTTTGGACCTTCCGGCCAACGAAACCGTGGAATCTTTCGGCATCCAGGTGCCGCTGAAGGGCTGGAAAGAAGACGAGCCTTTGGCTTTGCGTCTTGGCCGTCATGACGCGCCTCCGCTGGAGCTTGCGGCCAATGAAAAAGTCCGCCTGGTCCAGAAGGGCTGGGAGCAGTCGGTTCTGTATAAAGGCCCGGAAACTTTGGAAAACCAGGGGCTTTTTTCCGGATGGGCGGAAGTCTCCTCGCCCGTGCGCGGTCTTTCCGTCTCGGTCCGGCGGTTCCGCGAAAATTATCCCAAGGCCTTTGGGTTTGACCCCGCGAAGCAGGCACTGGAAATTGACCTTTGGCCCGCGGAGCAGGGGCCGCTTGATTTGTCCACAACGGCCAAGGCCTTGGGCCCTGGGGCCGCGGCCCGGGGCAATGCCTTTGGTCTGGGGAAAACCCACGAAATGCTTTTTTACTTTCACCGCGGCAACGCGCGCGATTCGCTGGAAAAAATGGAAAGCTTTTCGCGCCGCCTTCTGATCCGCAGCAATCCGTTTTGGGCGGATGCCACGGGCGCGCTGGGCCGTCTTTTTCCTGCCGATAAGCGCTATCAAAAACAGGAACTCATGCTTGAAGAATTATTTGATTGGGCGGACCGTCACCCGAAATACTTTCAATGGTACGGCATGATTAATTTCGGAGACACGCTGACCTGGTGGCGCAGCAAGGACGAGGAAAAAGATTACGGCGAGTTCGGCTGGCATCCGGAGGGCCGCTGGGGCTGGTACAACGCGGAAGGCGTGGGAACGCACACCGGCAGTCTGCTTCAGTTTGTCCGCAGCGGGAAGTGGAAGTATTTTGAATTCGGGGAAAATCTCGCGCGCCATATTTTTGACATCGATACCATTCACTACAACACAATCGCCGAAGACCCGCGCCTTAAAAAAGTGCTGAACGATGAGTTCTCCCAGCCCGGATCCATGCACCGCCACAACGGCGACCACTGGGGCGGGCGCAGTGATGAGGCCAGCCATACCAATCTGAACGGGATCCTTCTTTATTATTACCTCACGGGGGATGAACGGGCCTGGGACGTGGCCCGTGAGATTGGAGAGTTTTTTCTTAAAGAACGTTTTACTTATGCGGGGCACCCTGACATCGCCCCGCACCGCGGCCTCGCCAACGCTCTCTGGGGAGATGTCCTGATGTTTGAGGCCACGGGCGATGAACGGTACAAAAATGCCGCGGATAAACTCATTGAAATTTTCTTAAAGGGGCAGCAGCCGGACGGAAGTTTTCTGGAAAATTACAATCCCCAGAAAGATTCCTGGTCCGGTGAAAAAGAAGAGTTATTCATGTCGTGGTATGACGTGGGCGCCTTTATCAGTTATCATGAACTCACTCAGGATGTGGCGGTCAAGGAAATGCTCCTCAAACTGGTCAGGTACCTGGCGAAAAGCGAATCTTCAGGCCCCGTGATTCTTCATGGGCTTGCTTACGCTTATCTGATATCCCATGACGCGGAACTGATCAAGCTAGCGGAGAATTATCTGGCCGTGATTTTGAAAAACCAAATCAACTCCGAAAATCCCGTGCTGGACGGTTTGATTTACGATAAGCCTATTTACCACAGGCCCAATATTTACCTCTACACGGTTCCCTATGTCTTCGGGGCTTTGGAGGAAGCTTACATTCAGGAGAGGAAGGCCGCCGCGGCGGCGCAGGTATGAAGAACGCTGTCCCTGTTCTTAATTATCACGGCATCCAGTCCCGGCCCGGTGAGTACGGCTGGCATACGGGTGAAAAAATTTATGTTTTGCCTTTGGCCTCGTTTCAGGAACAGCTGCAGGGGATCGCCCGGAAACACGGCGCGCTTGCGAGCGAAGATCTGTCTTCTGCCGCGACAAAAGAGGGCGTGCTTCTGACTTTTGATGACGGCCATATCAGCCATTACGAACACGCGCGGCCGGCCCTCAAGGCTGCGGGATTTACAGGGATTTTTTTTATTTCCGCGGGGATGATCGGAGAAAAAGATTTTATGGACGCGGCCCAGCTGCGCGAAATGGCCAGCGATGGTTTTGAATTGGGATCCCACGGTTATCACCATGTGCCCTTGCCCGGCCTTTCCAGCGCTCAGCTGAAGGTGGAGATGCAAGACTCCCGGAAAAGACTTGAGGATGTGACCGGCCGCGAAATTCGCAGCTTTTCCATCCCGCGGGGTTTTTATCATCCCCGGATCCGGGCCGCGGCCGAAGAAGCCGGCTACCGTTTTTTGTTTACCTCGCATTTTGGCCTTCACACGACCGGTACGGATTTGTTTTATATCCGCAGGATGGCAGTCACTCAGGACACCACGGCGGGGCAGTTTGAATCCTGGCTTCAAGGCGATTTGGGCGCGATGCGCTGGGTGGAAGAAGCCAAGGAAAAGGCGCGCCAGTGGATCGGGCCCAAAGGGTATGAGAAAATGGCTCTTTTGAAGGCCCGCCTCCGGGGCGCGGGCAGGGGAATTTAGAATGATTCTTTTTTGGCTGTCCGTACTGCTTGTCCTTTATACCTACGCCGGATACCCGCTTATTCTCATGTGGCTTGCGCGGGTTTCCTCTCGCCCCGTGAAAAAAGGCTCTTATGAACCGCGCGTGAGCGTGATTGTCTCCGTGTATAACGAAGAGCGGTTTATCGCCGACAAGATTAACAATCTCCTGGCGTTGGATTATCCGGCGGAAAAAATAGAAATCCTGATTGGCTCGGACGGCGGCACGGACAGCACGGATGAAATTGTTTCCGGCATCCACGACCCGAGAATCCGGTTTTTTAGATTTGTCGCGAATCTTGGAAAGCCGCATGTTTTAAACGGGCTGATCGCGGAAGCTCACGGCGCAGTGCTTGTGTTCACCGATGCCCGCCAGCGGTTTGAACCTCAAGCGGTCCGCAAGCTGGTTGAAAATTTTTCAGACCCTGATGTGGGCTGTGTTTCCGGAGAACTGTATTTTGAGGAAGCCCGCGGCAGCGGCGTGGCGCAAGGGATGGACGCTTATTGGAAGTATGAAAAATTTCTCCGTAAAAAAGAAGGGGAGATTGCTTCCATGCTGGGGGCCACCGGCGCCATTTACGCGGCCCGGGCCGATCTTGTCCCGACGCTTCCCCTGAATATCCTTGTGGACGACATGTACATTCCTCTGGCGATTGTTGCGAAAGGGTACCGCGCGGTTTTTGAGAGTGAAGCGCGGGCCTACGACCTTGCCTCCAGCAAAGGGACACAGGAATTGAAACGAAAGGTCCGCACGCTGTCGGGAAATTTCCAGATTTTTGCGGCCTTTCCAGACTTGTTAAAACCGTGGAAAAGCCCGGTGGCCTGGCAGCTCTTGTCGCATAAATTTTTGCGTCTTATGGTGCCGTACTTTTTGATGACCGCATTCCTGAGTAATCTTTTTTTATGCGCCCATCCTTTTTACTGTTTCTTGCTGCTGGTGCAGGCTGCTTTCTACAGTCTTGCGGCATTTGAGGCCTTGCGCGTGCACTTTTTTCCGCAGATGAAACCTTTCCGGCCCGCGGCGCTTCCCTACATGTTCTGCCTGCTCAATTTTTCTGCCGCGGCCGGGCTTCGTCAGTACCTCAAAGGGCAGCCCAAAGCCGCGTGGGACAAGGCTTACCCATGATAACAATGATCGTTCCTGCTGTTTTCTGTTGTTCTCCGATCGAAGGAGTTTTTCCTCAAACGCGCTGATTTTGCGAATTCAAATTTCATCTGCTAACCTTGCGCATTGTTTAATTCTCAAACTATGACCTCAACATCCGAACAAACCCATTTCAGCTGGAAAAAGCTTCTGCTTCCGGGCCTTGCCTGCGCGGGGCTTTTGGCCTGGGTCTATGCCCCTACCTTTGAGTGGATGGTGGACCGCTGGTCGGTCCGCGATTCATATTACGGACACGGTTTTTTGATCCCGCTGGTTTCTCTGTTCTGGATTTGGCAGAAGCGCGCGGAAATCGCTAAGGCCGTACCCGAGTCCAGCGCCTGGGGCTTTCCTGTTTTGGCCGCAGCCGCGGTGCTTCAGATTTTTGCCGCTGTTTTCAGGGTTTATTTTATTTCTGCTTTTTCTTTTGTGTTCATGCTTTTCGCGGGCGTTCTTTTGCTGGGCGGTCTGCGCCTTCTCAAACTTGTGTGGTTTCCTGTTTTCTTTCTGACCTTAATGGTCCCGCTTCCGCTTTTAATGATTTCTGAAATCACCCTGAAAATGAAATTCCTTGTGACTGAAATGGCGGTGCATTGCCTGAACGCAGTCGGCCTGCATTCCGAGCGGCAGGGCAGTTACATTGTTCTTCCGAACACGTTCCTGCTGGTCGGAGACCCTTGCAGCGGCCTGCGCTCCTTTCTTTCTTTTCTTTGTCTGGGGTTTGTTTTCGCTTACGGCGGAAGGACCGCGTGGTGGGGAAAACTGGTGCTTGTTTTTGCCGGGCTGCCGCTTGCCATCCTTTCAAACTTGATGCGGGTTTTCTTTTTGGGGCTTGTCGCGGAAGTCTACGGCCAGGAAGCCGCGGGCGGCAAAATCCACGACGTTTCCGGAATTGTTGTCTTTATTATCTCGTTCTGCATTTTTATGGTGATCCGTCAAAAGCTGGAGGGGTCGCATGCAGGCTAAAACAGCCAAAGGCCTCATCCCGTTTGTGCTTGTGCTGGGCGCCTTGAGTTTCTTCCGCCTCGCGCTTCCTTCCGCAATGACTATTGCCGGGGAAGTCAGCCCGTTTTTTAAAACCTTTCCCCTCGAAATCGGCGCATGGAAAGGCGAAGAAATTGTTCCGGATGAACGCGATCTTCAAATTCTGGAAACGCGCAATGTCTTGTCGCGCAATTACCGCAATGCGGCCGGCGACTCTTTGCATCTTTTTCTGGTCAGTTCCAAAAAAGACCGCCGCGTCGCGCATCCGCCGGAAGTCTGTTATGTTTCCTCGAATTTCAACGTGGTCAATGCCCGTGAGACCACGATTCAGGGGCCGGATGCCAAGATCATTCCGGTAAAGGAGTTTACGGCTGTTCCGGAGCGTCAGCCGGACAATGCCCAGGAAGTTTTGTACCTTTACAAGATCGGAAACCGGTTTACGACTAATTACTATGCCCAGCAGCTTCAGTTCGCTTTGGATAATTTGTCGAAGAATGATTCCGAGGTTTTGATGATTCGTCTGGCAGGAAGAAACAAGGCTGTTCTTGAGGAATTCCTCAAAGAATTAATCCCGGTTTTGAATTAACCTTCCCGGGCAGCGTCTCAACTCTAACGCTGCAGACTGCAAAAGACAAAGGACACTTCGTTCACGCGAAAGGCTTTGCCTTGAGGCGAACGGGATGTCCTTAAAAGATGTAAGTTTATGAAAATGCAGAGGTTGTCAAAATCGCCGGTTATTTAAACAAATCTAGACAAATGTTGTTTTTTTTAGACATTCTGAAATTGAAACTAAGATAAGTGACTTTGATGACAAAGCTTTTTAATTGTAAGTCATTCAAAATAAACAAGTTACACAATGTTTTAAACAGGTTAGTTTGAAATTAGTTGGCATGGAAAGTGCATAGAGTCTGAATGCTGAAGTGCACTTATTCAAATATCCCCGTCATAAGGTGAGCAAAATGAAAACGTTATGGAATGAAGAAGTTAAACAAGGGTTTAACGCTCTGAGGGCTGATATCCAGCGAGATTATATGCTTCGCCGATATCAGATGCTCTCGAAGGGTGAAACCCCTGTTGAAGAAAAGCTGATGCACCATTTAACGCATGCCTATACGGCGGTGGTGACATCCTGGCGGCGTTTTTTGAAGCGCGTTTTGGATCTTTCGGTGTCTTTGATGGGGTTGACCTTGGGCGCGCCTCTGTTCCTGTTGATCGCCCTTGTCATTAAGCTCGACTCCCGCGGACCTATTTTTTACAAACAGCTTCGAGTGGGGCTTCGCGGCCGTACCTTTTACATCTATAAATTCCGCAGCATGCGTCAGGATGCGGAAGTCAAAAGCGGCCCGGTGTGGGCTAAAGAGAACGATCCGCGCATTACTCGTATCGGGAATTTTCTCCGCAAAACGCATTTGGACGAGCTTCCTCAATTCATCAATGTCTTAAAAGGGGAGATGAGCCTTGTCGGTCCCCGCCCTGAGCGCCCGCACTTCGTGAAAGAATTGCGCAAAGTGATTCCGCATTATGACAAGCGCCATTATGCCAAACCTGGGGTTACCGGGCTTGCGCAGATCCGCCAGCGCTACGATGAAACAACTGAAGATGTGAAGAAGAAAGTACGTTACGACGTGCTTTATATCAAAAAGATGTGTCCGATTCTCGATATTAAGGTGATCGCCATGACGGCGTTTACCATGATTCTGAGAACGGGCAGATAAGAGAATGATTCCAGCTAGCGGGAATTACTTCTCTAATTTAAAAAAGAAAGGAGCTAGAAACAGCATGAAAAAAACTCTGAGCTTGTTCGCACTCATCGCCGGATTGGTTATTCTCTCCAGCGCACGTGCGTACGCAGCTGTTCCGGTGATTGACGGAAGCGTCAGTCCCGCCACTGAATGGGATAATACTGGTTATAACTATTATCTCAACATCAGTGATCCGAACGAAGTTGATGTTCCTGATTCATACGACATCGCGTCAGCGACGTTGCTTCAGGAAATTGAAGGCTTCGGATTTGGAGATTCTAACGCTGCCAACGACGGGATTTACCTCCTGATCACGACCTATGCGACTCCTTCCTTCGTGGATTTCACGTTGGGCGGTCCTAAGGTTACCGTGTATTTGGATGGTGATTTCGACGGCGATGGTATCGTTGATTTCTCACTTCAGCACACAGCTCTTGCTAATGGAACCGGCCAGACGGTTACTGTAACGTTCAACGTTTTTGGACCTACAGGCGACCTTGTTGCAAACGGTGGTTCTTTCGCAGTGAACGGTGTGCTTGAGTATTTCATTCCTCACACGGGTTTCAATACCCCCAGCGTTCCTTTCCCTGGTGCGTTTGTTGGATACATCACCTATGATAATGGTGGTCTTCCTCCAGATGATATCGCGACTGGCACCTTGGTTCCTGAGCCGAGCAGCATGCTTCTCTTCGGAGGCGCGTTGTTGGGTCTTTTGGGTGTGAATTTCAAGCGTTTCTCCAAGTAGTTTTCTTTCAATAGTTGCTATAATCCTCAAACATTATAGTTAGCTATTTGGTAAGAGCTCCTTACCCTGGCCCCCGAAAGGGGGCCAGGGACTACTTGAATAATAAATGAAACCGTAGTACAAAGAAGGCAGTGAATCTTAAGGAAGGAGGTGGCCCGGCACATGGCACGTCACCCCGAAAATAATAAGCCACAGCAAAGCCTGCACCGCGAAACACTTATCGCGATTGCAAAGCAGCCCATTATTCCCGCGCTCTTCATACTTCTGGCAATTTTCCAAGCAGCAGGCTTGACAGCCCTTTTTCTTTCGCATTCCGAGCCGTTTTCGAGCATTTTGGGACCGATTATCCGCCGTTTTTGGGGGGAGCGTTTTCTGCATTATCCGGAAAACTTTCTTTTGCTGCCCAAGCTTTTTGGCCACTCTGAAATGGTGATCCTGACCCTTTTCGGTCTTCTGGTCACAGGCATTACGATTCAGCTTGTAGGCGCCGCCCGGACCGGGGACAGCCGTGTCACGGCCGTGACCGCTTTTTCCGGCACCTTGAAAAAGTATCTGGGGCTGGCCGCTCTGTGGATTGCTTTGTTTTTCCTGCTTCGGACAGTTTCGAGAGCGGTACTGCCGTTTCTTCCCCCGCAGATTCCGGTCCATTACGCGGGTCTTCTGGCGGTTTTTTTATCCACGCAGGTTCTTACTGCGCTGCTCTTCCCGGCAATTCTTCTTTCTGGAAAAGGGTATTGGAAAGCCCTTGCGGAAGGTTTCTTGCTCTCCGTGAAGAATTTCCCCGTGCTGTTTGCGGCCTTATTCATTCCGGTGGCTTTAAGCGTGGCGGTCTCGTTCCTTAGGTCTTTGTCGCCGTCGATTTCGCATGATAACCCGGATTTTGTGCTCGTGATTTTGTACGGCAGTATTTTGGTTTCAACCGTTGTGGATCTCTACATCACCTCCGCGACGGCTATATTCTATTTGAAAGTGAGGAATTAAAATTCCCATGAAACATTTTAAACGTTATTTGGCGGGCTTCCTTTGCGCGGTTCTTCCGAGCTGGAGCCTTTACGCGGCGGTGCCCGATATGCCGCTGGTTTTCACGCCCTCCGCTCTTCCGATTGAAGAGCCGGCTGAAAAATTCATTGGCTGGTATGACCTGGTCTATCAGGATCAGGTTGCGCCTCCCACAGTTCCGCAGGCGATTGTGGACGCCTTATTTCCCGACCAGGAAATTGCGCTTCCTCAGATCTCTGGCGGTGTTTCCGTGCCTCTCGAAAAGCTTTCTGATGCGGACCTGGAAGAAGAACTTCAGGACGAACTCCTTTTAGATGAGGATGCTGAAGGCGAGCATTCTTCGAAGAAGCGGCTGGTTGTCGGCCTTCTTATTCTCAGTGCAGCGCTCGGGGCGCTTCTCTTACTTCTTTCGGGTTCTGGCGGCGGCTCCGGTTCTGGAAGCGGCGGCTCGTCAGGAAATGGTGGTGACTCCAACGGTTCCACGCCTCCTCCTGTGGGCGGCGGCGGTACCGGCGGCGGGAATGGAACAGGCCCGGGTACGGGACCTGGTACCGGCGGTGGCGGCGGCCCTGGTGTTGGCGGCGGTCCCGGCGGTGGTGGTATTACTCCTTTCTCATTTCCGAACAATGTTCCCAATAACCCGGAACCTTCGACCCTGTTTTTGATTGGCCTTGGATTGTTGTTGCCTTTTTTGCGTAGAAAAGGATAATCCGAGTTCATGAGAAAAACGTTTTTCCTTTTTTTGCTCGCGGCCTTTGCTTTTTCAGGCTGCGGTAAAAACTATCTTGCCGAGAAAGAGTTCTTTAAAGCAGAACAGCTGCTGAAGGGACTCAATCTTTCCCAGAGCCTAGATCCGCTCGACCAGGCTGTTGATGCCTTTCGCTCGGTCGCGGACCGCTATCCAGGCACACCCAAGGCGCTTGAAAGTCTCCGCCTCATTTCCAATATGCGTCTTAAACAAAAAAAGTATGAGGAGGCGCGAGAGGCCATGACGGAAGTCATTCAGAGTTTCGCGGCTTCCCAGGATGCTATTGCAGATGCCCGTTACCGTATCGGGGAAATCTACGAGATTGAAGAGAAGTGGGATGCTGCCGAAAAGTATTTTTGGGAACTTTCCGAGTACAGCCCCCTTCACGCAAAAGGCCTTTACGCTCCGATCAAAATTCTCCTCAATTACCGCAGGACTAAAGATGACAAAGGCTTTGAACGCGCGTATGTCAAAGCGTTGGACCATTACGAAAGTCTCCTTAAACAGGTAGGCCCCATTGAAGCCTCCGCGCCTGTCCGGAATTATTTGGGAATGGTTCAGATGATTCACGAAGATGCGGACAAGGCTCTTGCGACCTGGCTTTCCATCCCGCTGGATTTTCCCAAAAGCCCGCATGCCTCCATGGCGATTCTGGCCGCCGCCGAATTGAACTGGAAAAATAAGGAATACGAAAAAGCCGAAGCTTTATATCAGCGCTTTTTCACGGAATACCCGGGGCACCCCTTGACTGGAAGAACCGCGATGACTCTTGGCCTTGCCTATCACAGCAAAGGGGACTTTACCAAATCCCGTGAATCTTATCAGCGCGCACTGGACAGCGGCGGTTATGCAGAAAAATCCCCTGAGAGATCGGAATTGAAACTTCTCATGGCGCGCAGTTATCAGGATGAACTGCTCTGGGATGAGGCCGACGCCCTTTATCAGGAGATCGAATTGGCTTACCCCAATTCGTCAGCGGCGCTTCAGGTCCCGTTAATGCGCGCAGACCATTTTAATGAAGTGGGTGAGACGGCTCAGGCGCTGGATATTCTTGATAAAGCCATCCGGCATTATGAAGTTTTGGCGGCGAATCAAAAGGATCCGAAAATTGTGAGTTACGCCCAGCGTTTTCGCTCGCAGGCTTTAGCCCGTAAAGGGGCCTGGAAAGAAATTGTTGATGATATTGACAAACGCATGGCTGAAGAGACAACGCCGGTCCGCAAAGGCCGCTGGCTTTTCTTAAAAGCGCTTATGACACAGAATCGTTTAAAGGATTCGCCCAAGGCCATTGAGTTATACGAAAGTTTTCTGAATCTTTACCCCGGTCATCCCTTAGAAGCCCGGGCAAAGACCCAGCTCGAACTCCTCCGCAAGCCCGCTTAACCCCCCCCGTATTAGCTTCTATAAACAATCCCCTAGTTTACTTTTTTAGACTTTTCTCGGTATACAAAACTAATCAAAAACAATCTTTTTAAAGCAATTTAAAACAACCTCTATGGGGTCATAACATATTGAAATAAAAGCACTTACGATTATATATTTCGCCCGCAAGCCTTGAATGGGGAAGTTCTTGTGATATAATCCACACATCGTTTTCCAAAAGATTCATCATTGTGATTAAAAAAAACAACTTTCTGAATTCAAACCGGAAAAACCAGGACAGCCAATGACCTCAGCGGTTCAAAGTTCCGAAAAAAGTTCCAGGCGTTTAGAATTTCTTCAGGAAGAACTGCACTCCACATCGCCTCATTATTCTAATCCGGATCATTTCCTCGAATTCGTTCTCGATTCAACGCTTTCTGTCGTAAAGGCGCATGCAGGTTCTTTGTTTCTTTGGGATGAATCCAAAAAGGCTTTGGTCTTGAAGTCTTCCCGCGGTCCTTACGGGAACCGCCTTAACCATGTTCATGTCCGTCTGCGTGAAGGTATTTCGGGATGGGTGGGCGGCAACGGCCGTTCTGTTCTTGTGAAAGACATTCAGGCCGATCAGCGCTTCAGCCAGTTTAAGCGCGCCGGGCAGTACAAAACGGACTCCTTTATTTCTCTCCCTTTAATTGCATCCAATAAACTTGTGGGTGTTATCAATGTGACCGAGCGGGAAAGCCTGAGCGCGTTTACTGAAGAGGATTTTGAACGCGCGCGCGTTTTTGCCCAGTACATTGCGATCGCTTATGAAAACATGCGTCTTGCAGCGAAGCACAAGATTGAAAATCAACAGCTTGGAGACCGTGTGATGCGCTTGGAGCAAACCTTGCGCGATCAAGAAGCTCTGGTGTCGGTCGGCCGGCTTGCTTCCAATCTTGCCCATGAGCTTAATAACCCGCTGGACTCCATACGCCGCTATGTGAATTTGGCCCTTGATCAAGTGATGGAAGATTCGGTTGCGAGACAGTACATTCTGAATGCCAAAGAGGGGATCCGCCGCGCGGTTCAAGTCATACGCGGCCTCCTTCAATATACAAGAGAAACCGGGCGCATTGAACGCCGGGAATCGGAAATTCATCGCGTGCTCAGAGACAGTCTTGAAAGCGCGGTGAAGGATCAAAGTTTTGGAAGCATTAAAATCGAAACGAATTTTAAAGCCCCTCCCGCGATTGTCTCGGATTGCGGACTGATGTTTGTTTTTAGAAATCTTTTCAAAAATGCCCATTACGCCATGAAAGGCGCCGGAACCTTGACGGTGGAAACCCATTATGAAAATGAACGCGTGGTTATTTGCGTTTCGGATACGGGCTCGGGAATTCCAGAAGCTGTAAAACGCCGTCTTTTTGAACCCTTCTTTTCCACAAAAAAGGATGAGGGTACCGGGATTGGTTTAACGATATGCCGCGAAATTGTTCAGAAATGCGGAGGAGACATCTCCTTCGAAAGCCAGATGGGTGTGGGCACTCAATTCTTGATTCAAATTCCCTGTAAGAAAAAGGAAATTCCAGCCGCGTGAAAAACTCTGTCCTTATTATTGAAGACAACGACCTTGTAAGAAACTCCCTGACGGATTTCCTGACTCTGGAAGGGTGCCAGGTGTCGCAGGCCTCTGACGGTCCCGAGGGGCTTGACCTTATTGTCCAAAAAACGTTTGATCTGGCACTGATTGATTTAAGGCTTCCTTCCGCAAATGGTATTTCCATTCTCGAAAAAGCAAAAGCGATCCGTCCGGATATGGACGTTATCATGATGACGAGTTTTGGAACCGTGGAGACCGCTGTTGAAGCCATGAAACTCGGGGCAGTCCATTACCTGACCAAACCGATCAACGATGATGAACTGAAAATTATTCTGAAAAGGCTTTCGGACACGCGCCATCTCCGGGAAGAGAACGAGCACCTTCGCCAGGAACTGGATGACAAGCGTTCCCATTTTCATAATTTGATCGGGCAGGACAGCAAGATGCAGAAAATTTACTCGATCATCAAAGCCATCAGTGATACCGATACAACGGTGCTTCTGCGGGGCGAGAGCGGAACGGGTAAGGGCATGATCGCCCAAGCGATCCATTACAGTGACCCCTCGCGCAATAAAGGCCCCTATGTGGAAGTGAGCTGCGGAGCCATTCCCCGTGAGCTGCTGGAAAGTGAACTGTTCGGTCATGTGAAAGGCTCTTTCACGAGCGCAATCCGCGACCGTATGGGTCGTTTTGAGCTGGCGAATGGGGGAACAATCCTCTTGGATGAAATCGATTCCCTTCCGCCTTATTTGCAGGTGAAACTGCTCCGCGTTCTTCAGCAGAAAGAATTTGAGCGCGTGGGAGACACGAAGACCCTTCATGTTGATGTCCGGATTATTGCTTCGACCAACCGTGACCTGGCTGCCGAGATTGCAAGGGGACAGTTCCGGGAAGATCTTTATTACCGCCTCAATGTCATTACCATCGATGTCCCGCCTCTGAGAGAGCGCAAAGAGGATATCCCCGCGCTTGTGAAGCATTTTCTCAGTGCCTTTAATCTTAAAACCCGCAGGATGCTTAAGACCGTGAGTTCCCAAGCCATGAAACGCATTCTTGACTATCATTGGCCGGGCAATGTCCGGGAGCTGGAAAATTTTCTGGAACGGGCGGTTGTTTTGTCGCAGGGGGAAGTCCTGGATGTCGATGTTTTTCCGGAGTATATCGGGAAGAAGAGTGAAGCGTATCAGGTCCCGGAAGTCGAAAATACCTCGTTGAAGGAAGTCCTCAAAGAACCTGAAAAGCAGATTATCAAGAAAGTTCTGGATCAAGTCGGATGGAACCGCAAAAAAGCCGCCGGCTTGTTGAACATCAACCGCACCACGCTTTACAACAAAATGAAGGAATACCAGCTGCTTTAGCCTGGCTGGAGGCCCTTTTCCGCGCCGTAAAAAACCCGTTGGCTTTCCCGCGAAAATCGCTATAATTAGTTCTTTCTAACTGGCCCCTTAGCCACGTGTTGCGACATTTGCCGCGAGCTTTCATAAAAATATCATCAAAAAGGAATTGCCCATGTCTAAAGTAAAAACAATTCGGGATCTCTCTTTGAACGACAAACGCGTTCTTATCCGGGTGGATTACAACGTTCCCTTGAACGAAAAGGGTCAGATTACGGATGATATCCGCATCGCGAAGTCGGTGGATACGATCCGCTACTGCCTTGAGCGTAATGCCCGCGTGATCCTGATGTCCCATTTGGGCCGCCCCAAGGGTGCGCCTGAGGCAAAGTATTCCTTAAAACCCGCGGCGGATCATCTTGCGAAACTTTTGGGGAAACCCGTGAAGCTTTTAGGGGATTGCGTAGGCCCTGAAGTTGAAAAAGCGGTTCAGGCCATGAAGTCCGGCGATGTGGTGATGCTGGAAAACCTCCGCTTTCATGCGGAGGAAACCAAAAATGACGCTGCGTTTGCCAAAAAACTTGCCTCGCTGGCGGATGTTTATGTGAATGACGCGTTTGGCGCGGCTCACCGTGCGCATGCCTCAACCGCTGGTGTGACGGAATATCTTCCTTCCGGAGCGGGATTTCTGATGTCCCGTGAACTTGAATATCTTGGAAAAGCTATTACGACCCCGGACCGTCCTTTTGTGACGATTCTCGGCGGCGCCAAAGTTTCTGATAAAATTAAGCTGATCAGCAATTTGATTGATAAAGCGGATACGATTCTTATCGGCGGCGCGATGGCCTATACCTTTTACAAGGTCATGGGGATTGGTATTGGCAATTCCAAGTTTGAGCCGGACGGCGTTCCGGCTGCGGAACTTGCGCTCCGCAAAGCCAAGGAAAAGAATTTCCCGCTCATTTTTCCGGATGACCGCGTGATAGCCCCTTCAATTGATGAAGCCTCCAAGGCGAAAGTCATTGATACCGAAATTCCCGACGGCTGGTCAGGTTTTGACATTGGCCCCAAAACCGTGGAAAGATACAAAGCGATTCTGGCCAATGCGAAAACCATTGTCTGGAATGGCCCCGTGGGACTGTTTGAAGTGAAGCCGTTTGATGAAGGAACCAAAGCCTTGGCGAAGTTTATCGCCGGACTCAAAGCGACCAAGATCATCGGGGGCGGAGATACGGCCGCAGCTGTCCGCGCGTTCGGCCTGGACACGCAGATGTCGCATGTTTCCACAGGCGGCGGAGCATCGCTTGAATTTCTCGAAGGAACCCAACTTCCTGGTGTGACCGCGTTAGCCGAAAAAGCCGGAGCAGCCAAGTAACCACGGTCAAAAGCCGGAAACCTGAGGTGTTTATGAAGAAGCCGTTTATTGCCGGAAACTGGAAAATGTACAAGACCCCCTCCGAGGCGGTGAGTCTTGTTCAAACCATTAAAGCCGGTGTTTCCCACAAAACCGATTGTGATATTGTCGTATGTCCTCCTTTCACAGCCCTTGCTTCAGTCACAAAACTTCTTGAAGATTCCTCTCTCGATCTTGGCGCTCAGAACATGCATTACGAAGCCGAAGGGGCTTTTACCGGAGAGATCTCTCCCTTGATGCTGAAAGACCTCGGATGCCGTTATGTGATTTTAGGGCACTCCGAACGCCGTCAGTTTTTCAAAGAAGATGATGAACTTATTAATAAAAAAGTCAGGACGGCCGTAAAGTACAGCCTGGTTCCGATTCTTTGCATCGGTGAAACCCTTGCGGAACGCGAAGCCCGCCAGTTTTTTGAAGTGGTGAAACGTCAGTTTGATGAAGGCCTTAAAGGGTTGACCGGTGAAGAAGTGTCCAAGCTTGTGATTGCTTATGAGCCGGTTTGGGCCATTGGCACAGGTCAGACCGCGACTCCGGAGCAGGCGGAACAAATGCATTCTTACATTCGCCGTCTTTTGAATGAGAAGTACGGAAATGAAACGGCCTCCCGCGTGCCTTTGCTTTACGGCGGCAGTGTGAAGCCCGACAATATTGCTTCTTTGATGCGCAAACCGAATGTTGACGGTGCTCTTGTGGGCGGCGCGTCCTTGAAAGCCGAAACTTTTTCTCAAATCATTATGAATGCAACGGAAGCTTGTAAAACAGAGGTTCATCCTTCATGACCATTTTGATCACCATCCTCCACGTCATTGTTTGCTTTGTTCTCATTGCGGTGATTCTCCTTCAGGCGGGCCGCGGTCAAGGGCTTACGGGCGCCACTTTTGGAAGCGGCAACGTGCAGTCTCTTTTCGGCACCAAGGCCTCTGTTTTTCTGACCAAGGCAACCTCGGTGTCAGCGATTTTCTTTATGGTGACGTGTATCGCGCTTGATCTCATTGAAATCCACAAAAGCAAAAGCCTTCTTGAAACGTCCCGGAGCGCGGCTCCGCTGGATGTGGATCAAATTAAGAAAGCGCTTGAGAAAGTTAAAAATGAAAGCCGTGAGAAGGCTGATGCCCTTGCGGTGAAAGCGGAAACCGCGGCCGGTCAGGCTGCGGATGCGGTTCAGGCCCAATCCGCCGAAGTGAAAGACGCGGCCGGACAAGCCGCCGCCGCGGCTCAAGAAGCCGCGGGTGATGCCAAGCAGCAAGTTGAACAAGCTGCCGGATCCTTGGCCGAAGCTGCCAAGTCCTGATCCCACAGCTTTTCCTCGGTTGTTATTAAAAGCCGGAAGGTATGAAAATCCAATCTACCGTTCCGATTTCATCCAACCTCCGATATCTCAAGGGAATCGGTCCGAAGCGGGCTGAAACCCTTGAGAAAATTGGAATTCGCGATACGCGCGACCTGCTTTTTTATTTTCCCCGCCGTTATGAAGACCGCAGTCAATTCAAAAAAATAAGCGAGATAAAACCCGGAGATACCGTCACCCTCAAAGGGCGTATTTTGTCCGCGAATCTTAAGCGCCTCCGTCGTTTGACGATTCTTGAAGCTGTTCTTGGGGATGACAGTGGAATGATTCCCGCAGTCTGGTTCAACCAACCCTATCTTAAAAACCAATTTACGCCGGAACGCGAAGTTGTTTTTTTCGGCAAAGCGGATTTTTATCAGGGGCGTTTTCAGCTGAATGCCCCGGAATATGAAATCCTTGAAGACCGAGATGCTTCTATTCACACGGGCCGCATCACACCGATTTATCCTTTAACCGAAGGCCTTTATCAGAAGTCGCTCCGGACAATCCTTAGCGAAGTTGTTTCTCAGCAGGCCAAAAGCCTGGTGCAGGATTTTCTCCCCGAGAACTTCCGGTCTGCCAAGCGGTTAATGCCTCTCTTGGACGCGGTTCAGGAAATGCATTTTCCTTCTTCCTTTGAAGCTTTAAATCAAGCCCGGCGCCGCATCGTTTTTGATGAGTTTCTGCTTTTTGAAGTGACCCTGCTGGAAAAAATAAAGATGATGAAATCCCGCTTTCAAGCGCCGGAGTTTAAAGGCGCTTCGGGCCTTATCGCCAGGTTTGAAAAATCCCTGCCTTTTACTTTTACCGCGAGTCAGCAGCAGGCCTTGCGGGAAATTGCAGGTGACCTTGAAAAAGACCAGCCCATGAACCGGCTCTTGATGGGGGATGTGGGAAGCGGTAAAACCGTGGTGGCTGCTTTTGCCCTTTGGGCTGCCGCCGAAGCGGGTTATCAGGGAACGCTTCTTGTCCCCACGGAAACCCTCGCGCTGCAGCATTATGAAAACCTCAAACAGTTCTTCCAGCCTTTCGGCCTTTCAGTCCGTCTTCTTACGGCGGGGACCGAGGCCCCGGCGAGGGAGCGCCTGCTGGCAGAGTTGAAACAGGGGAAAGTCGCTTGCCTGATAGGAACCCACGCCTTGCTGCAGGAGGACGTACTTTTTAAGTCTTTGGGAATCGTGGTCATCGATGAGCAGCACAAGTTTGGAGTTTATCAGCGCTGCCACTTGCTGAACCGGAGCCCCAGGCCTCATCAGCTGGTCATGACAGCGACCCCGATTCCCAGGACGCTGGCGCTGACGACTTATGGAGACCTTGATTTGTCTGCCATGCGCGGTTTGCCCATGGGACGAAAACCGATTAAAACCTACTGGATCACGAGGGCTAAGCAGGCGCAGGTGTATGCGCATATTCTGGAAAAAATAAAGAAGGGCGAGCAGGCCTATTTCATTTTTCCGTTGGTTGAAGAGACCGAAAAAACGGACCTTCTCGCGGCGGTCACTGAATTTGAGCGCCTGCAGAAAGGGCCTTTCAGGGGAGTCAAAGCCGGGCTTGTCCACGGCCGGATGCCTTCGGCGGAGCGTGAGGCGGCCATGAAGTCTTTCAAACAAGGCGTCCTCCAGATTCTGGTGGCGACCTCTGTCATTGAAGTCGGAGTGGATAATCCCAACGCGACCGTGGTGGTTATCGAAAATGCGGAGCGTTTCGGACTTTCTCAGCTGCATCAAATGCGGGGGCGTATCGGCCGCGGAGAAAAAGATTCAGAGTGTTTTTTGTTCGGGGAACCTGCCACCGAGGAAGGGAAAAAGCGGCTGCGCACTCTGACAAGAACCCAGGATGGCTTTGAAATCGCGGAAGCGGATCTTAAATTACGGGGACCGGGCGATTTTTGGGGAAAGAGGCAGAGCGGCGAACCCCTTTTCCGGGTGGCGAACCCAATCGAGGATGAGGCCCTGCTTATGGAAGCCCGGGAAGCGGCCCGTGAAATTGTCCAAAGCGGGGGATTTACGGACCAAGGCCCCTGGGCGTTACTTAAAAATTATCTCGATCAATTTCCTATTCGCTATTAATATACGGATTCAGTGCGGGGTGTAGGATCCATGCAGAACGGACAAGTCTTCCAAGTGGAGGCAGGCCATGAGAATTATATCGGGCGAATTTAAGTCCAGAAAAATACAATTCCCAAAAACCAAGCTGACCCGGCCGATGACGGACCGGACCAAGGAAACCGTTTTTAATATTGTCGGGAGTCTGGTTACGGGGAAGCATATTCTGGACCTTTACGCGGGAAGCGGTTCTTTGGGGCTCGAAGCTTTGAGCCGCGGCGCCTTGGATGTCACGTTTGTGGACCGGGGGTCCTGGGCGACCAAAGTTATTCATCAGAATCTCGAATCTTTGGGGTTGACGAATAAGGCCCAAATCCTTGAGGGGGACGTCATCCGGTCGATCAACCGCCTTGAAAAGCAGAAGCGGTTTTACTCCCTGGTTTTTGTGGATCCTCCGTTCAGTCAAGGACTTGTGAAAAAGACATTGCTCCGTCTAGACCAATCTGCTATATTGACGCCCTTCGCGCAGGTCGTGGTGGGGCATTTTAAAGATGAACCTTTGCCAGAATCGCTTCAAACTCTCCGGCTGGCACGCACCAAGAAGATAGGCCAAGCCTGTCTCTCATTTTATTTTCGTTTGGAGTCACAGGATGGAGAAACGAAGAGCTATATATCCGGGGAGTTTTGACCCGATCACGTACGGGCACATTGATTTAGTCCGCCGTGCTCTTTTGATCTTTGACGAAATCATTATCGTAGTCGCTATCAACGCGGGTAAGAATGCGCTCTTCAGTATTGAGGAGCGCATGGATTTTATTAAGCGCGTGTTCAAAAATACGCCCGGTGTGAAGATCGACAGCCTGGAAGGCTTGACAGTTAAATACGCCAAGCAGAAAAAGGCCCGGACCATTATCCGGGGGCTTCGGGCAACGTCCGATTTTGACTATGAATTTCAGATGGCTTTAACGAACCGCCGTCTCTCCAAAGAAGTAGAGACGGTTTTTTTAATGCCTTCGGAAGCTCACTTTTACTTATCCTCCCGGTTGATCAAGGAAATAGCCCTCTTGAAAGGCGATATATCGGAATTTGTTCCATCGGATGTCGCGAAGCGCATACGGGAAATTTTCGGCCGCTAGCAAGCGGGGAGGATTTGTCATGAAAATAGTGATCTCCGCGTACCAGGAAGGTATTCCTAAGGATGTCCGGGAAACCTTTGATCCCAAAAAGCTGGAACTGGAACTTGTTGATCTGAAATTTCTGGAAGACCTGAAGCTTGAAGGGGTCATCCTCCGGGAAGCGACCACGGTAAGTTTCAGCGGACGTCTGACCAGCAAGGTGAAACGGATCTGCGGCAAGACCTTGAAGGAAGTCACAGAACCTTTGGATATTCCGTTCAGCTTCTATTATGAGACGGCGGACAAGGATACGATTGATACCCTGGACGATATCCGCGAGGCGGTTTTGATCGAGCAGCCGATGGTTTATTACGCGCCGGGAACAGAAAACGTGGACGTCGGATACGAAGACAAAGAACCGGAATCGGCACCAGATTCAGAGACGAAAATTAAAGACAACGCTCTACGCGGTCAGCTGAAGAAACTTCGCGACCGCTTCAAGGAGGAGTAAAGATCATGGCGAATCCAAAGAGGAGACATTCCAACACCAGAACGCAGACGCGCCGCGCGCACGATTTCCTGAAGTTGAAATCCGTGTCCAAATGCGCCAACTGCGGAGAACCTATCCTTTCGCACCGCGTCTGCATGGCCTGCGGTTTTTACAAAGGCCGCCAGGTTCTGACCGTTAAAATCAAAGAAAAGAAGAAAAAGTCCTAGTTCGTTTATTGCCTAACGATAAGGAACCACTTTTATGATTCGCATCGCGGTCGATGGAATGGGGGGCGATTACGCTCCTGAAACAGTTGTGGAAGGCGCCGTATACGCGGCCAATGACTTTTCCGATCTTGAAATTGTTTTAGTCGGACAAATTGATGTGATTAAGCGTGAACTGAATAAGCACCGCGTGCTTGGCGGAAAAATTGTCATTCAGGACGCGAAAGAAATTGTCGGCATGGGGGATTCTCCCGTGGCCGCGATCCGCAAGAAAAAAGACTCCTCTCTCTCCGTTTGTGTCGATCTCCTGAAAAAACAGGAAGTTCAAGCCGTGGTCACGGCCGGTAATACAGGCGCCGCTGTTGCCGCGGCAACTTTGAATCTCGGGCTTTTGCCGGGGATCAAACGGCCGGGTATCGCGATCGGCGTTCCCACGCTTCATGGTATTTCAATCGCGCTTGATGTCGGCGCGAACCTTAATCCTTCCGCGGAGGAGCTTTTTCAGTATGCGCAGATGGCCGACAGCTATGCCCGGTACATCCATCAGAAGAAACGGCCCGCGATCGGTCTGCTGAATATCGGTGAAGAAGAATCGAAAGGGACGGAAGTGATCAAGGAAGCTTACAAGCTTCTTCGCGACTCCAACCTGAATTTTGTCGGCAACATTGAAGGGCGGGATTTTTTTACCGGCCGCGTAGACTGCATTATCTGCGACGGTTTTGTCGGCAATGTGGTGCTCAAGATGTGCGAGAGCATTCTCGAAACCGTGGGTGCGATGGCGATCCGTGAACTTAAAAAGAGCCCCATCTCTCTTTTGGGCGCCTGGCTGTGCAAGCCGGCCCTGAAGGCCATCCGCAACGAAACGAATTATGAAGAAGCCGGCGGCGCCCCGCTCCTCGGCGTTAACGGAACGGTGATTATCAGCCACGGTATTTCTTCCGCGCGCGCAATCCGCAATGCCATTCACGTGGCGGGGGAGATGGTTTCAAAACAGCTTAATCTCCACATCGTAGAACTCATCAAATCGAACTCTCAAGGGGCCTCGTCCCAGCGCAGCGAAGAAACCTCGGGCGAAGGTATCCGCTGATGAGTACTGTTTACCGGGCATGCATCAGCGGCCTGGGTTTTCACGTCCCCGAAAAAGTTTTGACCAACTTTGATCTTGAGAAGATGGTTGAGACCACGGATGAGTGGATTCAAACCCGCACCGGGATTAAAACCCGGCACCTTGCCGCGAAAGGCTGCAAAGCCAGTGATCTCGGCACCCATGCCGCAAAAGTTGCCCTTCAGAACGCTGGGCTGACTCCTCAGGATTTAGACCTCATCATTGTCGCCACGATCACACCGGATATGTATTTCCCTTCAACGGCATGCCGCATTCAGGATAATTTGGGCGCCCGCTGCGGGGCTTTTGATCTTGCGGCCGCGTGTTCCGGTTTTCCTTATGCCCTAACTGTTGCGGAAGGGTTTATCGCGGCGGGCCGGTACCGCAACATTCTGGTCGTGGGTTCCGAAGTCCTTTCCGGATTTATTGATTGGAAGGACCGCGCCACCTGCGTGCTTTTTGGCGATGGGGCGGGTGCCGCGATTGTTTCCCGTTCACCCGACGAGCATGGCATTATCGCGTCCCTTCTGGGGTCGGACGGTTCTCAAGGCGGGATTCTTCAGATTCCGGGCGGCGGCTCGGCTCATCCGCCGTCCACGGAAACCCTGGAACAAGGCCTCCATTTTCTGAAAATGGAAGGCTCGGAAGTTTTTAAAGTGGCGGTGCGCACCATGGAAGTCGCGGTTCGTGAAGTTCTTGAGCGGGGCGGCTTAACCCTTGAAGAAGTGGATTGGCTGATTCCTCATCAAGCGAATATCCGAATTCTGCATGCGGTGGCCGAGCGTCTCAAATTCCCGCTCGAAAAAGTGGTGGTGAATGTGGAACGTTATGGAAATATGTCAAGCGCTTCAACGGTGGTTGCCTTGGCTGAAGCAGTGCAGGACGGCAGGGTTAAAAAAGGCCAGAATGTCGTACTGGTTGCTTTCGGCGGCGGTTTGACGTGGGCCTCGAACCTCATTAAATGGTGATGAAATGAAAATCGGTTTTCTCTTTCCGGGGCAGGGTGCGCAGTTCATCGGCATGGGCAAGGATCTTTTCGACGCCCAGCCCAAAGCCAAGGCCTTGTTTGGACGGGCTTCCGAAATTCTCGGCTACCCTATTGATAAGCTCTGTTTTGAAGGCCCCGAAGAAGAGCTGACGCGCACTCTTTATGCGCAGCCTGCGATTTTTGTGATGAGTCTTGCGGCGCTGGAAGTTTTGAAAGCCAAGGAACCGGGGCTTCAGCCCGCTCTTGTTGCGGGACTCAGTCTCGGAGAGTTTACGGCCTTGACCGCGGCTTCTGCGATTTCTTTTGAAGAAGCCCTCCAGCTCGTGCGTCTGCGCGCGGAAGCGATGGAAGATGCGGCCAAACAAAATCCGGGAACCATGGCTTCGATCATGGGGCTTGACCGCGCCGCCTGCGAAGCTGTTGCGAAGGAAGCGGGTTGTGAAGTCGCGAATCTGAATTCGCCGGATCAAATTGTTCTTTCCGGGACCGTGGAGTCTATCGACCGGGCCTGTGTGCTGGCCGAAGGCCGTCAGGCTAAACGGGCCCTTAAATTAAAGGTGGGGGGAGCTTTTCATTCTTCTTTGATGCAGCCTGCCCGCGAAAGATTGGAAGCAGCCCTTCGGAACACCGCCATCCAGACGCCGAAGTGCCTTTTTATTCCCAATGCCAAAGCGGTGCCTGTTTCCGCGCCGGAAGAAATACGTTCCTTGCTGTCTCAACAGTTAACGAGTCCGGTGCGCTGGACGGAGACCATGGACTGCGCTAAAACCGCAGGCATTCTTCATTATCTTGAACTAGGGCCCGGAAAAGTTTTGAAGGGCCTTGTAAAAAAATCGATCCCCGAGTTTCAAATTCACGCCTGCGGCAGCACGGCGGATTTTGACAAACTCGAGGAGTTTCTGCGGTCTAAGGCGCCGCACAGCGCCTAGACTCAAGGGTTGCAGAAGGGAAAGGATTTTAAAATGCAGAACCTGAAAGATAAAGTAGCGATAGTGACCGGGGCCAGCCGGGGAATCGGGCAGGCGATAGCTGTTTTGTTTGCCAAAAGCGGCGCCAAGGTCGTTCTTTCAGCCTCTTCGATTGAAAATTTACGGGAGACCGAGGCCCAGATCAAGGCGCTCGGAAACGCTGAATGTGTTTTGACGCAAGCCAATGTCAGCATTGGAGATGAAGTCAATGAAGTGGTGAAAATAGCGCTTGACACGTTTGGAAAGGTCGATATACTTGTCAACAATGCAGGGACAACACGTGACAATTTGTTGGCCTTGATGTCCGAAAAAGACTGGGACGATGTTCTTTCTACGAATCTAAAAAGTGTTTTCCTGTTCACTAAAGCGTGCACACGGCCGATGGTGAAACAGCGGGGCGGTTCGATCGTGAATGTCGCCTCCGTGGTTGGAATAACCGGAAACGCAGGTCAAACCAATTACGCGGCATCCAAAGCGGGGATTATCGGTTTCACAAAGTCCGTCGCAAAGGAACTTGCCAAAAGAAATATCCGGGCCAATGTTATAGCGCCTGGTTTTATCAAGACAAGGATGACGGACCAGTTGTCATCCGACCTTCAAGAAAAAGTTAAAGAGCAGATTGCATTAAAAAGGTTTGGCGAACCGGAAGAAATCGCTGAAGTGGCTGCTTTTTTAGCATCCGATGCCGCAGGTTACATAACAGGACAAACACTTGTTGTTGACGGCGGAATGGTCATTTAAAAAAATACTCTCATCATTACGGAGGAGGAATCAATGGCGGTTCATGACAAAATCACTGAAATCATCGTAGAGCAACTTGGGGTGAAGCCCGAAGAAGTTATCCCTGAAGCTTCCTTCGTTGATGATCTGGGTGCTGATTCCTTGGACACCGTTGAGCTTGTAATGGCTCTTGAAGAAGAGTTTGGTGTCGAGATCCCGGACGAAGACGCTGAAAAGATCCAGACGGTCGGCGATGCGATCCGTTATATCGAAGAAAAATCCGGCTCGAAGTAACATTCCAGCAGCCAGCTATTCGAAGAAGTCCACCCAAAAAACAATCCCGTGATTAAAAGGCGCGTTGTGGTGACGGGTCTGGGGACGATTAGTCCCTTAGGCTCGTCCACAGACAAAACATGGCAGGCATTCCTTAAGGGACAGAGCGGAACCAAGCGTCTGTCTCAAGTGGAGTGCGCTAAGTTCAATTCCCAGGTCGCTGCCGAAGTCACGGACTTTGACCCTTCGCTTTACTTCTCACCCAAGGAAATCCGCAAAACCGACCGCTTTGTTCAGTTCAGTGTTGGGGCGGCCAAGATGGCGCTTCAGGATTCCGGAATGGATCTGTCCAAGGAAGATCCGCATCTGATTGGCGTTTTGGTCGGTTCGGGCATTGGGGGACTGAGGGTTATTGAAGAACAGCACAAGGTGCTTCTGGAAAAAGGGGCTGACCGGGTTTCTCCTTTTCTGATTCCCATGCTGATTGTGAATATGGCGCCTGGCCAGATTTCAATCGCCCTTGGATTGAAAGGTCCGAACAACTGCGTGGCAACGGCCTGTGCGACCGGTTCCAACGCGATTGGAGATGCCTTCAAAATCATTCAGCGCGAGGAAGCGGATGTGATGTTTGCGGGAGGAAGTGAATCCTGCATTACGCCGCTGGGCTTCGGCGGTTTTGACGCGATGAAAGCCCTGAGCACCCACAATGAAGATCCGGCCACTGCTTCAAGACCGTTTGACGCGACCCGTAATGGTTTTGTGATGGGGGAAGGCTGCGGGGTTGTCATTCTTGAAGAGCTGCAGCATGCTCTCAAACGCGGGGCGAAGATCTATGCTGAAATGATCGGCTATGGAATGACGTCCGATGCAAGTCATATTACGGCCCCGGACCCTACGGGGGACGGCGCGGCCCGCTGTATGATCAACGCTATGAAGGATGCGGGACTGAAGCCGGAAGACATCAGTTATATTAACGCGCACGGGACCTCAACACCTTTAAATGATAAGGTTGAGACCCTCGCTATCAAAAAGGCTCTGGGCGAAACCCTTGCCCGCAAAGTTAAGATCAGCTCGACCAAGTCTATGACCGGCCACCTTCTCGGAGCCGCCGGCGGCGTGGAAGCTATTGCCTGCTGTCTGGCCATCCGTGACCAGATTATTCCACCGACGATTAATTATCACACTCCAGATCCGGACTGTGATTTGGACTATACCCCGAACCAAGCTTTGCGCTATCCTGTAAAAGTCACCCTTTCGAATTCTCTCGGATTCGGCGGCCATAATGCATGTATTGCATTCCGGTCGTTTCAAGGGTAGAATGCCGCAGTTTTTTATCCTGCTCTTCTCTATTCTCTCCCTTCTGGAGGATTCATGCGCTTAAAGAAAGTTGAAATCGTCGGGTTTAAATCGTTCGCGGACCGCACGCTCGTTTACTTTGATAAAGGTGTCACGTGTGTGGTCGGACCGAACGGATGCGGTAAAAGTAATATCTCTGATTCCATCCGCTGGGTGCTTGGAGAGCGCAGTGCGAAAATGCTCCGCGGTTCCAAAATGGAAGACGTTATTTTTGCCGGCACGCAGTTCCGCAAGCCCGTGGCTTTTGCCGAAGTGTCCCTGACGATTGATAACCAGGACCGCGGTCTTCCCATTGATTATAATGAAGTGACTCTGACCCGCCGTCTTCACCGCTCCGGTGAAAGTGAATACCTTATTAACAAAACCTCCTGCCGCCTCAAGGACGTCCAGGACCTTATTCTGGATACGGGTATCGGGTCCAGTTCCTACTCCATGATTGAGCAGGGCCGCATTGACCACATTTTGAATGCCGATGCGGATGAGCGCCGTTTTCTTATCGAAGAAGCCGCGGGCATTTCGAAGTACAAAGTCAAAAAAGATGAAGCCATCCGTAAGCTTGAGCGCACGGAACAGAATCTTCTCCGTCTGCGTGATATTGTCACGGAAGTTCAGCGCAATATTCAGTACGCGGAGCGTC
Source organism: uncultured bacterium (assembly GCA_964434115.1). Classification (GTDB taxonomy): domain Bacteria; phylum Omnitrophota; class Omnitrophia; order Omnitrophales; family Aquincolibacteriaceae; genus ZLKRG04. Next base: position 113,762 of record CAYSSX010000001.1, read on the forward strand.
AGGCGCGCCGCGCGGAACGTTACCGGGAGCAATTCGAAAAACTGAAGGATCTTGAAATCCGCCGCGCTTTTTTTGAACTCGGGCAGATCAGTTCGATCAGCGGGGAACTGGAATCGGCAAAATCCCGTTATCAATCCGATATTGAAGGCATTGTGGGAACCATTGCCGAACTCCGCGCCGGCCAGGAAGGTTTGGCGCAGAGCCTTGCTGAAATCCTGGAACGTTATTCCGCGATTGAGTCCAAGCGTTATGACCTCAAGGGCCGTTACGAGCAGAACGACCAGCAGCTCAGGTTCAACCAGGAAAAGAAAATCGAGTTTGCGTCAAGAAGCGGACAGATTCAGCAGGAAAAAAGCCAGCTGGATCAGCAGATTCAGCGCAGCCAGACCGAAATTGAATTGAAACGTGAAGAAGTTGTTTCCATTGATGGCCAGAAACAGGATGTTCAGGTGGCCTTTGAAGCCGCGCGCCAGATGCTGGAGCAGGCGGAAAGCCATCTTGAAGCTTCCCGCACTCTTTTTAATGAAACCAAATCCGCGGGGTTTGAAGCGGCCAGTGAAGCCGCCAAGGTCCGTAATGATTATCACCGTCTCTGCGCTTTTCTGGAAAGTAATGTGGAGCAGAAAAAGAAGCAGGATGCGGGGGCCTCACGCTACCAGCAGGAACTTGAGCAATGGGCGGCGAGAAAAGAAGACTGCGAAAAAAGCCTTCGCGAGCTCGAGGAGCGGGTGGTGCTTCTCTCTGAGCAGAAGACCGTTCAGGAAGAACAGCTTAAAGGTTTAAAAGAGACGCTGGAATCCCTGGGCGACAAGATTGAGAACGCCGAGCGACAGCTTCACGAAAAGCAAACCCGCCAGAACCTTCTTCATGAAATTGATGCCGCGGCGGGGCTTAGCCAGGAAGGTCTTCTGGAACACTTGTCCGGCGATGAACGTTCCCTGATGCGCCAGCTTCGTGACCTTCTTCATATTGAAGCCGGCTATGAATGGGCCGTTGAAGCTGTGCTTGGAGATTTTGCCAAGGCCCTGGTTACGGAGAACGGCGCGGCCGCCTCCAAATTGCTTCATGAAATGATTGAAAAGAAAAGCGCTCCCGCGGCGCTTTTGGTGAACCTGACCGCGGGGGACAGCTCTTTTCCGGAGGCCCCTGTTTCCCAGCTCCCCGAAGGCGAGTTGTTCTCAAGCCCGCTCCGCCGTTTTGTGAGTCTGGAAGAAAGTTACCGTCCGCTGCTGGAAAGTTTCTTTGAAAATGTTTTTGTGATTGAAAATCTTACGGACGAAAATTTTCTTGAGGTTTTGAAGAGCGCCGGCGCCTACCGCTTAGTGACCCGGGAAGGAACCCTGTTGGGGCCCCGCGGCCGTGTGTTTTTCCGCCAAGGGCAGTTAAGCGCGGAGCAGAATCTTTTTAAACGGGGCACGGAAATCGAGACGCTGAGCACGGAAATCCGTGAATTGGAACGTAATGAATCCAGCTGGAAGCAGGAAGCTGAACGCATGCTCCAGGAAGCGCAGCAGCTGGACGAAGGCGTGAAACTGACGGATGCCGAGATCCTTGAAACCAAACTTCAGCGGGAATCATTTGAATCCCTGCGCAAGGGGCTTCAGGACCGGCTGGGGACTTTCCAGCGTGAGCTGGACCTTATTTTTAATGAACAGGAAGAAATGAAGACCCGCGAAGAGGAAGCTATTGCTCAGCGGACCCAGCTCGAAATTGAGTTGATGCGTACGGAAGAAAAACAGCGTCAGATCCGCAATGAGCAGGAAAACCTGATCCGCGACATGGAACGCATGGAGCGCTCGAAAGCCGAAGCCCTCCGTGATTTCTCTGATCAAAAGGCCCGCCTTGACGGCCTTCGCCAGCGCGAAAAATTTCTCGAAGAAGCCTGTAAGCTTTTGAGCGAGCAGCAGAACCGCGACCGGAGCCGTATCGAAATTCTGGACACGGAAACGGCCCGCATTCAAGACCGCGAGCAGGCGCTGAATGTGGAAGATGAACGCATTCGCCAGGAGCAGCAGGAATTGAATGTCAGTCTTCAGGAAACGGATTTGAATCTCGCCCTTGTCCGTCAGGAGCGCGACAAGACCCAGCAGGAGATTCAGCAGATTGAACAAATGCTGATTGAGAGCCAGGACAAAAAGCATCAGATTGAAGAAGAACTCCACGAAATTGAAAAGAAAGTCATGGATCTCGGGTATCAGGAAAAGAATATCCATGAACGCCTGCTGCAATCCTATAAAATCGAACTCTCCGCGTTTCAGCCCGAACTTTTTGCTCTGTCGGAAGCGGACCATCCGGCTGTGGCAGCCCAGGTCGATGAACTCCGCCAGAAGATCGAATCCATTGGGACCGTCAACCTGCTTGCGATCGAAGAGTACGATGAGCTGAAACAACGGTATGAATTTTTGCAGACTCAGCAGAAGGATTTGGAAGAAGCCCGTGATTCGTTGATGGAAGCCATCCGCAAAATCAACCGCACGACCAAAGGGCTTTTTGAAACTACTTTCCAAGAAGTCCAGAAGGCGTTTGGCGAATACTACCAGACCCTTTTCCGCGGCGGTGAAGCCAAACTGGTTCTCATTGATGAGTCCAACCCGCTGGAATCCGGCGTGGACATTGTGGTCCGTCCTCCGGGGAAGAAGCTGCAGCACATGAGCCTTCTTTCCGGCGGTGAAAAAGCGATGACCGCGATGGCGCTGCTTTTCTCGCTGTTTAAGATCAAGCCGTCGCCCTTCTGCGTGCTGGACGAAGTGGACGCGCCTCTTGACGAAGCGAACGTGGACCGCTTCCTCGCGGTACTCAAGACTTTTCTTCAGTCGTCCCAGTTTATTATTGTGACGCACAACCGTAAAACGATTGCCATGGGCGATTCTCTTTACGGGGTCACGATGCAGGAGGCGGGAGTTTCGAAGATCGTTTCGGTGAAGATCAGCCAGGACGCTCAGAACGAAGCCTTTGAAGACCAGAAGGTTGCGGCCTCGGCGGTTCAGGAAAGTGCTGCGGCACCGGAAGCTGAAAACCCGGAAAATTCTTGAATCTTCCCAACACCCTGACAATTCTCCGGATCCTGATAAGCCCGTTTTTTTTCACGGCGCTTCTTTACTACGCCGCCGGAAATGAACACTGCAGGATTCTTGCCGCGGTTCTTTTTACCGCCGCAGCGCTGACGGATGCTGCCGATGGTTTGCTGGCCCGCATCCTGGATCAGCGCACGCCCCTTGGAAAATTCCTCGATCCGCTTGCGGACAAACTTCTGCTTTTGAGCGGCTTTTTGGGGCTTCTTTTTGTGGACACGCTCCGCTATCATCCGCCGCTTTGGATTATTGTCACGATTGTGTTCCGGGACCTTGTGATTCTTGGCGGGCTGCTGGTTGTTTTTCTGGCCACAGGAACGGTGAACATCCGGCCTGATTTTTTGGGAAAGACGACGACCGCGGTTCAGATGGCAGCCCTGATTGCCATTCTTATGCAGTGGCGTTTATCGGTTTTTCTTTGGTTTGCCGCGGCCTTGCTGACCGCTGCTTCCTGCGCGGTTTATATGCTGCGCGAACTTAAAAGCCTCAAATATTTTCATCACCCCGTAGCTTCGAAAGGTCAGGAACCATGAATTTTTTTCAGCTGCTCCTTTTCTCTCTCCTCGCTTATTTTCTTGGCAGTATCCCGTTCGGACTTCTGGTGGCTAGGCAGGTCCAGGGGATTGATATCCGCGAACACGGAAGCAAGAACACGGGCGCCACGAATGTGTTTCGTGTGGTGGGAAAAAAATGGGGATTTCTTGTCCTTTTTCTGGATGCGCTGAAAGGGGCTTTGGCGGTTTTCATTCCCGTGTTTTTCTTTCCGGAACTTTCCTTTGCGTGGAAGTCGCTTTTTGCCGTGACCGCGATTCTCGGACACAGTTTTTCCGTGTGGATCCAGTGGAAAGGCGGCAAGGGAGTGGCGACATCCTTGGGGGTTTTTCTGGCGCTCACGCCCCAGGCGACCTTGCTGACGCTCGCCGGCTGGATTTTGGTGTTCGTTATATCCCGCACAATCTCGATCGCGTCCTTGTCCGCGGCCGTTATTTTCCCGGTCGTGGTGTTGGTTTTTTTTCGGGGCGGGGAGGCGTTTCCCGTTCTTATGCCGTTGAGTCTTGTTCTCGGGGCCTTTATTTTTTACACGCACCGCGCTAATATCGGGCGGATCCTTAAAGGAGAAGAGAAAAAACTTATTTAAATTAGTAAAAATTTAATTGACTTAAAGTAAAGTATTTGTTAGTGTCTCTTTGCCGATACCTGTTTCCTTCATCCCAGGAGGAAACATGAACAAATTTTCTAGAACCCTTATCCATTCCGTTCCCACCAGCAGTGAAGAAGAACTGCAATTCGCGATTACCCAATATGAAGACCGTTACTATGTCGATGTCCGTCTGTGGTTCAGGGCTCCTGAATCAAAAGGGCTTCGTCCGAGCCGGAAAGGACTGTCACTTCCCATGCACCGCCTCTCAGGGCTTCGCGAAGGAATCGAAATTGTGTCCGAGGCCATGGCGAAGAACGGCTTTCCCCAAAAACAATCCAGAGAAAGAAAACCCGGGACTGAAAAAGGCTCGCCGAACGGCCGGGGGCATGCGGATTAAGGGCTTTACACCCTTTGCCTAACCCAGTAAAATATGCGGACTTGCATTCATTTGCAGCGTCCGTCTAAATAATTTTCATTCCATTTTCAGTAAAAATTCCTCTCAGGAGAAGACTCCATGGTGAAGAAACCCGAAAAAGATTCAAAGCAGGAAATTTCTGCGGCTTCGAACAAGGTCACGCAGGAAAAACACAAAGCGCTTGAACTTGCCCTGCTTCAGATCGAAAAACAGTTTGGTAAAGGCTCGATTATGAAAATGGGCGATGAACGCCGCGAGCCTGTCCAGAGCATTTCCACGGGCGCGTTAAGCCTGGATATTGCAACCGGTGTGGGCGGTATTCCCCGGGGCCGTGTGGTGGAAATCTACGGTCCGGAATCGAGCGGTAAGACCACTTTGACGCTGAGCATTATTTCCCGTGTTCAGGCCGAAGGCGGTGTCGCGGCCTTTATTGACGCCGAACATGCCCTGGATCCAACGTATGCGCAGAAAATCGGCGTGAAGCTGGATGATCTTTTGATTTCTCAGCCGGATTCCGGCGAGCAGGCTTTGCAGATCGCCGAAATGCTGGTCCGCTCCAACGCCGTGGATCTTATCGTGATCGATTCCGTGGCCGCCCTTGTTCCGAAAGCGGAAATCGAAGGGGATATGGGGGACTCTCACATGGGGCTGCAAGCGCGCCTTATGTCGCAGGCCCTCCGCAAACTGACCGGAATCATCAGCCGTTCCAAAACCAGCATGATTTTTATCAATCAGATCCGCGACAAGATTGGCGTCATGTTTGGCAACCCGGAAACAACCACGGGCGGTAAGGCTTTAAAGTTCTACGCCTCAATGCGTCTCGATATCCGCCGCATTGAGAGCCTTAAAAAGGGCGATGAAATTATCGGCAACCGCGTCAAGGTCAAGGTTGTCAAAAATAAAGTCGCGGCACCCTTCAAGATCGCGGAATTCGATATTCTTTTTGAAGAAGGCATCTCGCGTTCTTCCAGTATTCTGGATCTGGGAATCGAACAGCAGGTCCTTGAAAAATCCGGATCGTGGATTCTTTATGGACAGGAAAAGCTTGGGCATGGCCGCGACGCGGCCCGTCTGTTCCTCAAGGAAAACAAAAAGCTGCTTGAAGAAATTGAAGATAAGGTCCGGACCAAGATGATGGGGGAAGCGGCGGTTGTAGCCTGATCGCCGGCCTGCTTCGAAAATCCAGCTTTTCGATTTGCTCCTGCCGATCATGAATCAAGAAAAAGATCCGCTGAAGGCCGATGCTTTATCCCTGGAAAAAGAGGCCTGGAATTTTGCGCTTAAAATATTAGGGATCAGCCCCAAAAGCCGGAACGAAATGATTGAGAGGCTGAAAACCAAGGGCTATACCGGGGGCCTCGCGGAAAAGACCGCGGCAAGGCTTGAAGCCGTGGGCTTTTTGAATGACCGCGCTCTGGCGGCGGGGCTTGTGGCCAGAATGGCCGCCTCACGGAAAGGTTTTGGCAAACGCAAGGCCGCTTTTGAACTCAAAAGGCGGGGTTTTGACGCGGCCGCTGCCGCCGAAGCCCTGGAGGCATTGACCGGGGAAGTTCAAAAAGAGTCCGCGGAGGTTTTAGCTCAGGCGCTCTGGGCGAAAACCGGAAAAATGCCGTTCCTCAAGCGGAAAAAGAAATTGTTCGACACTCTCGTCCGCCGCGGGTTTGATTTTGGAATGACCCAGCAGGTGATTGAGAAAGTGATCCGGGATTCCGGAGACAAAAGCACGGAAGATGACGCGGCTGAATTTTCTTAAGGAAAGCAGATATGAAAACTGACGAAATCAGGAAAACCTACCTTCGATTTTTTGAGAAGAACGCGCACCGGATCGTGGGCAGCGACTCCCTTGTTCCTCAAAATGACCCCACCCTTTTATTCACGGGCGCGGGCATGAATCAATTCAAAGAAAATTTTCTGGGGATCAAAAAAGATTTGAAGCGCGCGACCACGAGCCAGAAATGCCTTCGCACCGGGGACCTCGAAGAGGTGGGCCGCACGGCTTTTCACCATTCCTTTTTTGAAATGCTCGGTAATTTTTCTTTTGGAGATTATTTCAAGCGTGAGGCGATTCATTGGGCCTGGGAATTTTTGACCGTGGAGGTAAAAATCCCAAAAGACCGCCTGCGCGTCAGTGTCCACCAGAGTGATGATGAAGCCTTTGCGATTTGGAAAAACGAGATTGGCCTCCGCGCGGACTGGATCTATAAGCTCGGGGACAAGGATAACTTTTGGCCGTCCAATGCGCCGAAGGATGGACCGAACGGTCCCTGCGGCCCTTGCTCGGAAATTTATTTTGATCAAGACCCCTCTCAGGGCGACGGGGGAACGGTTCAGGACAAGCGTTTTGCGGAAATCTGGAACCTTGTTTTTACACAGTTTGACCGCCAGGACGGCGGCAAGCTTGTGCCGCTTGCCCAGAAAAATATTGATACCGGGATGGGGCTTGAACGCCTTTCCTGCGTGCTTCAAGGCAAGACCACCAATTACGAGATTGATATTTTCCAGCCGATCAATGCGGCCATTGAGCGTGCTTTGGGCCTTGCTGAGCGCAGTGTTCAGGGACCGGAGAGAAGCCATCTTTACGCGGTCAGTGATCATGTGCGGGCCATTGTTTTTTCCATGGCCGACGGCGTGATTCCTTCCAATGAGGGGCGCGGGTATGTGATCCGTAAATTGATCCGGCGTGCGCTTTGGCGCGCGCACCACATTCTTGCTTCAGCCGGGGGCGGTACGAGGCAGGAACTTAAAGGCGCTTTTTTGTATAAGATTGTTCCTGTGGTGGTATCGGTCATGGCCCCGGCTTACCCGGAGCTTAAGGACGCGGAAAAAAGCATCACCGCGACCTTGAAAGGCGAAGAGGACCGTTTTCTTGACACGCTTGAAACCGGCCTCCGGATTCTTGAAAGCCGGATCGCCGACCTGGATAAAAAGAAGTCCAAGGTTATTCCGGGGCAAATTGTGTTCGAGCTTTATGACACGTATGGTTTCCCGGACGAGTTGACGCGCATGATTGCGGAATCCCGCGGGCTTGAAATTGATAACGCGGGCTTTGATACGCAGATGGAAGAACAGCGCCGCCGCGCCAAACAGGCCACGCAGATTTCCGGGAGCATATTTACGGCGACCGAGCTTGAGAAAAAACTGGGTTCGCTTGCCCCGACGCGTTTCCTTGGGTATTCGGCCCTTGAAAGCGAAGCCGGTGTCCTGCTCGCGGATTTAGAAGGCGGTAAAGGGGTGGTGCTTCTCGATCAGACGCCTTTTTATGGTGAAAGCGGAGGGCAGGCCGGGGATCTTGGAACGCTTGAAAACGCTTCCTTCAAGGCCGTTGTCTTGGACACCCAGAAAAAAGATTCCTTTGTCCTTCATCTTGTGGAAGTTCAGAAAGGAAGCCTGAAGCCGGGCGATAAAGTCACCGCCCGCGTGGATGCCGAGCGCCGCGCCAGCACCATGCGGAATCATACGGCCACGCACCTTCTTCATGCCGCGCTTCGTTCTGTTCTGGGTCCTCAAGTGCGCCAGCTTGGTTCTTTGGTGGCCGCAGACCGTCTTCGTTTTGACTTCTCTCATTCTCAAGCGCTGAGCGCGGAGGAATTAAAAAAGATCGAGGACCAGGTTAATAGCGAAATTCTTTCGGACAAGGCTGTGTCCAAGGAAGAGAAGCCGGTGGAAGAGGCCAAGAAGGACGGCGCGCTCGCCTTTTTTGGTGAAAAGTATGGAGCGCTGGTCCGCGTGGTGACGATCCCTGGATTCAGCAAAGAATTTTGCGGGGGAACCCATTGCGACCGCACAGGGCAGATCGGAAGTTTTGTGATCACAAGTGATTCATCGATCGCAAGCGGAACGCGCCGGATTGAGGCGCTTACAGGTTCGGGTGCGCTGAATTACCTGCGTGAACTGCGCGCCCAGATTGGTGAGCTTTCCGTGTCGTTGAAAACAACGCCTGAAAAGCTGGCTGAGAAAGTTTCCAAGCTTCAGGACACGATCAAAAAGATGGAGAAGGAAAAGAAGCAGAGCTCCGTGATTTCTGCGGATCCCAAGGCGATTTTGAATCAAGCCCTTACGGCGGGGGCTTTCAAGGTCGCGCGCCACAAGCTTCCGGAAGGCGCGGGCGTGGATGAACTTCGGGGGCTTTCCGATTCGCTGCGTTCCATGAGTTCAAAGACGATTTATTTTCTTGGAACGGAAAGCGAAGAGAAGGTGCATTTTGTAATCGGTTTAAGCCCTGACCTAGTGCAAGGTCCTCTGGACGCCCGTGAAGCCATGAAGACACTCGCGCCTCTTGTGGGCGGAAGCGGCGGCGGCCGCAAGGAATTGGTACAGGGCGGCGCCCGCAACCAGGGGCAGTTTAAAGACCAGTGGGACAAGATTGTGGAAAATCTGACCTCCTATGTGAATGAAAGGAACGGCTGATATGCAGGTTCTAACCTGGGATAAGATCACTCAGAAGAAAATTTGCCGGGATTTTAACGATGCGTTTGATCCCAAAATCTTTAAAAAGGTAAACCGCATTCTTGCCGAGGTCCGTTCACGCGGAGACTTGGCGATCCGCCGTTTTACGCGGGAGTTTGACGGCCTTGACCTGCCGCTGAAGAGGATTCAGGTTTCGCAGAGCGATATTAACCGGGCCTTTGAAAAGATCCAGGTGAAATTTGTCCCCATCCTGAAACAGATTACCGATAACGTTACGGAGTACTACGAAAAGGAATTAAAACAGTCTTTTGAAATCAAGGGCAAAGACGGGGTGTATCTCGCAAAGCGCTATCAGCCTTTGGACCGCGTGGGGGTTTATATTCCCGGAGGCACCGCGCCGCTGGTTTCAACGGTCTATATGACGGTGATTCCCGCGAAAGTCGCGGGCGTCAAAGAAATCGTGATCGCGACGCCGCCGAACCGCGACACGGGAGAGATTGACCCCAACATTCTGGCTGTGGCAAATCTTCTGGGCGTGAAGGAAATCTACCGCGTGGGCGGGGCGCAGGCGATTGGGGCCTTGGCTTTTGGAACGCGGACCATCCGCAAGGTCAATAAAATCGTCGGTCCCGGCAATCAGTATGTGACCGAAGCCAAGCGCCAGGTTTACGGGTTTGTGGATATTGATATGGTCGCCGGTCCCAGTGAAGTCGCGATTATCGCGGACAGTACCGCGGACCCGGACTTTGTGACCTGCGATCTTCTTGCCCAGGCGGAGCATGCGGGCGGTATTCCTTACCTGATTACACCGTCAAAAAAACTGATTGAAATTATCCGTAAGCGGGTCGATACAGGTTTCATTATCCAGGTGAAATCGATTGCGGAAGCCTGTGAAGTGGCGAATGCCATTGCGGCTGAGCACCTTGAAATCCTCACCGAAGACCCGGAAAAAGTCGCCAAGATGATTGACCACGCGGGCGCTATTTTCCTGGGGCCTTATTCACCGGCCGTCGTGGGGGATTACATTGCCGGTCCCAGCCATGTGCTGCCAACGGGCGGAACCGCGCGTTATTATTCGCCGCTCAGCGCGTCGTCTTTTGTGAAGAGCACCCAGATTATTTCCTACACCAAGGAAGCGCTTTTGAAATCCCGTGAACATGTGAAGCAATTGACGGACATGGAAGGACTCGTGCTGCACCGGATTTCCATGGAAGCCCGTTTTGTTGAAAAGACGCCAAATGAAGAAACCGAAACAGAAAAAGAAGGGGCTGCCGCGGAGTAGTATCCGGCACCATGAGGGGGCGAAGGATGAAAGCTTCAGTGAGAAAAGCTGATTTTAAGAGAACGACCCGCGAGACCGACATTGCCATGAAACTAAATGTGGATGGCAGCGGAGTCTGCTCGCTCGATACGGGCATTCCTTTTCTGAATCACATGCTTGAGCTTTTTACCAAGCACGGCCTGTTCGACCTCACGGTCAAAGCCAAGGGCGACCTGGATGTCGACATTCACCACACGAATGAAGATGTGGGGATTACGCTTGGGCAGGTTCTCACGAAAGCGCTGGCCGGAAAAACCGGGATCCGGCGGTATGGTTTTTTTCATGTTCCGATGGATGAAGCCTTGATCCGGGTCACGCTGGATATTTCCGGGCGCCCGTCGCTTCATGTTTCCAAAGCGCGTGAAGTGTCTTTCTCGCGTCTTGAAAATTATTCGTTTCATGACGCTATGGAATTTATGAAGGCCTTCTGCCAGCATGCCGGAATCAATATGCACATTGAAGTGGCGGCAGGCCGCGACTCCCACCACATTATCGAAGGCGTTTTTAAGGCCGTTGCGCGTGCGCTTGATGCGGCCACCCAGATCGACCCGCGCGTCAAGGGTGTTCCTTCCACGAAAGGCAGCCTTTAAGCATGATCGTGGTCCTAGACTACGGCATGGGAAACCTTCGAAGCGTTTCGAAGGCACTGGAGCATTTGGGGGCGGACGTTAAAGTCACTTCCAATCCTGCGGACCTTGCCCGCGCTGAAAAGGCGATTCTTCCGGGGGTGGGCGCTTTTGGCGACGCTTCCAAGGAACTGGACCGGGCCGGTCTTCGCGAGCCGCTCGTCGACTACATTCGTTCCGGCGGTTTGTTTCTCGGCATCTGTCTGGGCCTGCAGCTTCTTTTTTCAGAAAGCGAAGAAACCCCCGGTGCTAAAGGCCTGGGGATTTTTCCGGGTACTGTCCGGCTGTTTCGTTCTCCGGGGCTTAAGGTCCCGCACATGGGCTGGAATCAGATTCTCATCCGGAAACAGCACCCGCTTCTCAAGGGGATCGCGGACAAAAGTTATTTTTATTTCGTGCATTCTTATTATGCCCCGGCCGGAGCCGGCGGCGCCAGTGCCGCGGATTGTGATTACGGCGGAGAAATGTTCAGCGCGGCCCTGGGAACGGAAACTCTTTTTGCGGCTCAATTTCATCCGGAGAAAAGCCAGGAAGCGGGCCTCCGGATTCTTAAGAATTTTGTGGAATGGAAAAAATGATCCTCTATCCAGCGATTGATCTTTATCAGGGAAAAGTGGTCCGGCTCTCACGGGGAGATTTTCAGGCGGAAACGGTTTATTCCGACAATCCTCCGGCGCAGGCCCTTGAATGGCAGAACCAGGGCGCTGAGTGGATTCATGTGGTGGATCTTGAAGGCGCGAAAACCGGGGAACTCCGGAACCTTTCCTGGGTTCTTAAAATCCGCCAGAGTGTGAACTGCAAGCTCCAGGTTGGAGGCGGGCTTCGCCGGGCCGAAGACGTGGAGCGCCTTCTTAAAGAAGGGGTCAACCGGGTGGTGATCGGGACCAAGGCTTTGGATCAGAAGTTTTTTCTCGGGCTCTTGGAAAAGTTCGGGGACCGGATCGCGGTCAGCCTGGACACCAAGGAAGGGCGCGTTCAAACCGAAGGCTGGCTCAAAGAGAGCGGGGAATCGCTTGAGGCCATGTTAAAACGATTCAATGAAATGACGCTTTCGACCGTTATCTATACAGACATTGCCCGCGATGGCATGCTTCAAGGCCCCAACCTCCAAGGTTTAAGCCAGGTTCTAGAGTGGAGCAAGGCGAGTGTTATTTTGTCCGGGGGGATTTCCAGTCTCGCGGATCTGGAACAGTGCCGGACGCTCAAGCATAAAAATTTTAACGGTGTGATCATGGGCAAGGCCCTTTATGAAAAACGTTTTGAGCTTAAAGAGGCGGTTCGTCTTGCCTCACAAAAGGCCGTGGCTTAATGGAAATGTTTAATTCTTACCTGAATGTTATTTTGCAGGAAAGGTTCTGGTCCTGGTCGATTATCGGAATCATTTACCTTATCTTCGCTTTTACCGTGCGCGGCTGGTTTTTGAATCCGCTCTTCCGGGACGTGAAGCACCTCAAGCCGCGCTATTACCACGAGATCAAGCAGATCTACCTGAAGTATTCCTTCTGGGGCTGGTTTCTTTTTTTTCTCCCAGTCGTTTTCTTTACTTATGTCTGGAATCAGACAGCCAAAGAACCGTTGACTCTGCGGCATCACCTTGCGATTGCTTTGGGTTTTTTCAGCTTTCTTGCATCCATCATGATTCATATGCGTGCCTTTGCGAACGCGTGTGTGGAGCTCCTCCGGGAGATGGTGGATGAAAAGGATGCCCAGGCTGTTGTGAAGCACGTTTAACCCCACAGACTTTCCGCATGCTCGCCAAACGCATTATTCCATGCCTCGATGTTAAGGACGGCCGTGTTGTCAAAGGTGTCAACTTCGTCAATCTGCTTGATGCGGGTGATCCCGTGGCGTGCGCCAAGGCCTACGATGAATCCGGTGCTGATGAATTAGTTTTCCTGGACATCACAGCCTCCCATGAAAAACGCGGAACAACCCTCGAAATGGTGGAAAAAGTCGCTGAAACCGTAATGATTCCCTTTACGGTGGGAGGCGGCATACGCGAGGTGCAGGACATCCGGGATTTGCTCAAAGCGGGATGCGATAAGGTTTCGATTAATACCAGCGCGATACAAAACCCCGATTTTATCCGTCAGGCCAGCAGCCGTTTTGGAAGCCAGTGCATTGTTCTCGCGGTCGATGCTAAACGGGACACGGATGGGACATGGCGCGTCTACACCCATGGCGGCCGGAACCCTACAGGCTTGGATGCTGTGGCCTGGGCCAAGGAAGGCGAACGTTTGGGCGCTGGGGAGATTCTTCTAACCAGTATGGACCGGGACGGCACGAAACTCGGCTACGATGTGGAGCTTTTGCGTATTATTTCCGAAAGCCTCAAGATTCCGCTGATCGCCTCTGGAGGAGTTGGAACGCTGGAACATTTTTATCAGGGTTTTCATGAAGGTAAAGCGGACGCGTGCCTTGCCGCATCGGTATTTCATTTTGGGGAATTCCGTATTTCTCAGGTCAAAAACTACCTGGCAGAGCGTGGAATTCCTGTCCGTGTAACTTCTTGACACAGATTGAACTTGTGGCATACTGAAGAATTAAGAAGCTGTAAAGGCTTTCAGCCATCATTATAAGACATTTAAATCAAAGGAGTTAGGTTATGACGGAATTCAAGTACGACTCAAAAGGACTGATGCCGGTCATTATTCAGGACGTGGACAGCGGCGAAGTTCTGATGCTTGCTTATATGGACAAAGTGGCAGTTGAAAGAACCCTCAAAGAAAAAAAGACGGTTTTCTTCTCCCGTTCCCGCAACAAATATTGGGTCAAAGGCGAAAGTTCAGGCCACATTCAGGAAGTCAAACAAGCTCTTACGGACTGCGACACGGACACAATTCTTGTGAAAGTGAAGCAGCACGGAGGCGCCTGCCACCTTGGGTACAGAACCTGCTTTGTCCACGAGCTGGATGAAAATGCTCAGGTCACCCGCATTACGCAGGAAAAGGTTTTTGACCCGGACAGTGTTTATAAATCATGATTTCTCCGGATCTGAAAACCTTCAAACAGATGTCCCGGAAGGGAAATCTGATCGCTGTCACGGAAACAGTCCCCGCCGACCTTGAAACGCCTGTCTCGAGTTTTTTAAAAATCGCGGGCCGTGAAAAGAACGCTTTCTTGCTTGAATCCGCGGAGCAGGAAGAGCGGGTGGGGCGTTACTCGATTCTGGGGATCCACCCGGAGACTCTTTTGGGCGCGGGCGCGGATGGAAAACTTTTTGAGGAAGTTGACGGGAAACGCAAAGCCTTGAATTTCAAAGGCGCGCTCTGTGACGCGGTGGAAGCGAGAATGAAACAGATGAAACTCGCGAACCCGCAGGACTTGAAAGGTTTCAGCGGCGGATTTGTCGGGTATCTGAGTTATGAAAATGTCGCGGATTTTGACGATGTCCGTTTAAAACCCTTAGCCTCGATCGGTGTCCCTCAGGGGATTTTCGTTTTTTGCCGCGACCTGGTGATCTTTGACCATTTCCGCAAACAGCTTCACTTTGTGTCCCTGGTTCCGGTTTCTAAAAGTCAATCCGCCGAAAAAGCTTACCGCCGGGGTGTGGCCAGTATTCAGAGCCTGACCGCGCGTCTCAGCCGCCCGCTTAACAGCTCTTCCCGTTCTTTGTCCGCGAAAGCACCCAAACCTCATTTTCACATGAAGCCTGAAGCCTTCGAGGCCAAGGTCAAGCGTGTGAAGGAATATATCCGGGCCGGGGACTGTATTCAGGTGGTTTTGTCTCAGCGCTTTTCTTTGCCTTTCAAGGGCCAAGACTTTCAGATTTACCGCGCTTTGCGTTCGATCAACCCTTCACCCTACATGTTTTATTTCCGCTGCGGCGATTTGCGTTTGATCGGGTCTTCTCCGGAACTGCTGGTCAAGAAAACCGGCTTGCTCGCCGAAGTGCGCCCTATTGCCGGAACACGCCCGCGCGGCGCCTCAATCCGTGAAGACTTAAAGCATGAAGAGAATTTGAAAAAATCCCGGAAGGAATTGGCCGAGCACCTGATGCTTGTGGACTTGGGCCGCAACGATCTGGGCCGGGTCTGCCGCTACGACTCGATCCGCGTTGAAAACTTTGCCCGTGTCGAACGTTATTCCCACGTCATGCATCTGGTCAGTGATGTTTCCGGAAAGCTCAAGCCGGGGATGACCTCCTTTGATCTTTTGAAGGCGACTTTTCCGGCGGGAACGGTTTCCGGGGCACCGAAAATCAGGGCCATGGAAATTATCAATGAATTGGAAGCCGAGACGCGCGGGCCTTATGCCGGCTGCCTGGGGTACTTCGGCTTGAACGGGGATATGGACATGTGTATTACGATCCGGACCATGGTTCTTCACGGCGGACGTCTTTACCTTCAGGCCGGCGCCGGGATCGTGAAAGATTCCAATCCCAAAAGTGAATATCAGGAAACGGTCAATAAAGCGAAGGCGTTGTTTAAGGCCATTGAAGAACAGGGGCGGTTCAAATGCTTCTCGTGATCGATAATTACGATTCCTTTACCTACAACCTGGTGCAGTATTTCGGGGAATTGAAAACCAAGCCTCAGGTGTGGAGGAATGACAAAATTACGATTGCCGCCATCCGCAAAATGAAACCGGACCAGATTGTGATCTCCCCGGGACCCTGCACGCCGAAAGAGGCCGGCATTTCCAACGAAGTGATCCGGACCTTTGCCGGAGTGATTCCGATTCTGGGCGTTTGCCTGGGGCATCAATGTATTGGAGACACTTTTGGCGGCCGGATTATCCGGGCCAAGCAAATCATGCACGGAAAGACTTCGGAAATTTTTCATAAGGACCAGGGCGTGTTTGAAGGCCTGCCGAAACCTTTTCCCGCAACCCGGTATCATTCGCTGGTGATTGAGAAGAAATCTTTTCCGGCCAAGGAGCTTGAAATCACGGCCTGGACCAAGGACGGGGAAATCATGGGGGTCAGGCACCGCCGGTATCCGGTCTGGGGCGTGCAGTTTCACCCGGAATCGATTTTGACCACCTCCGGAAAAGACATTCTAAGAAATTTTCTCAAACTTTCACGCGCTTCAAAAAAGTGAAGGCTGTGATGCAGCCCGTATTGACCGCGCTTTTAGCAGGCAAAAAACTGAGCTTTGCTGAGGCGAAAAAAGTTTTTACCGCTCTTTTTCAGGAAAAAATTCCCGTTTCTCAGGCTAAAGCCTTTTTGCTTCTGCTTGCTGAAAGAGGGGAAAGTTCAGACGAACTTCGCGGCTGCGTGGAGGCCCTCCGGGCGCTGGAGCCGCCGCGCCGTTCCCCTTACGGGGACCTGCTGGACACCTGCGGGACAGGCGGTGACGGGTCGAATTCCGTGAATGTCTCAACGCTCGCGGCCTTTGTGATTGCCGGCGCGGGCGGGCATGTCGCGAAGCACGGGAACCGGGCCATTACCTCCAAGTCAGGAAGCTCTGATTTGCTCGATGCTCTGGGCGTCAAAATAGAAGCCCCGATCGCCCGGATGCAGGCGGCGATTAAAAAAGCAGGCATTGGTTATTTTCACGCGCCTCTTTATCACCCGGTTTTTGCGAGGGTGCAGCCTTTGAGAAAATCGCTCAAAGTCAGGACGGTTTTTAATTTGCTCGGACCGCTTGTGAACCCGCTGAACGTGGCGTATCAGCTCACGGGCGTATCCCGCGCCGAACACCTGAAGCTTTACGCGGAAGTGTTCAAACATCGTCCGGGGGTCAAGCGGGCGCTCATTTGCCGCAGTGAAGAAGGCTGGGACGAAATTTCGGTTTTAAAACCCACCCGGTTTCTGCTTGTGGAAAAAGGCCGCGTGAAGGCCGGAGTGATTGATCCCAGAGAGCTGGGGCTCCAAGGCGGGCGCTTGGAAGATTTAAAAGGCGGCACGCCGGAAAGAAGTGCGGTGCTTGCCGAGAAGATTTTAAACGGCACTCAAAAAGGCCCGCTCCGCAATTTGATTGTGATCAATGCGGCCGCGGGAATTTGGACAGCCGGACTCGCGAAGAATCTCCGTGAAGGGGTTCTTGCCGCGGAGTCCTCGATTAACAGCGGAAACGCACGGAAAGCGCTGCGAGATTTGGTGCGCATTTCCAAGGGCGGGGTTTGATTCATGATTTTGAATGAAATTGTGCAGCAAAAACGCAAAGATCTTGAAGAGCTCAAGAGACGGTTTCCGCCCCACCGCCTGAAAAAGGCCGTGGAACATTTGAAGCCTTCGCAAAGGCGGCCGTTTCTCAAGGCCATCAGCAGTCCCAAGAAACTCAACATTATCTGCGAATTGAAAAAGGCCTCACCTTCCGAAGGCGTGATCCGCGAGGATTTTCAGCCTTTGCGCATTGCGTCCATTTACGAACACGCCGGAGCGGCTGCGCTTTCAATCCTTACGGAGCCGCATTTTTTCAAAGGCCGTCCCAGCTATCTGAAAACCGTCCGGCAGGTGACCACCATTCCGCTTCTGAGAAAGGATTTTATTTTTGAAACTTATCAGCTTTATGAAACAGCCCTGCTTGAGGCGGACGCTTTTTTACTGATCGCCTGTCTTTTGACTGAAGAAGAGCTCAAGACCTTGATTGATCTTGGCCGGGAGCTTGGTATGGATGCCCTGGTGGAAATCCACGCGGATGAGGATTTGAAGAAGGCTTTGGATGCGGGCGCCCAAATCATCGGGATCAATAACCGGAATTTAAAGACTCTCGAAGTGGATGTGAACCGTTCCAAACAGCTGCTGCCGCACATTCCCAAGGGGATTATTAAAGTGGTCGAAAGCGGCTTGAGCAGTCACGAACAGCTATTATCTTATAAGGGGTACGGGGCGGACGCTTTTCTGATTGGGACTGCCTTTATGAAGTCCCCGGATATTCTTGCCTCGGTCGAGAGTTTTCTCGGGACCGACCGGAAATGGCGCAAAACGGAGGAAGTCTGATGCCGCTCGTTAAGATCTGCGGAAATACAAATCTTGAGGATGTCCGCCTGGCCATCAAGCTTGGAGCGGACTTCATTGGCTTTATTTTTACGGAAAGCAAGCGCCGCATTTCAGTCGCGGAAGCAAACGCGATTATTCAGCAGTTTCCTGAATATCAAAATTTTGTCGGTGTTTTTCTGAATCAGCCCAAGAAGGAAGTGGAAGACGCGGCCCGGGAACTGGGCCTCAAATGGGTTCAGTTTCACGGCGATGAAACCGCGCTTTACTGTGAGTCTTTTATGGATCACGGGTTTTCTGTGATCAAAACCTTCCGTATTAAAGACGCCATGAGTCTCAAGCGGATTGATGAATACAATGTGCAGGCCTTTCTTTTCGACACTTATTCAAGCGACAAAAAGGGCGGTACCGGGGTTCCCTTTGACTGGAGCCTGATTTCGGAACGTTCTTTTGTTCACGATAAACTTTTTCTGGCGGGCGGCCTCAACAATGAAAATCTTGAAGACGCGATCCGCCAGGTGAATCCGTTTGCGGTGGATGTCGCAAGCGGGGTTGAACTCAGCCCGGGCAAAAAAGACCCGGTGCTGCTTGAGCGGTTCATTCGATTGGCGCACGAGGGCCGAAAACGCAATGTCCCGGAAAGTACCCTTCCTTCATAAGTTTCTTTCCCGGCTGGACCGTGTGGACCGGGAGTCTCTCCAAAGCACTGTGCGGAGCCTTGCTCTGGAGCACGCGCAGTATCATGAAATCCTTCAGTCCCTGCCCATCGGGATTGCCCTGACCGCGAGGAATGGAAAAATTCTTTTTATCAATACCCAGGCTTTGGACTGTCTTGGCGCGGACCTCCGTGCTGCGGACAGCCCGTCGAAACTTTCATCACTTGCGCAAGACGCCGCGCTTCGGGCCTTTCTTGAAAAGCTGGAAAAGGTGGACCCCAAAGTGCTGAGTGAAGATCTCTCTGTGGTGCTTCCAAAGGAAATGGTGCTGCGAGTCAGCGTGACGCCTTTTGACAAAAGCGAGGCCGGGGAGCGGATGATCCTTTTCACGGAAGGCGGGCAAAGCAAGAATCAGGCGGATGACTCGCTTCTGCAGCGGCGCGAATCACTTCTTAAGCTGGCCGCGGGGGTGGCGCATGAAATCGGTAATCCGCTCAATTCGATCCATATTCATCTCGGTCTGCTGAAGCGCGACGCGGAAGAACTGCCAGCGCCCAAACAAAAGAATTTTCTCAAAACGCTTTCAGTGCTTCAGGCTGAAACCTCGCGCCTGGACCGCATTATCCGGGCCTTTCTCAAAGCCACGCGGAAGCCGCCGCTCCGTTTCAAGGAAAGCGACCTCAATGAAGTGATTCAGGGGTCTGTGGATTTTTTTCAACCGGAACTTGAGAAACACAAAATTCAGATCCGCTTCCGCCCGGACCGCATGCTGCCGTGCTTTCTCATGGACAAGGAAAGGCTTCGTGAGGTTTTTGTGAACCTGATTAAGAATGCGATGGAAGCCATGCCGGAAGGCGGGTTGATCCGGATTTCCGTGACGCACCGGGCCAAGGCCGCGCTGATCCGCGTGAGGGATGAAGGAAACGGGATTCCGGAAGATTCCTTGCCGCATATTTTTGACGCCTATTACACCACCAAGCCGGAAGGTTCGGGGCTTGGATTGGTTTCGGTCTATAACGCTGTGGCCGAGCACGGGGGACGGATTGAAGTTGAAACGCGCCAAGGGAAAGGGACGACCTTTACCCTTCTTTTGCCCGTGCGGCAGCCGCGGCTGCAGCTGCCGGGCTACGGCAGTGCCTCAGGTTCGGCCCGCGAAAAAAAGAATGAACGAAATTCAGAAGGAGCCTAAATCATGTCTGTCTATGCGACGCTGCTGATCGTGGATGATGAAAAAAATACCCGGGAAGGTTTGCAGCGTTTTTTGGAGGGCCTGGGGTTTGATGCCGTGACGGCCGCGGATGGTGAGGAAGGGTGGGCGCTTTTTCAAAAAGAACGCCCCGACCTTGTGCTTTGCGACATCCGCATGCCGAAACTTGACGGCATCGGTCTTCTTGAAAAGATTAAAGCCCAGCATGCTTCTGCGGCCGTGATCCTTTTGACGGCTTATGGAACCGTCGAAGACGCGGTCAAAGCCATGAAAAAGGGCGCGTATTATTACCTGACCAAGCCGGTGAATCTGGAAGAGCTGGAGTTTCTTATAAACAAGGCTTTGGCCAGCCGCACGCTTGAAGAAGAAAACCGGGAGTTAAAGGAAGCGCTTTTTAAAGAGAAGTTTGAACAGGGGCAGATTCTTGCCGAGTCGCCGAAGATGCGTGAAATCCTGAAAACAGTGGAACAGGTCGCGGCTTCAAACGCCACGGTGCTGATCGAAGGGGAGAGCGGCAGCGGCAAGGAACTTATTGCCCACCGCATTCACGAACTCAGCCCCCGGCGGAACAAGCCTTTTGTGGCGGTCCACTGTGCCTCGCTTACGGAATCGCTTCTGTCCAGCGAGCTTTTTGGTCATGAGAAAGGTTCTTTTACGGGAGCATCGGAACGCAAAGTGGGACGCTTTGAGCGCGCCCATCAGGGAACTTTATTTCTGGACGAGGTCGGGGAAATTTCGCAGGAAACGCAGGTGAAACTTCTGCGCGTGCTTCAGGAGCGGGAGTTTGAGCGTGTGGGCGGAACCAAAACGATTCAGGTGGATGTGCGCCTGATCTGTGCCACGAACAAAAATCTTTTGGAGGAAGTCCGGGCCGGCCGTTTTCGTGAGGATCTGTATTACCGTTTGAATGTGATTTATATGAAAGTCCCGTCACTCCGGGAACGGAGGGGAGATGTTCCGCTGCTTGTGAAATCGTTTGTGGAACATTATGGCCGCTTGAATAATAAAAAGATCCGTGAGATAGAACCCGCCGCGATGGACGCGCTGCAAAACTATGACTGGCCTGGGAATGTGCGCGAATTGAAAAACATTATTGAACGGATGATTGTCCTGAGTCAGGGGGATGTTTTGACTTTGGCCCATGTGCCGGAAGACCTTCGTCAGAATAAGCCCGCTTACCCGCTGTTGAACACGCTTCCGGGAGGGACTGCCGGTTCTTCCGCGCCCATGGCCTCGGCCCAGCTTGAGGATATGGAAAAAGAGTTTATCCGTGCCAAGCTTCAGGAGGCCAACGGTAACAAATCCCTGGCCGCCAAAAAACTGGGGATCTCGCGCCGGACCCTTTACCGGAAAATTGAATCTTACAAACTGGAATAAAAACTGCCAAAGCGGCACACTTTCTGCTGTGCCAAAACGCATCAGCTCTTCTTTAAGGCCTTCCACGAGCACCTCCCTAAATATTCTCTAAGTTATTTTATAGCTTTAAGTTGCAGGATACTTAGAGAAGCGCCCCTCGGTGGCACGGTAATTGATAAAGAGACGGTGCAGTAAAATATCAGGTCTTATCAAAAAGGAGATTTATATGGCTAAGATTCTTGGAATTGATTTAGGAACAACGAACTCTTGTATGGCGATTATGGAAGGCGGAGAGCCCAAAGTGATTGCCAACAAGGAAGGCAACCGCACCACGCCGTCGATTGTGGCATTCACCAAAACGGGCGACCGTTTGGTGGGGCAGGCCGCAAAACGCCAGGGTGTGACCAATCCGGAAAACACGATTTTCAGCGCCAAGCGTTTCATTGGGCGCCGCGCTTCTGAAACCGAAGCCGAAACCAAGCATGTCCCTTTTAAAGTGAAAGCCGGAAAACATCAGGAAGCAATCATCCACGTTCCGATTCAGAGCCGTGATTACACACCGCCTGAGATTTCCGCGATGGTGCTTCAGAAGCTGAAGGCCGACGCGGAAGCGTTTCTCGGCGAAACCGTGACCCAGGCGGTCATTACGGTTCCCGCGTACTTCAATGACTCCCAGCGCCAGGCCACGAAAGATGCAGGCCAGATCGCGGGTCTTGAAGTGCTCCGTATTATCAATGAACCTACGGCCGCGGCGCTTGCCTACGGCCTGGATAAAAAGAAAGATGAAACCATCGCGGTCTATGACCTTGGCGGCGGAACTTTCGACGTTTCGATTCTTGAAATTGGAGACGGTGTTTTTGAAGTGAAGGCCACCAACGGCGACACGCACCTTGGCGGTGATGATTTTGACCAGAAGGTGATGGAATGGATCATCGATGAATTCAAACGCTCCGAAGGGATTGATCTTTCCAAGGACCGCACCGCGGTTCAGCGTTTGAAGGAAGCCGCGGAAAAAGCGAAATGCGAGCTTTCTACTTCGCAGACCACGGAAATCAATTTGCCGTTTATCACGGCCGATGCCTCAGGTCCGAAGCACCTGCTGCTCAATCTGAACCGCGCCAAGCTTGAACAGCTTGTGGCGGAACTTATTGCCCGTACCATCAAGCCTTGTGAAGCGGCGATGCGTGACGCGGGGATCAGCGCGGACAAGATTGATGAAGTGATCCTTGTCGGCGGTCAGACCCGTATGCCTGCGGTGGTTGAGCAGGTGCGCAAGCTTTTCAACAAAGAACCCCATCAAGGAGTGAACCCGGACGAAGTGGTGGCCATTGGCGCCGCGATTCAGGGCGGTGTGCTTCAGGGGGATGTGAAGGATATTCTGCTCCTGGATGTGACGCCTCTGTCCCTTGGGATTGAAACCCTGGGCGGCGTCATGACCAAGCTGATTGAACGCAACACCACGATTCCGGCCCGCAAGTCGGAAATCTTTTCAACCGCCGCGGACAACCAGACGGCCGTGACCGTGCGTGTTCTTCAAGGGGAGCGTGAAATTGCTTCCGGGAACCGGCTGCTCGCGAACTTCAATCTGGAAGGCATTCCGCCGGCGCCTCGCGGTATTCCTCAGGTGGAAGTGACGTTTGATATTGATGCGAACGGCATTGTTCATGTTTCGGCCAAAGATCTTGGCACGGGCAAGGAACAGAAAGTGCGCATTGAATCCTCTTCCGGCTTGTCCAAGGAAGAAGTTGAGAAGCTGGTCAAGGAAGGCGAACTCCACGCGGCGGAAGACAAGAAGAAACACGAACTTGTCACCGCGCAGAATCAGCTCGACAACTTGATCTATGCCACGGAAAAAAGCCTGAAGGAACACAGCGACAAGATCAACGACGAAGAAAAGAAGCGCGTTGAAGAGGCTTTGAAAGAAGCCAAGGAACAGGCTAAGAGCGAAGTGCTGGAGAAAATCCAGGAAGTCACCAACAAGCTGACGACCGCTTCTCACACGATTGCTCAGAAAATGTATGAAGAGGCTGCGAAGAAGGCCCAGGCCCAAAAGGGCGGGGACGCTTCCCAGGCTCCGGGAGCCCAGTCTGGCGGCAAGGATTCGGATGTTGTGGACGCCGATTACGAAGTCGTGGACGAGGATTCCAAGAAGAAATAAGCCGTCTTGCCCGGGCAGGGGAGAACCCCCTGTCCGGGCTTTTAAAAAGAGTCATTGACCTTCCTGTAACTCCCTTTAAAATAATGCCTTTATGAAAATGCGTGAAGGCCTTATTCCTCTCTTCGTGATTCTGTCTGCCGCTTTTCTGCCGAATGCTTGGGCGGAACCGCAGCTGACTGCCCGTGTTTCCTCCACTCAGCCTGTTCTCGATGAAAGCCTTCTTGTGACCCTGGATATTGAATGGGCTCAGGCCGAAGGCTCTTATGCCTTTACGCTTCCCATGCTTCCCTTAAAAAATCTTATCCTCAAAAGACAGGGTGAATCGCAGGAGACCTTTCAAAAGGGCGATGCTCTTGCGGCGCGCAAGACTTTTGTGTTTGAAGTGCAGCCTGAGAAAAAGGGGAATGCCCGTATTGAATCTTTTGCTTTGACCTACGTCGAAAGTACTTCGGGCTCAAGCGGGGAGTTGAAGGTGCCCGCATTCGATATTCAGGTTCGGGCCAAGGGGCTTCCCGTGATCGTCAAGACTCTGGCCGCGGGGGCTCTTGCCGTGGTTGCGGCACTCTCGGTGATCCTGATGGTTCTCCGCGGAAAAAGAAAACGCCTGAACTCCGCGCGGGGCCCGGTGGAGTTGTCTCTGGAGGACCGTGCGGCCGGCGCTTTGCGGCAGCTCCCTGCGGTTTCCTCCGAGTCCGAAGCCTTGTCAAAGGGCGGTGTGGTTTTCCGTTCCTATTTGCTTGAGAAGTTTGCTCTTGCCCAGTCCTCGGCCGGAGATGCGGAAATCGTCCGCACGCTCGAAGATAAATCATTTGATGTTTCAGAGGTTCGCGCGGCGCGGCGGCTTTTGGAAAAATTCCGGGAAGCCCGTTATTCGGGCGTCCCCCTCGCGTCATCCGAAGTGCAGAGTATCCTGGAAGAATCGGCTTCCTGGATCGAACGGCGAAGAATTCTTGGGGCATCCGCCCAGTCAGTTAAAAAATAACTTGTTGGCTTCCAAAGGAGGAAGAGATGGAAAATGTTTCAATCAAGGAGATTAACGCCAAAGTCAAAGACGCGAGTTCGGTGATTCAGGATTTACTGCGCGAAATCGGAAAGGTGATCGTCGGCCAGCAGTACCTGGTGGAACGCCAGATGATCGCGATTCTGGGAGATGGCCATATCCTGATCGAAGGTCTTCCGGGTCTCGCGAAAACGATGTCCGTCAGAACGCTGGCCTCGGCCGTGAAATGCCACTTTCAGCGTATTCAGTTCACTCCGGACCTTCTTCCCGCTGACGTGGTAGGGACCTTGGTCTACAGCCCCAAAGACGGCACGTTTACGGTTAAGCACGGACCGATCTTTGCCAATATCGTGCTGGCCGACGAAATCAACCGCGCGCCTTCGAAAGTGCAGAGCGCGCTTCTTGAAGCCATGCAGGAAAAGCAGGTTACGATCGGCGAGAAAACCTACCCGCTTCCGAAGCCTTTTCTGGTGCTTGCCACGCAGAACCCGATTGAACAGGAAGGAACCTATCCGCTCCCGGAAGCCCAGGTCGACCGTTTCATGCTCAAGCTTGTGGTGACGTACCCGACGAAAAAAGAAGAAAAGGAAATTCTGGAGCGTATGTCTACGGGCCGCGAGATTGACGTGAACCCGGTCATCGACCCTCAGAAAATTCTGGAACTTCGCCAGATCGTGAACCAAATCTATATTGATGAAAAGGTGAAGGATTACATTCTGGACCTTGTCTTTGCCACACGCGCGCCGCAGGAATACAAACTTGAAAAATTGAAACCGCTTATTTCTTTCGGGGCTTCACCCCGCGCAAGCATCATGCTGACGCGCGCGGCCAAGGCGCATGCCTTTATCCGCGGGCGCGGGTATGTGACGCCGGATGACGTGAAGCAGATCGGAATGGACGTGCTTCGCCACCGGGTTTTGATTACCTACGAAGCGGAAGCCGAAGAAATGACCTCGGAACACATCGTGAAAGCGATTTTTGACCAGGTTGAGGTTCCATGATCCCAAAAGAGGTCATGAAAAAGGTCCGGCATATTGAAATCCGGACCACCCGTCTCGTCAACGACCTCTTTGGAGGCGAATACGAGTCTGTCTTTAAAGGGCAGGGGATCGAATTCGCGGATGTCCGCGAGTACGTGCCGGGCGACGATATCCGTTCCATTGACTGGAATGTGACGGCGCGCAGCCAGACGACGTTTATCAAGAAGTATATGGAAGAGCGCGAGCTCACCGTGTTCTTTGTGGTGGATATGTCCGGCTCGCAGTATTTTGGAACCGGCCAGCGCCTGAAGTCCGAAGTGGCGGCTGAGATCACGGCCTTGCTGGCCTTTTCGGCCGTGAAGAACCACGATAAGACCGGTCTTGTCATTGCCACGGACCGGGTGGAGAAATTCGTGCCGGTGAAGAAAGGCAAGATGCATGTGCTGCGCGTGGTGCGCGAAATTCTTTATTACAAACCCGAAGGCCGCAAGACCAAGTTGAGCGCCGCGCTTGAATACCTGCATAATTTTCTGACCCGCACGGCGGTTGTTTTCATTATTTCAGATTTTATGGATGACAGCTTTGAAAAACCTCTCAGGATTTTGAGCCAGCGCCACGACGTGGTGGCGATTCATCTTAAAGACCGCCGTGAAGAGGTTTTGCCGGACATCGGGCTTATGGAAGTCCAGGACCCTGAAACCGGGGAAAAGTTCCTGGTCAACACGGCGGACAAAAAACTTCGGCAGGAATTTGAAGCGGCCGCAGCGGAGCGCAACGAAAAATTAAGCAAGCTTTTAAAGCAGCTCCGGATTGACCGCATTGTGATTCCGGTGGAAGGTTCTTACGTTGAGCCGCTGATTAAATTTTTCAAGATCCGGGAGCGCCGCCTGTGAGACGTTTGCTCTTCTTCTTTCTCACGGCCGGGGTTTTGTTTCTTCCGCGCTTGGACGCGGCAGACAATCAAAATACGCCGATTTCAGTCAAGGCTGAAGTCGACCGCGCCGCGATTACGATCGGGGATCCGGTCAAGTATTCGGTGATCATCCAGTCCGCCCCGAACGTTCAAATCCTTTCCCCGATTCCGTATCCGCCCAAAGACATTTTTCAGATCAAGAAAATTGAAGAGATCAAGAACGAGGATGCCGGCCAGACGATCACCGGAAAAAAGTTCACGCTCACGGCCTACCAGCTCGGCGAGTTCATTCTCGAGCCCGTGGAAGTGGAGTACCGTATTAAAGGCGCTCCGGGCGCGGCGGCCGGGGGGGATGAGATCAAGAAGATCCAGACCAGCCGCATTTTTATCACGGTCAAGAGTGTTTCCGGCGGGAAACCCCAGACGGACATCCGCGGCCTCAAAGCCATTCTTTCCATTCCTCTGAATGTTTTAGGCATCGGACTCGCGGTTGCCGCGGGGATTTTATTGATTTTGATTCCGATGATTTACCGTATTTGGAAAAAGCGTTCAGCCTTGCCGCCGGCGCCCAAGGTCATTCTTACCGCGGAAGAAGAAGCCATAGGGCAGCTGAACCAGCTTTTCGATTCCGAGCTTCTCCGTGAAGGGCGGACCAAGGAGTATTTTTTCCGGCTCTCGGAAATCCTGCGCTTCTATCTTGAAAAGCGTTATAAAATCGCAGCCGTCGAGTCGACCACTTTCGAGATTGTCCGCATGTTCAGGTCTGTCGATGTCTCTAACGAATTGAGGAACAAAATCCGTGAAGTGCTGGAGGCTTCAGACCTGGCGAAGTTCGCGAAGTACAGGCCCGAACCCGCGGAGATTCTGAATTTAAACAAGCAATCCAAGGAGATCGTGGAAGCTTCGCGGCCCCGGGAGGCTTCCGGTGGAGTTTAGGCATCCAGGGGTTTTCCTTCTCATTTTTCTGCTTCCGCTGATTTTCTATATCGCGTCAAAAAAGTCACGCGTTTACCTGCCTTTCTCGACCACGGCGCTTTTCAGAAAGCCGCAAATTTCCCTGAGAATTTTTCTCTACCGCGCTATGCCTTACCTCCGGGCGCTGGTTCTGCTGCTTTTTGTGGTGGCTTTGGCGCGCCCTCAAAAAGTCGCGGCCGAGCGCGAGTACAGCACCAACGGCGTGGATATCGTGATCTCCCTCGACTTGTCAGGATCCATGCTGGCGGAAGATTTTAAACCGGAAAACCGCATGGCCATCGCCAAGCAGGAAGCCATTAAATTTATCCGGGGACGTGAAAATGACAGGATCGGCCTTGTGGTCTTTGCGCGCAAGGCGTTTACGCAATGCCCGCTCACCCTGGATTACGATGTTTTGACGGACCTCACGGACCAGCTTCACGTGGGAATGATCCCGGACGGCACAGCGATCGGCATGGGACTGGCCACGGCCGTGAACCGGCTTCGTGACAGCCAGGCCAAAAGCAAAGTCATTATTCTGATCACGGACGGATCCAACAACGCGGGCAATATTGACCCCATCACAGCCGCCGAACTGGCTAAGACGTTTGGAATCCGCGTGCATTCCATTGTCGTGGGGAAGGGCGGTCTTGTGCCTTTTCCGGTGAATGACCCGTTGTTTGGAAAGCGCTACGTACAGGCCAATATCGAAATTGACGAGGACGTGATGAAGCGGATCGCGGATATTACGGGAGGCTTGTTCTTCCGCGCCCGTGATCCTGAGTCCCTCCACCAGATTTACCAGAAAATCAATGAATTGGAAAAGACGGAAGTGAAGGTCAAGGAATACCGCAGTTTCGAAGAGTACTTTCACTTGTTCCTGATTCCCGCGCTCCTGCTTTTGTTTCTCGATTGGTTTCTGGCGCGAACCCTTCTCATGAAGGTGCCCTGATGCAGTTTTTTCATCCCGAATACTTTCTTTTGCTCTGGGTGCTTCCGGCGGTTTGGGGACTCCACGTCCTTTCCGTGCGGCTGTGGCAAGGCCGCATGAAACGTTTTGGCGACCGGGTCACGCTTGAAACCAAATTGCTTCCTCAGTACCGGAAAAACCACTGGGGTGTGCGCGCGGTTTTGATCACCCTGGTGTTTCTTTTTTCCATTCTGGCGCTGGCCCGGCCGCAGTGGGGTGAAGAGAAAAAGAAGGTCCAGCGTAAAGGCGTTGACCTTGTATTTCTTCTCGATACTTCACTCAGTATGCTTGCCGAAGATGTGAAGCCGAACCGTTTTGAAAAAGCCCAGATGGAGATCAAGAGTTTTGTGCGCAGTCTTAAAGGGGACAGGATCGGGCTCGTGGCCTTTTCGGGATCCAGTTTTCTGCAGGCGCCATTGACGCTTGATTACGCTGCCTTTTTTCTTTTTCTGGACGGTATCCGGGTAGGCTATATTCCGGACCCCGGAACCTCCCTGAGTAAGGCCATTGGGCTTTCCATACGGTCTTTTCCCAAAGACGATATGAAGCATAAGGCCCTTATCCTCTTTACCGATGGGGAAGACCTGCAGGGGGGGATGGATGAGGCCATTAAGGCGGCCAAGGAAGCGGGGGTTCGTATCTACACCATTGGCGTGGGTACGGAAGAAGGGGACCCGATCCCCCTCAAGGACGATACCGGCCGGAAGAGCGGCTTTAAGAAGGACCGTGCCGGGCAGGTGGTCGTGACCAAGCTGGACAAAGCACTGCTTCAAAAAATCGCGGCGGAAACAGGCGCTGTGTATCTTCCCAGCACCCCGGGTGAGGACGAAGTGGAATATATCCTCAAACACCTTCAAAGTTTGGGTCAGCGGCAGTTTAAAGAAAAGCTGATTTCCGAAAAAGAAGATCATTACCAGATTTTCGTTTTTCTCGCTTTTTTCTTTTTGCTGCTGGAAATGATGGTGCGCGTGACCCGGAAAAACGGGAGCGTTTCAGGCCCCAGCGTTCTTCCGGTGCTGCTTTTATTTTTTCTGTTTACCGGCTTTCTCGACACCACGCGTTCGCTCAATGAAAAAGGCAATGCCGAATTTGAACAAAAAAAATACCAGACCGCGCTTGAGAATTACCGCAAGGCGCAGGTGAAAAATCCGGATGACCCGGTGGTGATGTACAACCTTGGGGCGGGTCTTTACCAGACCCAGCAGTATCAGGAAGCGAAAAAGAATTTTGAAGGCGCTATCGCCAAGACCAAGGACCCGGAACTTAAGGCCAAAGCGCTCTACAATTACGGCAATACGCTTTACCGTTTAGGGGATTTTGAGAAGGCTATTGATTCCTATAAAAAGGCTCTTGAGCTCAAGCCCGACGACCAGGACGCCAAATACAATCTTGAGTTTTTGCAGAAGTCCAAGAACCGGATGGAAAAGGAAAACCAGGACAAACAAAAGCAAAGTGATAAACAGGACCAAAAGCAAAATCAGGACAAACAGCAGAATCAGCAGAACCAGCAGCAGAAGCCCGATCAGAAAAAGGACCAGCAGCAGAACCAGGGCGATCAGCAGCCCCAGGACCAGCAGGGGGAAGGCCAGCAGGGCAAGCAGGGGGACCAGAAGCAGGACCAGAATCAGGATCAAGATCAGAAGAAAGAACCCCAGGACCAGCAGGGCGAACAAAACCAGGATCAGAAAGACCCTCAAGATCAGCAGGGCCAGCAAGGTGAAAAGGACGACCAGAAGCAGGATCAGAAGCGCGATGAGGGCGATCAGCAGGATCAGCAGCCGAAACCCAAAGAGGACGGCCAGCCCGAAGAAGCCAAGCCTGAGGACGAGCAAGGTAATGAACCCCCGGAGCAGCCTGATCAAAAGGAAGGCGATCAGCCCCAGGACCAGCCGGAACCGAATCAAGAAGGTCAGCCCGAGCAGGCCAGCCCTGATGAGCAGCAAGGCGATCAGCCTGGAGAGCAAGGCGAACAGACGGAGCAAAGTGCGGGACAGGAAGAAAACCCTCAATCCCAGCAAAAAGCGCCGCTTCAAGGGCAAATGACTAAAGAGAACGCGCTTCGTATGCTTGACGCGATGAAAGACGGCGAAAAGGACCTACAGGACCTCCGCCGGCCGCCGTCCGAACATAAAGAAGTGCCGCCGGAAAAAGACTGGTAAACCTCGGGAGGAATTATGAGTTTGGATCAAAAAATTCAGGATGACATTGTTCAAGCCATGAAAGCCAAGGACGCGGACACGCTTTCCGTGTTAAGAATGCTGAAAACCATGCTGACTAATACCAAAATCCAGAAAAAGCGTGAAACCCTGGAAGATTCTGAAACGCTCGAAGTTCTTCAAAAACAGGCCAAGCAGCGTAAAGAAAGCATCGAGAGCTTTGAAAAAGCCGGCCGCGCGGATCTTGCGGAAAAAGAAAAACGGGAATACGAGATTTTGAAGAAGTATCTGCCTGAACAGCTGGATGATGCCGCTATCAAGGCTTTGGCTGAAAAAGCGATTCAATCCACAGGCGCCAAAGGAAAAGCAGACCTTGGCAAGGTCATGAAAGAATTAATGCCAGCCGTCAAAGGTAAGGCTGACGGTAAGCGCGTTAATGAAATCCTCGCGGGATTACTGCCTTAAAAAACCCTAAAAACCAGATTTGAAGTCACGCCTTAATAACCCGCCTCTTATTTTACATAACATACATTATAGGACGTTATCCTTTGGGGAGAATCGCGCCTTTTTGGCTTTTGCCTGGCGTGGACAGTTCGCCTGTTGAGGGCGTTTTAGGCTGATTCAGCCATCCTCCTTTGAGGTGTTTTTTCTTCCTGCGGCAGGAGTCTTGCGGTTTGTTAGGCCTTCGGTAGCGGGCTCTCTCTATTTTTTGCCGCTGCCTGTGCAGCGTATCTATCGAGGAGGCTGTAAAACTCGAGGCCTTGCTTGGAGTGCTGGGATCTCTGAAGAAGATTTTCCCGGCGCCGGGAAAATGTGGAAATAGAGGTGTCCCTGCACAAGGCTTAAACAATAATCCTTCCCCGCTCTTTAGGCTATGTGTTTAGGGTAAAAGAATCTGGGGGGCTGATGGGAGGTGTGTGTAAAACCCCTGAAGGGCTAAACCGTGCGTCTGAGGCCAGGAGTTTTTTGAAGAAGTGTGATGATGCCAAAGGAAAGAAGGTAAATGACGAGGGTGCAGATGGGAATCATAAACACCGGGTGCTGAGTGTCGGGTTTTAAGACAAAACCTCCCCACCGCCCTGAATTTAAAGCTTCGAGAATCATTGGATGAACAAGGTAAATGCCAAAACTGGCCTTGGACAGGCTGAGGACTAGGTTCTTAAAGGCAGGATTCAGGTTTCCTCCTTGCGTGTGTTTTGAATGTTTGATGAGGACAAAAAACGACGCCGTGAAAAGCACAACGTTTGGAGCAAAGTTATCGTAAAACAGTTTTTGATAGGTGTGGAGTTTGGTGCTCAATAAAAAAGTTCCCACGAGACAAAGAAGAAAACTTCCGAGCCAAAGGGCGAAGGCTGCGGGAACCCAGGAAGGCTTTGAATGTTTATGAAGAAAATAACCCAAAAGAAAGTAGCCCACAAAACCTTCCGCGGGCGGAATCGGCAGTGAAAGGCTGATCTGGGACCCGCCGAGCAGCGGGACAGCCTTTTCTATAAAGGGCAAAGCTGAGGAAACGGTGAACCAAAGGCCTAAGAACCAAAGCAAGTCTCTCCGTGAGGCGTGGATGGTGACGAGCCGAAGGATCGGCGTAAAAAGATAAAGCCCCGCGATCATATAAAGAAACCAGAGGTGAAAGTGGACTTTGTCCCCCGCGGCCAGACTTAAGGCTAGGGGTAAAGTGAGTTCAGGCTGGAACAGGAGTTTTTTCCAAACGAGATAAAAGAAGAGCCAGGCGGCAAACGGAATCGCGATCCGCTGAAAACGTTTGGTGAAAAAGCTTTTGTAATCCTCCTGTTTTCCTAAAAGAAGCGCCCCGCTGAGCATGACGAAAACCGGGACACAGCCCCGGACAAGCGAATCGTAAATATTCGCGGCCCACCACCAGCTGTTAGGAAATCTTCCCCACTCCGTAATGACATCCGCCGAGGTGTGAATGATGATGACGCCGAACATAACCAGTGCGCGGCAGAGATCAATCCAGAAAAGGTTTTCGTGCGGGCTGGCTGGAAGTGCTGCGGGCGAGGGGGTGATTTTCATGTCTTTTTATATCGGCGTCCGGCAGGCGAAAGCGCAGAGGGAAAAAGAGGGCAGGAAACCTTTCGGCCCCCTGCCCTCTTTTCATGAACGTGAAGTTTTTTTCTTACTTTTCCATCAGACTGCGCAGCATCCAGGCTGTTTTTTCATGGATCTGCATGCGCTGGGTGAGAAGATCAAGAGTAACCTGATCCTGGGCCTTTTCAGCGATAGGGAAAATCTTACGGGCCGTGCGGATGACGGCTTCATGACCTTCGACAAGGGTCCGCACCATCTCTTCGGCCTTGATGCCGCCCTTTTTTTCCTTAATCGAGGTAAGATCTGCGAATTCAGCATACGTTCCCGGCGCAAGTTCTCCCAGGGCCCGGATTCTTTCAGCGATCAAATCAATCGCCATCCAAAGTTCATTGTAGTGGGTTTCAAACATCAAATGCAGCGTCTGAAACATGGGGCCTGTGACGTTCCAGTGAAAATTATGTGTTTGAAGGTAAAGCGTGTAGGTGTCTGCCATAAGCTTTGAAACGCCTTTAGCGATTTCCTTGCGCGCACTTTCTTTAATACCAATTTCAATAGGAATGCCGGACTTGGAACCCATAAAAGCCTCCTGTTTACCTGATGTTCAATGATGATGGCCTGACTTGGGGGTGACTTTTATTATAACAGAAATAAAAAAGGCAGGGAACGTTATGTTCCCTGCCTTTGTAAAACAAGAAGCTTTGAAGCGTCTTACTTGACGGTGTCGATGTACTGAATGAGATCTACAACCTTGTTGGAATAGCCCCATTCGTTGTCATACCAGGACACAACCTTGACGAAATGATCGTTCAGGGAAATGCCGGCATCCGCATCGAAAATCGACGTGCGGGAATCGCCCAGGAAGTCATTGGAAACCACGGCGTCTTCGGTATAACCAAGAATGCCCTTGAGTTCCCCTTCGGAGGCTTCCTTCATCGCTTTTTTGATGTCTTCGTACTTGGCCGGCTTTTCAAGGCGGCAGGTCAGGTCCACGACAGAAACGTCCGGCGTCGGAACGCGGAACGCCATGCCTGTGAGTTTTCCATTCAAAGAAGGAATGACCTTGCCCACAGCTTTCGCTGCGCCCGTGGAAGACGGGATAATGTTCTGAGCCGCACCGCGGCCGCCGCGCCAATCCTTCACCGAAGGACCGTCCACAGTTTTCTGCGTGGCGGTGGTCGCGTGAACCGTGGTCATCAAGCCTTCAATAATGCCGAACTTGTCATTGAGAACCTTGGCAATAGGCGCCAGGCAGTTCGTGGTGCAGGAAGCGTTGGAGACAATTTTCATATCAGCTTTGTAAGACTTGTTGTTCACGCCCATGACAAACATGGGTGTGTCATCTTTCACAGGGGCTGTGATGACCACGCGCTTGGCGCCGGCATCAAGATGGCCCTGGGCCACGTCTTTGCTGAGGAAAAAACCCGTGGATTCGACGATGTAATCAGCGCCGATTTCGCCCCACTTCAGATTGGCGGGCACTTTTTCGGCTGTGACGCGGATTTTCTGGCCGTTCACGACCAGCTGTCCGCCTTCAACCTTCACTTCGCCTTCAAATCTTCCGTGCGTGGAATCATACTTGAGCATGTAGGCGAGATAATCCACGTCCACAAGGTCGTTAATTCCGACAATCTGCACATCCTTACGCCCAACCGCGGCTCTGAAAACAAGACGCCCGATACGGCCGAATCCATTAATACCAATTTTAACAACGCCCATGATCGTTCTCCTTAGTGTACTTGGGGTGATTTCACTTTCGCCCGGGTGTTCGGGAAAGTGATACAAACCTGGTCAATCCGGGTTTATGAGGGGTAAACAAATGATTCCGGAAGAAATCCAGTAACTTTTCGGATCCAGGACCCGAAGGTGAAAATTATAGAGACTTTGCCGGGGGTGTCAAGACTTCGTTATACACCCCTGCGATCTCGGATCCCATGCGCTCAATGGTGAAATGCTCCTCAACCGCGCGCCGGGCATGGGCGCCTATTTTACTCCGTAAGGCGGGGTCTGCCAGCAGGTTGCGAAGCGCCTCCGCGAGAAGGTCCACCCTCTTGGGTTCCACAAGAAAACCGGTTTCGCCATTTTGAATAAGCGAGTTTAAGGCCCAGATGTTGCTGACAATGACCGGCTTGCTGCAGGTCATAGCTTCCACAATGCTGAGGCCGAAGCCTTCCCTCCAGGTGGCGGGGAACGCAAAAATGTCCATCGCTGCCAAAGGTTTGGAAACATCCGAAACATTGCCGGTAAAAACAACCCGTGACTCAATGCCTAATTCCGCGCTGAGAGACTTTAAAGAAGCCATTTCGCGGCCGTCCCCGACAATCAGAATTCGGAGGTCCGGAAACTCCCCAAGAAGTTCTGCCGCGGCGCGGATCAAATACTCATGCCCTTTGTCCTCGACCAGACGGGCCACAATGCCGACCACCCGGTCTTTGGGAGAAAACCCGAAATCCTTTTTAACCGATTCCGGAGAATGCCGGCGGTATTGTTCGTCCAGAAGATGAATGTCCACGGCATTGTGAATCACCCGGACACGGGAAGGTGTAATATGAAAATCTTCGGTAAGGTGCTTCCCCACCGGTTCGCTGATGGCAATGGCCCGGTTTCCCCAGGCCGGAAGCAGGCGTCTGCCAAGGCGGGCTTTGTAAAAGCCGTGGCAGGTCGTGACCACCGGGATCCCGGTTATTTGATGCGCCCAAAAGGCGAGCACTTGAGTCACTCGTGTATGGGCATGAAGAACATCGATTTTTTCGCGCCGGATGATGCGGATCAGCCGTACCAGGGCGGGAAAAAGTTTGGGGTGAATTTCGCTCTTGGTTTTGATGTCCTGGGTGAAAAGTTCCACATTTTTTTCCAGAAAAAGCGGGGCATATTCCCCGCCGCTGGAGAAAACTTTAGATTCATAACCTTTCTGGCGGAGGGTTTCCACCAGCCTGAGGATATAAATGGTAATGCCT
Organism: uncultured bacterium; assembly: GCA_964434115.1. Classification (GTDB taxonomy): domain Bacteria; phylum Omnitrophota; class Omnitrophia; order Omnitrophales; family Aquincolibacteriaceae; genus ZLKRG04. The sequence goes on from CAYSSX010000001.1 coordinate 148,979, forward strand.
CCGGAATTAAGATGCGTGGTGACATGCAAAACTTTTTTCATCCGGCACTCTCCGTAAGCATCATTCCCGGCTTCAGACGGCGGCCATTTGCAAAATCCGAACCCTTCATGGGGCTTTTGCCCGCGGGCTGGAGGCGGAAAATCCGGACCGCTCCCCTCGCGGCAGCAACCGTGATACTGCCGTCCGCATGGAGGGCCGTAAGGGTTCCGGGGGCCGCGGCCTGTGCTGACTTTTCCACTTGAGTTTCCAGCAGAGCGGTCCTGATTCCGAACCACGTGAGGTAAGTGCCGGGCCAGGGCTGAAGCGCGCGGACTTTGCGGTCGATTTCCTCGGCGGGCTGGGTGCTGAATGAAAGCTGCCCGTCTTCTTTCGTGAGTTTCCGGGCGTAAGTGGCCTGGCTTTCCTGCTGAGGCGTGCGCGTCAGGGGTTCGCCGGGAATGCGTTTCAGAAGATTCAGCAGAATATCGTGTGAACGCTTCGCGAGTTTTTCTCTTAAGGAAGGGTGAGTCTCCCCCTCCGTGATGGGAAAACGCTCCTGATAAAAAATGTCGCCCGCGTCCAGCCTGCGCGCAACTTCAATAATGGAGACGCCCGTTTCTTTGTCTCCGTTAAGAAGGGGCCATTGAATGGGGCTGCTTCCCCGGTAAAGCGGAACCAGGGAAGGGTGAACATTGAGGGCCGCGATTTTCGGGATGGCGAGGTAACGGCCGGGAATGAATTTTCCGTACGAGGCCACGACAAAAAGATCCGGCCGAAGGCTCCTGATTTTTTCCGCGAAAGCGTCGTCTTTGAGTTCCGAAGGCGCTTCCACGCGAAGCCCCTTGCTTTCAGCGAAGACCTGCACGGGCGAAGGCGTCAGGGTCAAACCGCGCCCCTGCTTTTGAGGCGGTGTGGTGACCGCTAGAACCACTTGGTGCGGGCTTTCAAGGCAGGCGGTAAGGGATGCTAGAGAGAAATCGTCAGAGCCGAAAAAAACGAGGGTCATGAAAGGTCCGGAGGCTTAAGGCTTGCGGTATTCTTCAAGGAGCTTCTGGCGCTGGTTAAAATCCACGCGGTCCACGAGAAGAACACCGTTTAAGTGATCGAGTTCATGCTGAATAACGCGGGCAAAGAAATCCTTCACTTCCCCTTCAACGGTTTTGCCGGTGCGGTCCTGAAAACGGACGCGGATTTTGGTTGCCCGGAAAACATCGGCGGAAATACCGGGAAAGCTGAGGCACCCTTCGGGGCCTTTTTCGCGGCCGTGCATTTCCAGGATTTCCGGATTCACGATCACGATCTCCTCGCCCTTTTTGCCTTTGGGAGAGACGATCATCACGCGCTTGGAAACGCCGACCTGGGGCGCGGCCAGCCCGACTCCGTCTTCGATATACATCGTATGAATCATGTCATCAAAGAACTTCTGCTGGGCGGCGCCGAAGTCTGTCCATGGCTCCGCCACTTTGGCAAGCACAGGGTCGGGGTAGGTTACGATTTTTAACAAGGTCACGGAACGGGTCTCCATACACGGATTATAACATGGCCTTTACGGCGGGATTAAGGTCTTTTTCCCGGTCGTATTGCGACGCCTTGACGTACTTCACGAAGATGTAAAAAGACGACAAGACCTGATAAACAAATCCCCGGCGGCCGTCCCGGAAGCCCTGCCTGAGAACATAATAATAGAAAAACTCGGCCAGAGGCCGCAGGACCATTTTGAAAATCGACGGCAAGGGCTCGCCTTTTCTCAGCATTTCCCGCGCGTCGAGCGACGTGAAAAGATTGAACTTGGAAAAGTATTCGTCCAGGGTTTGATAAGTCACGTGCTGAAGCTCGCGTTCAAGGCGCCCGGTCTTCCCTTCGACCACCAGCTTTTCGTGCACCAGGCCCTCCCAATGGGCTTTACTTTTACGGGCCAGGCGAAGCGGGCTGTCGCTCCCGCTGGCGCCGTATTTCATAGGGCCGCCGAAGATGTGGTTGACGCGGAAAAGTTCATAGCCGTCCGCGGCTTCAGGGTCGCGCACGGTTTTTTCAATCTGCACCCGGAGTTCAAGCGTGACGCGTTCATCGGCATCAACAAAGAGCACCCATTCCCCTTCGGCAAGGCTCATCGCGTAGTTGCGCTGGGCCGCGAAATTATCGAGCAGCCGCGTGAAGACGCGCGCGCCGGCCTTTCTCGCGATTTCCGGAGTGCGGTCGTGGCTGCCGGAATCGACCACAATCACTTCGTCCGCGAATTGCAGGGCATCCAGACAGGCCTGAATCTTTTTTTCTTCGTTACAGGCAATCAAAACAGCGCTTAGAAGCATCAGGCCATTCCTCCGGTGTTGACGGGTGTTTTGCGTAAATGTGTGCTGTCGTAAACGCAGCGCATCAGAAATTTGAAGGCGGACGAAACCCCGGTGATTTTTAAAAGCGTAAGAGGGGTTTTGGTTTCCCAATCCAGCCAGCGTTTGACGGCCTGCTTGAGGGTTTTGAAAAATGGAAAAGAAACAAGTCCTCCGGTTTCCAGGACTGCTTCCGGATTTCCGGGAAGCGCCGCGGCATGCAGGGCCTCGGTCCGCGCAGGGTTTTTATCACCCAAGGCCCAGGTCTGCACGCGTCCTTCCTGAAAAAGCAGGCGGTAAACCAACTTGCCGGCGCCGGGCACTTCCGCGAGTGAGCCGGTTTCAAGGGCCAGGGAAAGGCCCCTTGGGCCCCGCCACTCGGCGGTAAAAGCGGTTTGGTGCCGCGCCTTCCACCACGCGGCGTATGTCCTGAATTCTGTTTTCCAAAGACCGGAATATCGGTCCGCGGCTTTGTAGATATTGTGAAGGATCTGCGGGTAACGCCCCAGCCTGCGGGTGGGATGTCCGAAAATAATCACGGGCTGGCGCGCGGCAAACCGCTCTTCAATCACCCGGTCATAATAATCCCGGAAGATTTCTTCGCGGAAAGGATAGTTTTGAAGAAAGACGCCTTCGCAAACCGCATGGGCGGGAATCTGCAGCACTGGTGAAGCCCGTCCGTCGAGAAGCGGAAAAAAAGGAAGATTGTCATAATCCAGCGAGAACTCGGAGCTGTAATCATACCCGCGTTTTTCAAGCACCCGTTGAAGGTTCGGGTGCCAGGTGCCGTGCGGCCCGCTGAATCCCCTGACCTCAGGAATGACTTTTTTTAAAAGCTCTTCGGCGTGGGCAAGATTGAAATCATTCTGCCGTTCAGAAGGGTAAATATGATGCACATAAGCATGCGACCCGAACTCCACTCCGGACGCTGCCGCGCGCGCGAGTTCCTTTAAAAGAGGTTCATAGGTTTTCATGCACGGAAAACACGTGATCGACCCCCGGTAAGCGGAAAGCAGGCGGCAAAGTTCTGAAAAATCGTGCGGGTCGTACTCGTCGAAATCAAAACGGAAAGAGAAAATGGAGCGGATGCCTTCCGGGTAGTAATCCAGGTGTCCGTAAGGAAGACCTTGCGCCCAAAAGGCCTTCTGAAGGGCCTGAACCACGGCCTCGCGTGTCAGGCGCTTGGGTTTCACGGCCGCGATTTCCGAGACCGGAAAAGCCGTGCCTTGGTTGAAGGTCTTGACCGCGCTTTGCCAGTTTTGGGCGTCGGCGGCAACGTCCGTATCCACCAGAAAAACGGACTCCCCGCTTTTGGCGCAATTTTTGACAAGGCCCGCGCTTTTACGGTCCGCGACAATCCGGCCGCCCTGCTTTAGAAAATTGCTGATCTGTCCGGCGGAGGGCTCGCCGCCGCTGAGAATCACAACCGGCGTTTCTTCGCGGTTCCAGGGGCCGGCCGGGAGAACCGCCGCGGGGATCTTTTCCTGATCCAGAAACATTTGCCAGCCCGGGCTGGGCGCGCTTAGGCCGGTTTGCAGCTTCATTTTTTCTTGATTCCCGCGACCAGGATCAAATCCATAAAATAGCTGAAAGGAAAAACCCTCGCGTAGGTGCGGTCCAAAGCAAGGCAGAGTTTCAGCCACCCGGCGAGAAGGAAGGGCAAAGTTTTATCCAGGATTTTCCCAATGAAAAAACTCTGCAAAAACCAGGGCATGCCCGTGGATGTCCCCCACACCGCGGCGACGTCCGCGCCGTTGGTGCGCATCATCCGTTTGACTTCCGGAGCGGAGCAGTAATTGTCATATTCGAAACCCCAGGGCCCGAAAAAGGAACGCTGTTTGAGCAGCCAGCCGATCGGAAAATTCAGAACGCGGCCGATCCAGCGCATGCGGATCTGTTTATAGAGATTGAGAAGCGACCAGGTGTTGTAAGTAACCATCAGGACTTTTCCGCCCGGTTTGCAGACACGGATCATTTCCGCGATCATCTTTTCCTGGTCGCGGATGTGCTGGATCACGCGCACCGAATACACCGCGTCAAAACTGTTGTCGGCAAAAGGCAGCTGAATCGCGGAGGCGGACAAAAGCCGGGCCTTGGGTGTTTTCTGGGCCGCCTGCAGCAGCATGCTTTCAGAAAGGTCCGCGCCGGTGATGTCATTGTGTTCGGAAAGATAAGGAAGAAAGCGTCCGGTGCCGCACCCGATGTCGAGGATTTTCGCGCTGCGGATGTCGCCGAGGAAATCCATGACCGGCAGCATTTCCGAGCGGTCAATATAAAGCCCGACCTTGTTCTTAAACTGAACGTCGTAAACCTGGCCGGCTTCGGAGCGTTTCCAAAAGGCTTTGGCGGAGGCGGTATTGGCGTCTTTATGAGTTTCGGTCATACGTTTTTCCCGGAGGCTGCGAAGAGCCGGTTCTGTTGTTTGAAAAGGTTGAGAATGGCGCGGTCGGTCAAACCAAAATCCTTGGGCCTGCGCCGCCGCCTGTCCAGAGCCTGATCCGCCTGCTGAAGCGCGTCCCAAGCCCCTGCGGCAAAGGCCTTGTCGCCTCTGAAAAGCGCGTAAAGAATTCTCACGGGCATCCACAGAAGATCAAGAAGGACAAGCCCCGGATCGTCGACATTCTTCCACATAAAAAAGTAGGTGTTACGCGCGGCCATGCGCCGGATCCTGTCGTTCCCGAACGCGGGTTTAAAACTGGCCTGGCCTTTGTGATAAATCACGCTTTCGGGTACAAAGTAGCCTCGCCACCCTTTCCGCCACCCGCGGTAGCAGAGGTCCAGGTCTTCCAGAATGCCGGGCAAGTATAAATCATCATATCCGCCGAGTTCAAGAAAACGATCACTGCGGACAGCCAGACAGGCCCCGATGCTGGCGGTTGACCAGAAGCTGCCGTTGTCAGGCCGGAGCTTGGGAGGCATCACGGAAGACGTGCCCCACACCCCGGCTTTGCGGTGCAGTTCGGATAAACCGCCCTCGTAACGGGTTTTGTCAAAGTCCCAGCAGAGCGAGCTGGCGAACAGCGCGTCCTCATTTTTTTCAAACACATCCAAAAGCGGGTCCAGAAAGTCTTCTTCCACCTTGATGTCATTGTTCATCAGCACCACGGCATCCGAACTGTCGTGGTCCACAAACTCGTTGAATGAAACCAGGAAGCGGTTGCCGGTGGAGAGGCTGGCCGCGGCCTCCGGAAAATTCTTTTTCACAAACGTCAGACTACCGTCCGTGCTGTGGTTGTCAATCACCGTGACCCTGACTTTGCGACGTGATTTTTTCGCGGCTGCCAAAATGCCGGGAAGACACTCGCCGAGAAGCGCGGTGCCGTTGTAGTTAAGGATAAAAATGGCGGCGGTTTCGATTTTCATAAAATATTGAGCGGGTCCACGTCCACGGCAAAAGCCACGGTGCTGGGTTTTTTGAGTTTGGCCAGGGTTTCGTGCGCGCGCGCGATCAGGGCCGTCATGCCGGGCTGAAGTTTGATCATCACATGCCAGCGGAAATGCCCGCGGAGTTTATAAAAAGGCAAAGGCGCGGGACCCGAGATTTCGAACTTTTTCCGTTCCGGAACCGCGGGCGGCCCGGAGGGCGCGGCAGCTTCCATTTTTTCTGTTTCTTCCTTGAGCGACGCGTCCAGTTTTTCGCGGAGTTCCTTGGCCGCGAGATAGGTTTTTTGTTCGTCCTTGCCCCGGACAATGAAATTCACAAGCTGGGCGTACGGCGGATAAAAATGCCTGAACCGGTCCGGCGTTTCGTGCCGGTAAAAATTCAGGTAATCGTGATCCTTGGCAAACCGGATGCTGGGGTGTTCCGGGGAATGGGTCTGGACCAGCACCCGGCCGGGCTTGTCTCCCCTGCCCGCGCGTCCCGCGACCTGGGTCATCAACTGAAAGGTGCGCTCCGAAGAACGGAAATCCGGAAGCATCAGGCCCACGTCCGCCAAAATAACGCCCACGAGCGTGACATGCGGAAAATCAAAACCCTTGGCGATCATCTGGGTGCCGATGAGAATATCGGCCCGCTTTTCACGGAACTCTTTCAGGATTTCTTCGTGAGAGCCCTTCTTTTTGACCGTGTCCGCGTCGAGCCTCACGATGCGGGCCTGCGGGAAACGGCGCGCCACTTCGCTCTCCACTTTCTCGGTGCCGAAGCCGGAAAAGCGCAGCACAGGCGTGCCGCAGTTGGAGCAAGCGTCCGTGGCCTTGCGCTGGTAATTGCAGTAGTGGCAGAGCAGGGTGCCGTTTTCCTGGTGAAAGGTCAGTGAAACGTGGCAGGACGTGCAGGACTCCACCTGCCGGCATTGCGGGCAGTGAATGTGCGTTGAAAAGCCGCGGCGGTTCAGGAGGAGAAGCGTCCCTTCTCCGGTTTTTAAATTGGCTTCAATTTCTTTGGCCAGCGGCGGAGAAAGAATAGTCACCCGGTTTTTGTCAGAGATATAGTCTTTGAGGTCAATCACCGTCACGCGCGGCATCACCCGGTCGTCCACGCGTTTCGTGAGTTCCAGCCTGCGGAATTCCTCGGTCTCCGAAAGGCGCATGGCTTCCAGCGAAGGTGTGGCGCTGCCCATCACGAGGAGCGCCTTCTCATTGGCCGCGCGCCAGCGGGCCGCTTCCCTCGCGTGATAGCGCGGCGAGGTCTCCTGTTTGTAGGAATTCTCATGTTCTTCATCCATGATGATCAGACCGAGGTTTCGTACTGGCGCGAAAATCGCGGAACGGGGTCCGAGCACAATCCGCGACATGCCGAGTTCCAGGCGCTTCCAGGCCAGGAACCTTTCCCCGTCGCTTAGCTTGCTGTGAAGGATTTCAAGGGCCTCGCCGAATTGCTGGGCAAAGAAACGCTTCAATTGTTCGGTGAGCGCGATTTCAGGAACCAGGCAGAGCGCGCCGCGTCCGCGCGCCAGGACATTGCGGATCAGGCGGATATAAAGCTCGCTCTTGCCGCTGCCAGTCACGCCGTGCAGAAGAATGGGCCTGGGATTGTCCGAAGTCATTTCTTCTTCCATCTGCTTGAGCGCAGCCTCCTGCTCAACGGTCAGGCGGAAAAGTTCTTTGGGTATGTAGGGCTGGACTTCGCCCGCGCTGATCTTTTTCATGGCGCGCTCGGCCTTTTTGCCGAATTTCACCCAGGCCGGTAAAGCGTTTTCAATGGACTCCCCCCAGCTTGAGCCGTAATAGGCGCTGATCTGGCCCGTGAGTTTTAAAATTTCGGGAGAAAGGACAGGCTCGTCATCCAGCACTTCGGTGACGGGTTTTAATTTGAAAGAGACGGCGCGTGTTTCCACGGCAACGCAGTAGGCCGTGATGTCACGGTTTTTAAAGGGAACTTTAATGCGGACGCCGGGCTTGATGCGCTCTTCGAGTTCAGGCGGAATCGAGTACGTGAAAACCTCAACGCCTGGGACAGGCACTGCCGCGTCAGCGACCCGGACTGCAGTGGCTGCTGCAGCCTCTTTAACAGTCACGGTTTTTCCAGTTCCTGTTTGACGAGTTTCATGTCGCTCCAGACTTTCCCCTTTTCGCCGGGGTTGCGGAGGAGGTACGCGGGGTGATACGTGCACATCAGCTGCCGGCCCTGATAATCGTGGAATTTGCCGCGCAATTGAGAGATGGGTTCTTCGGTTTGAAGCAGGGTCTGCGCCGCGAAAGTTCCGAGCGCGCAAATGACTTTGGGGTTGATAAGCTCCAATTGTTTGCGGAGGTAAGGCTGGCAATTTGAAATCTCCTCAGGTTTTGGAGGACGGTTCTGCGGAGGACGGCATTTGAGGACATTGCAGATAAAGACGTCTTTGCGGGTGTAGCCCATGGCTTCAATAATTTGAGTGAGGAGCTGGCCCGCGCGTCCCACAAACGGAAGTCCCTGTTCATCCTCATCACGGCCCGGGGCCTCGCCGACGAAAACCAGTTTGGCCCGGATATTCCCGGCCCCGAAAACCACCTTTTGCCGTGTGCCGGCAAGTTCGGAGCAAAGCGTGCAGGCCTGCGCGGATTCATAAATCTTAAGCATCTCGGCGCGCAGAGGATCGGTTTCAGCGGAAGCGGGCGCGGCGGTTCTTGGCGCGGGCCGGGGCTGCGTGGAAACTCCCGCCGCGGGTTTTTCTGTCCCCGCGGGCAGCGGCCACACGGCGGCACCTGCGCCGGGTTTGGGCAGCGGATTTGTCCAGTAAAGCTCTCCCACCCCTTCTTCTTTCAAGGCCCTCAGGAAAAGTCTGGCGTCACGGGGCGTCATCATCGAAGGTAGCTCAGCGCTTTGGTCACAAGATCGCTGGCCGCGTTCGGTTTGGCCAGGCCTTCGATAGCTTTTTTCTTGTCCGCGAGAACTTGAGGATAGTCAAAAATACTTTGCAGAATGGTTTTCACTTCCTGGGGTTCTTCCATAAAAAAAGAAGCGTTGCGTTCTTTGAGAAGGTTCGCGTTGCGGGTTTCCTGGCCCGGAATGGGTTTGAGCACGACCATGGGCAGCCCCTTGGCAAGGCTTTCGCAGGTGGTGGAGCCCCCGGACTTGGCAATCATCAGATCGCTTGCCTCCATCAGGTCAGGCATAAAATTCACAAATCCGAAAATCTGGCAGGGAAACGGAAAGGTTTGGGCCTTTAATTCTTTTTCCGTGTCTTGATTGTTTCCGCAGACCACAAACACCTGGATACGGTCAGAGAACGCGGCAAGCTCTTTTAAGATCTCTGCGGTGGGGCCAAGTCCGAAACTGCCGCTGGTGATAAGAATCGTAAAGCGCTCGCTGGTAAAGTTCCATTTCTTGAGCGTTTCCACGCGGCGGCCCTGCGGTAAAAAGGCTTTGCCCACGGGAATGCCGCCCGCGATGATGCGTTCCGCCGGAACTCCGCGGCGCTCAAGGTCGGCCTTCCCTTCCTCGCTCATAACCCAGTAAAGATCCGTGCCCGGGTTGACCCAAAACGAATGCGGGTAAAAGTCGGTGATTACGGTAATCAGTTTGGATTGAATGCGGCCTTCCATTTTGGCGCGGCTGAAAAGCTCGGCGGAAAGGAAATGCGTGAACACCAGGACTTCGGGTTTTTCATCCACGATCCGCTGAAGAAGACTGCCGCCGAAAAAACGGTTCGCGGTGGTGCGCACCGGGTGAAGCGCCTTGCTCCAGAAAGGCTTGTCGAAAAGTTCATAGCTCCAGCCCCAGGAGCCGGGCGTGTATTTCACGGAATAGTAGTACACCGCGGGATACACCGAGCGGAAGATGGCGGCCGTGGAATCGAGCGCGTCTTCGCAGATCACGTCGGTTTCAGAAAGCCCCCGGCTCTGGAACTCCTGTTGAATGATCTCCGCGATCTTGCGGTGGCCCAAACCGGCGTTGGCGTGAAAAATGGCGGTTTTCATGAGAACATCCCCGCGGCTTCCAAAAGATTGTTAAAACGGTAATCCGGTTCCAGGTAGAGCGTGAATTTTTGTTCGTCGGCCTTGCCGTGGCCCGTGCGGACAAAGACGGTTTTCAGGCCAAAGCGTTTGCCGGCTTCGATGTCCGTGCATTTGTCGCCGATAAAACAGGTTTTTTCTTTGTCGAATTTCAGCGTGCGCGCGGCCTGTTCAAAGAGTCCGGTCCCGGGCTTCCGGCATTCGCAGCCCGCTTCCTTGCCGTGCAGGCAATAGTAAGCCGCGTGAATTTTGACGCCTTCCTTTTCCAGCTCCCCCAGCATCCGGCGGTGCACATCCCACAGCGCGTCTTCCCCGAAAATACCGTCCCCGATGCCGGCCTGATTGGAAATGATCACGATCTTGTAGCCGGCCTGCGTGATTTTTCGCAAAGCCTCCACAGCGCCCGGCTCAAATTTGAATTCATTCCAAGATTTGATGTAATCGCCGAGCAGGTCGACATTGATCACACCGTCGCGGTCAATGAAAAGGACTTTATCCAAGCTGGCTCCTTAAACTTTCACGGTTGTGCTTTGCTGGCGCTTTTTCATTTCGCGGTATTTGGCGTAGGCCAGAAGCTGGTACAGGCCGTGAAAGACCGACATAAGATAACCGTAAAAGCCCGTGGACCACCCCTTTTTCAAAAAATAATTTTTCAGGAACCGGTCATAGCTTTTACGGATGCTGTTGGCGAGCGTGACCTTGCGGCCGTCCAGAATCCACTTCTCGGCTTCCAGCGTGGTTTCGCGGTTGAACTTGCCGATCCAGCGTTCCAGGGTGTCGCAGGAATAATGCAGGATGTCGCCTTTCATCTGGCCGCAGGAACCGTGATAAATCACGCGCGGATGCACCGAGGCTTCTTCATAATGAAACTTCCCTTTTTGAAAGAGCCGAGCCTTGGAGGCCGGGTAATAGCCCGCGCCTTCGATCCAGACATCGCCGATAAAAGTCTTGATCGGAATCGCGTACACAATGTGTCCGCCTTCATTTTTCGTGACCGAGTCCGCGATTTCACGAGCCAGTTCGGGCGTGACGCGTTCATCGGCGTCAAGGCTGAGTACCCAGGGCTGCGTGGCCTGGTCATAGGCCCAGTTGCGGTGCCGGCCTTCAACATCCATCTTGCGCTCGAAAATTTTATCCGTGTACTTGCGCGCCAGCTCCACGGTTTTATCCGTGCTCATATCGTCGACCACCACAATTTCCTGGGCCCAGTTAACGACGCTCTTCAAACAGTCCTCGAGGCGCTTTTCCTCGTTCTTGGCAATAATCACAACACTGACAGGTGCTTTTTCCATTTTGACAGCTCCTTGCTGGGTTCGGCGCTAGTAGGCGTTCTTGAACGCGAACAGCGTCATAAAAAGAATTTCAAGATCGAAAATAAGAGACCAGTTTTCCATGTAATACAAATCGTACTTCGTGCGTTCCAGGATCGAGGTGTTTCCCCGGTACCCGTTGACTGCGGCCCAGCCGGTGAGGCCGGACTTGATGCGGTGGCGCGCCATGTAGCGCGGAATATCGTCGCGGAACTGTTCAATAAAATGAGGGCGCTCGGGCCGGGGGCCCACAAGGCTCATATCCCCTCTCAGCACATTCAGAAGCTGAGGCAGTTCATCCAGGTTCCAGCGGCGTAGAAATTCGCCCGTCCGGGTTCGGCGCGCGTCATCAGCCTGGGTCCACACAGGTCCGGATTCTTTTTCCGCGTTCTCGCGCATGGTGCGGAATTTCAGGACGTTAAAGACTTTCATGTCCCGGCCCATTCTCTCCTGCTTGTAAAGAACCGGCCCGCGGTCATCCATTTTAATCAAGAAAGCCAAAAGGATCCAGAACGGTGATGTGAGCGCGATTAAGACAAAGGACACAGAAATATCAAAGGCGCGCTTCACAAACCGGTTCCACGGGTCGTCTAGCGGCAAAGCGCGGAAGCCCAGAAGCGGGACCGTGCTCAGGTATTCCACGTCCACGTTCCGCGACATCAGGCCGTAGAAGTCAGCGCCGATTTTAAAATCCACCATTTTGTCTTCGCACAAAAGGACGAGCTGGGTCATCTGGTCGCGCGTGGCGTCCTTGTCGAGCAGGACAACCTGGTCCGGCTTGAGGTTCTCGATAAAACTTTCCGCCTGATCCACCACGCCGAGAATCGTGATGCCTTCAAAATGCTTGCCCACCAGGCTGGCCTCGTGGGTCAGAACACCCATCATCTGGTAGCCGTAATGCGGGTTGTTTTTGGCCCACTCAATGATGCTCCTTGCGTTGCGGTTGGCGCCGATCAAGAGCACGCGCGTCACTTCCTTGCGGCTGCGTTTCCGGGCGTACTCCAGCTGAATCAGGAGATAGCGGACAATGCCCGTGAAAATAATCGAAAACACCCAGAGGTAAAAAAGGAACATCCGCGAGTAACTGAATTCCCGGTAAAAAAAGGTCAGGGCCATGAGCGCGACAACGGCCAGGGTGATGGCTTTAATGACCACGAAGATTTCTTCAATGCGCCGGCGGTAACGGGTGGTTTCGTAAAGGCCGTAAGCCCGGAAAATAATCAGGTAAATGGGAATGATGACGGTGAGCGCGCCGGCGTAGGCGGCATACGAGGGCGTATGCGGCAGGTTCTCGAAAGAATGAAAGCGCATCATGTACGCCATCGAGAAACTGATCATCAAGCTGGCGGCGTCGCCAAGGACGATCAGAAAATTAATGTGCTGCTGCGAGCGGTGCTTTCCCATGAAGGGTGCTTCCCCCTTTCGCCTGAGCCGCGTGCGTCTCCACAAAACGGCTGATTTTTTCCTTAAAGGCGTCTTTGCCGAAGCCTTTGACTTTGCCGGGAATTTCCGCGCGGTTGAAACCCAGAGTTTCAAACTTGAGTACGGCTTCGCGGATGCATTCCGGGGTTTGATGGTCGAAAAATAATCCGGTCTTCACGCTTTCCAAAGCTCCCCCTTTACCAAACGCGATCACGGGTGTGCCGCAGGCCTGGGCCTCAAGCGGGACAATGCCGAAATCTTCCTCGGTTGGAAAAAGAAGCGCTTTGGCTTCGCTCAGGAGGACCCGGAGTTCCTTGTCCGGGACAGGGCCGAGAAAACTTATTTTCGCGCTTCGGCGGAGGTTCCGGTAAGTTTCATCCAGCGGCCCTGAACCCGCGATCAAAAGCGGACGGTCAAGCTGGTTGAAGGCTTCAATCACAAGGTCAAGGCGCTTGTAAGGGACAAACGCGGAAACCACGAGGTAGTAATCCTTGGGCGTTCCCCCGGCCGGTGTGTAAAACGCGTCGTTGACCGGCGGATGAATCACTTCGGCGTCCCGCTGGTAATGCGTCTGGATCCTGCGCCGGACATTTTCTGAGTTCGCGATAAAATAAGAAACGCTTTTGTTCGAGGCCTGGTCCCAGGAGCGCAGGCGCGCGAGGATCAAACGGATCAGGGGTTTCAAAATAAAGGGCATGTTTCCGAAGTAGTCCTCCCCGAAACCGTAAAGGTAGCGCATGGGGGTGTGGCAGTAGCAGATATGGACAGCGCCCTCCGGCACCGGCACGCCTTTGGCCACGCAATGCGAGGTGGAAATCACCAGGTCCGCGTCCTTGATTTTAAGGGTGCTGATCACCCAGGGAAGAATGGGAAGCAGCCAGCGGTAGTAATGGCGGATTCCCGGCAGGTAATGAAGGAAGGACGGAACGATTTCCCGGGTCTTGAGAACAGGACTAAGCCCCTCCCGGTTATAGAGAAGCGTATAAATCACCGCGTCCGGGTAAATCTCGGCCAGGGCTTCAAGGACCTTCTCCCCGCCGCGCATATGAATAAGCCAGTCTTGGACTAAAGCAACTTTCATCCAGATAGAACTTTCTCGTAGAGGGCCAGGGTTTTGGAGGCCGTTTCTTGCCAGGAAAATTGGGCTGCGCGCCGGAGACCCCGCTCACGCAGTCCGGATCGGTAAACCGGGTCGGTTTCCAGTCTCCGGATGCCCTGCATCATATCATGATCCCGGCAGGAATCAACTAAACAAGCGGCATCCGCGGTCACCTCCGGGATCGAGGCATTCGGTGAGGCTATCACAGGGGTTCCGGAGGCCATGGCCTCTAAAAGCGTCAGCCCAAAACCCTCATAAAGCGAGGGGTGGATCAGGGCCAAAGCGCCTTGATAAAGCGGTTTCAGTTCCGCATCGGTAAGCCCCTCAACATGGATAATGCCTTCCCCGGTTTTAAGATCCGCCAATTCACGCATTTCCGGCGGGTAGCGCTTGTCTTTCCGGCCCGCCAGCACCAAAACCGCCTGGGTATGCCCCCCTCTTTTCAGGCTCCGGAAAAGCCGGATCAGCCACAGGACGTTTTTATGCGGTTTCAGGGACCCTACAAAGAGGAAATAAGGACTCGTGATCTGGTGCCGCACCAGCGTTCTCTGGATCAGGGCTTCATCCCTTGCTGCGTCAAAGCGGGGTTCCGCGGCTTCGTAGATCACGGTGATTTTTTCCGGGTCTGCCTGAAAGTGCTGCACCAGGTCTTTTTTCGTGTGTTCAGAGACCGTGATGATGCGGTCCGGAATTTTGACCGCGGCGCGAAGCATTTGGCCCGCGTAAAAAGCCTGCAGGGGCGAAAAGAACTGTTTCCGGAACAGCCAGTGAATCAAATCGTGAATCGTGACCACGAGGCGCGTCTTGCCTTTGAAAAGCGGGATGTTGTAATGCGGGGCATGCCAAAGGCGGCACTCCCGGAGGAGCCCAGGGTAGGAAAACTGTTCCGAAGGCGAATAGATGCGCGAAGTGAAATCCTTAAAAGGAATGCCGGGAAAAAACTGGCGGGTCTCGCTGGTGCCGTAAAAGCAGAAACGGTGGCGTTCCAAACTGCCGTCTTCACGGAGCGCGCCGAGAAGTCCGCGGAGGTAGGTGCCGATGCCCGTGTGACGGACCATGCGGGTGTCGACCCCGATTTTAAAAGGCGCGTTCATGCGGTCTCCGTCCGGGTTTCCGGAAGCATTTCGCGGGCGGCCTCAAAAACTTCGTCCACCGTGATTTCTTTCATGCAGCGCTGATGCACAAGCGGACACTCCGGGCTCAGGCACGGCGAACAAGGAACGGGTTTTGTGATGAGTCTGAGTTTCTCTGTCCACGGCCGCCAGACTTTCACGTCATTGACCCCGCTGAAAAGGCAAAGGATTGGAAGTCCCTGGGCCGCGGCCATATGCGCCGGGCCGGAATCTCCCCCGATAAAAAGGTCGGCTTGGTTCATGAGAATGGGCAGATCATGAAGCGCCAGTTTGCCCCGTAAGTCGGCAAAGTTCGGCGAAGGGATCGCTGAGGCCCCGGAAAAGGGCTGTCTCTCTTTTTCCCGGCTGTCGCCGAGAAGCAGGACTTGAACGCCGAGTTCGCGGTGCAAACGGAGAATCAGGGTTTCGAAATTTTCTCCGGGCCAGAGTTTTGAAGGGTATCCGGCGCCGGGATGAACCAGCACCCTCGGCGTTTTTGGAAGCCGCTCCGGAACCGCGGGGCTGAAAAGTTCCTGAATCACTTTCAGCGGCAGGAGTTCAGGCTCGCCGGAAACGCCGATGGCCGAGAGCAGGCGCACGTTGAGTTCCACTTGATGAAGGGCGGTGTCGTAAGGCCTTTCGTCTGTGAGGAGAAATCCCCCGCCGGTCACGCCGTAACCCAGGCGCCGCGGAATCCCGGCCTGAAACAGGAACAAAATGTTTCTGAAATCACCGCGGAAGTCGATAGCCAAATCGTAATGCGTGTTTTGAATGCGGTGAAGGATTTCGGAGCGTTCTTTTTTTTCGGCCGCGGGGTTTCTATGGCGGGAAAACCAGTGATGGGTCCAGGGAATCCAATGGTCCACACTGGCGTCAGATTCCACCATGCGCAGGCTGTCCGCGGAAACCAGGCAGTCGATCTGGGCCTCAGGAAAGGCCTGGCGGAGAAGCCTTAAGGCCGGACGCGTGAGAATGAGGTCTCCGATATGGTCCAGGCGGATGACCAGGATGCGCTGGAAGCGGTTTCCCGTTTCCGCGGGTTTTTTCTGAAAGAGTTTCAGGAGAAAAAAGACGGCGCGGCCCGCGGCGTCGAAGAGCGCCGCTCCTCGGCGCTTCCAGGGAGACTTAAAAACATAAACGTTTTGCTTTGAAGGCACGGGACCGCCTGCTTAAAAAAGCGTGTAGATAAAAGGCGCTACGGCGGAGCTTTTGGTGAGAACAATGAGGCCGCCCAAAAGCATGAGTACGATCAGGATCGGGGTCAGCCACCATTTTTTGCGGACTTTAAGGAATTCCCAAAATTCGTTGAAAAGTTCCATCTTGGACATGGAGCCTCCTAAAATTGCTTGTGATAGGAATCGTTTGTTTTTTCTTCCGTCTTCCGGGTCCAGTAGCTGCCGCGTGATTTTTTCGGGTCCATATCCAGAAATTCATCGCGGCGGAAACGGGCCAGGCAGCTGATCGGGTACATGGCGATAAAATAAAAAACCGTGAGGATGACGCGCGTCATCACCCACCCCAGCATAAAAGCCAGGGTCATCCAGTAAATATACGGCTGCCGGAGCTTTTCCGGAAATAAAATACCCGGAAGGATCAGGGCCGCGCCCAGCGCGAGAAAAAGGTAGCCGTGCACGTGCTGATGCCAAAGCGCGACAGCGCCCATGACCGCGAAAATACCGCCGATGAGCAGCCCGAATTCACGGAGCGTCTTGGGCGTGATTTTAAGGGCTTTGACTTCGTCTTTGATCTTCATCTAATCCAGCTCGAATTCTTTCTGCCACGAGGTGTCCTCAGGCAAAGGCTTCTGGTCTTTTTTGTTCAGAAAATAATTCCCCAGGATCAGCACATCCATGTTCGTGCGCATGAAACAGCGCCAGGCGTCCTGGGGCGTCATGACAATCGGCTCCCCCCGGACGTTAAAGGAAGTGTTAATAATGACCGGGCAGCCGTGCCGTTCATCCATGGCCTTGAGCAGTTGGTAAAAAAGCGGGTGGCTTTTTTCCTCCACGGTCTGGATGCGGGCCGAATAATCCACGTGAGTCACGGCCGGAATGCTGGAACGCGCGACCATGAGTTTCTCAATACCGAAAAGTTTTTCTTCCTCCGCGGTCATTTTGCGTTTGTGTTTTTCCGCGACCGGTGCCACCAGCAGCATGTAAGGGCTCTCGGCATTGATCTGGAAGTACTCAGAAACTTTTTCCCGGAGCACGGCGGGCGCGAAAGGCCGGAAGCTTTCCCTGAATTTGATTTTCAGATTCATGGTTTCCTGCATTTTGGCGGATCGGGCGTCGCCCAGAATCGAACGTCCGCCCAAAGCGCGCGGTCCGAATTCCATCCGGCCCTGAAACCAGCCAATGACCTTCTCCTCCGCGATCAAATCCGCGGCGGTTTCCGCGATCTTGGCGTCCGGGACAAAGGTGTAAGGGATTTTTTCCTGTTCCAGAAAGGTTTTGATTTCCTCCGGCGTGTATTCGGGCCCGAGATAAGAGCCTTTTAGAAAATCATGCTTTCCGTCCGCCTTGCGCGGGTGATCAAGGTACTGATACCAGGCAAAGAGGGCCGCGCCCAGGGCGCCGCCGGCATCGCCTGCCGCGGGCTGGATCCAGATTTTTTCAAACGGTCCTTCGCGGAGAAGCCGCCCGTTGGCCACACAATTGAGCGCCACGCCGCCGGCAAGGCAGAGGTTCTTCATGCCGGTTTTTTGATGAACATAGCGGGCAATCCTGAGCACGATTTCTTCGGTCACTTCCTGAATGGAGCGCGCGATATCCATGTCTTTTTGCGTGACCTTGGTTTCGCTCTTCCGCGGCGGGCCGCCGAAAAGATCGTGAAAGGCCTTGGAAGTCATTTCAAGACCCGCGGGAAAATTGAAATATTTCATGTTGAGCCGGAAAGACCCGTCATCTTTCAGTTCTACAATTTCCTTGAGAATAAGGTCTTTGTAGCGCGGTTCGCCGTAAGGAGCGAGGCCCATGAGTTTGTATTCGCCGGAATTGACGCGGAACCCCGCGTAGTACGTGAACGCGGAATACAGAAGCCCGAGGGAATGCGGAAAAATAATTTCTTCAAGAAGCGTGACGCGGTTATCTTTGCCAATGCCGAAGCTGGCCGTGGCCCATTCCCCCACGCCGTCCATGGTCAGTACCGCGGCTTCCTGAAACGGGGAAGGAAAAAAAGCGGAGGCTGAATGCGATTCGTGATGCTCCGTGAAAAGGATTTTGCCTTTGTAGCCCCCCAGTTCTTCCCGGATCACGTCCTTGGTCCAAAGCTTCCGCTTGATCCAGGTGGGCATGGCTTTGATGAAGGACTTGAGGCCGCGGGGCGTGTAAGCCATATAGGTTTGAAGCAGGCGCTCGAATTTGACCAAAGGCTTATCGTAAAACACCACGATATCAAGGTCTTCAGGCTTGAGTCCCCCGCCCGCCTTCAGGCAATAGTCCACGGCCTTGGCCGGAAATTCCGCGTCGTGTTTTTTCCGGGTAAAACGCTCCTCCTGGGCCGCGGCCACGAGATCGCCGTCGCGCACAAGGCAGGCCGCGCTGTCGTGATAAAAAGCGGAAATCCCAAGAATTTTCATGAAGCGTTAAGCCCTTGAAGTTGAAGGCGCTGAGACTGCTGGATGCCGGCCCTTTTTCCAGGATAAGGATTCCCGGAGGGGCGCGCAAAGCTTGTCTCTAACTATGGACTCTGAATAAACTTAGGTGAGATTACCCTCTTTTGGGGACGGGGTCAAGCGGGATTCTGGGAAGAGGACCTCTGCACAGCGGCTGCCAAAAGCCCGGCAAAAAACCAGAAATGCAGCACCGACTGCGGATTGTGAAGCAAGGTGTCGCTGGCCGCAAAGACAAGGAAACTGAGCAGGCTCGCGATAAGGCCGGCCGCGAGGTTTCTGTCCGGAGTGCTGAGGTCGCGGGATTTTTTAAAAGCCCCGGTGATGAGAAAAACGAGAAAGGCGAGAAAGGAAACCAAACCTGGGATGCCGATCTCGGCGCCCATCTGCAAATAACCATTATGCGCGTAGTACTCTTTCACCCGCCAGCTCTTCTGCCGGTCGTACTTTTCATGCGCCTTGGTGTAGGTGTTGATTCCCGTTCCGGTCAAAGGTTTGGCCTGAATCACATTGACCGCCCGCTGCCAGAGGTCAAAGCGCTCGACAATGGATTGTTCCTTGCGGTTGATGTCCAGGTGAATCAAAACGTTTTTGGGAAGCATCAGGCACCCGATGCCTGCGGCCAGCACAAGGGCCAGCGCGATTTTCCACTTGCGGTACAAAAGCAGCGTTAAAAAACTTCCGCCCAGAAGGCCGAGCCATGCCCCGCGCGAGCGTGTGAGGTAGAGACAGAACAAACCTTCAAAGGCCAGAATGAAAAGCAGGATTTGATAACGGGATTTTTTGACCGCGTTAAAGGCCAGAGCAAGAACCACCGGAACCGTGAGCACCAGAAAGGCCGCGAGCAGACCGTAGGATTTAAAAGAGGAAGTGATCCTAAGTCCAGTGGAGGCATCCACGGCCCGGAAATGGCGGACAAAATCCCAGCCGGTCACGTATTGAAACAGGCCGTCCGCCACCACCAGGCCATAGGAACAAAGAAGGACTTTTTCCGTCAGGGTCCAGGATTTCAAGTCCCGCGGAATCCGGGCCACTAAAATGAACAGGGCCACCTGCTGAAGCACTTTGAAAATGCCGCGGAAACTTTGTTTGGGAAACTCCGACCAGGTGTACGAAAGCAGGACAATGCCCGTGTAGACCGCGAGCGCCGCCAAAGCAGGACGGTCAAGACCCGTGAAAGGGTTTCTTTTTTCCAGAACCAGCAAGAGGACGGTCACAAGAAGGGCCGCGACGGTGGCGATTTCAATCAGCGCGGTGGAAAACGTAAAGGCCGCGAGAAGGGCGAGGAGCGAGTAAAGAAGAATTTTTTCCCATGGAAGCTGGCGGAAATTCAGCGGCGCTTTAAGCATCGGTCCCCTGTTCCTTTTTCCGGCCGGCTTCAGGCCGGGATGATTTCAAAACGCCGTTCCTGAATGGAGCTTTCCAGGGCGGTCTGCGGGCCGGGCAGCGGGAGAACGAAACGCACTCCCTTGTCTTTCCAATGGCCGATTTTTTTCAGGATCTCGCGGGCGAAATTCCACGCGAAAATAACAATGATGTCCACAGGCTGTTTTTCCAGTTCACTGCTCGGGCGGATGGGAATCTTGACGCCCGGCGTCAGGTAGTTCTGTTTCAGCGGATTGTCGTCCACCACGTAATCAATATCGTTCGCGGTCAAACCGTAGAAATTGAGGATGGTGCTGGCCTTGGCCGGCGCGCCGTAACCCGCGATTTTTTTACCCGCAGCCTTCTCGCGCGCGATCATGGCGCGGAAATCGTCCCGGATGCCCATCACCCGCTTGGCGAAATCCTGGTAAACCGCGCCGCTCAGATAGCCGCCGTCTTTTTCCTTCCGGAGAAAATGCTCCACGGATTCGTGAACCGGGCGGCCGCCTGTTTTCTTCTGCATAAAGACCCTGAGCGATCCGCCGTGCGACGGGACAAAATCAATGCGGAAAATCTCAAGCCCGAATTTTTCCACGACATATTTCAGGGAATGAACCGCGATATAGGAAAGATGCTCGTGATAAATCATGTCGAAGAGCAGTTCTTCCACCATGGTGACGAGATAAGGAAACTCAATGACAAAAAGACCCTTGTCGTCCAGAAGATCGGAGACATTGCGAAGCACGCTGTGGATGTCGTCGATGTGCGCGAACACATTGTTGCCGCTGATGGCGTGGGCCTTGCCGTGCTGGGCGATGATCGTTTTCACGCATTCGGCGTCAAAATAACGGTTGAGCGTGGGAAAGCCGTTTTTGTTGGCCTGCTCCGCGAGGTTTTTCGCGGGGTCCACGCCGACCGAACGCATCCCCTCTTTCATGTAGCAGGAAACAAGAAGCCCGTCGTTGCTGCCGATGTCCACCGCCAGCGGAGAGTCCACGCCCGCGATTTTTTCACGCACCGAATGGGCGTAAGCGGCAAAGTGGTCCCGGAAAGTCTGGGTCGTGGAGCTGACATAAAGGTAATGCGAGAACATCAGGTCAGGCGGCACCACATGCGAGAGCTGGACCAGGCCTGATTCCGGCGACCAGACAAGGCTCAGCGGGCACGTGAACTCCGGCTTGTCTTTGTCTTCGGGCCGGACATAGGAATTGGCCAAAGCCATGGTTCCGAGTTCGAGAAACGGTTTACCAAGCGGTGCGCCGGAGTAACGGCAGGCTGTTTTTTTATAAGGGTCTTGAGGCATGATTTTCCTCGGGGTTAAGCCGTGGGCATGGGGTTGACTGCGAAAATTTTTCCGTGGCGGATCACGACATCGCTTCCCGAAGCTACCGGAAAACGGTCTTCCACAATATCCATAATGACGGAGGCCACGAAATCAGGGCTCTGCTGCTTGTCCGCGTCCTTTTGTCCAAAAAGAGCGGCGCGCATTTCCGTGTTCATGCCGCCCGGGCAGATGTTCAGGCACTTCAGCGAAGTGTCTGAGTTTTCTTTGGCCACGCACTGCGTCAAAGCGGCCATGCCGTATTTGGAGGCGGAGTAAGCAAAGAGTTTGGGGACGCCCCGGATTCCAGCCATGGAAGAAATATTGAGAATGAGTCCGCCATTGCCCTGCTTCCGGAAAACGGGAATCAAGTGTTTGGTAAGGAGAAAAGCGGAAGTGAGGTTGGAACGGATCATCTGCTCAAAATCCTTCAGCGGAGTCAAAGCCACGGGCTGAAGCGTTCCCCCGATGCCGGCATTGTTGATCAGGATATCGACGGGCTTCCCCTGGCGTGCCATTTTCTGGCAGAACGCCTTCACCTGGGCCTCCGAGGTCAAATCCACCTGGGCCATGGTCAGGCTTCCCGCGGAAGACGTTTTGCCCCCCGCCCGCGCCGGCATTTTCCCGGCGCCGGGAAAATCCGGAAGCGCTTTCCAGTTTTTGCGTGTCCGGCTGACGCCGATGACCTCGTCGCCGGCCGCGGCAAATTTCTCAGCCAAACTCCGGCCCAGGCCTCGGGAGGCGCCTGTGATAATGACCCTGCGGTTCATGGAAATCCCCGGGTTGTGAAAGGTTGCAAGAAAAGGCTATTTCACGGAAGCGGTTTTCAATGCCGGATTAATATAGCCTTCCACCACTTTATAGGCAATCGTGTCTTCCTCGTATTTTCCGCTTTCGCGTTCCAGCGTGGTGAACGCGAGAAACACCGAGTCCTGCGTGAATTTCTGGGCGTGCGCGATGTACGCCGGTGTTTCCACGATATCGCCGGGCTTGACCTGAAGCACCTGGCGCTTCGAGGTATCGCGGGTGTCCACGGAGTGGCTTTCATAGGCGCCGCTGATAAGGTAAATGTACTGGTGGTCTTTTTTGTGGTAGTGGTTCGCGCGCACCGTTCCGGCCTTGGAGGTAATCATGGCCACATGCCCCAAGTGACCTTCGAACAAATTGTGAATTTCCCCGCGGGCGTCGACGAATGCGGGATCAATGTGGCGGATGTTTTCCATGGTGGTTATCTCCTTGCTTGTTTGGGTGACTTATAAAAAGGTTTAGGGTTAACGGTCAGAGGCTTCAGAAAACCAGCGGACCGTACGGCGGACCCCTTCGGAAAGCGAAATCTTGGGTTCAAAGCCGGTGATGCGCTGTAACTTTGAAATGTCCGGGCAGCGGCGTTTCGGGTCAGAGCTGGCGTAAACCGCGTGCGGCGGATCAATGCTGACCACTTCCACCTTGTGCGGCATGGCGTCGCGGACCAAATAGGCCAGATCGCGCACCGAGATTTCCGGTGACGGGTTGCCGATGTTGAAGTACTCCCCGCTTTCTTTCGCGAAAAGCACCCGGAAAATGGCTTCAACAGCGTCGCTGATATAACAAAAGGAGCGGGTGTTGCGTCCGTCCCCGTGAATCGGCAGCGGCTCTTTGCGGAGCGCGTGTTCAATGAAGTTCGGCAGCACGCGGTAATCATCCGGCCGGATTCCGGGGCCGTAGACATTGAACGGGCGGACGATCTTGACCGGCACGTTGAAGGTTCTCCAGAACGCCAGGCACATGGTTTCGCCGAAACGCTTGGACTCGTCATAGCAGGAGCGCGGCCCGGTAATCGATACATTGCCGTAATACTCTTCGTTCGTGGGCACGTGTTTGGGGTCCGGGTCGCCGTACACTTCGCTGGAACTGGTGAAAAGAAATCCCGAGACGTTCTTTTTATAAGCCAGCTCAAGCATGTGGCGTGTTCCCACGGTGCCCACATCCATGGTCTCAATCGGGTATTTCGTGTAGTACGCGGGCGAAGCGATGCCTGCCGCGTGAATGATGTAATCCACCTCTTCCGGGGTTTCAAAGGGGTTGATCACATTGTGGCGGTGAAAAATAAGATTCTTGTCGGAGATCACGCGCTGTTCGTAGCCGGTCACAAAGTTGTCGAGAAGCAAGGCCCGGGTTTTTTCTTCCAGAACCGCCTCATTCAAATATTTCAGAAGATGCACCATGTAGCGGCCGAGAAAGCCGTAGGCGCCGGTGATCAAAAAGGTCTTTCCCGCGAAAAACTTATGGTACGGCCGCAGGGCCTCGGCCAGGTTTTGAATGTCTTCCCGGATGACTTTGGATTCCGTGAGCGCGGCCACATTGGCGCGTTTGCCCGCGGGAGCCTTGGTTTTGCGCGCGGGTTCTGCCGGCGCTTTCACAGCCGCGTTCTTTTTGGACTTTGAAGAGGCGGCCTGAACCGCGCCTTCTTCCGTGTCGAGTCCCTGGGTAATGTAGGTCTTGATCAGCTGCTGATAGCCCATGTCCCCTTTTTGTCCAGCCACGCCGCGGAGTTCTTCGATCATGCCCTTGGGCATACGGATCGAGATCAGCTTGCTGTCCTTTTCCTGGGAAGCGGTCTTGTCTTTTTCTGAGGCTTTTGTTTTAGAGGGCATAGTTCCTCGCTTTGACGTTAGGTCGTGTATATACGTTCTGAAGGCGTAGTAAAATTGTATATACAAAATTCAGGGGTGTCAAATATCTTTTTTCCGCGCCCCCGCCTGTCATGCGGCTTGACAGAAAATGCCGCTTCCACTATCGTTTCCCCATGACTTTTCAAAGCGCCCCCGAGCCGGACATCAGTTTTATTATTCCCGTTTACAACGAGGAACAGAACATCGTCGGAGTCTTCCGCGATCTGTTCGATGTGATTGCCAAAAACCCGTCCTGGAAAACCGAAGTCATCGTGATCGAGGACGGCAGTAAGGACCGCACCCGGGAAGTGGTCCTCAACCTGGCCAAGCAATACCCCACGGCCCGCCTTATCATGCACTTGAAAAACCAAGGGTACAATCAGTCCATGCGCGACGGCATCGCCGAGGCCCGCGGGCGTTACTTGATGTACATCGGGGCGGACGAGGAATTTGACTGTTCCGAAGTCCCATCTTTCGTGAACCCCTTGCTGGAAGAAGGCGAAGGGCATGCCGATGTGGTGCTGGGCGTGCGCTGGCAGCGGAATGCCTACAAACTCCACCGCTTTTTTATTTCCGTGATTTATATCTTTCTTCTGAACGCCATGTTCAAGCTGAGGGTCAATGATTACAACTGGTCCCAGGCCTGGAGCCGTGACCTGATCCGTTCCATTGATCTGGAATCCCGCTCCCTTTTTATGCTTCCCGAAATGATTATCAAGGCCTTTGACCTTGGCTTTAAGGTTAAAGAGGTTCCTTCCAATCACCGCGGCCGCCGCTGGGGCAAATCATCCCTCAATATGAAAATTATGGGGTTCGCGCTCTGGGAATCGATCCGGTTTTACTTTGCCCGGCAGTCGAAAAATTATACGCCCGGCCGTCGCCCCCGCGAAACGCCTGCTAAGTCTCCGGTAGCCGGCTAGTTTTTCAGCGCCGGTTTCCGGTACAGTACAAAATCCCCTTCTGAAAAAAGTTTCTCATACCCTGCCCCGTCAAAATCCGCCAGTGTGTCTTCAAAGCTCTTGGTCTTAGGTTCCCAAAAGGTTTTATCGAAGATCAGATAATCCGCCTTCAGCTTCCCGGCCTGTTCGAGTTTGGTGGGCGTTGGGTTGTATTCCAGCTGGTACACGGTTTTTCTCCGTGACACTTGCGGGATCCAATTGTTGTGCGTCAGGACCGAAGCGTCGGGAGGAATCTGTGAAAGCGCGGCGCGCTTCGCGGGCGTGACCACGCTCCCGTTTTTTAAGCTGTTGTAAAAATAGTAATACTCGGAGGGGCCGGACCTGAGCAGGCTTGAGAGGACCAAGGCCGCGGCCAGCCACGAAGTGCGGCGCTTGAGCGCGGGAAATTTTTCAAGCACCACCCCGCAGCCATAGATGGCCGAGATGAAAACGAATGGCGAAAGTCCCGCTGTGTAGTGATAGCCGAAAGAACGGGTCACCGGGTTATCGGAAAGCAGGTTCTGGATCAGCACCGGTGCGGTCAAGAGCAGGGTCGGAAAGTGGAAAAAAGACAGGAAGAGCAGCGGTGAAAAAAGTTTTGCCGTGTAAGACAAGGAATCCGGACTCAAAAAACGCAGGAAGGCCCCGGCCGGATTCTGGGCCGCGCTTTTGTAAAAACCGGAATACAGATAGGCGTGGCCGCTGATTTCCGGGATCACCCAATGGGTCATTAGAAAAAGGTAAACCACGGAAAACAAAACCAGGGCTGAGCCCAGCACCTTCTGCTTTTCAAAGAAGACCAGCGTCAGCCCGAAAAAGAAAAGGATGCCGGAGAAATTCTCTTTGGCGGAAAGCGCCACGGCCAGCGCCGCGGCAAAAGCCGGCCAGCGGCGTTCTTTCATAAAAAGGAAGGCCAGAATGAGGACCGGCTGAGCCATCACTTCCGGATGAAAATCCTCGTGGAGAGCGCTGCGTTCCGGGTAAAAAAGAAAAAAGGCAAAAGCAAAGCAAAGGGCCAGACGCGGATCTTTTAAATGTTTCACCGTCAGGCTGTAGAGCGCCGGAATGCAGAGCGCCAAGGCCGCGGCCTGAAGGAAAAGCAAAGTCCGGGGATCCTGCCACAGGGCATAAAAAGGCGTGAGCAAAAGCAGGAACGGGCTGAAGTGGTCCCCCAGCAGGCAGGTGTTGTCCTTCAGAGAAGAAAGCAGAAGGTTTCCGTGCACGGTGTTCCAAAGCGCCTGGTCAAAAATACCCAGGTCAAAGGCGCGGGTCTGCAGGCCTTCATGCCGGAACCATCCGATGATCATAGCCGAGGCCGCGTAGCAGAGCGTCAGAAGCAGGACTCCGCGCCGGGCGGTCTTTTCGGTAAGGGCGTTCCAGAAGCGCACGAGGTGAAGTTCCGGAAAAATCCGGGGTTTCCAAAAACGGGCGAAGATCAGGAGAAGAAAAAAAACGAGCGTTCCCGCGCGCACAATATTTCCGTAACGGTTTTTGGATTTCAGCGGGTGCATCCATCCCAGCTGAACAAGCGGAATCAGGTTAGTCAAAAGCGCGGCGGTGAGAAACGCCAAAGCTGTTAAAAGCAGAAAATTCAAAAAGGCCTTTTCGCGGGCCGGGGTCATTGGGAAACCTCCACGGGCGGAGCCTTTCGCCAAAGTGTAAAACCACCCTGGTCCTGGATTTTTGTGTACCCCGTCTGAGTCAGCTCGGCATACGCCTGGGGTTCCTTGTCTCCGAGAAACATCCGGTCAAGGGCCGTGTATTCTGAGGCCAAGGCCTTGGCGGATCCGCCTTCCTTGGGGTGATGATTTTCAAAAATATGCAGCTCTTTGCGGTTCACGGCCTGCGGCGCCAGAAACTCGTGGGTGCGCAGCGACGCGGCCGGCGGAAGCGCGGCGAGCTCTCTTTGCACCCAGCGGGTATGCGCCGAGATTTTCGAGGCATGTTCTCCCAGAACATAAAACTCCGGGACGCCGGAAAAAAGAACGGCCGCGCCGATCAGGACATAGGGCGCGGATCTCCGTGACCTGACACGCTTCCAGCCAGCCAGCGCGGAGATGACGACATAGGGCGTGAGCAGCGCCGTGTATTGAAAAAAAATCGAACGGGTGGCGTCATTCCGGGAAATCAGATTCTGGGCCAGCATGGGCAGGGTCAGTAAAAAAGCCGCGGGGCTGAGAAAACTGAGAAACGCGAAAGGAGCGAAGATTTTAACAAGATAGGAAACCGAAGGCCCTGAAAGGAGCTGCTGAAAAAGGGCGCCTGTCCCCTCCTTTTTCCAGGCCAGAAAATTGCCGCCCAGATAAAAGTAATCCGCGCCGGAGAAATGCGGAATCCAGATCTTTATGGCGGCCGTGAGATACGCGGCTGAAAAAAACATCCAGAAAATGCCGAAAAGCTTTTTCTTTTGAAAAGCGGCCGCGTAAAACCCCGCCCCAAAAAGCACGAGCGCGGTATTTTCTTTTGCCGCGAGCGCGGTGAGCATGCAGAGACCGGCGAAAAAGAGTTTCCCGCTTTCCAGAAAATAAAAGGCCCAGAGCAGGAGCGGAAAGGCTAAAACTTCCGGGTGAAAATCAAAACGCACGGAATTTCGGAGCGGCAGATAAAGCGCCAGAGCCAGAACAAACAAGGCCGCTGTTTTTGCGTCCTGGCGGCGGGCCAGAAAATAAACCGGAAACACGGCGGACGCGGCGCTGACGGCCTGAAGAAGCAAAAGGCAGCGCGGGTCGGGCCAAAGCGCGTAAGGCAGCGCCAGCACAGCCAGGAGCGGGCTGAAATGATCTCCCAGCAGGCAGATGCCGCCTTTGATCGAGGAGTAAAGAAAGTCGCCGTGAAGTGTGTTCCAGACCGCTTGAGCGAAAATCGCCAGGTCAAAACTGCTGTGCAAAGCGTCATGCCTGACGCAGGAAGAACTTGTCCAAAGCGCGGCCAGGAATAAAAAAAGGCCGCAGGTGAACAGGCCCGGATGCTTTAAAACCCAGGCCGCGGCCCGGTAAGCAAGTGAGGGCTTCGCGTCCCCGCCCTTGGTTTGGACCGGACGAAGCCAGGCCCACAAAAGCGTGAACACGGGAAAGGCCGTGATGAAAACGCGGTGAATCCAGGGCTTTTGCTGAATGATTTCGTGCAGCGATCCCTGAAAAAGAAACCCGGCCCCGCTCAGGCTGAGAAAAAGACTGAGCCCGGCGGCGGCATCAAAAAGCCGGGACTCGGCGCTTCCCGTGCCGGCGGTGTTAGTCTGGGAGTTAACCATGGCTTTTTAAAAACTCCAGCAGTGTCCGCGCCACAAGGTCATGCCCTTCGGCGGTCCAGTGCAGATCGTCGGGAATGTACCAGGCCTCAATGGGTTTGCGCGTGAGCCCTTCTTTAAAGACAGGCGTAAGGTCCACGGCCCGCACCTGGCTTTTTCCGGCAAGGCGGAGCATGGAATCCCGGACCGGCTCCACGGTTCCCGTAATCCAGCGCATGGGCGGAACAATGACGAGCACGGGTTCACTGCCGTTCTGTCTGACGGTTTCAAAAAGACGTTTCAGGATTTCCCGTCCGAGCACCCATTCCCTTCCGCTTTCCGGGTCTTCGAGGCCCGCCTTTTTGAGAACCCGCCCCGAGAGTTTCCCGCTCAGGCGCACGAGCGCGGAATGATCCAGAAGTTTGAGAAAGAAAGGCCTGCCCGGATTCAGGTCAAAAAACTGGCTTCCCTGATAATGTCTTGGCGGCGGCACCGGGACTTGATGCAATTTGAGTCCGCCGGCCTCCAGCGTAAAATAGGGCTTGCCGTAACCCGCATCCGTGAAGCTCCGCGTCGCGCGCCAAAAGTCTTCGGGGTAGACCGCGATAAAAGTCACGGCCGGTTTGCAGGCAAATCCAAAGTCTTCCACAAGCAAAGCCATTTGATCCACGCCATAACCGGCCACGCCCAGATTGAGAACGTCCAGGGAAGGCTGAAGGGTTTCCATGCGCGCAGCGAAAGTTTCTTCGTCCCGCACGCCGAAACCAAAGGTAAAACTGTCCCCCACGGCATAAATGCGTTTCTTTCCGCTGATTTCAAAAGGGGGGTATTCCCGTTTGCCGCGCAGTCCCCGCGAGTTGGTGGAGAGCGGAATCTTTAAGTTGTTTTTAACCAGAGAGGCTTGCTTGCTTTTTTGATGGAACCAGCCGAGACGCGGATGGTATTCAATCCACTGCTCTTCGGGGATTTTGGCCCAATCCGCGGGCGGAGCCGGCAGCGGTTCCGCGGCAGGCATCAGGATTCTGGCTCCGGCTTCAAGGACGCCAAGGACCAGCGCCAAGGTGAGGCCGTAAAAGAGCATTTTTTTCCGGGTGGAAAGGACGGAGGTCACGAAGACTTTTTCTCCTCCCTTTTTGGGGAAAAAGTAAAAGTTTCATCAAATTCTTCGTCGACCTTTTTCTTCACAATCACATAACTGTACTTGAGAAGCGTGATGGCAAGGATGACCGGGGCGTAATAAACAAAGGCAAGAAAGCGAAAATCAGCACCCTTGAAAATAAAAAGCTCAAGCACGGCGAGCACGGTCAGAGCATTCATCAGTACGTGAATCTCGCAGCTTTTATGGAGAAAGGAAAACAGGCGTTTGGGAATTCCCCGGGAAGGCGGCAGGGAATCTCCCCCGCTTGCCGGAGAAGGGCCGCTTTTTACGGCAAGCCCGATGGCCCCGGCCTGCTCAAGCTTTTCGACAAAGGCCTTGCTCTTGATGTCGTGTAAAAGATTGAAAAGCGTCATGGAAAAAGCCGTAAGCACGGCCAGAACGACTCCGGGCGCGTCGAGGCCTCCGGCCGCGGCAAAGGCCATCCCCAGTCCAAGAACAGCCGCGGCGTGCACCATGTGATGCATGAGAAAATCAAAAAAGCGTCCGGTCAGGCAGGCGGTTTTGCGGTACCGGGCAATCTGCCCGTCCACATGGTCCAGGTAATACCAAAGCTGGAGCAAAAAGACGGCCGCGAGAAAGCAGCCGCTTCCCGGCAAAGCCAGAAAAAGACAGGCCGCGAGTCCGGTGAGAAGAGCCGCGAGCGTGACCTGATCCGCGGTGACCGGTGTGTGCAGCAAGAGCCACGTGCAGGGAAGCGCGGCATCACGCAAAAAAGTGCGCACCATCCAGTTCCCTTTTTTCTTGTAGTCCGGTTTCTGGCAGATCTTACCGAGTTCAGAAAGAGATTCCAAAATCAGGCTCCTTGCAAAGAGGGGCGTCCCGGAATTTCGTGCCCCCGCGCTGCTTTTAACTTTAAAAATTCATCATGGGTTTCAAGGTAAACCGTGCCGACAAGGACCGGTATCCAGACAAAGAACTGGAGGAAGTAGGACTCCATAAGCATGCTCAGAAACCAGGTCACGAGCGCGCACAAGGCCACGGCCGCCAGAGTTTCCTCGCGGCAGGAACTCGGACACCGGGAAGCCTTTCTCAGTTTCACGCCCAGACGGACGGCAAAAAACAGGAACAAGAAAAAGCCCGCACTTCCCGTGGCCCCGAGCAAAAGAAAAAACAGCCCGTGAAAATCCACAACCTGGGGCACAAAACCCACGCCGGTGAAGGGATGCTCCATCAGGATGGCCTTAAGCATGTGCAGATCACGCAGTCTGAAGATTCCGAGAAAACCGAAGTTCTGCTGGTCCTGCAGGGTGTATTGCCAATATCCCGGGTCGAAAATCTGCGGCATCTTGACCACGCGCGACATAATCGATTCATTGACCAGACACAAGGCGGTGGTCACGCCGATGAGGATCACGGCCAGAAAAGGCGCGAGCTGGAGGCCGCGGGTGCAGACATTGCTTTTCTTGGTGCGCCACAGCCACAGCGGAATCACGACAAGGAAACTGATCCAGGCCGTGCGCGAACACGTGGCCACAAGCGCTGAAAAGATGACCGTCACCACCGTGACTGAAATGGCGTGAGAAAAACGCCTTTGCGGAAAGCCGAAAAAATACAAGGCAAACCAAAGCGATAATGCGGTCAGGATGCCCAGGTGGTTATTATGGATAATGTCTGTTCTCCAAAGCGGCAGCACGGAAAGCTCGGGAATCACAATCGCGGCAATTTGTAAAAGCACGCCAAAAAGAAAAAAACGCAGAGCATCGCCGAGAATTTTGAGCCTTTGCTGGGGTTCAAAGCCAAGCAAAACGCCCCCGACCGCGGTAATCATCAAGATGACCAAAGAGAGGTTCGCGGGAATCATCAGGGCCTTCCTGTCCGCGCCCAGGTAGGAAAAATTCCAGAATCCGATGGCGATAATCCCGGCCAACGGCAGAAAATGCCGGACTATTTTCCCAGCCCTTCGAAGATCTCCGGGTAAATCCCCTTTCATGATGCGCACCAAAAGGAGAATGCCTAAGGAAAGGTGAAAGTGTTTCACCGTGAACCAGGCGTTTTCCAGAAAACCCGCGGGATTAAAAAAGGCGCTGTTAAAAAAGACCGCGTAGAGCGCGTAGCGGATATCGAGCACAAAGAGAATGGATTGAAAAATCCATCCAATACGGGCAAAGGCCAAAAAGGAACCCTGAAAATGAACCACCACAAGCGAGGCCACAAAAAAAAGATCGAGAAGGATCCGGGTGCGGAATTTCTCCTGCGGTGCCGCGGATGGGATCGCCGGGTTCATAGAGCTGTCTTGCCCCGCAGAATGCTTTCATAGGCTTCGAGGTTTTTTTTAGCGGCCTGCGGCCAAAGGTAATGAGACTGAATATGAATTCTGAGGTCCGGGGTTTTGGGCAGAGCGAGCGCCTGCAAAACCGCGCGGCGGATACTTTCCGGATTTGACGGGGAAACGTAGTGCGCGAAATTCTGGAAATATTCCCGTGTCGCCCCTTCCTCGGTAATCACGACCTTGGCCCCCGCGAGACCGGCTTCCAAAGCCGCGAGGCCCGGGGTTTCAAGCCAGGTGCCGAGCACAAAGGTGTCGCAGGCCGCGTAGGCGGAACGCAGCAGTTCCGAGCCGTGAGGCAGTCCGCCGAGAAAGTGGATGTTCTTGTCCGCTTCGGCCTTGCACGCCGCTTCATAGGCTTCATACCCGGGAACGCAGTCTCCGATCATGACCACGGGTTTGGGCATTCCTTTGAGCGCGCGGATCACGTTGAGCTGGTTCTTGCGCGGCTCAATACGGCCCACGCACAAAATAAAATCCTTGAAACCGAACTTCTGGACAAAGGGTTCGGGACTCGCATCCGCAAAGGCCGGGTCCGCGGCATTCGGAATGACTTTTATTTTATTGCTGGGAACTTGAAAGAAACTTTCCAGCTGGCAGGCTTCGCTTTCCGAATTGGGCAAAAGAAGATCCGCAATTTGCATCATGCGTTTTCTTTCCGAGGGCAGAAAAGGCAGCCAGCACTTGGCGGCGTGGCGGGCTAGGGACAGCGCCCGGGTTTTGCAATCCGGGTAAGTTCCCCACGCGGATTTCCAGCTGTACCAGCACACGGTGGAAAGCACGTTCTTGGTTCCGGCGAGTTTTGCGGTTTCCATCATCCGGAGCGCGTCTTTGACCGAGCCGAAGGTGTGAAGAATATCAAAGTTTTTCAGTTTGTCGTTCCAGGGGTCAAAGAGTTTGACCTCGGCGCCTTCTTTTTCAAGGTATTCCTTGGTTTTCAGGAGAAGGATTTCTCCCCCGCCCGGAGATTGAAAGGCCACCGGGTAAACGTAAAAGGCGATTCTCATCGCGCCCTTCTCTTTTCCACAAGGCGGGTCTTGGGAACAGGCCTGCTTTCGGTGTTCAGGCGGCCGGAATTAAGCTCGCGGTCCAGCACTGACAAGATACGTTTGCAGGATTTTCCGTCGCCGTAGGGATTGCGTTTGACCTGCATGGAGGCGTAAAGCCGGGGTGAAGCAAGAAGGCGGCTGGTTTCCCGCAGGATTTTATTTGCGTCCGTTCCCACCAGTTTGGCGCAGCCGGCCCGGATGCCTTCCCCTCGTTCCGTGACATTGCGGAGAATCAGCACGGGCTTTCCAAAAGACGGGGCTTCTTCCTGAATGCCGCCGGAGTCCGTCAACACCGCGTAGCAATTTTTTAAAATCCAGCACGTCTCTTCATAGGAAAACGGGCGCATGAGGTGAATGCGTTCACAGCCTCCCAGGGCTTCGTGCGCCGGTCCCGAGACATTCGGATTCAGATGAACCGGGTAAACAATTTCCACGTCTTTGTGCCTGGCCGCAATTTTTTTAAGGCCCAGAAAAATCTGCCTCAGCCCTTCGCCGAAACTTTCCCGGCGGTGCGCCGTGACAAAAAGGATTTTTTTGGCCTTGTCGATTTTCCGGAAAAGCGGATAGGAGGCGCGTACGTTTTGGGCCGCGAGTTCCACGGTGTCGACAATGGTGTTGCCGATTTGAAAAATCGCGGCTTTAGGAATGCCTTCGTTGATCAGGTTGGAGGTGGCGGTGCGCGTCGGAGTAAAGTGAATGTCCGCCAAATGCGACAGCAGTTTGCGGTTCATTTCCTCGGGAAAGGGCTGAAACTTGTTCCAGGTCCGGAGCCCGGCTTCAAGATGCGCGATGGGAACCTTGGCGTAGAAACTCGCGATGCCGACCATCAGCGCGGTGGCCGTATCCCCCTGCACAAAAACAATGTCAGGCTGCGTTTTCCGGATGATTTGCCCAAAACGGGAAATCACGCGGCCGCTGACGTATTCCAGCGTCTGGTTCACGCGCATGAGTTTTAAATCCGCATGGACTTTGAATTGAAAAAAATCAATCACCTGGTCCAGCATCTGGCGGTGCTGGCCCGTGATGCAGACATACGGCTGATAACGGCCGGAGGTTTCCAGTGCCTTGATGAGCGGCGCGAATTTCAGCGCCTCAGGGCGCGTGCCAAAAGCAATCAGAACCCGTTTTTTCATGAAGGTGTCCGTTGTAAGGTCCGGTGCCGGGCCGGACGAACTAAATAAAGAAAGGAATGACCCGGGCGGAAGACTCGGTTTCGTGGTCCGTGAGCCAAAGGGCTTGGGCCGCAAACATGGTCACCCAGGCGTTCAGGTGATAGTGAATGGATCCGTCCTGTTCCTGACCGTAAAAAAAGGCGCCGCGCATGGGACCCTGCTGAACCTGAAAAGAGAGAAGTTTATCGCGCAGTTTTTTCAACGACTCTTCCCGTCCGGTTAAAAGGCCTTCCTGCTGAAGCCGGACCGCGGTTCTTAAAGTCTGGGCGAGAACATCCGCGCGCGTGAACGGCTGAAGGGCGCCGTCCTTGAAAAATGAAAATACGGTTCCGTCCGCGCGCTGCCCTTTCAAGGCCCATTCCACGCCGCGCTGCGCGGCCTGAAGCGCGTCATTGTTCCCGTGAAAAAGACCGTGCTGGAGAAGGCCTTCCACGGTGTAAAGGTGCGGGTGAAGATGCGTGCTGCCTTCACTGTCCTGCGTGATGAAACGGCCGTCGGGCTGCTGAAGCTGAAGCGTGGCCGTGAAAAGTTTCTTCGCGGCCGCCGTATAAGCCGGGTTTCCCGTGAGTTCCTGAAGTTTGTCGAGCGCCATCAAGGCCTTGGCGTGAAACCCGCCGCTTTGGCGTGACCATTTGTCGCCCGTGGCCTCCGGCTCCTTGCGGCCGATGTGATAGACGGGAAAAAAAAGACCGTTCGGGCGGACGGTTTCCTTCAAAAGAAAATCAGCCATCCTGCAGGCGTGGTTCAGATAGGTCTTGTCCTTGGCTGCTTCCGCGAGGCAGACCAGACCGTAAACAATGATCCACTGGTCAAACGTGAACACCCATTCTTCAAAATAAGGGGTCCGGAAATGATCGTGATTCACGCGCGTGCGGATCAGTCCGTTTTCCGGAAACTCCTGGCGGATCAGCCAGTCTGCCGCCATCCGGGCCGCCGCGAGATAAGCAGGCTCCCCGGTCTGGGTGTGGGCAAAGAGGTAGGCGTTGACCGCGTAACCCGTGATTTCAGAATAAAGAAAAGGGTAAGACTGGGTGCGGACGTCAAACCAGGCGTTCACGCCGCCTTTTTTCTCCGGGGCGGAAGAAAGGTCCTGAATTCCCGAATGAAGCATCCAGGCAAAGGCCGCGCGGGCCGGACTGAGTTGTTCTTTGGACACGGGTGAAGTTGTCAGCATATTTTTATCCGGGGTTAAAAGAGATTAGCGGCCTGGGCTGAATGCTTTTCCGCAGGCCTGACATTTTTCCGGTAATGGAACGGGTTGTGAATCTTTAAAGCGAATCGTTTCACCGCAAGGACATACCCAGGCGCGCTGGCGCGCCGGATTTCCTGAAACAAGGGCAAATGGCGGAACCGGTTTTGTGACCACCGAGCCCGCGCCAATGACCGCGAACGCCCCCAGGTTTAGATCCGGAAGAATCGTGGCGTTTGCGCCGATGGATGCGCCGCGTCCGACTTTCCACTGGACTCCGCGCATGTCGCGCGTGGCGCCGCTCCGGGGCCAAGGGTCATTGGTAAAGCAGACGCCCGGTCCGACAAACACATCGTCTTCGACGGTTACGCCGTGATACAGCAAAGCCTTGTTATGAATCCTTACGCGGTCGCCGATGATCACATGCCGGTCAATGTAGGCGCCATTCCCGATCACGCAGTTCTCGCCGATCACGGCCGATTCCCCTACCTGGACAAAGGCCCAGACGCGTGTCCCCGCCCCGACTTTCGCGGTCGGCGCAATCAGCGCGGACGGTTCTATGAGCGGCTGCGAAGATGCTGACGGTGCCATGCGATGTTCTTCTTGAGGCCTTCCTCGAAACTGACTTCGGCTTTCCAGCCGAAAAGTTTTTTGGCAAGCGCCGGGTTGCAGCGAAGCTTGTGAACTTCCGCGAGTCTCTGCTTGATGTGCGTGATCTGAGTTTTGGTGCCGCAGTGTTTCACGATTAATTCCGCGGTCTTGTTCACGCTGATATCGGTCCCGGTTCCGAAATTCACGGCCTGTCCAATGGCTTTGGGATGGCTGCCCATCACAAGGAACGCGCGCACCATATCATCGACGTAGGTGAAATCGCGGCTTTGTTTGCCGGATCCGTAAACCGTCAAGGGCTGGCCTTTCAAGGCCAGATCAATGAACTTGGGAATCACGTCGTAGGTGTGGCGGGGGCCGAAGGTATTGAAGGGGCGGATGATCGCCACCGGAAGACCGTAGGTCAGATAATACGAAAAGGCAAAGCGGTCGGCCGCGACTTTCGAAGCCGCGTAAGGTGAAGTGGGATTCAGGCCATGGGTTTCGGAAATTGAAGGCGTGAGAGCTGTCCCGTAAATTTCACTGGAAGAGGTGCAGACCACCCTCTCTAAATTAGTGAGCTTCATCGCCGCGTGAAGGACGTTCAGGGTGCCGTGCAGGTTTGTGGCCATGACTTCGAAAGGATGATCAAAGGAATACGGCACATAGGCATCGGCCGCGAGATGCAGAATGACTTCCGGCTTGTTCTTCTTAATCAGCGCCGTGGTGTCCGGGCTTGAAATATTGACCGCGATAATCTGCTGAAGGTCTTTTTTAAGGTGAGGGATATTTTTGAGTTCATACTTGTAGGTTCCGCTGACCGAGGAACCGCGGACCAGAACCGACACCTTGGCCCCGAGAGAAACCAGTTTTTCCGTGAGATGCGAGCCCATAAAACCGTCTGCGCCCGTCACCAGAACTTTCTTGCCCTTCCACTGCTGTTTCGCACTCACGAGAGGATTCCTTTCCTGATAAAAAGCGTGATCAATAAAGAAGTGCCGGATCTAGAAAAATGATTCAGGGATTTTATCAGAAGTCAAAGCGGGGAACAAGTTTAGCCTTCATTTGAGGAATTCCCGGAAGAAAGGTCTTTGGAGGCCTTTTTGGCGAAAAAACCCGTGAGCATCTCCCAGGCGTGCCTCAGGATGCCGGTTTCCCTCTCGGCCAAAGCCAAAAGAGGCAAGGCAAAACCCGCAAAGAGCAGGGTTTGCAGAAAAGCGGTGCCCAGATGGGTCTCTTCTAAGCCGCGGGTGATCCAGGCCACGGCGAGGAGAGCCGCGAGCGTATAGACAAAGGACAAAACGACCTGAACATAAAACATCAGAACCCCCTGGCGGAGCTTCAAAATCTTGAAGGAGGCCGCGGAGAAGAAAATAAAATTCAGAAAAGCCGTGATCAGGGAGGCGATGGCCACGCCCTCAATCCCCCGTCCGGCGTGAAGAAACCACCCGGAAAAACCATAGGCCGAGGCGATTAAAAGAATCTGCAGAGGGATCAGCAGCCAGTGTTTTCGCACCGTGATAAGAAAATTGGAAAACGGATGGGTTAAGGCCATAAAAAAAGATCCCAGGATCACCATCTCGAGCGCGCCGAGTCCGTCCCGGTACGCGGGAAGAAACGCGGGCACCAGCCAGTTTGAAAAAATCCAGACCACGGCGAGCGGCAGAGGAAAAAGAAAGGCCAGCCCGAGCGCGGGCTTCACAAGATACTTCACCAGATCCTGAGGGTTGTCCCTCTGGGCGTACAGCTCCTGAAAATGCGGAAACAGGATCACGCCGAACATGTTGGGCAAAGAATAAAGATAATTGTTGGCCATGAGCGCCACGCTGTAAATGCCGAGCTGTTCAAAACTGAGAAATTTGGCAATCATGATCCTGTCCGCGGAGGTCAAAAAAGTCCTCAGCACATCGGACACCAGCATGGCAAAGCCCAGATCAAAAAGCGGCAGGATCTTTTTCCAGGAAAAAAGAAAAGAGAACCGGTACGGGGTTTTCCAATGAAGAATGGCCAAACAAAGCAGGTAGTTCAAAAGTACGGACGCGAAAAACCCAAAGAGTTTAAACGGCCACGCCATTCCGAGGGCCAGGACCAGCCCCAAAACGCTGGAGAAAAAATTCAGCAGCCCGGCAAACACAAAGGCCTTGTGCGCCCTGAGCAGAACCACGTAGAGGTTGTAAATTCTTTGAAGCAGGATAATGCCGGCCACCACGAGGAGCCCGATGAAAATTTCGCTGGAATAGGTATTCCTTTTAGCGAGCGCGAAAACGACCACCCCAAGGGAAGTCAGGCCCGCGGTCAAAACCGTGAAACTGAAAACCAGGTTCTTGGTTTCCTCGGCCTTTTCCGTTTCCCCTTTTTTTAAATAATACGGAACGTCGCGGGTGGTCGCGGTGGTGATCCCAAGGCTGGCGTGTTTGGCGTAGTTGATGATGACTTGCAGAAAAGCCCACACCCCCATTTGCGCGGGGCCTAAAAAGCGGCGCAGCAGGATTCCGGTCAGGACATCAAAGAATTGCGCGGCATAGGAACTGAGCGAGTAAATGCCGGCGTCTTTGAGGATTTCTTTTTTTTTCGACATGGGGGGCTTTTACCAGGCTGTCCAGCCGCCGTCGACCATTAAGTTGTGGCCTGTCACAAACGACGAGGCGCCGGAGGCGAGGTAAAGAACAGCGCCCTTGATTTCTTTGCGGTCCATCATCCGGCCAAGCGGCGTTTTGGCCGCGTAGCGCTCCAGAAATTCCTCAGGCTGGTCATTGAACACTCCGCCGGGTGAAACGCAGTTGACGCGAAGCCCGTGCTTGGCCCAGTAAGCCGCGAAATACCGCGTGAGGTTGACGATCGCGCCCTTGCTCGCGGCGTAAACCGCGGGCGAGTTGATGCCGGAATTGCCGTAAATCCTTTGATCCGCCCCTACCACCCCGTAAATGGAGGCAATATTGATAATGCTTCCGCGGATGTCCTTACGGATCATGGAAGCCGCCACATGTCTTGTCATCAGAAAAGTCCCGTTCACGTTTACTTTCATGACCCGGTCCCAGTGGGCCATGTCGTATTTTTCAACGCTCGTGAAATGCGTGGTGCCCGAGGCAATGGCCGCGTTAATCAGAATGTCGATGCCGCCGGATTTTTTTTCCACCGCGGAGACCAGTTTTTTGATGGCCCCTTCGTTTGTCACGTCAAGCTGCTGAAACCGCACGCGTGTTTTCAAAGCCTTGGGAACTCCGGCAAGTGCCTTTTTCCCGTTGGCGGGGTTGATATCGCAAAGGTAAACCGCGGCGCCGGCCTCAGCCAACGCCATGCCGATATGCGGGCCGAGGAGTCCCGCGCCTCCGGTCACAAGCGCGGTTTTTCCCGATAAACTCCACTCTGAATTTTTACCCATAAAGCCTCCTCGTGACGGTTCGTGCCGGCCCTTAGAGCCAGAAATGATAAACAAAAGTTGAGGAATATTCCGTGAATCCCATTTTTTTATAAAGACCGCAGGCCGGCGCATTCTCTTTTTGAGTCGCCACAGAAAGAAAGCGGGCCTTTTTTGAAGCCGCCCAAGCCTGGGCTTCTCTGACCAGCGCGGCACCCAGGCCCTTTCCCCGGCTCTTCTTGTCGACCCCGATAAGATC
Organism: uncultured bacterium; assembly: GCA_964434115.1. Classification (GTDB taxonomy): domain Bacteria; phylum Omnitrophota; class Omnitrophia; order Omnitrophales; family Aquincolibacteriaceae; genus ZLKRG04. The sequence continues at coordinate 187,756 of CAYSSX010000001.1, forward strand.
AATCACGGCTTCGTCCTTTTTTTTCTTGAGGGTCACAAAGCCCGTGGGCTTACCGGCGGGCGAAACAGAAACAAGAACCGCGTCCGCGATTTCCTTGCGCACGGATTTCTGGATCCACAAAGTATAAAGACGTTTGTAATCCGCGGCCCGGAACCCGGGGTCGCACTTAAAGCGGGAATAAACCCCGCTTTGCAAGGCCAGATCCACAAGCGTTTTGTCCGCGGCCGTTTTTTTATAGGGCAGGACCGGAATCAGCGGCAGTTCGGTTTGTCCGCCCCGAACCGGCATCCGGTAAACCACCTTTTCATCCACCTTGCGTCCGCCGGCCGGGAGGATTTTCTCCGGCTTTGAAAGCGCAAACGGCGAAAAAACATAGAGAAGCCGGAACCCCTGTTTTTGGGCCTTGTTTAAAATTTCAGAGAGCTGCTGGCTGTCTTCTTTGTCTTGAAGAGACAGGCAAGCGATTTTGATTTTAAAGAATTTCGAATCCCAGGCAAGCGGCGTTAATTTCACGCGCGGGCTCCCGTGGAAAGCGGCTTGCTGTCGCGGGCGCACAAAGCCACTTCAAGCACCCGGCGCGCGTCTTCCAGCGTGTGAATAGGCTGCTCTTTTTTGTCTAAGACCGCCAGAAAATGCCGCATTAAATCCAGAAACATATCATTGGTTTGAAACCCGGCAGGCTCTTCGTGGTAAGTCCAGGCGCCTTTGGATTTTTGAAAGCATTCCACCCTTTTTTGATTCGGATTCCAGACAATCGTCCCTTCCGTGCCCGCGACCGCGCAATACCGGGTTTCCGGGTACTGAAAATAATTAAGGCTGACACTGCCCGCGGCGCGTGATTGAAATTTCAAAAGAATTTCAGCCAGGTCTTCGGTTTCAATTTCCAGGTCACTGAAGCGGCCGGTCACGGATTCCACGCGGTCGACATCCCCCATCAGCCAGTAAACATAATCCAGTTCATGGATCGCGTCCAGGATCACGCCGCCGCCCAGGTCTTTCCTGGAACTGTACATGCGCCGGTAATCTTCCCAGGGATGCCATTCTTTCAAACAGCCGCCGTAATGGGCGCGGATGTCGAGCGGACGGCCGATGGCGCCTTCCTGGATTAACTTTTTCATGAGCCTGACCGAAGGGTGAAAACGCATTTTGTACCCGAGAAGGACGGGAAGTTTTTTTTCAGTGCAAAGCCGGATGAAATCTTCCACGCCTTCAAGCGTGTGGGAAATGGGCTTTTCGATAAACAGAGGAATGCCGCGAAGCGCCGCTTGACGCGCGGTTTCAAGGTGGAGGCTGGTCGGGTTTGTGACAAACACGGCGTCAGGCTTTTGATCCAAGGCCTCTTCGTAAGACTTAAAACTTTCAAGGCCGGTTTCTTTTTCAAAGTCCCCGAGCGTTTCATTGCGCACGCGCCAGGCCAGGATTCTGCATGGGGTGAGCTGCTTGAGATTTTTGATGTGACGGCGCCCAATGGATCCGCAGCCGGTAAAGAGAAAGATTTTCATCGGGAGTTTCCTCCGGGGGTTGCTTGAATGAGTTCGAGCAGTTCTCGGGCCGCGGCGAAAGAGGCCCCGCCTTCGGGCTTTGTCAGGTATTGGGGAATCACTTGCAGCGACCTTTCAATTTGCGCGTCCCTGTACGGGCTGTCATGCAGAAGCTTGTCCAAAGCCGAACGGAGGGATTCCAGGTCTTTGGCTCCGATCGCCGCGCCGGTCTCCGCATGCGGCTGAAGGTCACGCCCGCCTTCCAGGTTAATGGTGATCACCGGCTTACGCAGCATCATGGCTTCAATCGCCACGGTGGAACAAGGCGTCATCAGGATATCACAGGCCAAAAGAAGATTGGGGGTTGAGTAAAGCCGGAGAAGTTTGACCCGGTCCTTGAGCCCGGAATTCAAAACCCTTTCTTTAGTATAAGCCTCATGCGGGTCCCTTGGGTGGAGTTTTACGGCCAGGCACACATCGTGAAAAGGTTCCAAAGCCCGGAAAACCGTATCCAGCAAGCGCTGAGTATTTTCCCGCGACAAATAATGTCCGACAAAATCGGCGCGGCCGTCTTCATGAAAAGGATCGGTGGCAAGCACCACAATTTTTTGATCCGGCGCCGCACCCAGATCGCGCAAAACCTTCTTCCGCGCGTCCTCCTGCCGTTTCAGAACCTCTTCAAACCGGTCGTAGCGCGGCACGCCGGTGAGTGAGATCTGGCGGTCCGGAATTCCCCAGCTGAGCAGGAGTTCCCGGGAATAAGGCCCCCAGGCCGCGATTTTGGAAGCCGTAACCGGAGCCAAAGCAATCGGGACTGTGCGGAATGGCGCGCCGTGCTGAATGACCAGGGAAGGAATTTTTAACTTTCGCGCCGCGGAGGCCAAGGTCTTGTTGTAGGGCGTGACATCTTCGTCGAAAAGAATTCCCGCGGTTTTTTCTTTTTGAAGAAAATCCAAGGCCTGCTCATAAAGAGCCGTGAGCGGCTGGAGACGAGAAAACAGGCGCGAACGGAACGAAGGTCTCATGAGGGGCCAAAGGTCCACCCCGCTGCGTTTAAAAACATCCGAGCGCGACAAGGCGCTGTCCAGCCGGTTCCAAAGGGCCTTGTTTTCGGCCTCTGCCGGCGGAAAAGGCAAAAATTTCATGCCCATCAAATAACGCAAGGCAAATTTCCAGAAGCGAATCCCCGCTTTTTGCCTGAGCAGGGTCAGACGGACCGAAGGGTTCTGAACAAGATAAGGAATCACGGTTTCGCAGTGTTTGAGATCCGAGCAGATTAAGACAGGGAGTTTCTTCTTGGATAAGCCAAGATCGAAAAGAAAATTCGCCGCGCGCCAAAGGGCCTGCAGGCTCTTTTCCTTAGCGCTGTTGTCCGGAGCCGCAAGCGGTTCCGCCGCATCTTCGATACGTTCCGCGGGCCACAAAAAACGCAGTCCGCTTTCCAAACTGTTTTCCTGTGTCTCCGTGCAGGACTCTTTTTGATAAAGGCAGACCCGTTTCACACCGAGCTGAGTCAAAAGACCGTTCAGGAGCGCCGTGTCTCTAAAGTAAGCCAGCAAAAAATACGTGAAAGGATGCTGAATCAGGGATGCTGTTTGAAGGCCTGAGGTTTCCAGAATCCCTGCGAGCTCCGGGCGCAGATACCAGTCCCCCGCGGTTTTAAAAGCGTCGTCATTGACGCTTTGCATGAAGGTCTCCTGCTCAAAATTTTCTTCAAATAAAAAAAGTCCGGTTTCGCGGAGCGCGGCTTTTTCTGGGTCGGGAAGGCCGATCACCGCGGCCCGGCTTTGGGGAGACAGTTCCTGGGAAAGTTTTTTTAGGGCTTGAAGGCGCGCTTCCGGATTTGAGGAATCCCGGCGCGAGATGAGAACCAGTAAGGCGATTTCAGTCAAGACACCGCCATCACTTCGCGGCATAAATGTGGAGGACGTTGTCGAAAAACGCGGGCGAAAGAAGACGGGTTGACGGATTAAGACGAAGCCGGATCATGTCGAGCGGGATCCGGAACGGGTCCGACCACTTGGCGTACGGCGTGCCGATGTAAAAATATTTTTTGCACACAATTTTGAAACCGGCCTTGATCAGCATTTCGGTCATGGTGCGTGTCGAGAAATAATAAATATGGTACTTGGGTGTGACGAGATTGAACTTCTCTTTATAAAGCCGCGCACAAAGGCTTCCGATGTTCGGCGTGTTGATGGCCAGCATACCGCCCGGCTTCAGAATCCGGTAAGCGGTGGTCAGGTAGGAATAGGGGTCCTGAAAGTGTTCAATCACGCCGCGCATGTTGACCACATCAAAAGAATTGTCTTCGTAATCCAGTTCCGGAAGCGGGCCGAGTTTTACTTCGAGGCCAAAACGGACCCTGGCGTCTTCCGCGGCCGCGGGATTGAATTCGGTGCCGTATTTCTCCCACCCCGGCCCCAGCCTTGAAAGAAAAAAACCTCCGCCGCATCCGACATCGAGAATCCTTCCCGGCTTCACGAGTTTCTGGAGTTCCTTCACTTCAATGTCATACATCTTGATGCGGAGCGCGCGGGCCTTGTCTTCGCCGTGCATCTGGTAGTAATCCACGCCGTAGACCTTTTGCAGGCCGGCGCGGTTCAGCCGCGGGTTCACATAAACCAGTCCGCAATGACGGCACTCCACGATTTTAAAGCCTTCGGATTCCCCCCAAAGCCCGGTGTCTTCGGACCCGCAGAGGTTGCAGGGAATGGTTTCAAGAAATTCAGGGGTCAAAAGCGAGGTGTCGGTCTGCATGGGCTTAACGTTTGTAGTATTCAAGGACTTTGACCACCGCTTCAATGGCGTCTTCAACGTCCTGAGGCGTCATTTTGGCTGAAAGCGGAAGCGAGACCACGCGGTCGGAAACAAATTCCGCGCTGGGGAAATCCCCGCGCTTGTAACCAAAGGTTTCGCGGTAGTACTTCTGAAAATGAATGGCCCGGTAATGCACGCCCACGCCGATGGCTTCCCGGTGCATGGCTTCAATGAACTGGTCGCGCGTAATGCGGAGCGCGTCCGGGTTGATCAGGATCGGATAAAGATGCCAGGCGTGTTTGCCCAAATCATGAAAGTCTGGAATGATCAGGGAGTCCAGATGGCTGAGCGCTTCTTTGAAGCGGGCCGCGTAACGGCCGCGTGTTTCTATGAAAGAATCCAATTTGCGCAGCTGAACCAGGCCAAGCGCCGCGGCAATGTCCGTCATGTTGTACTTAAAGCCAGGGTAAATAATTTCATAATGCTTGAAACCCTTGCTCGAGTACCTTTGCCAGGCGTCCTGGTCAAGGCCGTGAAGCGACATGACTTCGATTTTCTTGGCCTTGTCCGGGTCATCGGTGGTCACCATGCCCCCTTCCGCGGTGGTCATGTTCTTTGTCACGTAAAAGCTGAAGCAGGTAAAGTTCCCGATGCTGCCGATCTTCCGGCCTTTGTATTCACTGCCCACCGCGTGGGCGGCATCCTGAATCACGGGAATGCCGTGCTTGGCCGCGATTTCGTGGATCGGGTCGAGGTCGCAGGTCAAACCGGCAAAATGAACCGGAATAATGGCCTTGGTGCGCGGCGTGATTTTCTTTTCAATTTCTTTGGGGTCAATGTTGAACCATTTGTTTTGAATATCCGCGAAAACGGGTTTCGCGCCTGTGTGCACAATCGTGTTCACGGTTGCGGCAAAAGTCATGGGGGTGGTAATCACTTCATCGCCGGGACCAATGTCGCAGGCTTTAAGGCACAAATGAAGGGACGCGGTGCAGGAATTTGTGGCAATGGAATGCTTGGAGCCCACGTATTCCCGGAACTCTTTGGCAAACTGAATGGAGCGGGGCCCGGTGCTGATCCAGCCGGAGCGCAGCGCGGCAACAACTTCTTCGATTTCTTCCTCGCCGATCAAAGGCTGGCCGAATACCAGATACTTGTCGCGTACGGGTGTTCCGCCTTCAACTGCCGGGATTTTTGAGGATTTGCTCACAGATTGGGTTTCCATGGCTTTGTCAGATCTTGAAGAGATCGGTTTGAAAAGGTTTCAGGGTGCTTATTTTCTTCTGAGCCATTCATACTGCGATTCGATTTTTCTCATTTTCACATCCGGAGATCCCAGAATGGCTTCAAGCCGTCTGCATTCGCGTGCCAGCCGCGCCATTTGATCGGGATCAATCGAAACCGGCGCGTCCACGCAAGCGGTGTCGTCTTTCAAACGAAAATGTTTTTCAAGAACGCGGGCCCCCGCCGCGACAGCGTAAAGCGGAACCTGAATGTCTGCGGTATGGTCCGACTGCCCGATCACCGTATCAAAATGCGAGCGGAGCGTGTAGATCGCGCTCAGATGGGCTTCTGTTTCCGGCATGGGATACGCCGTAATGCAGTGAAGCAGGATGGTTTCCGCCCCCCGGGAAGTCAGAATATTATAAGCCTTTTGAATTTCCTCAAGGCTGGACATGCCCACGGAAAGAATGGACGGCTTCCCTGTGGCGGCAATCTTCGGTACAAGTTCGCTGTCCGTGAGGTAAAAAGAGGCGATCTTATAAAAAGGGCAGTCAATGGATTCGAGATAATCCAGGCTTTCAACGTCAAAAGGCGTGCTGAAAAATTCTACGCCCAGGGAATCCGCGTAAGCCTTGATTTCCTGAAAGGCCTTAAACGGGAGTTCGCATTTTTTAAGGATTCCGTACAAAGGCGATGGTTCCGGCGCCCGCTTTTCGGTGATGTAGGTTTGAAATTTAACGGCATCGGCGCCGGCCTTGGCCGCGGCCTCCACAAGCCGGAGCGCCTTCTTAAGATCGCCCTCGTGGTTGATGCCGATTTCCGCGATGATATAAACCGGGCGTCCGTCCCCCACCTGCTTTTGGCCGATCTGAATTAACTTAGACATGAACCCTCTTGTGAGGCAAACGGTAATGAATGGTTTGAATTTTGTTCCGGGTACAAAAGTTCTTCGTAAATCGTTGAACCGCCGGCGTTAATCGCTTTGCCCAAAGGGAAGCGTGCGGGCCCTTGGGGTCCCGCGTAATGACCTGAAGGATCTTCTCCACAGGGGCCGAAAACTCCAAAGAATCCCAGTATTGTATCGATTTTTTATGAAGTGTCGACCTCTTCTTTTTTTGGAGCAGAAGAGCCTTAAGCCGGGCTGAAAACCCCGGCGTTTCCACCTGTGTGAAATCTCCAAGCCTTTCAACGGCGCCGGCTTGACTCAGCTTCCGGATATTGCCCTTCTGATGAGCGCGCAATTCAACGATGCCGCTCACCAGACCCCGCTTGACGCCTTCAAACAAGGTCAGTCCGCCCCCTGTGAGAAGCGTGTCCGCGGAATCCAGAATTTTAAAAAAATCCCGCCCAAAATCATGAATCCGGGAGCTTTTGGCAAAGCCCCGAAGGTGTTCCCGCGACAAAAGTCCCTTTTCCCCGGCCCCGGGCCTGAAAATTTGCAGATCCAAACGATGCGCTTCAGGCATCTTTCTGAGCTGCTCCAGGCATTGAAGGGTCAGTCCCTTGGGTTCATTGCCTCCAAAAGATAGGACAATTCTTTTCGCTGTCGGCGGGCATTTCGCCTTTTTATGGCTTTCCGATAAGAGCAAATAACGGTAGCCCTTGAAATCCGAACGCCGGTTTTCAATCAAGGGATTAAGGGACACATCCGCGAGTGCGGCTGAAGCACCGCCGTCATCCAGGAGAACAAGAACTTTGTCCAGCGTCTTCAGCTTGCGGATAAACGGCGCGGGCCAGTCAAGACGATCCAAAATAAGGATGTCGGCTTTTACAGACTCCACGGCTTTTTTTGTTTCATGGAAACTGAAGGACTTTCCTTTCAGGACCCGGGGTTTATGACCGGAGTGAACCAGGAAATCGATGCCCGCGGAGTCTTTCGGAATAAGAAAGTGGCAGGCGGCTTTGGGCGAACCGCGTTTGATTCTGTCCGCGCTCATCACACAGCGGGAGAGATGTCCGAAATTGTATTCCGGATGTTTTCCCCCGGCGGTTAAAAAAAGAAGGTTCGGAAACATCAGGTTTTACCCTTATGTTTCAAATGAAACACATGGGCGTTGATGTCTTTCCAGGCGGGGTTCTTTTCAAAAAGATCGATGATTTGCTCGGCTCGGTAGGCCTGATCAGCGGGCAGGTTTTCCGCAAGCTTCTTCAGCAATTCATAATCCTCCGGAGTATCGATGCAGATCCGGTATTCCGGATGATGAAGTTTTTCCTCCGCGGTCACGGAAACGAGTTTGTATTTTTCCGGGTGCTCGTAGAAATACGGCGTCACGTGTTCCAGATAAAAGGATTCCGGATTCATGGCCAGAAGTTCTTTGAGGCGGTCCGTACGGACAATTTCTGTGTCCAGTCCCCGGGGGTAAGTCCGCTCAATCACGTTGGAGGCAAGGTCGCAGGGCTGGGAGAGAAAGGCCTGTAAAACTTTTTCCACCACAAAGGGGTCGCTGAAAGGACAATCGGACGTGATGCGTACCATGGCGTCGAGCCCAAAGGCCTGGGCCGCGCCGGTGTAACGCTGCAAAACGTTTTCTTCGCTGCCGCGGAAAACGTCAATGCCCTTTTCTTTGCAGAAAGCGGCCAGCGGCTCGTCCTTGGGCGAAGTCGTCGTGGCCACAACCACGGACTGAATCCCCCGTACCCGGCGCATGTTGTCCACGCCGTGTTCCAAAACTGTTTTTCCGGCCAGCGGTTTAAGAATCTTGGCCGGCAGCCGTGTGGAACCCAAACGCGCTTGAATCACGATGCCGAGCTTCATAGGATTTTAAACCTTGACCGGTTTTGACTTGAATTTGTGAGCGGAAAACCGCAGTTTCCAGACCATCCACAACGCTTCCCGGACAATGCGCCTGGAAATTTTCGAATCGCCGGAGGTTCTGTCCGTGAAGGTAATTGGAATTTCAAAAACACTGAATCCCTTCATCAGGGATTGAAACTTCATTTCGATCTGAAAGGAATAACCGTCAGAACGGATGGCGTCAAGGTCAAGGGCTTCCAGGACTTCCCTTCGGTAGGCCGTGTACCCGCCCGTCAGGTCGTGAATGGGAACCCCCAAAATGATCCGCGCGTAGATGTTGGCCAGGCGGCTGAGCAGAACGCGGCGCATGGGCCAGTTCGCGATTCTTCCGCCCTTCATCCAGCGGGAACCCGCGGCCACGTCATGCTGTTTTAAGGTTTCAAAAAAAGCCGGAAGATAGCGCGGGCGGTGGGAAAGGTCGGCGTCCATCTCAACGATGACGTCGTAGTCGCCTTTCAAGGCCCATTTAAAACCCGCGATGTAGGCTGGGCCAAGGCCCATTTTTCCGGGCCGTTTCAGGAGATGGATGCGCTTGTTTTCAAGAGTCCAGGATTCGACCAGCGTTCCCGTGCCGTCCGGAGAGTTGTCATCCACCACCAGAACGTGGAGGTCTGGACTGAGGTTCATGAGGCGTCCCACAAGCTTGGGGATGTTTTCACGTTCGTTGTAAGTCGGAATGACAATCAAAGGTTTCAAAGTTTTTCCTTCAGGTGATAAATCCGGAAATCAATTTCCTCAGAATCTTCAAACGCGTAATGAGCGTTCATGTAGGCCGCGAAATCCGCCCTCTTTTCCAAAGCCGCCCTGTCGGAGACCACGAATTTTGAGGCCCCTTCGGAGCGCAGATGCTCAAGCCATGCCTGCGGGTCGCCGTACCCTTCAGCCTTCATCCGCTGGTGACGCGCCTGAGCCGTCATATTTTCAGGCGCCATGCCAAGGTCAAAGGGCCAGCCGCTGCGCCGGGTGTAATACAAAAGCTCCGGAGAAGTGCCGCTTTGGGCGATGACCCGGTCTTCAGGCTGAGTCCTCAGCTGAACCGCTTCACCCACGGCCGCAAGATGCCGGGCCCCGGCGCTGAAAGAGGCGCTTACAGGGGGAATATAATAGCGAAAGGAGGCCAGAAAAAACACCCCTAAAATTAGAAGGCCCCAGGATTTACGGCGCAAGGCCAGAAAATCGCTAAGCCCCGCGGCCGCCAGAACCGCGGCTCCCGGAATGGCGGCGATTAAATAAAAAGGATGGTCATAAACTTTTTGCGGCAGAAGAAGCGCGGTGAACAACGGGCAAACGCAGGCTGCGGCCGCCAAAAGAACGGGCGGCCTTACTTTCCGGAAAGCACCGGTCAGCGCAAAAGGAACAAGCACAGGCGTGAGCCAAAGCGTAAAAATAATCTGCAGAAACCGCTGCAGAAAATCTTTTGAAAAAAGAAGAGACCGGCTCATGACCCTTCCCTCGCCTGCCTGCATAAATAAACTGGTCATCACCGACTCCGGATGCGCGGTTTGGATCAAAGCCGTGCAGCCAAACCATAGGCCGGCCGGAAGCAGGACGCCAGCGCCAAAAAGGAAAAGCCTTTTCCACCTGCCGGTCTGTTGCAGCACCAGCGGAACAAGCATCACCGGGATCAGGAGGATAAAATGCAGGCGGGCCAGCAGGACAAGTGAAAAGAAAATTCCCGCGCCTAAGGCCGGAAAAAGTCCGGGGCGAAGGGCCAAGGCAAACGCGGACAAAAGGAAAAATAAGGCAGCGGCCTCATTCTGAAGCGCGACTCCGTAAATCAGCGCCATGGGAGAAAAGGTGAAAAATAAAACCGCAAGAAAAGATTCCTGCTCCGAGAAAAATTTCCGGGTGATTTTCCGGAGGAGCACGCCGGACCCTGCCATCCAAAGCGCGGCCTGCACGCGTCCCCAGAAATCGAGCGAAACCACGGGGATGAGGCGTTCTAAAAGTGCGGCGGCAAAACTTCCAAAAGGGTAATAAATGAGATGAAGGGCGGGTTTGCCATGCATCAGGATTTGGGTCTGCGGCGCGAGCCAGGCTTCCCAGCCGCCTTCGGTCATGGCGCGGGCCATCATGGCGTTGACGATTTGATAACTTCCGAAATGCCCGATCAAGGGGGCAGAAAAAAAAGGAATCTTGATAAGAAAACCGCTGAGGATGGCAAGAATCCAGAGCTGCGGCATGGTTTTTAAGCCTTCCGGGCAATCAGGAGTACCCTGTTTTGCAGGCCGAGAAGCCGTGCCGCGAAAAAAAGGGTTCGAAGAAGAATCGAAGTCAGAGGGGTAAACCGGTAACGCGCGAGATCGGTTTCAGTTTTCCATACCCTCGCGGTTTGCAGGCCGGATTGCCGGACCAGCTTATCCAGAGTTTCGGTTCCAAAATAAGTCACATGCTCAAGGATGTAGAGCTTTTCAAGAGGCCCCGTGATTTTGCCGCCGCTGAGCGCGCAGGCTGTTTCCGCGATTACGGTCAGAAGATTCGGATACTGAGGCGTCGCGATCAACAGCAGTCCCCCGGGGGCCAGGAGTTTTTTCGCCTTTTCCACGAACAGCACGGGGTCCTGCGGATGTTCAATTAAATCCCACAAAACCACGCAGTCGTAAACGTCGTTCCCTGCCATTTCAAGAAACCCGCTGCAAATCCCCTTAAGGCCTGCTTCGCGGACCGCGCGGATGTTGGCATCTCCGGAATCAACGCCCGTCACATCCCAGCCTTGGGTTGCCGCGAACTTTAAAAAAGAGCCTGTGCCGCAGCCGGCTTCCAAAAGCCTGCGGCCAGACGTGAGTTTTGAAGCCTCCGTCAGGGCTTTTGAGTAGTCAGCGTAAGTCCGGCTTTTGGGGTTCAGGGTTTCGTATTCATAATAATTTTCCAGCGCGGGGTTAATCTCTTTGAGAAGCTCGGGGTCGTTATAAAGAAGCATTTGTGAAGCGCCGTCGAGGGACGGATCCACGTAGCGCAGTCCGCACGCCGGACAAATGTAAACCGAGAAATGACGGAGCTTGAACCGCGGATTTTTCGCGGCCGTGCTTTTGCAGGCCGGGCAATTTCCAAGACGCGTTAGATTCAGTTTTTGCCGGGCGTCGATCATAGAGGCATCTTACGGGATTTTAGAAATCTGTAAAAGGAGCTTTTAAACCAGTTCATAGACCTCATACGAAAAAGCGGCCTCCACTTTGTTGACCGAAGTCAGGGCGTGGAGAAGACGCGTGTAACGGCCGTCTTGAAGAAGCCTGTCTACGGCCTCCGTCCGCTCAAGGTCTTCGGGTCGTGCCGGCACCGCAGGCCGCGAAACGGCAGGGACCGCCTTGAGAAGATGCGTAAACCCTTTTTCCTTCAAAAGCCGGCTGATTTCCTCCGCGGATTTTTTCTGAATTTCGGGGTGGCGTTTGATAAACCAGATGTTCCGTACCATTTCCCGTTCAAAATAAAATTGCCGGATTTCTTCGGCATTATAAATTTTGGCATTCTTCGGAAGGTTCTGATTCACCCAGGACGCGGCAGACCAGGAACGTTCGCGCATCAAAAGGTAGGCGTTTTTATCGAATCCTGAGAGGTAGCGAAAAGCAAAGCGGTCGTGATAAAGCCCGGCAAGCATTAAAAGGGACACAAGTCCGGCGGCCGCTGCCAGAAAAACCGGACGAAATTTCACGCCCTGCGCGGAAATCAGGAAATCGTGGACTCCTCTTCCAGCCAGCATCACAAACACGGGGAATACGGGAAGCAGGAAGCGCGCGTTGTGGAAGAAACAAAACCAGACTGTGGTGTAAGCCCAGATAAAAAAGCCGTAAGGCCGCGCGTCCGGGTGCTTACGGACAGCGGCTAAAACAAAAGGCAGCGCGAGTAAATAAAAGGGGCCGGCCCAGTAACCCCGGTCATAACCGCCGGGGTTGACCGTCATAAAAAAAGGCAGCAGCAGATAATGAAGCAGGTCTTTGGGCGGCCCCATTTCCTGAAAGTGTTTCACGAAACTGAATTCCTGAGTGCCGAAAATCTGGCCGAGAAAGGGAAAAACCGGGTTTCCTGTCAAAATCCAGTTGCGGGCAAACCAGAACCCGCAGCCGGCCGTGAAGCCGAGTGAAAACCAAAGGAAGTTTTTCAGGCCTTCGCCCCAGCGGCAAGGCTTCAGGTTTTTCCAGATAAGAAGACCGGCATACGCAGGCGCGGCAATTAAAATCAGGATCTTGCAGCTTACCGCAAAGCCCCAGAACAAACCTCCAAGAAACAAAAGGCTGCGCCTGCGGTTTTCATTCTCCCGGCCCTGGACAGTCATCAAAACAGAAAGAAAAAGAAAAAGCGAGGCCCCCACATCGACATAGGTGGTCGGCATTTCATTGTAGACCGTGGGTGTTAAAAGAAAAATCAGGCCCAGAATCAATCCCGTCTTCCGGCTGGCACTGAACCGGGCCGTGCTGTCGATTACCAGGAGACAAAGGACCAGGCCTGTCCCCCAATGAAAGAGTTTGGCCAGCGGAACGCTCTTAAAAATCAGCGCCGTGGTGTAGAGCGTGTTAAGAAAAACCGGGAAATAAGAATTCAGGTCATAGGGCTCCGGCCGCATGGAATGACGCCAGGCGAAAAACTTCGGAATGTTCAGCTGGTAACAAAGAGAGTCATTGGCGGTTTCGGGTACTGCGCAGAGGACGAGGAGCAGTCCAAGGACAAAAAGCGTCACACACGAGGCGGTTTTTTCAACCGCGCTTTTTCCCGGAACCAAGGGTGAAAAGAAATCCCTCATTCCCCCCGCCAGCTTCAGCCGCGCCGCCAGCGCCGCGGCCAGAACAAGGAGAGGAAAACTTAAAATCAGAACCGGGGTCAAAAGTCCGGCATGGCCCAAAGCCGCTGTGAACAGGACGAAAAGGCCGCAGCCAAGGGTCCAGGAAACACACGCGCGCGTGACGGGCGGTAAAACGTCCAGATTCCGTGTGAATCCAAGCCCGGCGGCAAGAAACGAGAAAAAGAAAAGAGGAAACAAAAGTTCCGGCATTAAGCCTTCTTCCCCTTCAGATTAAAGAGCGAAGGGATGCTGTATTGAAAATTCAGATAATAGGTTCCGGGCTGGTCGAGATAAACCGCTTGAAAAAGGCCGTAGGCCTTTTCGACCGGCTGTTTTTTGCCGTTCACCGTGACGCTCCATCCGGAATCCCAGGTCTGCATCCAGACAAAAAAGCCGGGTTCGGATACCGCCACCTGCCACGCCTCATTCAACGGCGAGGCGGGAATGAAATGCTGAATCACAGGACGGACCCCGGATGCGGATCCCCGGCCCGGTCCGCTTTCCGGGAAATTTCTTTCAAAAAGCACCACATCCCGGGGGTCATATTCCGCGCTCAGGAGGCGGTTTTTAATTTCCTGCCACGACATGTCTCCCCGGTACTGGGAAGTAAAAAAATACGGCGGGTAGGCCTGAAGATTGCGGTAAAGAAAATAGTCCGGTCCCTTGGAAAGAAGGTCGAGTTTGGGACTGCGCATTTCGGCCGTGGAAAGGATGTGGGAAACGCCCATGGCGGAAAGAAGCGGAATCCTTTCGGCAACAAAGCCCGGTGTCGGCGTTAAGGCTTGATTCGAATCATTGATGTTCCCGAATAACCCCAGGGTTTCGTAATACCGCCCGGAGATCAACGGGGAATACGCACCGATGTCTTCAATCCCAAGCAGCATATTGACACTGGGGACCGTCGGGAGAGATTCATCCGGTTTACGAAACCCGTAGAGCCGGTTCAAAAGACCTGCTGCCTGTTCTTTCTGAAGCGCCTGAATGGCGGGGTGATGAAGGTTCTCTTCAATTCTCGCCGTGGGCAGGAAATCGGTCCGCAAATCCCCGTAAGAAAAAACATAAAGATCCAAAAGAATGAGAAGCCCTGCCGCGGGAATAAAAAAACGGCGGCCGCGGAAAAAAAGAACCAGAAGAAGCGACGCCGTGATGATGAGAAAAATCCAGAGGTTCCAGCTGTAGAGCGGAGAAAAAATCTGTGCCGCGTAATCCAGATAGGCGTTTAATTTCTCCATATAAAAGGACAGATCATGCGGGTGGCCGGGCTGACCGAGAACGAATTTTTCAACAAGTCCCCGGCCCGCGTTCTCAAACGCTGAACGGTAATGACGAACCGCGAATCCGGCGGTAAACAAGGTCCCGGCAGCGCCGCCCAATAAGCATGCGAAGGCTGCGGCTGTCCCTTGTGTTTTCCGTTCCCGCCGGGCCTCTTCGATTCTGAGATAGGCCTCAAGCCCCGCGGCCGCTAGCATGGCAAAGGCGAAGTTGATAAAAACAAGGAACTTGGCCGGTGTGCGGAAGGCGTGAAAACCCGTCAGCTTAATGAGCCCCACATAAAGCGGACTCCAGCGTCCGAGCGCCATGAGCAGCGCGAAAATTCCCATCGCGGCCCAAAGCTTGAAGAAAAGACTTTTGCGGATTTCGGCACGGGAAAAAGCGATCGCGGCAAAAAAAAGCGGAAGGATTCCGTTGTACAGGCAATGCCCGCGGAACAGGCCCTGAAAATGCGGGAAAATCCAGGTTGAAAACACCAGGGGCGAAAGGGACCCCGCGTAAGCATAACCTTCCGCAGCGCCGGAGCGGTTAGAAGCCAGCGCCAGCGGATACGTCAGCAAAAGCTGGGGGAAAATTAAAAGACCGATTCCGAGAGCCGAAACAAACAAGCCCCCCAAGGTTTGATAAGGATAGTTGCGGAAATGCGGGGTTTCGTCGCGTAGAAAAGTAAGCCGGAGCAAGGTGTAAAAGAAAACCATCAGTCCGCCCAGGACCGCGACTTGCAGATACCCTGCCACCATCGACAGCGCTCCTGCCGCGGCGAGTCCGGCCAGCGCGCTCCGCGTGCCCCGCTGCAAGTAGCGCTCCAGTTGAAACAGCATGAAAGGAAACCAGCACAGTGTTTTCAGGGAAGTGACGTTGTAATACGCCCCGCCATAAGCCGTGCCAAAGACAAAAAGGCATGCCCCGAGAAACGAGCTCATTTTTTTCATCCCCATTTCGCGAAGATAGGCGTACGTGCTCCATCCCCCAATCCAGAAATGAAGCGGCAGCTGCCAGGCAAAGGCCTGTTTGACCGGGAATAATCCGAAGAGCGCCAGGTTGGGAAGATAGAAAATCCCGATCTGGCTTTCCGCGGCAATGGGAAATCCGCATTGGATAGCGGTCGTCCAAAGCGGAAGCATGCCCTGCTTAAGAGAGCTGGCGAGAAGCGCGGCCCAGGGGTAATGCTGCTCCCAATGATCGCCGACAAGCGGCGCGGAACGGGCCAGAAAAAGTTCCGGATAAAAACCAAACAGAAGCAGCGCAAAAGTTAACGGGAAAAACCATGCGGACTCCGTGAAGGTCAGGCTTGATGTTTTGGACGCCCTGCTTTTTTTCGCGGTCATGACGGACTGCCCTCAAGAAGTTCCAGCACCGGGCTTTTCCGTGAGCGGTCATAATAACCGCGGAAATACAGGCGGCCAGGCATGGCCTTCATCAAAGCGGTGTTTTTTTCCGCGCCCAGATCATGGGCGTAAAGAATCCGTCCGTCCAGAAAAGGACTATTCCGCACCGCGTCTTCCTCACCCATGACAAGTGTGTCTCCCAAAAATCCATGCACAAAAACAATGGAAGGCGTTTGAAGGTTTTTTTCAGCCAGCGCGTAAAGCGCTTTGCGTTCAGCCGCGGCCTTGCCATGAAAAGCCGCCTGCTTTTGAAACAGGAAACCCTGGGCAAAAAAAGAAACCAAGAGGACGGCGAAGAGACTCCCCCGCCACTCGGGCCATTTTTTCCAGAGCCCGAGAAGAGTGACTGCGGCGGTGACGGTTAAAAACGGAAAGGCTTCATAATAATACCGGGGTCCCCATTGGTTGCCGCCCCAGGAAAAATAAAGGAAGTACGCCAAAGCCAGGCTGACCGGGGCCAAACGGAAACTCTTTTGGAGCGGTGTGAGCTTGAACCCGCTGAAAAAAGAAAGAAAATAAAAAATCACGAGGGCCGGGGCGGTCCAATCCATGAGGTAAAAAATCCGGGCCGCGATAAACCAGAAACCGTCCAAGGGTGTGTAGTCGCTCCGGAAACCCAGACGTTCCCAGGATTTGTCAAATTGATTAGGCGCTTTAAAAGGTTTTCCGGAAATCGTGAAATTCTGCCAAAGAATCAGGATAAAAAAGATCAGAAGAACCGCGGCCGCCGCCATTTCGTCCCGGGTGAGGCGTCTGCGTTTTATGATTGTGGTCAGGGGCGGAATCAAAAAAGGCAGTGCCAAGGCCGCGGTCGTGAGATAGCGCGTCATGAGTCCGTAGCCTATGGCGGCGGCGCAAAGCATGGCCCAGCCGGTTTTTTGATCGTTCCCTGCCTCGTTCCACCGGAGGAAGCTGTAAAGAAAAAGAGAGGACATGAGAAGGGCCGCAGGGTGGGAAAAATAAGCCGCGCCCGTGAACAGGAAGAAAGGGGCCGTGAGCGCGAGAAGAAGTCCGAGGACCGCAGCGCTGCGGTCAAAAATCCGGCGCGCGGAAGCGAGAAAGAGCGGCAGGCTGAGGGCCGTCAAAACGGGATTCACCCAGTGGGTCAACCCTGCCGAAATTCCAAACGACCAGATCAGCGGCCAGCCCGGCGGATAAACACTGAACCATTTCCCCGCTTTGTTTCCAATATGGGTCACATTAAAAAATTCGGATAAGGCGTGCGGCGGCACCCACAATTTCCCTTTTCTCAGGCATTCGGCAAGAAAATAACAGGAATGTTCATCCGCGGAACTCATGAAACCGTGAAGCACGGCCTGATTGACCCCGTAAAGGACAAAGGCTGCGGCCGGCACTGCGGCAAAAGAAAAAAGCATGAAAAGCCCTTTGGGAAATTCGCCTTCCAAGGGATGCGTTTTGAAAAAGCCCGAAAGGAAAAAACCCAGAGCCGCGGCCAGAAGCGACAGTCCTAAGAAAAGCATGGCGTCAGAAGTGATGAAACTATGCCGGCCTAAAATGATTTCCCAGTTTGGGACCGACGGGCTCAGAACCGTGAAAAAGACTCCGGCAAGAGAAAGCACCGCAAGCAGAAATCCATTTTTTCCGGATTTTTTTTTCTCAAGAAGATCCTTAGGCGTCATCACAAGGGGTCCTTATCCAGAGAAAGCTTGTAAACTTCAAGAAGCGGGCCGGCCAGACGGCGGGCACTTAACTCTTTGCTTAAAAAAGGCGCTCCGGTCATGGCGTAAGGATCAAAAGACGCGGCAATTAAAGAATCCCGGAAGGGCGTGAAACGGGCTACGGGCTCCAAAGCCGGAAGCGTTTTGAGAAATGCGGAAAGCCTCGCCTCATCATGGCCTCTTTCCACCACCACGTAGGAAATGCCCAGGCCTCGGAGTTTTTCAGCGTCATACGGCACGGGTTCAGGAGCCAGCACAAAAACCGGCCCGGGATTTTCATCGTGAGTGAGCTGGTACAGCCTGTAACCCGGCCGCTGGCCGGCCTTGTCCCAAAGAAATTGAAGACGTCTTTTCTGGACTTCAGGAAACGCGCCTGAAGATTCAATCCGGCTGAGTTTTTCCCGCAGGGAATCTTCGGACCAGGCAAGGCGGGGTCCGTAAAAAGGCACACTCAAAGCAACCCCCGAGTTTTTGGGAAGATGCCTTTCTATCCAGTTTTTTGCGTCTGTCCGGGTGTCCCCCGCTGTAAGAATGCCGCCCAGCTGAATGGATTTTTGAAGCGGCTGAAAAAGGGCTGCAAGCAAAAAGCCCGTGGTCAGAAGTGTTTTAAAAAACGGTTTCTGAACTGCCGCGGTTAAAGAGAAAATGGAATCCGCGGCAAAAAAGGCAATGAAAGGAGTGAGCGGGAGAGTGTAACGGTCATACAATTGTCCTCCCAGAACAAGAACAACATAATAGGAAAGAACGAAAGACAGAAGAACAAAACGGGCCTTGATGGAAACCGGGGCTCCTTGGGGGCGGATTAAAGAGACCATTCCGGCAAGCGCAAACCCCAGCATCAGTGAGCCTGTCCCTTCCAGGGCTGAGTAAAGCAAGGGGTGCATCCAGGGAACTCCCCCGGCATGCGCGGCGCCTTCCGCCGCTAACTCGTTGCAGAAAAACTGAAAATCAAGCGCGGCAAACGGGTTCAAAATAATAAAGACGGCCAAGGAACACAGGCCCGCTAAAAAAATTCCGGCGAGCGGAATTTTCTTTGATTCAGCGGCTTGAAACAGGCACGCGGCCCCATAAGGCACGACGAGAAACACCCCGTTGTATTTGAAGGCCGCCGCGAGGCCTATCCAAAAACCGCAAAGCAAATGCCTTTTCAGGGAAGAAGCTTCCGGCTTGGCGTCCAGCAGATTAAAAAAAGATCCCATGGCCGCGGTCAGAACAGCAAGAAGCGGCATATCCGTGTAAATATAATGAGAGTCGCGCACATGAAGAAAACATACCGCGAGAAGTAAAGCCGCGGCCAAGGCCCTGCCCTCGCCAAAAATCCTCATGGTCACGCGGTACAGAAAAAAGATGCCAAGGACGCCGGGCAGAACACCGAGGACGACGCGCCCTATCCAATAAAACGCCGTGGGGTCCGAGTAAAAAAGCCGCTCAAAGTCAGACGGTGCGTAGAAAACCCCGGACAGCTTTCCCGCCAGAAAAAAAAGTCCGTAAAAAAGAAAAAGGAGGTAACTCGTGAGCGGCGGAATCCGGAAAAAATGCGGGTGAAGGTCGCCTGAGCCGTAAGCCAGGGCGTGATTGACGACAATGGGTTCATCCGCGTGATACAGGTCAGGCAGGCCGAAGGAGATTCCCCAGATCCGAAGTGCGAATCCCAGGAGAAGAATGGCCGTTAAAGCAAGCGTGATTGAGCCCGAGGACCGGATTGAGTTCATCAACGAAGGTGCATAAGGCGGATCTTCAAAATATCGAGAAACATCAGCATGGGGTCTAGCAGAAGGCGGACACGCGTCTGCGCCGAATGCCTCCACACCACGGGTTTCTCAAAAACTTTGTAGCCGCATTTTTGCGCTAAATAAATGATTTCCACGTCAAAACTGAAACCCTCGATTTTTTGCAGGGTAAATAATTTGTGGGCCGCTTCCCTGCGAAAACACTTAAAGCCGCACTGGGAATCCTCAATGCCTTTGAAGGTCAAAAAACGGGCGATGCGGTTGAAGACCTTGCCCATCCACTCCCTGAAAAATTCCTGACGCACTTCAATCTTCGACCGGTCAAGCGCGCGGGAACCGATCACAACGTCCTGATCTTTTTTCAGAAGCTCAAGAAATCCCATGATTTCTTCGATCGGGGTCGAGAGGTCGGCATCGGAAAATAAAATATAATTTCCCCTGCCGGCAAGCATGCCCAGTTTAACCGCGTGGCCTTTGCCCCGGTTGGGACGGGTTTCGATGATTTTGTGCTCAATGTTCTGGAGACAGCGGCGGGCCACTTCGACGGTACCGTCGGAACTGCCGTCATCGGAAACAATGATTTCGTAGCGCAGCCCCTGCGAGTTCAGGAAATGGATAATCTCGCGAAGCGTTTTTTCAATGCGCTTCTCTTCATTGTATGCGGGGATAACGACGGAAAGGTCGAGTTCTGACACCGCAGCTCACCTGGAGGTTAAGAGGTTGAGATTAAGCCGGACTTACAGGCTGTTTTTGACGAAAATACTCAATCGTGGATTTGAGACCGTCCTGCAATGCGATTTTGGGTTCCCAGCCAAAAGCCTTCCGGGCCTTGGTGATATCGGGCTGGCGGATTTTGGGATCATCGACGGGCAGCGGTTTGTAATCAATGCGGCTCTGACTGCCGGTCATACGGATAATGGTTTCCGCAAGCTGAAGAATCGTCATTTCATTGGGGTTCCCCAGATTAACGGGGTCGTTGATATCGGAAAAAAGGACATGGGTCAAACCTTCGACCAGGTCCGAGACATAACAAAAACTGCGTGTCTGGTTTCCGCTTCCAAAAACGGGAATGGCTTCATTTTTCAACGCGGCTGAAATAAATTCAGGAATCGCGCGGCCGTCACGAAGGCGCATGCGGGGGCCGTACGTATTGAAAATACGGATGATTTTGGTATTCAGTCCATGGTAGGTGTGATAGGCCATGGTCATGGCCTCGGCAAAGCGTTTGGCCTCGTCATACACGCCGCGGGGACCTACGGGATTCACATTCCCCCAGTAAGTCTCTTTCTGCGGGTGAACCAGCGGATCGCCGTAAACTTCCGAAGTCGAGGCGATCAGAAACGTCGCCTTCTTGGCCTTGGCAAGTCCCAAAGCATTGTGGGTTCCGAGCGCGCCGACTTTCAACGTAGGAATCGGGTATTGAAGGTAATCCACGGGGCTTGCCGGAGACGCGAAATGAAGAACGTAATCCACCGGCCCGGCATAGTCGATGTGGTCACTGACATTTTGCTCCAGCAGCGTGAAGCGGGGCTCTGTTTTCAGATGCGCGATATTGTCGCGGTTACCTGTCAAAAAGTTGTCCACGCAGACCACGCGGAAGCCTTTGTTCAAATAAAAATCACACAAATGGGAGCCGATAAAGCCTGCTCCCCCTGTAATTAAAACAATCTTTTCAGACATAATTCCTCTTAATGGGGGCTGATGGGGTTTATTTCTTGCTGCTTCGCCCTATGCCGTAATAGTCGAAGCCGAGGTTTTTAATTTCTTCCGGATCGTAGAGATTACGTCCGTCAAAAATGACCGGTGACTTCAGAAGACGTTTGATTTTTTTCATGTCCAGCGTTTTGAATTCTTTCCAGTCCGTCAGTACGGCGAGCGCATCCGCTCCGCGGCAGACTTCGTAAGCGCTCGAAGTAAACTGAACACCCTTGAAAAGCGGCTTCGCCTTTTCCATGGCTTCAGGGTCATAGGCGCGGATTTTCACACCTTCCTTCTGAAGGGCTTCAATGATTTCGATAGACGGCGCAAAACGCATATCGTCTGTATTGCCTTTGAAGGCCAAACCCAGAACACCGATTGTTTTTCCGCGCAGATTCCAGAGAACCCGCTCGATCAGCTGAACATAGTAAAGCTTCTGGGTGTCATTGATTTCGAGGACTTCTTTAAGCATGTTGAAAGGGACGCCCAGGGATTTGGACATGTGGTAGAAAGCGGCAAGGTCTTTCGGAAAACAGAATCCGCCAAAACCGATTCCGGCTTTAAGGAAACTGGCCCCAATGCGCGGGTCAAGGCCCATACCCCTTGAAACCTGCTCAATGTCCGCGCCCACAGCATCACAGACGCGGGCGACCATATTAATGAAAGAGATTTTTGTAGCGAGAAAGGAATTAGAGGCATGTTTGATGATTTCCGCGCTCTTGATGTCTGTCACCACTAAAGGGGCCTTCACCGGCGCGTAGAGTTTGCGGAGCAGATCCTCAGCGCGGCGGCTGGAAACGCCGACCACGATGCGGTCCGGTTTCAAAAAATCTTCAATGGCCGACCCTTCGCGGAGAAACTCGGGGTTGGAGGCAACGTCAAAATCGACTTTGCGGCGGTGATTGGCCTTGATCGTTTTGTAAACCCGTTCCCCGGTTTGCACAGGGACCGTGCTTTTTTCAACCACCAGGCAGTAATGCGTGAGGTTGCGCGCGATTTCCCGGGAAACATTTTCCACATAGGAGAGATCCGCGCCGCCGTCATCCCGCGGCGGGGTATTGACGCAGATGAAAATGACTTCGGAAGTTTTAACGGCATCGGCAATCGAGCTGGTAAAAGTGATTTTTTTCTTTTTCCGGGCCGCCTTGATCATTTCAGAGAGTCCCGGTTCGTAAATCGGAACTTTCCCTTTTCTGAGGATCGCGAGTTTTTTCGGGTCGTTATCCACGCAGGTGACCTGGTGTCCGAGATGCGCGAAACAGGCTCCCGTTACAAGCCCGACATAACCCGATCCGATAATTCCGACTTTAATACTGGCCATAACTAAAATTTCCCCCATCCTCAAGGTTGGTATAACCCATGTCTTGGTTGGCTCCCGCTACAGTTTCGCCGATTCTGGGGGGAGAAAAGGACGAACGGGAACCGCTTTTTAAGTTGATTTGCGGATACTGCTTCATACGAAGCTGAAAAAAGATTTCTTTATTGGAGTCAGCAATTTGAGAATTGCGGACGTTGTAACCAAAATCAAAAAGCAGGCAGTACATGTCGCGCGTGGCCATGAGCTGCCACTCGTCGATCTGGGCGCCTTCGGCGTTCCAGCGGATGTACCCGCCCAGGTTCCAGTATTCATTCAGTTTGTAATGGCCGTCAAAAATGAACTGCGTGCTGCCCTCAATTTCCTGGTCCGGAATGTCCGTGATATAGCGGTGCCCGAAAATAAGGTAAAGCTTGTCCGTCGCGTGAATGAGGAGGTCTTGATTAAACACGCTGAGTTCGGAGGTGAGAAAGTTGTATTCCGCGCGGACTTGAAATTGAAGCCAGTTGTAGGGGCGCAGTGTCAATTCCTGTTCAAGCGTTGTGAAAGAAGCGCCTTTTTCAACATTGTGGGGGTTTGGCGAAAAATTGAGAAAGGTGTTATAGCTCACGATGTCAACGCGATGGGTGCGGCCGTTAATGACCCTTTTGGTCTGCAGGCGGTTTTCCAGGCCCAAAGTCACAACATCCGCGTCATCAATGGTGTCAATATGATCGAAGCGGTGCAGGGTTTCATCGCTGACGGTTGAACGCACGGCATTATACGCGAGAACGGGCTCCATCACGTGACGGAGGCGGTTCACTTCAACGCCCCATTTGTCAAAAGTGGATTCGTAGGTCTTGTAATACTGATTGCGGATGTCAACCCCCGCGCCGCCGACCATGCGGAAAGTGTCATCGCCTTCGTCGCGCTGCCGGCTGTAATAGGTTCCCCGGCTGTTCACGTAGGGTGTGACTTTAAAATCATTCAGTTTGAACGGGTAGGAAATTTCACTCCAGTGGTCCGCGCGGTTCACATCTTCGCTGTAACGGCTCCGGCGAAGGGTCTTTTCAAGGTTTGCGTAGCTTGTCTCGTTTTCATAATAAAGCCCCTTGTTTCCAAGAGGCTGGTTCTTCCAGTTGACGCGCACTTCCGGAAGACGTTCCACCGTGGATTCAAAGCTGTTCATCTTCTTAGTGGCATGAATAAGGGCACCGTAACGCTCCCCGTTTTTGGTCAGGGTCACAAAGGAGCTTGGTTCCACTTCGCTGCGGTGTTCTTTCTGAAAAAATTCCTGGAGGAAATATTCGTCGGCAAGCCTGTGATAGCGGAGCTGAATGTTGGAGTATTCATCCAGGTCTGTCCGGTGCCACCAGGACAAGCGTCCTCTGGCGCGGTCTTCTCTTTCGCTGAAAGGATCTTCCAGTCCTGGGCTGGGCGCGCGCTTATCCTGGGTCGCGTACCCTTTGATCAAACCGTGCCCGAATTTACCGAAATTGTAATTCAGGTCCGCTCCGCCGCCGAACCCGCGCCGGGCGCGCCAGTCAAAATGAAGTTTTCCATAAATATTCTTCGTGATGCTGAAGCCTTTGGAGGTTTCGATGTAGGCGCCGAATTCTGATTTGTAGCCGGCCGACACCTGCAAGGGGGCGTTCTTCTGCTGCAGCGGAATCACCAGGTAAGGCCACCAGAAAATCGGCTTTCCAAGCGAGTAAATCGTAACGTTCCGCGCCACCATTTTATCGTCTTGATGAATGGTGACTTTCTTGGCGTGGATTTCATACGGCGGGTTCTCCCCTTTACATGTCGTGAAGGCCGTGTCGGTCGCGACGGAAGTCGTGGCGTTTTGTTTGTCAATTTGCTGGGCTTTACAATGCCAGGGGTAGGCGAGGATGGTCCCCTGCGGGAAACTGCCGGAGTCGGTATTGAAATCGTAATAAACGTCTTCACCCTTCGCGGTCGGCGTATCGCCGCTGAAAATAATGACGTGTCCGCGGGCATAGGCCTTTTTGGTTTCAGTTTCGACCTCGGCGTAGTCGGCCGTGATCTTCTGAGAACCGTAGGTGATGACAACGTTCCCCTTTGCCACCACTTTGTTTTCCTGTTTCAGGTATTCCAGTGTGTCGGCAACGGTTTCAACTTTCGGCTGCACTTCTTCAAACTTATCCTTTACAGGCAGTGCCCGGGCCGAAGAGGTTTCGGGAGGTTCATCCGCGAAGGCTGGAATGGAAAAGGATAAACTTGAAAGAATCAAAAAAACAAAAAACTCGGGGGAACGTTTCAAAAACCGAAAGAATGATAGTGTCATAACCTCTTCCGTTTACAAATCCTGGTAACGAACCACCCTGTTCCGGCCTTCTTCTTTGGCGCGGTACAGGGCGGCGTCAGCTTTGCTGATGAGTTCATTTGATAGATTGAGTGTGTCGCCGCTTTTCTTATCCAAATCAGGACAATCTGCGGGAAACACGGAAACACCCACACTGGCTGTGACTTTGGTGTTCACGTCATAAACTTTGTAAATATGTCTCGCTATACTCGAGCGGATTCTTTCCGCAACTTCCAAGGCTCCGGCGGCACCGGTTTCGGGCATCGCCATAATAAATTCTTCCCCTCCAAAACGGGCCACAAGGTCTACTTTCCGGAGATTCGAACGAAGAATTCCCGCCACCTCACGCAGGGTTGCGTCCCCCACCAGGTGACCGAGTTCGTCATTATATCTTTTGAAGTGATCAATGTCTAACATTAATAATGCCAATGAGAAGCCGTGTTTTAGACTGCGCCGCAATTCATCTTCAAAGAGCACCATAAAGTGGCGGCGTACGAAAACCTGGGTTAAATCATCAATGATTGACAGGGCTTTGACCGTGTCATAAAGGCGTATTTTTTTAATCTGAAGCACGAGGTGGGCAACCAGGACTTCGAATTTCGCTAAATCCGATACCTTGGCCCCAGAGACCGCCAAATAGGCCAGGGATTCCTGCTGAATGGTCAAATGAAACAGCCATCGCGACTCCGAGACTTGAGGGAGGCGGTCTTTTTTGACCGAAAGGACGTCTTTTTTCTCCTGGTCCGTGAGCGGCCGTTCGGACTCCAGAACGCCGGATTCCTTGATCGCAAAAACGTGATGAGCGGAGTCTTCCGTGCTTCCGGCTCCGGAGGGTACGAGAAGCAGGTCCATTTCCTCAAAGGGAAGTTCCGGACGGACTTTTTTATGCAAAGCCTCAGCGAGCGTGGAGTAGCTGAGGCATTCGCTGAAATCACGGGCAATTTCAAAAAGGTCCATCAGGCTGGCGGCCTGTTTTTCAAGGTGCTGCAAATTGTCAAGACGATGCTGGTGTTTGTGTTTGAGAATTTCCCAGTCCCGCAAAATCTCTTTATTTTTTTCACTTTCGAAAGCGACCTGGCTCTCCCATCTTTTATGATAAAAAATCAAAGAAGCAATCAATGCGAAATGGCCGGCGCATAAAAGCACCATTTCGGGTTCATAATCCCGGACGATATAAAAAAGTTCGGAGAGAAAAAACAGCGAGAGGCCGGAGAAGAAAAGTGTGCGGTTCCGTTCCAGATAAAAGTAGAACAATGGAAAAACAAGGAGCGACGAGAAAACGTAATATGCCAGGTGCAGATCCCGCGTCTTGAAGTAGACCGCAGGCATCATAATAAGGAAGACCGCGAAGATCAGGTTTCGCTTGAGCATACCCGGTTCCTTCCCCCGCGCTTGGCTTTATACAGGGCTTCATCGGCTTTCTGGACGAGCATTTCCAGATCAAGGGTGTCCTGCGGCAGTGTTGCGACCCCGATGGAAACGGTCATGGAAACCTGTTCGCGCCGGATCACGAAAGGTTTGCTTTCGACTTCTGAACGAACTCTTTCCGCGGTTCTTATAGCTTCCTCACGCGGACACTCCGGTAAAAGCACGGAAAATTCTTCACCGCCATAGCGCGCGACAACGGCATTGTCGCAGACCCCTTTAAGGATCTCCGAAAACCGCATCAGCATCAGATCGCCGCCGCCATGGCCGAAACGGTCATTGCATTCTTTAAAGTGATCAATGTCGCACATCAGCACCGAAAGCGGACGTTTGGTCAGAAGGGCCCGGCCGTGTTCTTGTTTAAGGCGGTCAAAGAAATAGCGTCTGACGTAAAGGCCCGTCAGGGAATCCTTGATCGCCAGCTCTTCGGTTTTCTCATAAAGCATGGCATTGGAAATAGCGGAAGAAGAAAGAGCCGCGATGGCGTCAATCAAGCGCAAGTCATCATTGGCGAACGTATTGGGCTCATGCGAGTTGACGCGGAGGGTTCCGATGACGCGCCCTTCATGAAGCACCGGGGCAATGATCAAACTCCGGATGTCTTCCTGGCGCGCGGTTTCCGTGACGTCAAAGCGAAAGTCCTGGTGCGAGTCGGAAACGATAAAGCGCTTCCGGTTTTTGATGGACCACTGGTCAAAGAGATCGCCTTGTTTGGCCGCCGAGGCGGTCGTGTTTCGATGGCTCTTTTTGGAGGCCACCACGGACAGGTTCTTCCCCTCCGGATCGGCGAGGCTGAGCAGCGTGATGTCGCCGCGGGGAATAAAGTCATTAGTTCTTTCAGCCACCATTTTCCCCAGTTCACTCACCGACATGGTGGTCGCGAGTTCCTCGGCAAGCTTTCTGAGGTTGTAGTAGGTAGAGTATTTTTCGAAAAGAATACTGATCCCCTCGCCTTTGACTTTATAGGAAACCTCGAGGTCGTTTCTTTCGTTTTGAAATTTTTCGCGGTCCACCAGAAAATCCGCGATCCTGTTTTCAAAGCTTTCATCCATGCGGTAAAGCAGCAGGCACAAAATGGCGTAGGCCCCGAGAAACCAGACCACGACCGGGGATTCGGCAACGCCGTAAACAAAAAAGACGAGGATCGCGGCAAAGGATGCGAAGAGTCCCCCGCCGATAATCCGGAAAGCGATCCAGCCGCCGACAATGGGAAAGAAAAAACCGGAAAGGGCAAGAAAACAGCGCCTGAGATAAACTTCGGGAATCAGGGTGTTTTCAAGCGCAGAAAGGGCGTGGATGATTTGATGCGTGAGAATAAAAGACAGAATGACAGATAGGACAAGACTAACGTGACGACGGGTTGTTGAACCCATAGTCCTCTCAGACGATGGCTTTATCCGTTACAGGATCGAAGAAATGAGCTTTGCTCATGTCGAATACAACCTGAAGATCCTGATTCACGGCAGCCGTATCCTGGTTAGAAACCCGTGCCACAAAACTGTTCCGTCCCACATTGAGGTAGAGATAAATTTCTGACCCCATGGGTTCCACCACGTCAACAGTTCCCGTGATGGTGAACTCAGGACGGGCGTCCTGGGCGAAAATTTTGTCGTAGATGTCTTCAGGGCGGATTCCCAAGATAACTTCCTTGTCTTTGTAAGGAGCAATTCTCGGGTAAGACTGCGGCAGCATGCGAAGCTTGATTCCCTTGTCCTGAAAAAAGTATTCCGCCTGCTCCTTCACCACCTTCCCCTGAAGGAAGTTCATGGGAGGCGAGCCGATAAATCCCGCCACAAAACGGCTCGCGGGGTTTTCATACAGGTTGACGGGATCCGCCACCTGAAGAATATGGCCGCCGCGCATAACCACAATGCGGTCCCCCAGCGTCAGGGCTTCCACTTGATCGTGGGTCACATAAATCATGGTGCACTGAAGGCGGTTGTGAAGTTTGTGGATTTCTTTTCTCATTTGGATGCGGAGTTTCGCATCCAGGTTGCTCAAAGGTTCATCAAAAAGAAAGACTTTCGGCTTGCGCACAATCGCACGTCCTACGGCCACGCGCTGGCGTTCACCGCCGGAGAGTTCTTTGGGCTTGCGCTTCAGCATATCCGTCAGGCCGAGAATTTCCGCAGCTTCCATCACGCGGCGTTCGATTTCTTTGCTGGGGTACTTGCGGAGTTTCAAGGCAAAAGCGAGATTTTCATAAACCGACATATGCGGATAAAGGGCGTAATTTTGAAAAACCATGGCGATGTCCCTGTTTTTGGCGGGCACATCATTGACCAAATTGCCGTCGATGTAAATTTCTCCGGAGGAGATTTCTTCAAGACCGGCGATCATACGCAGGGTCGTCGATTTTCCGCAGCCGGAAGGACCCACAAAAACCATAAATTCCTTGTCTTTAATTTCAAGGCTGACCTTGTCCACGGCCGGCGCATTATTGCCGTAAACTTTCGAGAGATTTTTCAATACTACGGTTGCCAAAGGAATTCTCCTTTTTTGTGAAGTTACAGCACGGACTCGAGGATTTTCTGCAAACAATCCTTCAGGTCTTTTCGCGGCACAACTTTGTCAATCATGCCATGCTGGAGTAGAAATTCGGAAGTTTGAAAATCCGCTGGAAGTTTCTGGCGGATCGTTTGCTCGATGACACGGGGGCCGGCAAAACCGATCAAGGCTTTAGGTTCCGCAAGAATAATATCCCCTAAGGAAGAAAAGCTCGCCATCACACCGCCCATGGTCGGGTTGGTTAAAATGGAAATGTACGGCCGGTGTCCTCTTTGATAACGCGCAAGGGCCACAGAGGTTTTGGCCATCTGCATGAGGCTGAGTGCGCCTTCATACATACGTGCCCCGCCGCCGGAACCCGAAATGATGATCAGCGGAAGTTTTTTTTCAGCGGCCAGCTCCACGAGTCGCGTCAGTTTTTCACCCACCACCGAACCCATGGACCCCATGATGAAACGCGAGTCCGTGACGCCGAAAGCAACGTTCATGCCCGCGATTTTACCTTCACCGGTGACACAGGCCTCTTTAAGACCGGTCTTTTTCTGGTCCTGCTTCAGCTTTTCAAAATAGGATTTTGTTCCTTCGAAGCCCAGCGGGTCCAGGGACGCAAGGTCAGCATTTATTTCTTTAAAAGATTTGGGATCCAGAACATGCTGAATACGGTCCTGGGCGCCCATGATGAAATGGTATTCGCATTTCTGGCAAACCAGGAGATTTTCTCTAAGGGATTTATTGAACATCACATTCTGGCAGGCCGGACACTTGGTCCAGAGCCCCGCAGGGATGCTCTTCTTTTTAAGGCCGCTTGTGACTGGAGGCGCTGGCGCTTCTACGTTCATATCCCGTTTTGGTTCTTCTGCGGCCATGGTTTCTTTCTAGGTTCGGGCCGGCTTGGTCGGCGAATCGCGTGATTGGATGCCTGAAAAAATCGTTGCATTATAAAAAAACACATGCGGCAGTGTCAATCTCTTTCTAACCATTGGTTGTGGAAGCCTTTACAACAAAAATGATTCATGGTATGGTTTTTGTATGGAACAGAGGCAATTTCAACATCAAACTCAAAAGCTCATCCTATCACCTCAGATCCGCCAATACCTAAGGCTTTTGCAAATGCCTATCGCGGAACTTTCTCAGGCGGTGGAAGCGGAAATGGTTGAGAACCCGCTTCTCGAGGAACAGGTCCGGGACGAAATGGAAGAAGCCGGGCTGGAGAGTGATGTTCCCGTTGTGGATCTTCCCAAGCCGGCCACGGATGAAGTGCGTCCGGGAGAGAGCTTTGAAGCCCTTCCTGATTGGGACAACGCGGATGACAGTTACGGGACATACTCCGCCGGTCCCACCCACTCGGATGATATTGATGACGCGCAAAGGAACAAAGACTACCAGCAGGGACTTTTAACAAAGCCTGAAGCCCTCTCCGACTACCTTTGCTGGCAGATCCGCTTCCTGGATTTAACGGCGGAAGAAAAAAACATCGCCGAAGAAATCGTCGGCAATCTGGATGAACAGGGTTTTTTGAAAGCCGAGCTTTCCGAAATCGCCCAGGCGTGTAAAACCACGGAAGAAAACGTTGCCAGGATTCTGGAACGGGTCCAGCAGCTGGAGCCTCCCGGGATCGGCGCCCGGACCCTTCAGGAAGCACTTCTTCTCCAGCTTGCCCGCAAAAGTGATCCTGAAACCGAGACCGCACGCACGATTATCCGCGACCATCTTCCCCTTTTAGAAAAACGCGACTGGAATCAGCTTTCGAAGCTCCTGATGTGCGATGTTGAGAAAATCCGCAAAGCCGCGGACCTGATCATGCGCCTGGAACCCCGGCCCGGCCGGAGCTTTTACGCGGAAGAAGCCATTGCCGTCACTCCGGATGCCATTGTCACCTTAAATGAGAACAATTCTCCGCGTCTGAAAGTTGAAATTGTGAACGAAAAAATTCCGGAACTCCGGATCAATTCCTATTACCGGAATATGCTCCGGAAAAAGGATCTGGATGAAAAGACACGGCTTTTTCTCAAAGAGAAACTTCAAGGCGCGCTTGATTTCATTAAAGCCGTCCAGCAGCGCAAGTCCACCCTGCATGGGATCACGGATGAACTCGTCAAGGAGCAGGCGGAGTTTTTCGAAAAAGGCTTCTCTCATTTAAAACCGCTCCGGCTGAAGGACATTGCCCAAAATATGGGGATTCATGAGTCGACGGTAAGCCGCGCGATCAGCGGCAAGCATATTCAAACGCCTCAGGGCACCATTCCCTACCGGAGTTTTTTCTCTTCTAAACTTGAAACGACCTCCGGCGAAGCGGAGTCCCAGAAAAGCATTATGTCTAAAATCAAGAACCTCATCTCCCAGGAAGATCCCGCCAATCCGATGAGTGATCAGGACATTGTGGAAAAAATGAAAACAGACGGAATTCAGATTGCCCGCCGCACGGTCGCCAAGTACAGGGATTTGCTCAAAGTACTCCCCTCGCACCTCCGCCGGAAACGTTAAGCACAACTTTCGAAAGGTCTCTGATGGCTAAAAAAGAATCGTACCGCGTCAAAAGCCGCAAGGTTGTTTTTTCAAAAGGCCCCATTCACCTTGTGGACTGCGAAGTGAGGCTGGCTTCCGGACGGATTCTCTCCCGCCAGATCATCGAGCATCCGGGGTCGGTGGTTATTATCCCGCGCTTTGAGGACGGCCGGTTTGGGCTGATTCGTCAATTCCGCTTTGCGGCCCGCCAGAACCTCTGGGAATTTCCTGCCGGAGGGATTGAGCCCGGGGAAAACCTTCGTCAGGCCGCGGCCCGTGAACTTTCTGAAGAAATCGGACAGCATCCGCGAAAACTCCGCAAGCTTTTGGGGTTCTTCCCTTCGCCCGGCGTTTCCGGAGAAGTGATGCACCTCTTCCTTGCGGAATCGATGATTCCAAGGCAGGGCATTCAGGACGAGGATGAGGAAATCGAACTCCGTCTTTTCAGCGCCAAAGAGATCCTTTCCCAGATTCGGCGAGGAAAAATCATCGACGCCAAAACAATTCTCGGCATTTATTATCTTCAAGGACTGGGGATGCTTGGCTCAGGTAAGAAATAACGCTTGGATGAAGTTCGAGGTTTGTTATAATACGCGTCTTCTGAACAGCTTCTTTTGCTGGCGTAGCTCAGCTGGTAGAGCAACGGTTTCGTAAACCGTAGGTCGGGAGTTCAATCCTCCCCGCCAGCTCCATATTACTTTCTCTCCTGAGTTTTCAGCCAATCTTCCAGACTCATAATTTTTCTCTCGTCCGGATCAAAGATATGCGTGCAGTTTCTTCCTTGGCGCTTGGATTCCAGAAGCGCAGCGTCTACCCACTTGATCAAAAAGTCGGAGTCGATGGAATGAGCGGCTGTTTCCATGGTCACCCCGATGCTGATGGTGATGTGAAGGCCTTCCCCGGAAGACAGAGCCACATAAAGATTCGGATCGGTTTCCATGTATTGCCTCAGCCGTTCAGCAATTAAGGTGGCCTCATAGAGCTCAACGCCGGGAAGCACGACGCAGAATTCGTCGCCGCCGTAACGGAAAACCAGGGACTGGCCCGTCACGGTTTCTTTAACGTTCTGAGTCACCAGCTGTAGAATTCTGTCCCCCTGCTGATGCCCCGCCTTGTCGTTGATGGTTTTAAAACCGTCAACGTCGAACATAATGATGGAAAAAAAATCCTGGCAGTTTTTATCTTTATAAACATCGGTCGACAGCCAGCGCGTCATGTAGCTTCGGTTGAAGGCGCCGCTGAGTGTGTCGATCAGGGCCAGGTTTTCCATCCGCTCATAAGCTCTTTTTAAGCGCACCTGATAATCCTGCAGCAGCCGGTTTTCACCTTCCATGCGCTTTTTAAGTGAAAATTCTTTAAAGCGCATGGTCTCGTTCATTTTGGCGGCGATGACGGCCACCGCGATGTAGAGAGCCAAAAAGGTGTTCGACTTCAGCATCCAGTCAGACTCGACGGATTCCCGGAGCATGAGGAGTCCCAACGGGTAGAAAAGATAAATGGAAAGACAGATGCAGGTGGTGGCAAAAGCTCCCCACGGCATCAGGAAACCCATCATGATGAAAAACAAGGTGTAGGTTCCCAGATGATCAATGCTGGTCGGATTTCCGGTAAGCTGAATAAGCGCCGTTGAAGCCCCCACAAAAATCGCGAGCATCATCGTGAACGCGTAACAGCTTTTTCTGAATTGCGGCAAAAAGCTGAGCGCCCCAAAAAAGAGAAGGACTCCGCTCGCGCAAATCCTTATTTTGGAAGCGGCTGTCAGCAAATAGTGCCCGCCTCCCTGGGTTAGAAAATCCGAAACCGCGGTGAAGGCAAACAGGGAAAACAAAATGGCCACGCACAGGCGGAAGCGAGGGACGGCCAAACGGTCTGTTTCCAATTCAAAAAAGGATTTCAAATCATCCTGCGGAGCGGAATGATCCTTAATGAACCGAACCAGTTCCTCGCCGACCTTCCCCTCGTCCTTGGCGCGCTTGTTTTTTCCCATGGAGCTTAGGCGGCTTTCTTCATTGGTGCGGGTTTTGCCTGCGAGGCAAGTAACACGTTTCTTTGCTCCAGCAAAAAAAGAGCATGCTTGGAATAAAGCCCGCCCATGTGCTTCTGGGCGTTTTCAAGCGCGGCGTCCAGTTCGCTCAGGCTTAACTTGCTGACCTTGGTGTGATGCTTTTGATGATCTGAAATTTTTACGGGCGCTTCGCTTTCCTGGCTCTTTTCTTTTTCCTTACCCATAGTCCCTCCACCAGCTATCAAGGTTAATCAAGATTGATCAAAATAGACTTCTTTTATGAATATAACCTCTATTTGCTTTTTTTCAAGGGTGGAGAAAGTAAAAGAATCCGAAAGTCAGATTTTAACTCTATATATTGAAAGGAGTTAGAAATGGCTTCTTAAGAGACAGAAGCAAAAGAAAAGGGATACGGAGGGTTTCCAAAGCAAAGAAAACCGGGGTTTGTTAAGTCCGGCTTATTATAGAGGAACTCTTTTTTGTCCCATTGAAGGACGCTTCCCCCGGATTCATTGACAATGCAATGGGCGGCGGCGGTGTCCCATTCCATGGTGGGTCCGATTCTTGGATAAAAATGAGCGGAGCCTTCTGCGACAAGTCCCATTTTGAGGGCGCTTCCCACATTCAGGACCTTGACCGGCTTCCATTCCGCAAGCAGACGGTCCATTTTATCCCGGTCGTGGGAGCGGCTTGCCGCCACAATAAGTCCCCCGGCCCGGTAATCTGCGGCGCGGATCTTCTGGGTTTGTCCCGAAGGCCCTTTCTTGAATGCGCCCCCTCCGGAAAAAGCCGAGTACACAAAATGGAGTGCGGGCGCGAGCATAACGCCTAAAACAGGGCGGCTTTTGTGAATCAAACCGATGTTAACCGAAAACTCACCATTGCGATTCACGAATTCTTTGGTGCCGTCCAAGGGATCCACGAGCCAAAAGCTTTCCCAGTTTTTGCGCTCCTCAAAAGGCGGCGGGGCCGATTCTTCTGAGATCACGGGAATTGCCGGGGTCAATTGCTGTAGACCTTCGGAGATGATTTGATGGGATTGAGCATCGGCTAGCGTTAACGGAGACCGGTCTTCTTTATAAGTCACGGCAAAATCAGGATGGTGATAAACATCCAGGATGGCGGCACTGGCACGCTCTGCCAGCTGAACAACTGAGGGAAGGAGCTGGGCGAGAAACTGAGAATCGGGCGCTGCCATCACTGCGGCTTCTTTCTCAAAACAGAATTGAATCGGGATACGGCCGTAAGCCAAATGCTTACGGCATTCCGCTCGGCCCTGACGGCCTTCGCTTCAGGAACCTTCGATTCCCTTTAAAAATAAATGGAGCGGGATACGGCCGTAAGCCAAATGCTTACGGCATTCCGCTCGGCCCTGACGGCCTTCGCTTCAGGAACCTTCGATTCCCTTTAAAAATAAATGGAGCGGGATACGGGAATCGAACCCGTCTGACCAGCTTGGGAAGCTGGGACATTACCACTATGCTAATCCCGCATGGAGCCTATCTTACACGCCTCGAAAAGAATTGAAAAATGAAATTTAAAAGGCGCTGGTATGACGGAAAAGTTCAAGCCTCTCATCAAGATCCCGGCGGGAGATCTTGCGGAGCTTTTCCAGCCCAAACTCTTCCACGGCAAAAGACGCGACAATCGTTCCGTAAGCCGCGGCGCGTTTGATATTCTCAAAAGAGGTATCACCTGTCGAAGCCAAATAGCCCATAAGCCCCCCGGCAAAACTGTCACCCGCGCCTGTCGGGTCAAAAACACTTTCAAGCGGATAGGCGGGTAAAGCAAAAAAGCGGTTTCCGGCGATGAGCAGAACCCCGTGTTCGCCTTTTTTAATCACCACGCATTCCGGGCCGTAACCGCGGATGATTTGAGCGGCCCGAACGAGGTTGGGTTCCCCGGTCAGCTGCCGAGCCTCCCCGTCGTTTAACACAAACCCGTCAACGCGGGATAAAACTTTGAGCAACTCTTCCTTTTTGCTCGCGATCCAGTAGTTCATGGTGTCGCAGGCGACAAATTTAAGGCGCGGCTTTGAAAGCTGATCCAAAACCTTGAGCTGAAGAACCGGATCAATGTTCGCGAGAAAAACAAATTCGGGTTCCTGTTTTAAGCTGATTTTGGGGTTAAAGGCCGCTAAAACGTTCAAATGCGTTTCCAGAGTATTGGCGGAGTTCATGTCGTTTTCATAAAAACCTTTCCAGGCAAAAGTCTTTCCTGAAACGGTTTCGAGGTTTGACAAATCAATCGGGCGCTCCCCGAGAATGCGGCGGTATTCTTCAGGGAAATCCTCCCCGACCACGCCGACCAGCGCGACTTTCTGAAAAAAACTTGCGGCGTAAGAAAAATAGGAGGCGGATCCCCCAAAAACTTTTTCGCGGGATCCGAAAGGGGTTCGTATCGAATCAATCGCAACGGTTCCGACCACGACCAAAGGTTTGCTTGCGACCAGGGTTTCAGCGCTCATGACGGTAAATCCTTTCTGAAAGTTGATGAGCCGCCTGGGCGGGGTTTTTCGCGTCAAAAACGGCGCGCACCACAGCCACCCGGACAGCGCCTGCATCCAGCACGCTTTTAAGATTTGATTCGTTAATACCGCCGATGGCGACAAAAGGTTTCTTTATTTCCCGGGCCGCCTGACGAACAAGCTTGAGTCCGACGGGAATATATCCGGGTTTGGTTGGAGTTGTGAAAACCGGCCCTACGCCGATGTAGTCAACTTCTTCCCGGGCCGTTTTACGCGCCTGAACAAGACTATGAGTAGACTTCCCAAGATACAGTTTGTGTCCGGCCTTTTTTAAAAGACCGCGAATCGCAGGGACGGGCAGATCATCCTGACCGATATGCAAACCGTCTGCATGACAGGCCAACGCGATATCGAGACGGTCATTGACGAAAAAAAGCTTTTGATAGCGGTCCGCGAGACGTCTGAGTCCGATACCCGCGGCCGCGAGTTCTTTATCGGAAATATTTTTTCCCCGCAGCTGGATAATGTCCGCGCCGCCTCGATAGACCGCCTCAGCCTTTTTGAGGAAGCCCGGAATGGAGTCACCCTGTTTCAGGTCTGAAACAGCGTAAAGGCGGAAATTTTTAAAAACAGTTTCGCGCCAGTCGCTCATTTGCCGGTTTATTTTCTGCCCGGCTTCGGGATGGGCCAAAATCTTTTCAATCACGCCCGTTGTGGACCGGCCTTTTAAAAAAGTAATGCGTTTTACTTTGCCGCCCCAGGAAAGCACTTCCTTGCCGCCGACGATGTCGCCGGTTTTCCAATCCGCTCCCTTGACAAGCACATCGGGACGGGAAGCCAGGATCAGACGGAGGGGGGTCGGATCAGAAAAAAGCACTACGTAATCCACGCAGGAAAGAGCCGCCAGCACCGCCAGGCGGTCCTTTTCGGAGTTTACGGGCCGATGCGGCCCCTTGTAAGAACGGACCGAAGCGTCCGTGTTGATTCCGAGGATTAAGACATCACCCAGGGAGCGGGCTTTTTCAAGATACTGAACATGGCCCGCGTGGAGAATGTCGAAGGCCCCGTTTGTGAAAACAATTTTCTTCTTTTGCTTATGGAGGCGTGCTGCCGTTTTTTGAAGACTTGCGAGGGTGAGAACTTTCAGCTTATTCATGAGGCGAAAAGCTTTTGCTCCACGACTTCCGAAACTGCGTGAAGCGCAGTGATGTGAACCTCTTGAATGTGAGGGGTCTTCGGCGTCTGGGCTTTAAAACAAAGGTCGCAGATTTTGGCCAGCTCCCCGCCCGCTTCCCCGGTCAGGCCGATCGTAATGACGCCCTGACTTTTGGCTTGCCGGACCGCCTCAAGAACATTCTTCGAGTTGCCGCTTGTGGAAATTCCGATCAGCACGTCGCCTTTTTCTCCGAGCCCTTCCACCTGACGGGAAAAAACCCGTTCAAAGCAATAGTCATTGGCCACGGCTGTGAGAATGGAGGTGTCGGTGGTCAGCGCGATCGCGGGCAGGCTTTTGCGCTCGAGCTTGAAGCGGGCGATAAATTCCGCGGCAATATGCTGGGAATCCGCCGCGCTTCCGCCGTTACCGCAAAGAAGCAGTTTCCGTCCCTTGCGGAAAGCTTCCACAAGAACCTCGGCAACGGCTTCCAGCGTTTTCATCTGCTCGGGAGTGAAACTTCTCTCCACGGCCTCGCGGTGATACCCGATGATGCTTTCAAGAGATTTGATCAAGCACTCACCCAAAGAAGATTTTAGCCATCTCGTAAAGATCCGGCGGAACGGTTTTAAGCTTTCCGACAGCTTCTTCAAGACAGACATCCACGACATTGCGGCCTTGCAGACTGACCATGTGGCCGTATTTTTCTGACTTCACGAGCTCTACCGCTTTGACTCCGAAGCGTGTTCCGAGAACGCGGTCAAAGGCCGTCGGTGTTCCGCCGCGCTGAATGTGGCCCAGCACAGTGACACGGGTTTCAAAACCTGTTTTCGCTTCGATGATATCGCCCAGCGTGTTACCGATCCCGCCGAGACGGACATGCCCGAACGCGTCCAGCTTTTCTTCGACAACGACATTTTGATTTTGAATCACGGCGCCTTCGGCAACGGCCACAATACTGAAAGTCTTGCCGCGTTGATGGCGCTTTTTAATCAGCTCGCAGACCTGCTCCACATCAATGGGAACCTCAGGAATCAAAATCACATCGGCTCCTCCGGCAATCCCTGCTTCAAGAGCAATCCAGCCTGCGTGGCGGCCCATGATCTCAACCACCATGACGCGGTTGTGAGATTCGGCCGTGGTGTGCAGACGGTCAATGCATTCCGTAGCGATATTCAATGCCGTGTCGAATCCAAACGTGTAATCCGTGGCGTTGAGGTCATTGTCGATCGTTTTAGGAACACCGATGACGCGGACGCCTTCTTTATGAAGCTTGTTGGCGGCACCCAGCGTGTCTTCGCCGCCGATGGCAATCAAGGCGTGAAGATTGTTTTTTGCCATGGTCTCTTTGACCTTGGCGATGTTTTCGGGGGATTTGCAGGGGTTTGTCCGGGATGTGCCGAGAATCGTTCCGCCCTTCGGAAGAATGCCGGATACGGAGTTCTGATCCAGAATCACGAAATCATTTTCAATCATTCCCCGCCAGCCGTAGCGGAAGCCCAAGGTTTTCCAGTTGTACATCTGCGCAGTTTTCACAACAGCCCGAATGACCGCGTTTAATCCCGGGCAATCACCACCGCCTGTGAGCACACCAATCTGAGTCATGACAACATCCTCCTTAAATAAAGTAATGAGAAATTATACTGAAACAGGTTTATCGTTTTTATCTTCTTGGCTCTGACGGTCACCCTCATAATCCTCGATGCGCTGAACGTCACAGAGAATTTCAAAGCGGTTATCCGGGCCGAGCATCTTGCGCAGGCGGTCTCCAATTTCATCCTGAATTTCCGCCAAAAGCTTGGGAACCCCGCCGCCTGACCAAAGCACCAGACGGAGTTTGATTTCCAGATCTTTTCCGTGGATCAACGTTTTGGCCTTCCACTCCTTGACCATGTGGATCCGCTTCAAAACCTTTTTGATGACGTCTTCAACGGCCGTCACGGAAATGATCATCGGGCCCGATTCGCCCTGATAGATAATCGCGTCTGATTCGCGCCCTTTTTTGACCAGCATCCTTGAAAAGATCAAGCCCACGGTAATAAACAAAATCCCGATAAATCCAAGATGCAGGGATTGGACGGGATTTTCATAAACTTCCCGAAGTTTGAAAATCGCATCTTCCAGACTCAGGACATGGAGCGCGACAATCATCAAGAGACTGCCCAGCGTCAAAAAAGCAAAGATGGCAAAGATCTGAGCAAAAACATTAATCACTTTCATAAGCGCACATTACCCCGTCTTCTTGTCGTGCGGCTTTGGCTTATCGTGGTGATCCATAAGATGGGTCTCAATAAAGTTGGTGCTCACAGCGCCTTGTCTGAAACGCGGACGGTTCAGGATTTTTTCATGGATCGGAACGGTAGTTTTAATGGGGCCGATTGTGGTCTCTTTGAGCGCCCGCAGCATGACCTGGATCGCCTCGGTTCTGTCTTTCCCGTAGGCGATAAATTTGGCCAGCATGGAATCATAAAACGGCGGCATGTTGTAACCCGCGTAACCGTGGCTGTCGACGCGGATATGCGGTCCGCCCGGAACAATCCAGGTATCGATTTTCCCCGGCGAGGGGCGGAAATCGTTGTCGGGATCTTCCGCATTAATGCGGCATTCGATCGCATGCCCTTTGAATTGGACCTTGTCCTGAGTAAAGCTTAATTTTTCACCGGCCGCGATCCGGATTTGTTCTTTGACAATGTCGATTCCGGTAATCATTTCCGTGACCGGATGCTCCACCTGCAAACGGGTATTTATTTCCATGAAATAGAATTCGCCGCCTTCATCCACGAGAAACTCGACAGTTCCGGCGTTTTCATACTTGAACGCCTTCGCGGCTTTGATCGCGGCTTCTCCGATTCTTTTGCGCAGCTTGGGATCAAACCCCATGGCCGGAGCTTCTTCAATCAGTTTTTGATGGCGGCGTTGAACCGAGCAATCGCGCTCCCCTAAGTGGACGACATTCCCTTTGCTGTCGGCAATGATCTGAACTTCGATGTGGCGTGGATTTTTGATCAGCTTTTCAATATAGACTTCACGGTTTCCGAAAGCAGCCTCGGCTTCTGCCTGGGCTGTGAGAAATGCACTGATGAGTTTGCCGTCGTTGTGCGCCGGTTTAATCCCCTTGCCGCCGCCGCCCGCCGCGGCCTTGACCATGACGGGATAACCGATTTTTTTAGCCAGGCGAAGGGCCTCTTCCTGGTCTTTAACGCCGCCTTGGCTCCCGGGAATAATCGGAACTCCGACCTTCCGCATTTCTTCGCGGGCAATGGACTTGTGTCCGGCCATGCGGATGGAGTTGGGTTTTGGGCCAATGAATTTGATCTGGCAAGATTCACAGATTTCGGCGAAGTGCGCGTTTTCCGCCAAAAAACCATAGCCGGGATGAATCGCTTCAACGTCGGCAATTTCGGCGGCGGAAATCAAGGAGGGAATGTTGAGGTAGCTCTGGCTCGAGGGGGCTTCTCCGATGCAGATCGCTTCATCAGCGAGTTTTACATGAAGGGATTCCCGGTCTGCTTTTGAAAAAACGGCGACCGTGCGGATTCCCATCTCACGGCACGCGCGGATGATTCGCACTGCGACTTCACCGCGGTTGGCAATCATAATTTTATGAAACATGGCACCCTATTAGGTTGGTGGTTTTCAAGAAAGTCGAAATGGAAAACAAAAGCGGCCGTTAGGATGTCTTCCGGATACGGAACAGCGGCTGATCAAATTCAAGAGGCTCCCCGTTTTTAACCAGGATTTCCTCGATCACACCGCCGACGTCTGATTTGATTTCATTCATCAACTTCATGGCTTCCACAATACAGAGGACATCGCCGGGCTTAATGGTCTGCCCCGCAGTGATGTAAGCGGGCTGATCCGGGGCCGGTGATGCGTAAAAGGTCCCAACCATGGGTGATTTAATGAAGGTCCCCCCGGCGTTACCCGCGGCGGGAGCTTCGGATGGGGCTGGAGAGTCCTGAACCTGGGGAATCCTGGCTGCTGTGCGGACAGCCTGAAGAACAGGTTCCGCGATAATCTGCCCCGCAGCATTCTTCTTCAGTTTGAGCTTAATGCCCTCTTTTTCGATTTCAATTTCGCAAAGATCATGCTCTTTCATCAAAGCGAGAATTTCTTTAATTTCCTTAATGTTCATTTCAAATCCCCTGTTGGGCCAAGTTGATCTAAAACACAAATGAGAACGTTGTTTACGAAACTCCTTAAAACTTCCTCCAGGTCCTTAGCGACAGCTCTAAGGTATCTCTTCATACTAATGACTTTGGGGATAGACGTCAAAAAAAATTTGTTCCCTATTCGCCAAAAGCCCCTAATAAGGAACATGCGGCCCTGAGGCCAAGCCGGTAGCTTTCCTTGCCGAATCCCGAGATTTGTCCCACGCAGGCCGGTGCCGTGACCGATTGGCGCCGGAATTCCTCTCTTTTGTGAATGTTCGACAAATGCACTTCCACACAGGGAATCGCACACGCCAAAATGGCATCGCGGAGAGCCACACTGGTATGGGTATAGGCCGCCGGGTTGATCACAATCGCGGTGTATTTTTTCCGCGCGGAACCGATCACGTCCAGAAGGTCCCCTTCATGGTTGGATTGATAAAAATCCACCTGAACTTTAAGGGCCTTGGCTTCTTCAAGAAGCAGCTGGTTAATTTCTTCCAAAGTCAGCTTCCCGTAGATTTCCACCTCTCGCTGCCCCAAAAGATTGAGGTTGGGACCGTGAATCACCAGGATTTTCTTTTTCATGCAGGGTCTCCTTGCTGAACCGTTTCAATATCGTGCAGGGTTTGACTTTTAAGACCGCCGGCAAAGGCGAACCACAAACCGGACAGGAATCCAAATCCGTAAATAAGGAAATCGGTTAAGAGCGAAAGAGCCAGGGCCCTTTCCGGAGGCATGTAGTGCGAAAAGAAATAAACAGACCCGGCTTCCCGCACACCGAGGCCGCCCAAAGAAGGCGCCATACTAATAATGGAAACCAGAGGGATGATCACAAAGTAAATGCCGGGATGAATGTCAACGCCCAGGCTTTCCCCCATCCAGTAGTTAAGAAGAATCACGATGGACTGGCCGGTGATCGAAATCAGAAGACAGGCGGCCAATGTTCCTTTGTGGTTCTTGCAGGTGTAGAAGGCGTGGTAAAGCTCAGTCAGTTTATCCCGCAGTTTTCCCGCGGGAATTAAAAAATCCAGAAATTTGAAAGCCTTGGCAAAGCGGCGGCTGGCAAAAAAAAGCGTAATTCCGCCAATGAGCGCAAGAAAAGCATAAAACACGAGCGAAACCCGGGGGTCTTCAAATTCCTTATGGAAAAAAAGCATCCCCACCATGGCGATGATCATAATCGCGATAAGGCCTAGAAGCCGGTCAAGAATGACGGAGGTCGCGGCCGGGATTTTTTTTCCGGAATACTTGGAAGCGTAATAAATTTTGGCCACATCCCCGCCTACCGCGGACGGCAGGAAGAGATTAAAAAAAAGGCCCACCACACAGAGGTAGAGGGTTTTAGCGTAGGAAACATGGACTCCCTGAATCAAAAAAATGCGCCAGAGACGAACCGCCATGATGACCTGCACGGCGGCGAAGGCCGCGACCGCGAGGCCGAACCACTCCCAATTGACTTCCGTGGTCAGGATTTTAATGGCGTCTCCCAGCTTGTCGTGAAGGTAATAAATCACATAGCCAAGGGCCAAGAGGCTGACACCGACACGGAAGGCTGCGGAGGAAATGATTTTCTTCATGCGTGCTGGGTAAATTTTAACTGGAGTTCGGGGATCAGGGTTTTAAAAGCCGCGGCTTCCTGGGTGCTGAGGTTGCCCTGCGTTTTACTTTGAAGGGTCACAAGTATATCGATCATTTCGCGCGCCGCATCAAGGTTCACTTCCCCGCCCTGAGCCTCAGGGATTTCGCCAAGATGGTAAAGCACTTGATACGCGAGGGAATTGATAAAACTCAGGAATACCTGAGAGGTTGCGGGCTCCGGGCGGCTGGCTTTCGCGGAAGCCGGAGAGACGGCTCCGGGAGCGAGACGCTGGCGGTCTTTTTCAATCTGGTCTTTCCAGCTCTCATCCACCTTTTTCTGGGAAATCCGGATGTCTTTATCGTGCTCCATGATGATGCTCCCCATCCTCAAGCTCTTTAAAGTGCATGACCGTTTCGACTGCTTCACAAAAAAAGAGGTTCCCAGCCAGTGGGATTGGGAGGCCGGGAACCTCTAAAGGTGAGAAGAGACGTGCGTCTCTTATAATGGGTGTATTAAATCATGTCGATGCGTGAGTGTCAACCGGCGGATAGGGTCTTAAAAAGCGGGGCCGCCCAGGAATTCAACCGCTAGACCGAGCTGCTTTTTCCGCAGCTCTTTGCGGTTAACCCGCCCCTTGAGGGTGTATTCTTCCGGGAAGTTTGCCGAGGCAAAAATGTGTATATCTGCTTCCAGGTCTTGGACTTCCAGCGCATCAATCTTGGCGGCAACCTCCAGGTCAAGGTACTCCGTGAACATGCCCCCCTCGCTGATGTTTGTGGCAATAGCACGGGTGGCTAAAACCTCGCCGTTTTTCAATTTTAGACGCAGTTCTACAGGGATCGCGACATGCATACGTTTACTGCGGCGGCGCTCTACCTGCATACCCAGGGAATCTTCAGGTTTGTCCTCAACGGCAAACTCTTTTTCTTTTTCCCGTTCAAGTAAAAAGGGTCCGAAATCTTCCGCAATTTCTTTTTCAGAGTCGCAGACGCGGACGTTCTTGGGAACATAGGTATCTTCCAGAGAAAGCTTAAGGCCCGCAGAAGCCCCAAAAATAAGGCTTTTTTGAGGGCGGATGCAGGCGGCCAGAAGTTTTCGCAAACCTAAGGCATCGACATCGGCCATGCCCTGCAGGTTGAGAATCACCCGCTGAAGACGATGGCGCCGGATGTTGCGCTGAATTTTCCACGCAACTTCCTGAAGCGTTTCTTGAGTCGGAACACCCTCAAGATCGAAGACGCAAACACTTCCAATTTCCCGGGTTGACACTCTGAGTTTGCTCATGTTTTAGCCGCCAGGCTGCGCCTGACGCCTCCTTAGGTTTACCGATTTATAAGAGCTGTGTTACTTCATACTTTTCTCTATCTGTTAGAAAGATAGCGTGCAATCAAGATAATTTCAAATCTTTATGATATTTATTTAATCTTTATAGAACAAAACAGTTCTTTTAAGATTTTTTACTTTAACCCTATGAATTAGAATAGGTTATGACTTTTTTTGAGGGGGCTTTGGGGCACTTTTAAGCTTCTGAAGACGCTCGCCAATGATTCGTTCCTCGCCATTAGCGGTAGGATAATAGTAGGTTTTGCTCCCAGGCATATAGCTTTGGGGGACATAATTTCCAGGAAAATCATGCGGATAAAGATAGCCTTCCCCCCGTCCCAGGCGTTCAGCCCCCGAGTAATGGCCGTCCCGTAGAGCGTCTGGTACATCCTGAATGCGTTCATTTTTAACATCCTCAAGAGCGTTCATAAGCCCCATGTAAGCGGCATTGCTCTTGGGTGCTGCGGCCAGGTAAGACGTGACATGAGCCAGCGTGATCTGCGCCTCCGGCATGCCGATGAATTCGAGGGTTTGAAGGGCCGAGGCCGCCAAGATTAAACTTTTCGAATCCGCGTTTCCAATATCTTCACTCGCCAAAATAAGAAGGCGCCGCATGATAAATCTCGGATCCTCACCCGCGTGAAGCATTTTGGCCAGCCAGTAAAGCGCCGCATCCGGATCCGAACCCCGGATACTTTTAATAAAAGCGCTGATGGTATCGTAGTGGTAGTCCCCGTCCCTGTCGTGATAAACGATTTTTCTTTGGCAGGACTCCTCCGCAACCTGGCGCGTGAAGTGATAAATTCCCTGGCTGTCGGAAGGCGTACTGAGAATTCCGAGCTCCAGCGCGTTTAGGGCGCGGCGGGCATCTCCGGAGGCGCTCTGAATCAAATGTTCCAACGCCCCGGACTCCACTTCGATTTTCAATTTTCCAAAGCCCCGTTCAGGATCACGGATTGTGCGCTCCAAAATAATTTTCAAATCCTTATCGTCAAGCGCGCGCAGTTCAAACAAAAGTGAGCGGGACAAGAGCGGCCCATTGATAGAAAAGGACGGGTTTTGTGTCGTGGCTCCGATGAGAATGATCACACCCTCTTCCACATCCGGCATCAGCACATCCTGCTGAGCCTTATTGAAGCGGTGGATTTCATCCACAAAGAGGACCGTCCTCCCCTGCTTGCGGAATTTCCGCGCTTTCTCAATAATCTGGCGGAGTTCGGAAACATTCGACGTGACGGCGTTAACAGCGGCAAATACCGATTTCGTACTGCGGGCAATCAGGCGGGCAAGCGTGGTTTTTCCGCAGCCGGGA
This sequence comes from uncultured bacterium, assembly GCA_964434115.1. Classification (GTDB taxonomy): domain Bacteria; phylum Omnitrophota; class Omnitrophia; order Omnitrophales; family Aquincolibacteriaceae; genus ZLKRG04. The sequence goes on from CAYSSX010000001.1 coordinate 232,607, forward strand.
GGACCAAAAAAAATCGCGGACATTAAACGGTCAGCTTCAAGTGTTCTGCGCAGAAGTTTTCCCGGTGCCAGCAAATGCTCCTGACCAATGACTTCTTCAAGTGTCTTGGGGCGCATGCGCGCGGCCAAAGGAAGGCTGGATTCGTCCGGGGCAGAAGCTGATTCGGAGGGCATTTCAAAGAGGTCGGAGTCTTCCACAGCAGTCACCCTCCGTTGAAATTTGAAATCAGGATTGGAAAGTTGCCTGAAAACGCTGGGCCACAGCGTCTGCGATTGAAAAGTGAAGCTTCTGAACATCTTCGGACAGAAGTGTTTTTTCGGGGGATTGATAAATGACGCGGAATGCGATGTTCTTGAACCCTTTGGGAATGCGTCCGCCGCGGAACACGTCAAACACTTCAACGCTGCGGATCAAACCTTCGCCCATGGAGACAATTTGATTTTGAATATCCCCTGCCCGCACATTTTCCGGAACCGCGACTGCTAGGTCGCGTTTCATGGAGGGAAAGCGGGCCAAGGGCCGGAACACAGCCACTTCCTGGCGGCAGCGAACAGCGGCTTCCAGATTCAGTTCCGCAAAATAAACCGGGGGTTCTATGTCCCACAGAGAACGTAAACTTTGACGAACCTCACCGAGCACACCCAGGACCTCGTTGCCCGACATCATCTGCTGAACGCTTCCGCGTTCAAGAAGCGCGTGTTCAGCGTCTTGAAAGGTAATCCCCCGGACCCCAAGTGCATCCAGCGCCGCTTCCGCGAGGCCCTTGAGATCAAAGAAGGTTACTTCCCGTTCGGCATCCATCCAGGTTTTGGGACGATGCTTTCCGGCAAGGGCGATTGCAGCCACTTTGCGTTCTTCGGTTTTCTTCCGGTCACTGGACATGGCGTATACATTCGCGATTTCAAAAACAGGCACGCAATCTGCCGCCTGGTCAAAGTTTTTGCGGACCACTTGAAGCAGGCTGGGAACCATCACCGGGCGCATCCAGCACATTTCCTTATGCATGGGATTCACGAGTTTCACCGCGCCATCAAGGTCGGCTTCCGAAAGCCCGGTGGCCGCGATGAGACTGAAAGTCACTGTTTCATAGAGTCCGGCGCCTGAAAAGAACTCACGCATCCGGCTTTCCGCTTTTAAAAGAGGATTGGCCTCAAAGGGTACGGGGGCGCGCACCGGCAGAACCGCGGGAATCTGGTCATACCCGTAAATGCGGGCAATTTCTTCGACAATATCAATGGGCGAAATCAGGTCGGAGCGGAAACTCGGAATAAGAACGTCCCAGGCTTCCTGGGATTTCTGTTTTGTTTCAAGTCCAAGACGGTTGAGAACAGAACTCACGGTGTGGGACTTAAGGTCGGTCCCAAGAACGCGCCGTATATCCTGCGCCGTGACATGGATGTGCGTAACGGAAGGCTTAGGGGCTTCCCCGGCTTTCAAGATCGCACTGATAAAACGGGGCTTAGCGTATTTCCTGATCAGGTAGATTGCCCGCTGGCGGGCGAAATCCACACCCTCCGGGTCCACGCGGCGTTCAAACCGGTAAGAGGAATCGCTGGACAACGCGTGGCGTTTGGAACTTTGCCGGACGCCATGCGGGTGAAAATAGGCGGACTCGAGAAAGATGTTCCGCGTGCGGGCGCTGACTTCAGAATCCTTGCCGCCCATAATGCCCGCCAAAGCTAAAGCGTTCTGCGCATCGGCAATTACAAGATCCTGGGGTTCCAGCTCATGGGCCGCGCCGTTGATCGCGGTAAATTTTTCTTTGGGCCGCGCATAGCGGATCTGGATTTCCTTGCCCTTAAGAAGGTCCGCGTCAAAGGCATGAAGAGGCTGACCGATTTCAAGAAGCACATAATTGGTAATATCCACAATCAAATTAATGGACCGCAGACCGCAGGCCTCAAGCCGCTCCCGCATGAAATCCGGAGTCGGGGCCATCTCAATTCCTTCAATTAAAACCCCGGTGTAATAAGGACAGGCTTTGAGTTCGCGCAGATGAATTTTCCATCCGGGGGCGGTTTGATGACTGTCATGCAGGTCAATTTCAGGAAGTTTGACTCCAAGGCTTTCAACCGCCGCAATTTCCCGGGCGGTTCCGATATGGGAAAGCCAGTCCGGACGGTTAGACGTGATTTCTATTTCAAACACCGTGTCTTTTTTGTCCGGGGAAGGCCGCACGCTTTTGACCTCAAGGCCGGCGAGTGTGAGCTTTTCCGCAACCCCTTCAATCGGAGGATGCATCGCCACCAGGTCTTTAAGCCAGGAAACACTGAGTTTCATTAGAATTGCTCCAGAAAGCGAAGGTCGTTTTCGTAAAAATGGCGGATATCATCGATCCCGTGGCGGAGCATGGCAATGCGCTCTACGCCCAGACCAAAGGCAAATCCCTGAACCAGTTTTGAGTCATAACCCGCGGCTTCGAAAACTTTGGGGTTCACGCTGCCGGCCCCGAGAATTTCAAGCCACCCGCGCGTTCCCCAGCTGATGTCTACTTCCACGCTGGGTTCTGTGAACGGAAAAAAATGCGGGCGAAAGCGGATCTTTGTTTTTTTTCCGAAAAATTCCTGAAGAAACAAATAAAGCACGCCTTTCAAATCCGCAAAAGTAGTTTCTCCATCCACCATCAAGCCTTCAATCTGATGAAACATGAAGGAATGGCTGGCATCCACGGTGTCCGGCCGGTAAACGCGGCCGGGCGCAATGATGCGGAGCGGCGGTTTGCGGGCTTTCATCACCCGTACTTGAACCGTTGAGGTTTGGGAACGAAGCAAATGGCCGCTTTCCGTATAAAAGGTATCAAAAGAGTCACGGGAGGAATGATCCAGGGGAATATTCAGGGCCGTGAAATTGTGAAACTCCGTTTCAATTTCCGGGCCGTCGACGGTTTCAAAACCAAGACGCCCAAAAATGGCGGTAATTTCACGAATGGTCTGCGTGATGGGATGAAGCCTCCCCCGCTGAGGGCGAAGTCCCGGCAAGGTGTGGTCCAAAACACTCGCGGGCTTTGGGGCGGAGCTTAAAGAAATTTTTCTTTCCTCGTAAGCGGTCTCAAGTTCCGCTTTGATGCGGTTGACGTCGGACCCAAAGGACTTGCGTTCTTCGGGCGGAAGTTCCTTGAGCCGCTGCATTTGAGCGGTAAGCTTGCCTTTTTTTCCGAGAAAGGCAATACGAAAGGCTTCAAGCGCTTCTGCGGTGTCTACCCGCCGGAGTGTTTGATTGGCATCTTCGTGAAGAGAAGCAAGCTCAGGATTCATGGCGGGTCAAAAGGCCCGGCGGGATAACCCGCCGGGCACTGGAAATGGTTATTTGGAAGCTTTGGCTTTGGCGCTGCCCATAACAAGCTGGACAACGGCCTTGAAAGCCGCGGCATCGCGAACCGCAAGTTCCGACAAGGATTTGCGGTCAAGCGTCACATTCTGCTTCTTAAGCGCATTGATAAAACGAGAATAGCTGACACCGAGTTCACGGCAGCCCGCATTGATGCGAATGGTCCACAGCTGGCGGAATTCGCGTTTGCGCACGCGGCGGTCGCGTGTGGCGTAACGCATGGCGCGCATCACGGTTTCTTTCGCCGTCCGGAACAGCTTTCTCCGGCCGCCGACAAAACCTTTGGCTCTTTTTAAGACTTTTTTACGCCGCGCTCTTGAAGCGGGGTTATTCGTGGCTCTTGGCATGAAAAACTCCTTTCAACTCTGATTTACCCGTAGGGCAAGGATTTCTTGACCCGGTGAGCATCACTCTTGTCCACCAGGTGCCAGCCGCGTGACTGACGTTTCATTTTCTGCGAACGGTCCGCCATCATGTGGCGGCGTTTTGACTTGGGCGCCAATACCTTACCGTTCTTTGTAACCTTAAAACGCTTTCTGACCGATTTATTCGTTTTCAGTTTTGGCATCTTCAAGCCCTTCTTTTTCCGATGTTTTCAAAACCGGTTTTTTGCCTGCCGCCGGCTTCGCTGTAAAGTACATATGGATCGCATTGCCCTCAAGGCCGTCGTTGCGTTCCACTTCTCCGATGTCGGAGGTTTGTTCAATGAACCGCTGAATCAGGCGGTCCCCGAGCTCACGGTGAGTAATTTCACGTCCGCGGAAAAAAACCGTCAGCTTGACTTTATCGCCGCGTTCGAGGAATTTCCGCGCATTATTAAGCTTGGTATCGAAGTCATGATCCTCAATCTTGGGCGTCATCTTGACTTCCTTGACGCGGATCACCTTCTGCTTTTTGCGGGCTTCCTTTTCTTTTTTGCTAAGGGAATATATATACTTACCAAGATCCATGAGCCTGCAAACCGGAGGTCTTACGGTCGCAGCCACTTCGACAAGATCCAATCCCTGCTCTTGCGCCATCCGCAGGCCGTCACGCGTCTGCACGATCCCAAGCTGGGAACCATCCGCGCCAATCAATCTAATTTCAGGTACTCTGATTTGTTCGTTGGCCCTTACTTTTTTACTCGTCTTGTCCAATTCCCCTCCTTGGCTGGTCTCTCTTTAGCGCGAAATGCTAACACATCCCGCGGGATATGAAAACACCCTTTTTATTGAAGCTTTAAAACCTCTTCCTGCACCCGGGCCGTAAAAGCCTCAGGGGTCATAAGTCCGAGATCCTTACGTCCGCGGGCGCGGACAGCGACCTGGCCGGACTGGACTTCCTTATCCCCCAAAACCAGGGAATAAGGCACCTTTTCAGTTTCCGCCTCGCGGACCTTATAACCGATCTTTTCTGACCGGTAATCTTCTTCCACCCGGAGTCCTGCCGCTCTTAAACGGGCGGCCAGTTCCTTGCCCGCGGAAATCTGATTTTCTGAAATGGTGAGGATTTTTGCCTGCACCGGACTCAGCCATAAAGGAAAAGCGCCGGCATAATGTTCAATTAATATTCCGAGGAACCGCTCAATGGAACCGTAAATGGCGCGATGCACCATGACGGGACGCTTCCGGGTTCCGTCCGCGGCAATGTATTCAAGGCCGAAACGTTCGGGCATGGAAAAGTCTACCTGGATGGTTCCGCACTGCCATTCCCGGCCAATGCTGTCAAAAATCACGAATTCAATTTTGGGGCCATAAAAAGCCCCCTCACCATCATGAACATCAAAAGCAATGCCTTTGTTGGTGAGCGCCTGCTTCAAGGCTTCAGTGGCCTTATTCCAAACTTCCTCGGAACCCATGGAAAGCGGCGGACGGGTTGAAACAGCGACCTTATAGTCTGCAAATCCGAAAGTCTGATAAACCTCGTGCGTGAAATCAATCAAGGCTTCAATTTCACTTTGCAGCTGGTCTTCCGTGCAAAAATGGTGGGCATCGTCCTGCGTAAAGGCGCGGACACGCATGAGGCCGTGAGTGACGCCGGAGCGTTCGTACCGGTGGACTTTTCCAAACTCCGCGATCCGAAGGGGCAGGTCGCGGTAAGAATGCTGATGGGTTTGATAAATGAGCGCGTGCCCCGGACAATTCATCGGCTTCACCGCGTATTCACGGTTTTCCGCTTTGGTGAAATACATATTGTCGTGAAAGTTATCGTAGTGGCCGCTCTTTTTCCAAAGGTCGTCGGTCAACACCGTGGGCGCCTGGACTTCTTCGTAACCGCGGGTACGCAGTTTTTGACGCAGGTGCTCAATAAGAGTGTTAAATAAAAAGAAGCCTTTGGCGTGAAAGAAAACCATGGCCGGCGATTCATCATGAAAGCTGAAAAGATCCAGCTGCTTTCCGAGTTTCCGGTGATCGCGTTTCTTGGCTTCTTCAAGGCGGGTCAAATGCGCGTCGAGCTCTTCTTTCGTAAAAAACGCAGTGCCGTAGATGCGCTGTAGCATCTTGTTTTTTTCATCCCCGCGCCAATAAGCACCCGCCACAGTCAAAAGTTTGAACGCTTTGACTTCCTTCGTGCTGTGAATATGGCCGCCCTCGCATAAGTCCGTAAACGGCCCATTGGTGACTATGGTGATGTCCCCGTCCTGTAAAGCCTCAAGCATTTCAAGTTTGTAAGGCTGCTTCAAAGATTCAAAGAGTGCCCGGGCATCCTGTTTGGAAATCGGACGCTGCTCAAAGGTCTGGGCTTCGTCAACAATTCTGGCCATTTCCTTTTCAAGACGAACTAAATCTTCTTCTGTAAATGGCTCCGCCCTATCAAGGTCGTAATAGAACCCTTCCTTAATAGCAGGCCCAATGGTCAGCTTGGTTTCAGGATAGAGCTTTAAAACAGCCTGTGCCAGAATATGGGCTGCGGAATGCCTTAAACAATCAAGAGCTTCGGGGTCTTTAGTTTTCATGATTTAAGTCAGTGTGGGTCAGCACGCAGATAAAGCGAGGATGCGGGACCGGTTATTTCGACTTCCGGCCCGCCTTTTTCTTGCGGTCAATACGAGCATCTCTCCGCTGTCTTTTAATTCTCTTTTTCCAATCTCTTCCCATGTAAATCTCCTTTTTTGATCGGTATCGAATACCATAAGCTAAAAATAATTTCAACCCTTTTTATAATCAGAGGTTAGAACTGATTAACAAAAATCGGCTCCAAGACCGAGAACTTGAACGCTAAATGAGAGGCCTGAAAGGGCTTGCGGGGAAAATTCTCGTTGAAAAAAGCGCGCCCTGCGATTATAGTGTCCCCTCTTCAGATGGGCGGTTAGCTCAGTTGGTTAGAGCACTACCTTGACATGGTAGGGGTCACAGGTTCGAGTCCTGTACCGCCCACCATCTATTCCTTCCCTTCAATATTTCCCGGTTTCAGCACGTTACCGTTTTTGTCCGGCAAGGTATTCCTGAAAAAAACTCTTCACTTGTTTTAGGGCTTGGGCACGGTGAGAAACCGAATGCTTCATTTCCGGGGTCACTTCCCCGAAGGTCTTGCCAAAGGGCGGATAAAAAAACAGCGGGTCGTAGCCAAAACCGCCGTTCCCTCTAGGTTCACGGATAATCACTCCGTGCACTTCCCCGCGCATAAGCTTTAAAACACGACCCGGTTCCGCGATGGCAACCACGGAAGTGTAATGCGCACTCCGGCAATTGTCCGGCATATTGCCAAGCAAGCGGAGCAGTTTGGCGTTGTTGCTTTCATCGGTCGCCCCTTCACCGGAAAAGCGCGCGGAATAAACACCGGGAGAACCCTCCAGAGCGTCACAGGAAAGACCGGAATCTTCCGCCAGCGTCAGAATGCCGGTTTGCGCGGCATACCCCAAAGCCTTTAAAGAAGCATTCTCTTCAAAGGTCTTGCCGGTTTCCTCAACTTCCGTGGTCTGAAAGTCTTTGAGAAGTAAAAACTCAAAGTTAAAATCCGCCAGAAGCTCTTGTAGTTCGGCAAGTTTTTTACGGTTCGTGGAGGCCACTAAAAGCTTGGGTCGTCCGGTCATGAAAGCTTCAAGGCCTTTTTCTGATGAAGCAGAAGTTCACGGATTCCTTTTTCCGCGAGCCCCACAAGCGTATCCATTTCTTTTTTCGTAAAGGCTTTTCCTTCCGCGGTTCCCTGGACTTCGACAAAGGCGCCGGAACCGGTCATCACCACGTTCATATCCACTTCGGCTTTCGAATCTTCCTGATAACAAAGATCAAGAAGCGCTTCCCCGTTCACCACGCCCACACTCACTGCGGCCACGGGATGAAGAATGGGATTTTCTTTAAGCAGCCCCTGCTTCATCATTTTCTTGATTGCATCGGAAACCGCCACGTAGGCGCCCGTGATCGCGGCTGTGCGCGTTCCGCCATCGCCTTGAATCACATCCGCGTCAATAAAAAGCGTGCGTTCACCGAGTTTCTGGAGATCCACGACCGAACGAAGGCTGCGGCCGATGAGGCGCTGGATTTCCTGCGTTCTTCCGGAGGGCTTCCCCTTGCTGGATTCACGCTGAATGCGTTCGTTGCAGGAAGCCGGCAGCATACCGTATTCCGCGGTCAGCCAGCCCTTGCCCGTTCCTTTTAAGAAAGGCGGGGCCTTGTCCTGAAGGCTCGCGGTGCAAAGCACCTTGGTGTTGCCCATTTCGACAAGGCAGGAACCCAAAGCAAACTTAAGATAATTTCTTTTGATTTTTACAGGGCGAAGCTGCCCCGCTTTACGGCCGTCAACACGCACGAAAAACCCCCTATCGGATTTTAAGAATTCGATGAAGACGCGGCAGAATGCGCACGTCCTTGATCTGGCGCAAGGCCAGGGTTTGAAGCTCTCCCAGCAATTTCATTAAATCGGCATCCTCGTGCCCCTCACAGGTTCCGGAAAGCGGCTGAAGGATCACAGGTGTTTCCGGGGCAGTGCGGGCCACAATTGAAATCAGTGATTCGAATTCTGGAATTAAAATTTCTTTGGAGAGTACGATCTTCACAAACGTCTCTTTGACCTTGGCGATTTTTAAAAACTGTTCGTGCTCTAGTTCGAAACTTTTCTCACCCGTCACACTGGAGGGCTTCATGTCCATGGCAATGCAGTCACAAAGATCCAGGACTTGCTCCAGCGCGGGCGCAAGAATGCCGTCGGTTTCCAGATAGTTTTTAAACCCTTGCGCGCGGAGTGCCGTCATCAGGGGTTTCAGAAAACGCAAATAGATCAAAGGCTCGCCGCCTGTGTAGCTGACAAAGCGGTGCGGTCCTTCCTGCGCTTCAAGGTCAAGGACTTCACGAACCAGCACACCCAGTTCCTTTTCATACCCGGGTTTGCCAAGTTCATCGCAGTACTTGCAGTGAATGTGACATTCCTCAAAGCGAATAAATAGATGGCGTTCTCCGGCATGAGTCCCCTCGCCTTGGAGGGAAGAAAAAATTTCGGAAACGCGGGCCTTTTCAGCGGTAGGAGGAAACTTCATAAGAAAGGGCCGGGTCGGAAAGACCGGCTTCCTCAAATCCTTTCTTTCGCAGGAGGCATGAGTCGCAGGTGCCGCACGGGCGTTCTCCACCCAGATAGCAGGACCATGTTTTTTCAAGCGGAACCTTGAGCGCGTGCGCCAGCTGGACTATGGTTTTTTTACTGAGCCTTACCAGAGGCGCTTCAATCCGGATCCTGCGGCCCGAAACACCGGCCTTGGTCCCTCGTTCCAGAACAGCGGCCATGGCATGCAAAAACTCAGGGCGGCAATCCGGATACCCGCTGTAGTCAATGGCGTTGGCACCGATGAAAATGGCTTCGGCTTCAATGGCTTCAGCCAGCGAACCGGCCAGGGAAAGAAAAATGGTGTTTCTCGCCGGGACATAGGTGGAAGGGATTTCAGAAGACATCACTTCTTCCGCACGGCCTTGCGGAACCGCGGCGCGGCGGTCCAGCAGAGAGCTTCCGCCCCACGGGAGTTCAATGGAAGTCACGTGATGTTTAATGCCAAGGGGTTGCAGAATCGCGCGGGCGCTCGCCAATTCACGTTCGTGTTTTTGCCCGTAATGAACGGTCAAAGCCGTGACGTCGTAACCTTCGCGGAGTGCGCTGTAGAGTACCGTGGCTGAATCAAGGCCTCCGGAAAAGAGGCAGACGGCTTTGGGTTTTTGGGTTTCCTGGGACATGGGGCGGTATTGTACAGGATTTGCAGGGAAAAAAGAAGGCTGGAAATTAGCGGATGACCTGGACCTTACGCAGCTTTTCCCGGAGGAAATTTTCTCCTAAACGGGTGAAATTGCGGGGCAGATCGCTGACAAAGACGTCCAGATGCCCTTGGGTTTTGCGCGGGGTGTAAAGATTCTCTTTTTCAAGATGCGCCATCAGCTTTAAAACGCAGGGTTTGGCCGAATCCACAAGCGTGACCCCTTTCCCAAAATAAGCCTGGAGCGCGGGTTTCAGCATCGGGTAGTGGGTGCAGCCGAGAATCAGGGTATCAATGCGGGCTTTTTTCAAGGGGCTTAAATAATGGTTCATCATCCCCCGCTGAATTTCAACGGGAACCGACCCCTCTTCCACAATCGGGACAAAAAGCGGGCAGGCAATGCTTTGGACTTTCAAACCGGGATTTTTTTTAGTCAGGGCTTTTTTGTAAGCTTCACTGTCCACCGTGGCCTGCGTTCCGATCACGCCGATTTTCCCGGACACGGTCACGCTCAGGGCTTCTTCAACAGCGGGTGAAATCACATCCACCACAGGAAGGTCGGAGGTGCGGCGGAGAAAATCATACGCCGCGCTGGCGGATGAATTACAGGCAATGACAAGCGCTTTGATTCCCCGCTTCATCAAAAACTGCGTGTTCTCAACGGAAAAGCGGAGGATTTGCTCTTTTGACTTGGTGCCGTAAGGAAGGCGGGCGATGTCCCCGAAATAATAAATCGATTCATGCGGTAAAAGGCGGCGCATTTCACGCACAATCGTGAGGCCGCCAAGCCCTGAATCAAAAACACCGATCGGAAGTTTCGCGGGAGACGCGTTCAAACGCGAAGCGGAAGAGAGTTTGCGCGAGGACAGAGGATTACTCCTCGGCCGCTTCTTCTTCATCATCCTCGCCGAGTTCATCGTCGATACAGCAGAGCAGTTCGCCTTTGGCAACCACTTCCCCTTCATCGTAATAAACCTCAGCCAGAATGCCGGAACTTGGGGCATGAATCATCAAGACGCCTTCTTCCGTGGAAAGCTCGACAAGGTCATCACCTTCCTGAACCGGGTCGCCTTCTTCCACATACCAGACTTTTACCGTGGCTTCTTCAACATTACGAGCCAGACCTTCCAAAGGGACTTCAACCATGACGCACTTCCTCCATCGGTTTCGCATTAAGAAATGTTTCACCGGCATGATAGGAACTGCGCACATACGGTCCAGCGAACACATCGCGAAAGCCGTAAGGCTTAAGTTCCGCGGCCAGTGAATTAAAGGTTTCCGGAGCTATATACTCCTGAAGAGGTAAATGATCTTTTGTCGGGGGCAGGTATTGGCCCAAAGTCAGAATTTCACAGCCGTAAGTCCGAAGATCGCGGGCCGCTTCCAGAATTTCCTCACGCGTTTCCCCCAGCCCCAGCATCAAGCCGCTCTTGGTCAATACATTTGCCGAAATGGATTTTGCGATTTTCAGGACTTCAAGCGATCTCTCGTAACGGGCCTGCGGACGAATCAATTTCTGAAGGCGGCGCACGGATTCAAGATTGTGATTGAAAACATCCGGCCCTGCCTCGACGACTTGCGCGATCAGTTCCGGGCGGGCGTGAAAGTCCGGGGTCAGCACTTCAATTTTAACGCCGGGGATTTTCGCTTTTACGGCACGGATGGTTTGGGCAAAATGCTCCGCGCCTTCATCTTTAAGGTCATCACGGGCGACCGAGGTAATCACCACATAGCGAAGTCCCATTTCCGCCGCTGCGGAAGCCACGCGTTCCGGTTCGTCTGTTTCAACGGTCAAGCCCCGTCCGGTTTTGATGGCGCAGAATCCGCAGCTTCGGGTGCAGACATCCCCCAGGATCATAAAAGTCGCGGTGTTGTGCGCGTAACACTCCGCGCGATTCGGACATAAAGCCGATTCACAGACCGTGTTGAGTTTGTTTTTTTCCAGAATGCCATGCGTGCTTTCCGCAGAACGTTCGGGAAGCGAACGTCTCAGCCATTCCGGGAGTCTTTTTCTTGCGATATCAACCATAAACCTTGTCCTAATTTAGGGCGGGGAAAAGATTTTTAGGGGGATCAATTTGGCTCTTCTATCAAAAACACCCCAGTGTGTCAAGAAAGACCACGGCTTTTGGAGAAACTTTTCGGCAAGCCGCGTTTTTCCGCAAAGGATTACGACTTATAAATAAAAATCTGAAGCAGCTTTATTTAGGCAGTCCGATGTCAATCATCCGGATTTCGCCGGCCAATTCCGGTCCCCGTCCAATCGTCAAACCGTGTTTCAGGGTTCCAAAAACAGCGGTGGCCGAAGCCTTGACGGCTGCCCCCATGACTTCACCGGTATCCGCGTTCAAGCCGGAAGGAACATCAGCGCTGATCACTTTTTTCCCGGATTCATTCACTGCGGTGACAATATCCAGCCAAGGAGAAACCAGATTTTTAGAAAGCCCTATGCCAAAAACCGCGTCGATGATTCCTGAACAGTTCTTAAAAGCAGCGCGGACCGCTCCCGGAACTTCAGCGGGTTCCAGAATGCGGATTTTTATCCCGGCTTTCAGCAAGGCGTCAACCTGCGCTTGGGATTCCTCCTTAAGAAATTCCGCTTTTTCTAGAAGAAGTATTTCAAGGGCATACCCCCGCCCGGCTAGAAAGCGCGCCGCGGCAAGACCATCCCCGCCGTTATTGCCTTTGCCGGAAAGAATGCCCACCCGGCCTTGGGGAAGAAGTTCTGCCGTGAGATCCGCCAGCCCCTGCCCCGCTCTTTCCATAAGAACCACTGCTGGAATACGGAGCTCTTCAATCGCCCTTTTTTCTAATTCCCGTGTTTGCTGGACTGAAAAAGTTTGTGTCATAAGGACTGTTTTTAAAGCTCCCGGGTAAGCCTGCGCTGAGGGGAAAACAACCCTCAGAGACTCTTTTTACGGCGTCAAAAGAAGACTGAATTTTAGCATAAAAGAGAATTTGTTTTTGTTGGAATTGTTCGTTATGGTTGAAATTAGAGGTGGGGAATGTCACTGGAACTCAACCATGAAGGTTTTCTAGCCTACGCCAGCCAGCGGATGATCCGGTATTCCCGCAGTGAAAAATTCATGCAGTGGGTTTGCCGCTACCTTCAGCTGCATTTAAAACCCACCCAGGTTTCGATCGCTCTTTACAACAATCAGAGCAAGACCTTTTCCGTGGAAGTGTCCGAGGGGCGTCATAAAATCCCGCCGCGTCTGATCAGTCTTCCGGACACGAATCCCCTGATCCGCTGGTTTCTGGAGGAACGCGGGGAAACCCTTCGCGGCCGGCGGGCGCACCGCTGGATCACCGTTGAAAAGCTCCGTGAACAAGTGACTCAGGAATCCGAAGCCATCCTTCACGAACTGCTGCTTCATCACGCCGAAGTCTGTTTCAAAATCGAAACCCAGGAGCGTCTCGCGGGTTATCTCATGATCGGGCCCAAGGAATCCGGAGTCCCTTATTCAGACGAAGACATTGTGTTTCTTCAAACCCTGGCCAACAACCTGAGCATTGAAATTGAGAAGGAAGAATACTGGGCCAATTCCTTTTCCGATCCCTTGACCGGGCTTCTCAACCGGGCGACCATGCTGGACCGTCTTCAGGACATGCTCGCCAAATCCCGGAACAACGACCCGGCCTTTGATTTTGCCATTGCCATGGTGGATATTGACGACTTTAAAATGATCAACGATCACTTCGGCCATCTCGCGGGCGATCAAGTGATCCGCACCGCCGCGTCCATGATCCGGGCCGGCATCCGCGAAACCGATCACGCCTTCCGCTACGGCGGTGAAGAATTTCTCATGATTCTCAAGAAAACTTCCCGGGATCCCCAGCGCATTCCCACCCGGGCCGAATTTGAAGCGGACATTGAGGCTGTGCTTGAACGGCTCCGTGAAAAATTCGTAGCCCGCCCCCTGATGTGTCTGGGGAAAATGATCCCGGTGAGTTTTAGCGCCGGAGTCACTTTCTTGCGTGACTCGGCGCAAAGTCCCGAGGCGCTTATTCTGCAGGCCGATCAGGCCTTATATAAAGCAAAACATGAGGGCAAGAACCGCGTGGTGGTTTACCGGGAAGAGCTGTAAGGGGTTTTAAAGAGGCTTGCCTGAAAAGGTTTCATGCGTCAGGGATTGCAGGCGGACTTTCCGGAAACTGCCGATCCAGGACGTCTCCCCGGCAAAGACCACCTTTTTTTCGTGCAGGGTACGGCCCACCAAAAGGCTTTTGTCTTTGGTGCTGGGATTTTCCGCAAACACTTCCACTTCGCGGCCCAGCCAGGCTTCGTTGTTTTCCTTCTCGATTTTCTTTTGAATCACGAGGAGTTCCTGATTGCGTCTTTCTTTGACCTCAAGCGGCACATCATCTTCCAGTTTCGCCGCAGGAGTGCCGGGCCGGACCGAGTACTTATAAATATAGGCGCCGTCGAAACGCAGCTCCTCAAGCGCCTGGCAGGTGGCTTTATGGTCTTCTTCGGTTTCGCCGCTAAAGCCCGCGATAATATCCGTGGTGATCGAGATCCCTGGAATCATCTCCCGCATCAATCGGATCTTTTCCTTAAAATCCGCGAACGTGTGCAGACGTTTCATGCGCTTCAGCATGCGGTCAGAACCGGCCTGGAGCGGCAAATGAAAGCGGCGTGAGATTTTCGGATTCTTTGCGATCACCGCGTAAAGTTCAGGCGTGGCATCGTGCGGATGGGACGTTGTAAAGGAAAGGCCTTCAAGCCCCTCAATTTCACAGAGCATGTCGAGAAGCTCGGGGAAAGTCACTTTCCGCGCAGGCGCCGTGTCCGTGCTTTGTAAATCCTCCACGGGGTCCGTGCCGTTGTAGCTGTTCACATTCTGCCCCAAAAGCGTAATCCACTTCACGCCTTCGCTCACAAGGCGCGAGGCTTCGCGGTACACTTCCCGGGCCGGCATAGACACTTCACTGCCACGCGTGATGGGAACAATGCAAAAAGTGCAGACCTTATTACAGCCGGTCATAATGGGAAGCCAGGCGTGAAATTTCCCTTCCCTGCGGATCTGGTCCGTGTATTCAATGGAGATGCCATCCTGCTTGATTTGCGCAACCTGCTTGCGTGAACGGCGGACTTCTTCGATCAAACGCGGTAAATCGGAAATGTTGCGGGTGCCTACCATGAGATCAAGCTGCGGAAAACGTTTGAAGAGTTTATTCTTGTGCTCTTCCACCATGCAGCCCATGAGCCCCACAATTAAATCAGGATTGGTTTCCTTGGCTTTCCCGAGCATGCCCAAACGGCCGTAGACGCGCTCTTCAGCATGCTCACGCACCGAGCAGGTGTTCATCAGCACAATGTCCGCATTCGGAACTTTGCTGTCATCCTGCACGTCTTTTGTGAAGTCTTCCTGGAGAATTTTGTAGCCTTTATGCTGAAGCAAACCTCCGGCCACTTCGCTGTCATACATGTTCATCTGGCAGCCAAAGGTCTTGATATTGACCTTTAGAGGCGCGGCGTCTTCCGGGATGTTTTTTTTAGGAGTATCCATAAGTTATTCAATTTATTGAAGTTACAGCAAGTATTTAAAAAACGACTTTTAGCGTCAAGTGGTGGCATTCTAGCAAGGCCGCTTTTCCAAAACAATCCTTTAAAATTTTCACTACACCTGCGGAATGTCAGAAAGAATCAAGCGTTTTGAAATTAAGCGGTGCGGGAGCTTTCAGCGGGACCCGGCCCAGCCGGAGCCGTTGCGGAGTTGTTGGTGCGGAGAATGATTCTGTCGACCTGAAAACCGTCTTCACGCATCCAGAGGTGAAAAGTCTGCAGTCCGGTTTTTGTGACGACTAAGGAAGCGGCGGGTCCATCCACAGTAGCGCGGCTCCAGGCCCACGCGGTTGTGAACCCTGTAATTTTGTCGGAAGTTGAAGGCCCTGCCTTATTCAGACCCGCGTGCGCGGAATCATCACTTCCCGTAGGTCCGCGTCCGCGCAGCCATACATAATAGGTTCCCGTGGCGGCAAAGTTAATGTTGTAAACCAGTTCAGGGCTTGTGGTGACGTAACCCGTATCAATCATGCCGTTGTTGTTTGGTGCTGCGGTCATGAAACCGCTGCCCGCATACCCCACCTGGGAAGTCTGAAGTGTCCAGTTTTTGCCGGCCCGTGAAACATTCCCATCAAAGTGTTCGGCCTCGATGACAACCTGGCCGCCGGTTTCTTTAAAGGCCGCTGCGGTGGTCGTAAAAACCGCTGAGTTTGAAGTCGTCGTGTTCCCGGCCGCATCCGCGGAGCGAACACGGAAGTAATAGGTTTTTCCAGGTGTCAAACCGGTCAGCACCACTTTGTGGCTTGTCACTGGGGCTTTGTCCAAAGCGCTGGACTGAGTCTCTGGTTGAGCGGTTCCGTAAAGCGCTTGAGTTGACGAAGCTTCATCCGTAGTCCAGGTCAAGGCCGCGCCTGTGGTCGTAATGCTCGCTGATTTTACAGCGCTGATCACGGGGGGCGTAACATCCGGCGCCCAGGTTAAACGGGCTTCAACGGTATTGGGACTGTCTCCCTGTTTGACCTGCGGACGGAAGGCGGGATCTTTTAAGGCGATTTTTATTTCGACCTGTTTGGGTGTGGTCTGCGTCATGGTGACAGAACCAAAAGGGGTTGCGCCTAAGGGTTCCGCCTCACCCAGTTTCGCCTGATACAGGCGGATCAAAACTTCCTGAGGTTTCGAAGGCTGCTTGATCAAATCAAAGGCCTGCGGACCGCTCGAACTGATGCGGAGAATAAAATCTTTTTCCCCTACGGCAATAATCTGCGCGTCCGAAACCTTCACTTGATCCGCATAAACAAGCGGAGAAGCCAAGGCCGTAAAAAGCATAAGAGGCAGAAATATCCGCATGATCTTCAACCCCCTGCCGGCTGTATGGATACTGATTTCAAGGTAAATGAGTAATTTCCGATACGGGAGTCATTGGGACGCGCGGGAAGAATCTGCAAAACCGAAGTTCCCGGGGATGCCGGCGCTTGAAACTGCACAGTGACCTGACCACCCGTGATAGTAAAGGATTTCAACCCAAGTCCGTCCGGTGAAGCCGTACCGTTGATGATCGTGCCGCCCGACGAGCCGACACAATTCCCGGTATCCGGGTCGCGCAAGCAGTTTGCCAAAGGCGTCACCACAATTTTGTTTCCGTCCGCGATCGGATTTCCGGAGGTATCACGGAAATTGGAAAGCACATACGAAGCTGTTGCATTAGGCGCTATCTGGCCCGGCCCTGAGACATCGACAGATTGATACCCGGCAATCGTCACAGGAATGACCGTAAAAGCGCGGTTACCTACACGGCTGCCGTTAGGCTGGGCCGGGAGCACCTGAACATTGGCGACCGTAGCTTGACGAGCCTCCAAAGCAATCGGCTCTGAACTGTAAGTGATGGAAGAGCTCCCGCCTGTGATGGTGTGAACTTGAAGTCCAAGACCATCTGGAGAAGGCGTTCCGCTGGTAATAGTGCCGCCTGCTGAGCCAACGCAGTTGTTGGTCACAGGGTCACGCAAACAGTTTGCCAGCGCCGTGACCACAATCTTGGTTCCATTCGGAACTGAATTGCCTAGAGCGTCCTTAATGCTGCTTAAGGTAATCTGACTGAGATTGGGCGCGTTATTTCCTAAAACTGAGGGCGGCACCACATTCACGGATGCCTGCTGCAGAGAAGAAAGCGTGACCGGCACCAAAACAAAAGCGCGGTCGCCAAGACGCGAGAAATTGGGCTTTCCGGGAAGCACCTGAATATTTGCTACTTTGACATCCGGGAAAGCCAGCGCGACACTGGCTGGATCATAGGTTGCCGTCACCTGTCCGCCATTGACGACATGAGCCCGCAGTCCATAACCATCCGGAGATGCAGTGCCGCTCACAATATCCCCGCCCCTGGAACCCACGCAGGTGTTGTCATCCGGATGACGGAAACAAACTTCCGAGGCGGTCAGGAGAACAATGGCTCCGTCAGGCACCACATTTCCCTGGGTGTCACGGATATTGGAAATAGTCACCGTCACGGATTTCGACAAACCGTCTGCAACGACCGCCGCAGGATTGGCGGAAGCCGCAGCATTATGATAGCCCGTAGCCGTAAATTTCGCCAAGGCAATGGCCCGGTCCCCAATTCGCTGCCCATTCGGCTTGGCGGGCAGCACTTGAACGCTTACCAAAGCCGCTTGAAAACTTTGCATCCCAACGCCGATCGCGCTGTAAGTCACTTCAATCTGGCGGTTCTGCACGGTATGTGTTTTAAGGCCAAAACCATCGGGTGAGTCATCGCCGCTTATAATTTGGCCGCCCACGGAAGGTACGCAGGTGTTGTCATCCGGATCACGAAAACAAGGGGATTGAGCGGTCACAACAAGTTTTGTGCCGTCAGGAATAGGGTTGCCCAGCGAATCCGAAAAGTTGCTGAAGGTGACAACCACGCGGTTATCTCCCGTGTCTGCAAAAACAGACGATGGCGCGCTCACCGTCGGTGAACGCGCGGAGGAAAGCGTGATGGGGGTAAGCTGGAAAGCCTGGTCCCCAATCCTCTGCCCGCCGGCTAAAGAAGGAAGAAACTGAATGTTCGCAATGGCGCTGTCGGGATAAGCCAAAAGAACACCGCCCGGGCTGTATTGTACGGTCGCCTGGCCGCCTGAAATAAAATGCCTGCGAAGCCCGTAACCATCCGGTGAGGCATCGCCTGACAAAATAGATCCGCCTGCTGAAGGGACGCAGTTGTTAGTGTCGGGATCACGAAAGCAAGGCGCTTCCACAGTCACAAGAAATGGAGCGCCGTCGGGGACAAGCTGCCCGTCCGTGTCGCGGGCATTTGAGAAGGTAATATTGAGGACTTTTTCCAAGCCATCCGCAACGGTTGAAGACTGGCTGCGCGTGGTGCCCACGGTATCCATCGCCGTCAGGGTTACGGTGGTCAAGGCAATGGCCCGGTCGCTTGTGCGGTTGTCGTTGGTATTCGACGGCAGTACAAAAACAGAAGCTGTTTTAAGTTCGCGTGATCGGAGAGGCGGCGCGCTAGACGGTTCATAAAGGACATCAATGCGGCCTCCTTTAACTGTAAAAGCCATCAGACCATAACCGTCCGGAGATGGGGTGCCATTGCTGATGGATCCGCCGTGTGAAGGAATACAGCCGTTGGTGACAGGGTCACGAAAGCAAGCCGAGGATGCAGAGACCAGAACATGGGTCCCGTCCGGCAGAGGATTATTAGAGGCATCTTTCAAATTTAAAAAGGTTACAGCGACAGGACGGCTTTGGCCGTTCGCCAGTACGCTTCGCTGTCCCGCGAGACTCCCGGTTCCGGACGGCCCGTACGAGACATAAATCGCGGACGTGACGAATTTCCCCGCGGATTCCCCGAGTTCAAGGGTCACGGTGTGATTGCCCGGCGTAAATTGGGCACTGAGGTCAACGGCATTCGCCGAGGGTGAAACCGTAAAAAAGGAACCGCCGTCGATTTTGGCACGAAGAACTCCTTCGAAACTGAGAGGGGCCAGAAGATCCGGCGCGCTCGAGAGATAAACTTTGTCCCCTGCCCGGAAATCAATCACAGGTCCCGGTAAATTGAGTTTTTGTCCCGGTGAGGCGGCCATGTCAAGCGCCAGCGTAATCAAAGACGCGACAGCCCTTCTGCCGTAAATACCAAGCGTGACACCGTTGCTTTCCTTACCGCTTACTTCCACCGTGACCAGGCCGGTCGTAGCCCCGTTAGGAACCACCACGGTCAGTTCATCGGTCCTTGCAGACTGGACTTCCGCTTGAAGCCCGTTGACTTTCACAAGGTTTTCACCGGGGATCGCAGCAAAATAGGTTCCTCGGATGACAAAGATATCGCCTTCTCCCGCGCGCAGGCGGTCGAGGGCCGTAATCACAGGCGGCGGGTTGCCAGGCGGCGGGATATCCACGGTCACGGTCACATTTTCTGTGAAGCCCGCGTAAGTCACTTGAATGGTAACATCGCCATTGGCCACCGCGGTCACAAGACCTGACGCGCTCACAGTTGCAATCCCCGTGTCGCCCGAACTATAGAGCACGGTGCCGCTCGGGGCCTCGGAGTTCCCATCATTCAGGTGAACCGTTACCACAAGCTGGCGTGTTTCGTCTTCCTCGGTAAACAGGATTACGTTTGGCGCAAGGCTGATTCCCGTGGGGGCAATCGGCTCAACAGTCACAGAGCTTTGCGCCGGCGCAAAACCGCTGATAGTCGCGGAAATCACGGCGTTGCCGTAAGCCGCGGAAGTCACAACCCCCGAGGGCGAGACAAACGCCACCGAGGGATTCGTTGAGGACAACACCACGTTAGACAGATCCAGCGGCGCGGTGGTTCCATTAGAATAGGAACCATTCACAACCAAGGTGCGGGTTTTCGCAAGACCAATGAGCTTAAAGGAATCCGGCGTGATACTGATTCCAGTCAAGGTCACAATGTTGACCGTGATATTCACTTGCGTAGTTTTTCCGCCAAAAGAAACGGTAATGACGGCGGTTCCGTTGCCAATGTTAACGACCCGGCCATCGGCATTGACCGTGGCTACCGAAGTGTTATTTGAACTGAAAACAGCTTGAGAAGTCACATCCTTGGAAGTGCCGCCTTCATAAAAAGCCGTCACGAGAATATCCTGAATTTGATTGACGGCCGTAAAGGTCCGGGACCCCGGGCTGGCGGTAATGTGATCAAGCACGGGCGGAGGCGGCACCACCACGTCGGTCGGCGCACTCGATTGCTGCGACAGGCTCAGCTTGAGAGCGGTGAGGCGAAGGTGCTCCCCTGCTGCGGCATCCACAACAGCCGTAAATGCCCCTCCAGCATCTGCAAAAACGCTTTGTGTAAACAAACGCTCCTGATTATAGATGTCCACTCGCGCGGCAGACACGGAGGTTCCAACCACAGTGACTAGGCCGTTTTCTGGAAATGAAATAGAAGTGACGCTGGGCGCCGCAGGCGGCGGGCCCGCCCCCGGGATCGGAAGCACTTCAAAATCCAGATACGACGTTGATTTATTCAGATCGTTCGAGACCCCAACTTTATTTGTGGCCTTGATGTAAATCCGGTGTGCTCCAAGCGCAAGATCCTTTGTATCAAGGTTGAAAGGGACTGCGTTTTTTGCGATGGGCGTGCCCGCAGGAGAATCCAGGAAAAATTCGACACTGGCAATGCCAAGCGGATCTGTGGCGCTGCCTTGAACACTGAATACGGCGCCCTTTATAAATTGTGCTCCACTGACCGCATTTCCGAATCCCGTGACTGGCTCGCTGGGATTATTTGCAAGAATAAATCCAAAAGTGTCCTGTCCTGTTTGGCCAAGTCCGTCTGTTGCGACCGCCCGTATCGTGTGCGCACCCAGCGGCAGTTCAAGTGTCGGAAGCGTTGCTGAAAAAGGCGACAACGTAACTGTCTTAAATGACTTGGCCTCTGAATCAAGAAAGTAATCAACCTGTTTAACGCCTTGTGAAAGGGTATCCGGCATAAGGGTTACTGAAATGCCCTGCAAAACAGGATTCGCAGGATCTGAGGGCAGCACAATGGAGGGCGGCGCAGCTGAGGGCGCGACAATAATAGGCAAGGTTGCGTCCTGACTATTCCCTGCATTGTCAAAAGCCGTGGCCTTAAACTGGTAGGTATGCCCTGGAACAAGCTGGGACGAATCAACGGAAAAAAGAGTGGGGCCGCTGGTGGTTGGAAAGATCACCTTTTGATCAATAAGAGCAAACAGCGAATTCGGAACATCCGTGTCCTTCATTCTTAGCTCAACGCGCGCGACACCCGTTCCCTGATCTGAAGGATAGGCATTAAAGCGAATCAACTGGCCGGGAATCACATAATTAAGATTCACAGGCGGTTCAACGGAAAGCGTCAAAGCCGGCGGAGTGGTATCGTTTGTCGGATCTGTAGTGGTGAAATCACTTTCCCATTCCCCAGGCAAGGCAACGCCCTGTAAATCCGCAATATTCTGGGAAACAACAATTCTGAATGTTGTGTTTCCTTTCAAACGATTGGTAATCCCGTCGTTCACCTGCCAAATAGCGACTGTGGCATCGTTAATAACGAGGAACGTTAATTTTCCGGGAACAATGTCGCCCGCATCATCAAAAACGTTAAACGTTCCGTCTGCGCCTGTTGTAATGGTCGAAATGTTCATCTTTTCGCTGAAAAACAGCGTGACAGGCGAATCAATGCTTACGCCAAAGGCATTCGCGGTTGGCAACACAGATACCGTCGGAACACCATCCGGCACGGCGACCTTGGGAGGTCTCTTGCCATTGATGCAGCCGAGCGCGCCGACAAGAACCTGGAGATCGATGTTTTGATCCGCAATCGACATGCATGAAGTAATGGGGCCGCTTTCAAAGGGATTTATATTAAAGGTTTGCCGCGTATTTTGCCCCGGAAGTAAATGACCGATGTTCCGGACAGCGCTGCCCTTGATGGGCGAGCAGACAGGATTCCCGCCAGAATCAATGGAGCAATCGACAAGCTCACCGCCGCCGCCGACATCCAGTTCGAAACTTGTATAAAGAGCGGGTGTTTCACCTATGTTCGTGATGTCCACAACAAGTTCATAGGGGACATCTTTCACAACAGCAGGCGGATGGATCACCTGCACCCGGAACTCAGGCGGCCCCTTGACTTCAACAGTGGTTTCGGCCGAACCGTTGAATGGAATAGGTTCATCCTCCGGAATTCCTGGGCCGATCAAGGTCCCTCCGAAATTAACCTTTACCCCGCGAACACCAATCTCATCCCCGCGGATAATAAACTCGCGCTCTTTCTGTCCCGGAACTTCGCCGTCACCTGGCAGAATGTCTCCGTACTGGACAATTCCGTCCTGCGGCAGGGTTTTCGAAAGCCCGCCATCAGGAAATTCGATGTTAGAGCTGACATCGTGAAGTGTGAAAATTCCCGAGGTATTCATTAAAAGAAGTCGGACGCTGTAAAACTCCTTAAGAGACTTGATTCGTCCTTCAATAATCAAAACACCCGGTATGGGAGGCGGGGGCGGTTCACCGGGAGGCCCCGGAGGAAAAGTTTCAAAAACAATAATTTCTGTATCGGGAATTTTTGACGAACTTCCGCCATTGCCCGGATCACTCTGG
Organism: uncultured bacterium; assembly: GCA_964434115.1. Taxonomy (GTDB): domain Bacteria; phylum Omnitrophota; class Omnitrophia; order Omnitrophales; family Aquincolibacteriaceae; genus ZLKRG04. The sequence continues at coordinate 255,184 of CAYSSX010000001.1, forward strand.
GGAGGAACCTCTTCTGAACCGGTCTCTTCCTGCAGTCCTGTCACAACAGGGATACTGATCGGAATTTCCTCGTGGCCAATCGTCAGGACGATTTCGAACTTGGAGACGTTGAAATTCGCAGGATCATCCAGTTGGATAACACCGTCATTAACGAGCTTTTCGATCTCCTGAACAGAAAGCGGTTCCGACTTGATTTTTGAAACAACGACGGAGTTCAGGCTGATCTGGGTAATCTTGACTTCACGGCTCTGCTTTTGAGAGCCTTCACCCGTCGATACGGTAAAGCGATTTACCGAATTGCGTCTAAGCGGTATGTTTGTAAAGGTGTACTTGCCGTTCGGATCCGTAGCCACGGCCTGTTTGGTGTCACCAATCAGATTGACTTCAACGGCCCAAGCGGTGGAAACACCGCTTCCAGCAAGAAATGCGACTAGCAGAAAAAAGCTGAGGAGTTTGTTTTTTAGCGTCATGCCAAAGGCTCTGTCAGTATCGTGGCGCCGTTTTCAGACAGCGCGACTGATTGTTCTTTCCAGGATTCGTGTCCGCCCGCATCAACAGAACGGATCCGAAGAACAACGCTCTTCTTAAAAAGCTGGTCACGCGCAGGGGTGACCGAAAAGTGGTGATGGACGCCATCAATCTTCCCGGCCACTTCCGTATTAAAAAGGTCCAGACGGACTTCACGGATTGAGCTGGATGCCACCCCGACAATCGGAAGTGTAATAGGTAAGATCCCAGCAAACGTGGACACGTGCAGCACACTTCCCGGATGAGCTGAAACAGCTTCAAGCTCAATATCTCCCGGTCCGTCAATTCCGGTCGCGACTTCAAATCCGCTCGTTTTTAATTCATCGTCTGAACTGATAATGACTGTCCCTGAAATAAGCTCCCGCAGTTTTTGCCAGGTCAAGGCATAGACGCTTCCTTTTAAATAATCCGCGAAATAAAAATTACCCACCTTGTCAAAGGCAAGCCCGGACCAACGGTGCCCCGGGATCTCGATAATCTTTTTCAAACCGAACGTGTCGCCCGGATTATGAATAATGGCATAAATCACTTCTTCATCAGAAAACATAATAACGCTGTTTTCGGTCTGTTTAACATCCGGAAAGGCGGGATCCGGGCCGAGTTCCATATCCGAAGGGCCGGTAAGTTTCAAATTGCTGTCATCAATCAGCACTTGTCCGACAAGTCTGTGTCTGTTGCCCTGAGAGCCCGGCACGCCGGCAAGTTCGCCATAAACATTGGGGATCGTATCAATCTGGCTTACAGGAATCCGCATAATCTGCTTCTTGCTGTCCTTCAAATCCAGGTTCGCGACAAACAAATCCTGCGTGTCACCCTGCTGCCCCTGCGCATTCGTAAACTTTTTCGACGGACCCACGGTCATTGTGATGGGCAGTGCGGGCCGCGCAAGTTGAATCATTTGACTGAAGTAGTTGATCGCGCCGACAAACTCGCGCTCCATCGCAAACGGACGGATGGCCTTATCCGGAAGAGGGTCCTGAGAGATCAGCTTGTACCGGAAAATCCTGCCGCCATAAAGCTCCGTACTGTTCATGTTAATCGCATACACGCGGCCCTGGTTATCGATGGAAATATACCCCGGAGGGAATCCTGTGGAGGATGCGGTCGTAAATTCGTGGTCACCCGGGTATTCTTTTTGTAAAAAGCCGTCGACGGCTTTAAGCTCGCCGCGCACATTCACTTTTGGCCCATTTTTCCCAACAAGAACTGCACTGACTTCATATAAACTCGGATGCGGTTCAAAAGTGGGCGGGAATGTTTCCGTTGGCACCGGAATATTCGGACGGATTACAGACCAGCAGGAATCAGAAAAATCGCTCTCAATAATCCGGATACTGTCCAAGAACGCCAGTAAAAACCAGGATCCGCTGATATAACCGCCGGCAACGTTAGAAATCTGTCCAATTCCTTTTTCAAAAAACGGCGACAATCCGGCCGGGCGCTGAACCTTGGTTCCGAATGAGACACGTGCTTCCTCGCGAATAAATTCGTTAAGACCACGGACCTTACTGTCTGTAATCTCTGAAATTTCTGCATATTGGTTTTGCAGGGCCTGGGCATCAACAGCCGTTGAATTGCGGTTATTAAAAAACTGCTTGGTCTTCGCAGTCACTTCGTCAGGCGTCAGACCTGTTTTCTGAGAAATGGCATCTTTCACAAGCTTGTCTGTTTCAAGAACAGCGTTCCCGGTATTATCAGGCCCAGCTTCACGAGGCGCACTAATGAGCTCAAAATCCCCCAAACTTCCAGGGCCGAGGAAACTCGACATGGATTCAAAGAGAAAACGTGACTTAACAGTCGGCTCGGCTTCGCGGCCAGCCGCAACGGCCTTATCAGGGAAAGTAAAATCATCATCGACCTGTTGGAGATTGGACGCATTAATCGTAACCTCTTCATACTTCAAAGGGTTCAAAAGATAGACATCCCCTTCAACATCCGTGATAGGAGCACCCGTTTTATAGGGGTCATCAAACGCCACCGGAATTCTCACTTTAACTTCCGTTTCCAGGCCGTCCTGAATTTTGTGAATCGCATCACCTACGCTATGGTTGGCTTGAATAAACTCCTTAAGCTGAGCCCTTCGCGTGCCGTGCTCCCAATGCTTGGTTAAAATATCCTGAACTCTTGCGACCTGATCCGGTTTTGGAGCGACGCCCAAATGTTCCTGGTAAAGTTTTTTGGCAATCTCTTCAGCCACAGTTTTCAGCTTCTCACGCCCTTCGGGACGCGGCAGTTTTGACAACTCATTCCCTTTAATCCTCGCCTCTTCAAAAACGTCATCCCCTAAGGCAATTGAAGCTTTGTTATCCTCTAAAAAAGCCGCATCAGGTATCTGCATTTCATTGAGCATTTTTTTTATCACATTGGCCTGAATCTGCTCTTTGCCGCGACTTGCCGGAAAAGCCGTATTGAACTCCTGATTCTTCTGGTTAGACAATGACTTATACGCATCAGGAGACAAATCGATCCTGCCCAGGTAAGCCTGATAAGGTGTCTGAGGGGCATTATTATTGACCTGAAAAGTGCTCGGCGCCGTAACCTTCTTGTATTCCGTACTATCCAGAAAGCCGTCTTTGTTCTGATCCAAACCCGAAAAGCCGATACGGTCACCTAACCCGCCCCGTTGAAATTCTTCAAGCGAAACCTTGTGGTCGTTATTGGTGTCGTAAAGACTGATACCCTCCACCAAATCACGTTCCGCATTTTTAATGAACTGAATTGTGCGGACACGGAAACAGTTTTCGCCGTCCTTTTGAAGCGTGATCGGAACCACAAAACGCAGCGGGCCGACATGGGGATCCTTTTGATTGTTGGGATGCCCCGGTTCCTCAATGGCTTCAAGAGGCATCAGCTCCCCATCGGAAGCGGAAGGGCTGACCTGACAATTTGGAAAACGGTAAAGAAGGTACGCAAAGTTCTTTCTTATGAGCTTCTTTTTTTCGGCATCCGGCTCAGCCGCTGCAGCCCTGCGGGCCTGAACGTCCGTTGTGCTGCGCTCAAACTTGATCACATAATTTCCATCCGCATCTTTTTTCTCTCCAGTGCCAAGCACCGGGGCGGGCTCAAAGCTTGAGGCCGCAAAAGCAATGTACCAGCCGAGAACAGCTTTGAAGAATGCCGTGGCAGCAAACCCCATCGCCGCCGCTCCCGCCACTTGAAGAACTGCGGCCGCGGCACCGAGGCGCCCTCCAGAGACCCCCATCATGTACCCGATAAAAGCCTGCTGGGCGACAGCAATACCGGCCGCCACCAATGCCCCGTGAGCAGATTCGGCAACAATGTTTGCCCCTATCTGGGCGTATACCTTAGTGAAGGTTCGATTACCGATAAGATCCCGGGTGCCGCATTTTTGGCAGCTGGGGGTCGAAGTCATACTTGCTTCCGCGGAAGGAATAAACCAGTCCAGAACAGAGATCATTTTTTTAAGTGTGGATTTTGACTCATCACCGGAAAGGCCGCCAGGCCCTCCCCCTCCACCGCTGCCGCCGCCCGAACCCAGCGGGGAAAAAGGCGGGGTTGGAAGCTTGGACTTTGCATCAATTCCGTTAAGCTGTAAAAGTGCCGTGGATGAAGCATCCAGCGTGCGGGCGTTGTAAACCATAAAACTGGAACATAAAAGAAACATCTGAAAGCGGTTGAAGCGGGTTCCTTCCGTGATAATCGGAACTTCTGTGGAGAGTGTCACGCCTTCATTAAAAAGAACCAGGGCCATGGCATTGCTGGGGTCTGAAGGATTTGCCCAGGCTTCGTTGGCCGCCTCCTGAAAACCGTTGATGACGTCGTTAACCGAAAGTCCAAAGGGGAAACTAAAGGCCGACTGCAGCATGGCCACAAAATCTTTAAGGGTGACGGCCTCGCCAATCATGAGCGACTTCGCCTGACTCTCCACACCGTCCTGAGTCAAAGTAAATGCCCCAAAACCATTCACGTTGGGGTTAAGCTGTTTTCCTGCTTCATCCACAACACCCGCTTCAGTACCGCCCACAGCAATCATAGTGTCGTTCACAAGGGCCTTGGCCTGATCCAGCGTGTACTTTCCATCTTTTTTGGTTACACCACGATCAAGGACACTTGCAACCGTGGCCGCCCGGGGCAAAACACCGCCAAGGCTGGCCGGCCGCGCTAACGCCCGGAGCTTAATCAAATCCTGCAGTTGAAGGTCATCGCTGTCATCAATCAAAACATTTACGGTTCCAACTGTAAAATTAGGCTTCGTAATCAGGATCGACTGATTGCCCTGGGGAACATTCTCGAGGATAAAATTTCCTGACACATCCGCCAGCGTGAACAAATTAGTCCCGTTGATACTGACTCGCGCACCCTGGATGGGCTGATCTGTAAATTCATCAACAACCTTCCCCTTCACTTTGGCGGAACCTTTTTCCACATTGAAAGCCACAATGGAAAAAGCCTCTTCGGATTCTGTGATGATCTTCACAATGCGGGGGCCGATGTCAGCATTCTTTGAGATCACAATCGATGCCTTGGCGCTGAGTCCGGAAAAAATCTGAAGTTTTTGTACCGTAACCCCTTCTCCGAAATCCGCCGTACTTTTACCCTCTTCAAAATGGGTATTGGAGCCCGTCAAGTCAACATCAAGTGTTTGATTTTGCTTTCCGGAAGCGGGACCAAGCACCGAAACATAACTAGGCTTTTCCGGGCCTGCCGGTCCGCCGGCCAACCCCACAACATTTCCCGTAATCGGCAGACTGGATTTAAATGTCGGGTTAGGTGTCGGATCCACCACAAGATTGAGGTCTTGCGCAGGAGGCGGTGCGTCCTTGACCGTCACATGAAACGTCGCTTGGGGATTCGCTGTTCCGTCCGAGACCTGAATAACAATGTTGTATTCACCCGCCTGATCAAATGAAGGCGTAAAATGAAACTCATGCGTATTCTCGTTGAAATAAGCGTTTTCCAGGCTGAGCGCAGGGGCCGTAAAAACGAGCGGATCTTCTTCCGCGTCCGTAGCCGTCACAAGCACTGACAACTCTTCCCCCTCATTAACCGTCTGAAGAGGAATGGAATCAATCACGGGCGCCGTGTTTGTTTTGGTGACATGAATCGTGACAATGTTCGAGACATTCTGGTCCGCGGCTTTAGCTTCAAACGCGATGGTGTGGGTACCGACCTGGTCATTGTTCGGTATGAATTTAAAGAACTGCTGATTGAGCTCTGAGTTTTCAGGAAGCGGTTCTCCCGAAAAAAGCGCGTTGGCAAAATTGGACTGAAAAGGCAGTTGAAGCGTTTGCCCCGCGGCCACAGTGTAATCGCCGGCCGGTGAAATCAGCTGAAGCGCCGCGCTGCCGTCATAGACATCAAGGGTATATGTCTGCTCCGTGCTTGCGCCAGAGGGATCCACCGCTGTAATTTTGATTTCGTGCTGTTTGATATCAGCTGTTCCAGGCGTCCATTCGATCAAACAAGATTGATGGTTGATCGTCATCCCGTTCGGAACAACCCCTGAAAAATTAAAAACAAGCGGTTGTTTTTCAGGGTCATAGGCATCGCAATCATAAACGTATTTTTGAGCGGTCTTGGCGTAGGATGGAGGAACTGTCGTAAAAACAGGGCTTAGATTCAGCTCATCAACGTTCACCGTGAAGCTCTGAACAGCTTCGGCATTCTGAGGGTCTCTTGCCTTGATCTTGACCTCGTTCGGGCCTTTTTGATTTTTCTTTGGCGTCCATTCAAGAATCGTGGCCTTGTCCGTGGTTCCCGGACGGGTCGCTGACTTAATCGTCATACCGTCCGGCGCTGTAAGAAGGTCGTAGGTTACCGGGCTTCCTTCAGGATCAACAGCCTTAACAGAATAGAAATAGAGTTCGGTTTCAAGGGCCGAGTCAGGTGCGGTTGTTGTAAATGCCGGCGGTTGATTGTTAACACCCACGGGAATGATCGTGACGGGTGACAAACTGCGGCGGACCACCCGTTGAAACGCAACAGACGCCTGCACCCGGAAACCGTTTTGCGGAGGCTGAACAATGTTTATGAGCAAGCTGAGAATGTCATCGCCCGCGGCCGCGTCCCCATTGGTTCCGTCATCATGCATGGTGCCGAGTTTCGCAAGATTTTTTCCCGCGGCATCCACCTGATAAAGATAAACACCGTTCGGAACGACGAGAGGGTCGGCTCCGGCGCGGACCACTCGCACGGTGATTAAAACCTGATTTGCGCCTGCGGGAGGAAGGGATCTGGGTGAAGCCACAGGAGCTTCGACAACGGGCGCGGCAAAAAGTTCAGCGGGTGAAATAACGAAAACAGAAGTGAAGGTGAGAACCAGCGCCGTCAGAAGGGACAAGGAGCGGCGCGGGTTGAGAGCTTTTAAGCGGCGGTAAAAAAAGTCGCTATTTGGCAAAATGTTCTCTTTAAAATGTAGGGGTCTAATCCAATTCTTTATAATGTTGCGAAGGTTGAAACTTTTTTAATTCTTCCTGCGTGAACGGCTGATAAGTCCCACAAGCCCTAAGGCCATAAGCGCAAAAGTCGACGGCTCCGGCACAACAGTACCGCTCGCAACAGCGTCACCCACATTCAAATCATCCAGCGTGAAATAACTGCCCACGCCGCCGAAAGCGAAGATCGAGGCAATCGGTCCGATGCCGGAAAACGACAAGAGTGTAGGACTCCCGAGGTTCTCAATCAAGGTCAAAGTCGAAATCGGGTTAATGGAATCCAGCGGGCCAAAGGCGTTGACCGTCAGAGGATCCCCGGTAAAAAGGTAGTCCGCGTAAGTGAAATAACCGCTGACGCTATCCACGGGAAAGGAGGCAAACTTGATTTCAATGGACCCAAGGTCATCGGGAATCAGATCCGAATCCGTATCGATTTCGTTGGTAACCACCGTGGTTCCAGACGTGGGAGGAAAGTCGATTTCATTAAGGGTTCCGCCAGGAGGCGCTACGGCCGCGGTCGCGTTGGTAAACACGGCATTTTGGCCGGCATACTGATTAGTCACAATATCCAGGTCACTCAGGCCTTCGAAAGTAATGACAGAGGCCTGCGCCTGCGAAGCCATCAAGGTCACGGCCATCATGGGAAGAGCCGTCAAAAGCATTTTTCTAAAGTGAATCATGGGATAAAACCCTTTCATCGCAGAATTTTTCGCGGTATTTGCAAGTATCATGCCCGCGAAATGAATATTGGAAAATCTCTGAAAAAATCTTAACTTTACTGAACGGTCTTTAAAACTGTCCGGAAAATCGTTCAAAAAAACGGGTTTTGAATCTCTTAAAATCTTTTTAAAAAAATTTTCCCGCCAAAATTCCGAAATGCGGGTAAAAGTCCCCTTTTTTCAACAACCCGCCAACTCGAACTTACCTTACAGCATGTCTCTAATTTTTAGACAGTGTCTAACGATTTAGACATTCCTTGAAGCCGTTAAACTGCCGCGGCCCGACGGATTTCCTCCGCGGTCGTAAGTCCTTCAGCTACTTTTTGCAGGCCATGCTCCATAAGACCAGTCATCCCCTCGTCCAGGGCAATCGACCGCAGAAAAGACGCGGGCTTTCTTTCCGCGATCGCTTCCCGGATTTTCTCACTCACACTCATCACTTCATAGATCACGGTTCGCCCATAAAATCCGGTTCCCGCGCATTGCTCACAGGGAGGGCAGGCCTTGCGGACCAAACGCTGGGCCACGATGCCGGTCAACGACGACGCGATCAAATGAGGCTCAATCCCCATCTCGATCAGACGCGTTACAGCCGAAGGCGCGTCATTGGTGTGGAGTGTGGAAAGAACCAGGTGTCCGGTGAGCGCGGACCGCACCGCCATTTCAGCGGTTTCGCTATCGCGGATTTCCCCCACCATCAAACAGTCCGGGTCATGGCGAAGCATGGAACGCAGCGCCTGCGCGAAGGTAAACCCGATCTTGTTATTGATCTGCATTTGAATGATTCCGGAAAGCTTGTATTCAATCGGATCTTCAATGGTGATGATTTTGCGTTCCAAAGAATTAAGTTCCTTCAGGCTGGCGTAAAGCGAGGTGGTTTTACCCGAGCCGGTCGGTCCGGTCACGAGAATCATTCCGTGCGGCAGGCTCAGAAATTTTCTCAGCCGCTCCAGCGCGTCCTTTTGAAATCCGAGGTCTTCGAGCGCCAGAAGTTCCAGCGGCTTCAGAATGCGGATGACAATGGCTTCACCATGGCTCGACGGCAGAACCGAAACGCGAAGGTCAAGTTCATCCGCGGTTCTCTTGATTTTGATGCGCCCGTCCTGCGGCATGCGGCGCTCGCCGATGTCCAGGCTGGCCATGATTTTTACACGCGAAATAAGCGCGGGCGCGAGCATGCGGATTTGGTCCGGCACGCGAGCTTCACGGAGAATACCGTCCACGCGGTAGCGGATTCTGAATTTTTGATCAAAGGGTTCAATGTGAATGTCGGAAGCCCTGTGGCGCATGGCATCGAGAAGAAGTTCGTTGACGAGCTTGGCCACCGTCGCGTCATCGGCCCCGTCCTGGTCAATACATTCAAAGTCGAGAACCCCGGTCTCTTCTTTTTTGTCCTGGGTCAGACGTTCCACGGTCCCAGCGCCCACGCCGTAAAAGCGGACCAGCGCGTCCTGAATTTCCTGGCGCGGCGCCGGAGTAAAAATAATTTCCCGGTTAAGGACAATCCTTAATTCTTCACGGGAATGACGCGGCAGATCGTCAGGCACGGCCAGCTTGAGCAGGCCTCCCTGATTTTCCAGCGGAAGCACGGCGTAATGAAGCGCCACGCGCGCGGGCACTTCCTGAAGAAGCGCCTGCGGAATTTCAATTTTCTTTAAATTAAGGACACTGTGCATTAACGCAGGCTCCTGGCCAAAGTAATTTCATAGAAAAAAACGCCTGGTTCACCGTCTTCTTTTTTCATGGCGAACGATTCCACGCGCGACAAGGGGTCGCTTTCTTTCAAGTAATAAAGCAGTCCCGAAAATTTCCGGATGTCCCCGCGGAAAGCCGCATAAAGCCGGGCTTCTTCAACAGAACCTTTTTTACGGATACCCTGGGGCTCCAGTTTGGTAAAGAGAAGCTGCTGCGACGAGGAGTAAGCCAGCAGTTCCTTGATCCAGCTGTTCATCATGGCTTCCCCGCTGACCTTGCTGTCAAAGGAGTTTTTATAAAGCTCCCATTCCCCCTCATAGTTCGCGCGGTCCGCGATCATCTGCTGTTGATGGGCCAGCGAAGAGCGCCGCTCAGACAAAAGTTTTTCCTTTTTCTGAAGTGACGGGAAAAAGAGAAGTGACGCGATTAAGGCCAGCGAAAGAAACAAGCCGCCGGCCGCGCCCGCACTGGTCAGTTTAGTTTTTAATTCTTCCATTCGCCTGTCACCTCGAAATCAAGGGCGTTTTCCACGCCGTCTTTTCTCAGCCGTGAACTGCGCAAGCGCGGCTTTCGAAATGATTCTGTATTTTCCAAACCCTCCACCAGCTCGGACACCTGCCCGTAGGAAGGGCTGGCCCCGCTGAACACCACTTCGTTCCCCTCCACCCGCAGTTCCCGCAGGCGGATGGATGAGGGCGTGGTTACGGCCAGATCTTTAAGAAGGCCCAGTACCCGCGTTTTGGATTCCTGCGCCGCGCGGACCCGTTCAAGAGAAGTCACGATTCTTTCCGCTTCCGCAGCCGGGCGTGCATTTTGCTGCATCTGCAGCCAAAGCTTTCGATTGGCTTTATCCACCCCCTGGGCACGCACCCAGGAACCGGCCAGAAACAGGGCCAGCAAAACGGCGGCGATTTTGATGATGTCTTTTTCAAGCGCGCTCTTTTCCCGCTGGCGCTTCTGGATTTTTTCTTCTTTCGGAAGCAGGCTGATGTAGGGGTATTGCCCGTAAAGGCTGGCTCCCCAGAAAGGCGCGGGTTCCCTCGCCCCAAACACTTCAAGCGGCGCGGAGAAATGGCTTGAAATGCGCGCCTGGTCCTCCGGGCTCCAGGGTCCGGCCAGCAGGATTTTCTGGGCTTTCGAATCACTTTCCAGCAGTTTCAGCGAAATCTCGGCCAGAATATCCGATGTCAAACTCCCGGTTTCTGAAGAGCACTCAAAGGTCCGCGAAAAAACAATGGCGCCCTGCTTCACAAACAAGGCCAGCAGACGGCCGTTACTGCGTTCCAGCACCAGCGCGGGACCGCGCTCCTTGTTTTCCAGACAGGCCCACAAAAGCGTCTGGTCTTCGGTCACAATTTCCATGCTTCCGGGTTCCAGGCCCGCGTCCTGAAGAAAAGAAATTACCTCCCGGATCTTTTTTTCCGGGGCAGCCATCAAAACACCTTCGGTTTTTTCAGCGCCTGAATCCATCCGGATACCCCAGGCCATTTCTTTCACGGAAAAAGGCAAAATCGTCTGCAAACGGGTTTCCAGTTCTTCCTTGATGCTCTGCTGAGAACCTTTGGCAAAACTCAGTTCCTTTTGAAGGATTTCGGAACGGGACAAAATTACCAGCACGTCTTTCGCGGGAACGGCGCCGGCAAAAGCAGCCACGGTTTCGCGGATTTTTTCTTTAGACGCTTCGCGGATAAAAAGGGTTTCCGCTTTCTGAATCTGTGCGCCCTGAACACGCAGAAGCGAAAGATTCATGGAATCCAACCGGACTGCGAGCAGGTCTTTAGGGTTCAGATCAGCCAGTTTCACTTAATACTCCCGCCAGGTCAGGATTTCAAAATTCATATTCGTGTTTTTTTCCCGCAGCACGGTCTCCGCGGTTCTCCCCGAGCTGGACACCATGGTCAAGTGCCAGCTGCGGGAGTCCGTGGTCATATAAGGAAGAAGCTGGCTGGCCATCTGCACCATGGAAACATTCGAGGTTAAATGCAGTTTCTGAAGAAAGAAATCGGACGCAAGCTCTTCGTTGAGAAACACCCCTTTTTGCCCTGAGGCGTCTACCGTGTTCCGGTATTTTTTCAAAGCTTCCACAAGATCCTTTTTTGAAAAATCACTGGCCGGTAGAGATTGAATAAAAGCTTCAAGCACCAGCATGTCCGCCGTGTTGATGTTCAGGCCCGGGAATTCCGTATACACCGTCATGTAGGGCCGGAGTTTTTCAATGTCTTCCGCCTCCACGTCTTCCAAAAGGTAGAGCTCTTCCAAAGACAGAATCTTTCCGTCGCCCCTGAGTTTCAAAATGGCTTTGGAAAAATCCTTGGCCTCGCCTTTTAAATTCGCGCCGCTGTCATTCACGGTTTTAAACAAACTTTCAAGCAGGGCCTGAGGGGCTTTGTTTATATCTATCCGTGACTCTTCATCCTGCACGGTCACGGTCATGTGCCGGTCCTCAAAATCAGGCGATTTCACCTTCCCATACCAATCGTCCAGCGGCGAATCCTCCGCCGGCGCGGCATCTTCAAGAATCATCTGGCCCAGTAAATTCACCGCGGTCATAAACTCGGCCCGGCTCTCGAAGTTCTGGGTTTCGCGCTTCAGGAGAACCGCCTGCTGGCCTGCCTGAAAAGCCACGCTGGAAATGAAAATAGAAAATACGGACAGGGTCCAAAGGGATGCGATCAGGACAGAGCCTTGGGTCCCGGGAGTCTTGGATAAAAATTTATTTTTCGTGATCATGAGTGGGCCTGCGTATTCGGAGTCCCAAAAAAACCGGGCGGAATGGAAATGGTCTTCACCCATTCGAAATCTTCCTTCTTCACTTCCACCTGAATGGCCCGGGGCAATCCGCGGTAAGGGTCATCCAGCCAAAAGCTTTCAAACTCATGGGCGCCCTCTTCCCCTTCATAAGGAAAACGGAAACTCACTTCCGAACCGTCGGTCAAAAGCACTTTCTCTTTGGGCCGGGGCTTTGAAAGCCGCGTGCTCAACTCCTCTTCTTCACGGATCAGGGTTTTTCCCTTCAGGTAATAATGAACCTCGGCCAGCCGGAAAACCGTTTCGCCATTTTTCGCGGCCCCGGGAAGAAGCGCGGGAAAACGGATTTCATCGGCTTTGCCTTCAAAGGGATGATCCCGCAGGACCACCATGTTCCGCGCGTCTTCTTCAAGACGGAGGAAAAACAATTTCGAGGCGTTGAAATTCTTCTGGCTCAGCTCAATCCGGTGATAACAGCGGACGCCCTGAACAAAACCCGCGTAGAGCGCGAGACCCGCGATGCAGAAAAGCGTCATGGCCGTCACAAGCTCAAGCAAGAGATAGCCGCGCTGGGACTTCCTTTGGGTGAGGGTCATGCGAAGAGCTCCTGGCCCAAAACCATGTCCGCTTTCCAGAAATCATAAGAGCCTTCTTCGGAAGAGTTCACTTCCAGGCGGTAGACAGGCGGAAGCGGCGGCATCCCCGGCTGCGCGTTTTCTGTTTCAGACTCCACGGCCAGACTGCTGTGCACCTGAAACGTTTTATCCTTGAATTCAGCCTTGCCTCCGGTTTCGAGCAAATCCTGACGGCTTCCGGTCTCGATTTCAAACAGCAGCTGCTCCATGGGAAGCACGGTTTCCGTAAAAGCCTCACTGCGTTCCGACATTTTCAAAGCGCGCGCCATGCCGGCCAAAGCCGCGACCATGGCCACGGAAATAATCACAATGGCCACCAGCACTTCCACAAGGAAGAACCCGCGCTGGGCTTGGTTCATGACTGGGCGGCCCCCGCATTGGTAATTTCATCACCGCTTCCGTCCTTGCCGTCCGGGCCAAGGGAATACAAGTCATACGAAGCGCTATTCAGGGTTCCCGGAAAACGGTACACATAAGGATTTCCCCAGGGATCTTTGGAAAGCCCCTTTTTCAGATAAGGCCCTTTCCACCGTTTCGCGTCGCCCGGCTTTTTCACAAGCGCTTCAAGCGAGTCCGGGTAACGGCCCACATCCACTTCGTAAAGGTCAAGCGCCACGCCAATACCGCCGTTGATGTCCGCGCCCGCGGCCTGAATACGCGCGTCTTCGGTCCGTCCCGCGAGACGCGGCAAAGCCAGACTGGCCAGAATGCCCAAAATCACAAGCACCACAAGAAGTTCAATCAAGGTAAAACCGGATGTATTTCCCAAACGCCGCATTCCTCACCTCACAAGAGAATTAATTTCAAGAATAGGCAGAATCGCGCTGATCACAATCACGCCCACCACAACGCCCACGCCAAGAATCAGCAAAGGCTCCAGGATTTTTAAAAGAAAATGTACCTGCGACTCAAATTCGCGGCTGGCTTCACGGTGCACGTGTTCAAACGCTTCCGGAAGGCGTCCTGATTCCTGACCGGCCTGAATCAGCACCGACGCGGACTCCGGCATCCATTCAAACGGGCGCAGCGATTCGGCAAACCCATCCCCCTGAACAAGGCCATCTTTCAAAAGGCGCAGGTCTTTTTGAAAAAAAGACCAGGTCACGGTGCGCTGAATGGATTCGATGGTCTGCAAAACCGTGAGACCGCTTTTTAGTTCAAGGGCCATCAAGGAAGAGAAAACCGACAGCAGGTTCTTTTTCATCAGCGTTCCGATTAAGGGAGTGCGGAGAAGCCAAAGAGCGAGTTCATCTTTCTTTTTCCGCGCGTAATAAATGCAGGGCGCGAGCAGGCAAACAAAAATCAAACCCGCGGGAACCATGTAATGGCTTGCGGCCATCACGAGTCTTGTCAGGGCCGGCAAAGCACTTCCGAAATCCTCATAAACAGTCGCGATTTTCGGAATCACAAATTTCAGCAGAACACAAAAGGTCACAAACCCCAGCACCATGACAATCGAGGGATAGGCCGCGGCTTCAATGAGTTTGCGGCGCCGTTCTTCCTCGCGGTCAAGGTGGTCGGCCAGCATGCGGAGAATCGTGTCGAGTTTCCCCGAAGTTTCTCCGGCCCGGACCATTTCTGAAAAAAAAGACGGGAAAGAATCCGGCTCCTGCTGCAGCGCTTCGGAAAAACTGTGCCCCTGACGCACACTGCTTTCAAGCCTCAGCATCACGGCCGCCGCATTCGCCTTCTGCGCGGCTTCTTTGCGGAGCACGTGAAGGCAGCGGAGCAGCGGAATGCCCCCCTCAATCAGCGATGCCAGCGACGCGGCAAACAAACGCAGGTCTTTTCGTGAAAGATGGTCCTGCCCTTTGACCGCAGGCAGTTTCGGAAAACTGCGTTTAGGCAAAGGCGCTGCTTTAAGTTTCGCCTTGATCTCAGGATCAAAAAAATCAACGTCTTCAATCAGCATGCGCGGCGACAGGCTCCTCTTCCAAGGGTTCTGAGGACTCCTCTGAAGGGTCTGAAACAACATACGGCCCGTAAGGGTCAAGAGGGTGCGAATAAAGATCAAACGGAACGTACTCCGGTATTTTAAGGCCCGAAACTTCCCAGTAGGGTTTGTCATCGATACGGAAGGGTCCGCCGCTGTGAATGTAAGCCTTATCGTAAATGTAACCGCCGACTTCATTGTGAATCAGCATTTTTCCCGCAGGGTCAAAATACTTTTTCACTTCCGGGGAAGTGACTTCCGGCGACAAAATGGTCGGGGTCAGAAAAATCACGAGTTCGGTTTTGGTGGCATCATGGGTCTTGGACGTGAAGGCGCGTCCCACCCACGGAATATTTCCCAGAATCGGAAGCTTGACCATGGTCTTTCCGTCAATGTCCTGAATCAGTCCGCCAATGACCAGCGTGGTGCCGGATTTCAAGGTCACCGCGGTTTCCAGTTCCTGGGTTGTGACCACGGGAATAATCGTGCGGGTAAACGGCGTGTCTGAGCCATTGGCCACCCCTTCAAGCGTGACAGGCGTGCCTGCTGTGGAAACCTCAGGTTTCACTTTCATGCGCACAAAGTCGTCCGCGGAAATCGTCGGCGTCACATGCAGCGTCACACCCACATCCACAAATTGCACCTGGTCCGCGGTGGTCGAGGTGTTCACGGACTGCACCACGGTCTGCGAAACAAAAGGCTGGCGTGTCGCGACTGAAAGCTTGGCCTCTTCATTATTAAGGACCGCAAGGCGCGGCGAGGAAAGCGTGTTGGTTTTCCCCATACTTTCGATCATCTGCAAAACCACCTGCAAATCATCATTGCCGGAGCCAAGTGTGAGGGTCGATAAGGCCGCGCCCGTGGGGCCGGTCACAGGAAACGCCGCGGCGCCGACAATCGTATTCAGAGACCCGACTTTATCGGCCACAAGGTCCCAATCAATACCAAAACGGAAGTTATCCGAAAGCCGGACTTCGATAATCTTGGCCTCGATCAGCACCTGGGTCTGGCGGATATCAAAGGCCGTGATCATGTCTTCAATCTGCTGAACTCTTTCCACGGAATCGCGGACAAAAATCCGGTTGGACTTTTCATCGACCTCAAGGCTTCCGGAAGAAGGCTGAATGATTTTCTGAAGTTTGGCCCCGAGTTCATCCGCTTTCGCGTAACGAAGCTTGAACACCTTGCTCTCATAAGGCTGGTCCGCGCGCTGGATCATCTGCTCCATGTCTTTCAGAATGTCCGTGGCTTCGGTAATAATGAGCGTGTTGGTGCGTGATTCCGGAACAATCTTTCCAAACGTGGATTTCATCTGCGTCAGCACCGGCACCAGGTTTTCCGCTTTGGTGTAGAGAAGGTCGTAACGCCGGGTTTCACGCGTGTCGCGGTAAGGCTTTCCGTAAAGGTCTTCGTATTCCTTTTTCGTGATGACCTTGATAATGCCGCGGTCTTCAACATACGCCAGTTCGGAAGTTTCAAGAATGGTCATCAGCGCGTCCATGACCTTGACTTCCTGCAGAAACAAAGACACCTGGCCCTGCACATTCTTGCCGGCCACGATATTAAGGCCTGAGCGCTTGGACAAGAGCTTCAGCACATCAAGAATGTTCACACCCTGCAGTTCCAGAGTGATCACCCCCCCGCCGCCCGCGGCCGTGGCATAAACATCTTCAGCCACGATGATGTTTGAAGGAACGAGGCAAAATACGGTCAAAACAAAGGCCGCGGTCCAGCGCAGGCGGACCATTCGTTTGTGGAGCGACAAAAGATCCAAGAGAGACGAGCGATTCATGGGACAGTTTTCCTTTAAGATTCGATTTTTAAAACTTGTTCTTCCCCGAGATATTCGAGGACAATATTGCCTTCCTGAATGGCCTTCACCCGCACTTCACCCATCGGGTCGCCGACTTTCAGGAACAAGGTCTTCTGACTGCGGGCATCTTCGACAAGCGCTTCCGGCTCACCGGACAGCATGACACCCTTTAAACGGAAATCGCGGATCAATTCCGACATCGCGGTTTGCTGAACCGGCGCCGCGGTCTGTTCAGTTTGAAAACCAAAAACCGGAGTTTGAAAAACCGCGTTGTACGCATCCAGCGGTTCTGCTGCAGCGGGGCTGGCATTGCCGCTTTCGGAAGAGCCAGAGGGTTTGGGAGAAACGCGGGAGTAATTCCCCGCTTTCCACATCTCTACGGGAATTAAAAGAAGGGCCAGGCCGCAGGCATAGAGCAGGTAGCGGCGAAGCAATTTCAAATCCACAGGAATTTCTTGAAGGGAAAAAAGTTTCATCGTCTGGAATCGATTCTTTTAAGAATTTCGGGATGGCGGATAAGATCCATCACCGATTCCCCTGAAAACCGCCATTGTCTTCCGATTTTGGCCCCGGGAATAATGCCCTGATTGGCGAGACGAAGAATGGTCATTTCAGAAAGTTTCAGAAAATCCGCGACTTCTTTAACGGTCAGTACGGCTGGAATTGCCTTAACAGCAGTCTTCATAGAGTGTCATGAGCCCCAGAAAATTAACATAAACCAACTTAAGCCACAAGAAACTTCAAAAAAAACGCCCTTTTTCAAGGGATTGGGGCATTAGTTACCAATTTCCGTGCCAATTCCGGGGAATGTTCAAACATGCTTAGTCAGGTATCAAAGAACAAGTGATCCAGAGATGCACCAGCGCCCGCTCGAGTGGTACCGGGTACCATTTGAGGCTTTTGGTACCTGGTACCATTGCCGGACGTTTACTTTTTTAGACACTTTTTGAGGGCGGTAAGAAAACCATCCACACGGATGTATTCTTAAGAGGAGAGAGCTTCTAACCGGGCTTTATAACTTCTTGGAAGGGATACCGGCTCGTATTACGCTGAGGCCGCGACAAGGCGGATGATTTGCCATTGCAGGGCGAGTTCAAGCGACTTGGCCTGCAAGATAAAGACATTGGGGCGGTTGCCGCCAAAAAGATTTTCAGTACCTGGAAGCGCAAGCGCCCGGATGAGGTCCGCTTCAAGAAGCTGCCGCTCGACCTCCCCGCCTTTGAGCATCCGCGCGAGCAGGCTCGTAAGGTTCGGCACAACTTCCCGAATCAGGAAATCATCAATCTGGGTATCGGTGACAGTCTCCATGCCTCCAAGCGACATGACATGATAGGACTCATCAAACGCCGAGGTGTCTTTCTGCTCCCCTAAAACACCCACGGCAAGGTTGGGGTAGACAAGACTGGGCCGCCGGAAAAAAGTATCGGAAACACTTCGAAAAATCCGGAAGAGTTCACGGAAAGGTTTGACATCCATTTGACCTGAGGATAGCACGATTTCATCCACACCATTATCATGAAACCGGCCGGCAGCTTCCCTCGACAAGCGCGGATTAAGCCCCTCGGGAATGATTAAGCCCGAAGCCAGATGTTCATCGGATGCCGCAAGAGGTGCCGCCCGATAAGAATCAGCCATACTTTGTAGATTTGTGCGAAACCGGCTTTGCAGCAAGCCCAAGACCTGCTGTGTGGCTTGCTGAAGAAGACCTTCCAGCCTCGCATTCCCGGCCACTTCCCGAAAGACTTGCTCAATAGCTTCAACACCCGCATTTTGAATAACTCCCGCGGATGTGCGCAGCACATCATCCCCAACATCCGCCATACCCACCATCTGTAAATAGAACGCTGTGGCCGCGAATTTCAAAGCAGCCTCGCCGGAAGCGCTTTGAATCCAGGTTTGCAAATCCTCAGATTGATTATTGTCCACGGCCAGCTGAGCGGGCGCCTGATCACGAAGCTCTGCGCGCGAGGCAGGACCCATGGCTTTCCAAAAGTTTTCGAGGAATTGGGCTTGCTCTTCGGGAGTTTTAAAAATAGGCGCGCGCCGGTCCTGCGCCGCGGCGGCTCCTTCCCCTTTCGCGTTCGTGGGCCAGAGGCGTCCAAAATCAAACTGGTTGAGTCCTTCCCCGTAAACTTTCTGCGTCACAGCCTCGCCAAAAAGTTCATTCAGCCAGGCGCGGTTGGCATTGTTGGCATAAACAGCGATACTGGTTGAGCCGAAGAAAAACTGTTTCCAGTTGTCTTCAAACGATACGCTCGTCTCCCGGACCGTCCCCTCAGCCGTAATACCCGAATTGTCGAACGTGTGATCTTCAAGCAGCATGCCCATGGACCAGGCACGGTACATCAGACGCTTCCACTGACTGATGATAAGCGTCAAATCGCTCTCGACACGGCTGACCGTTTCCTGGTCGCCCGAGGCTTCAGCGCTCGTCCATTCTTCCTTTAACGCGAGAATATGTTCCTTGACCGAAAAAGCCAAGACCTGAACCACCCACGGATGTTCCGTGTCCCGGTCATAATCTTCCGGCAGCTGCAGGTGGTGCTGCTCGCTTTCTTCAAAGGTCACA
The DNA here is from genome assembly GCA_964434115.1 of uncultured bacterium. Lineage (GTDB taxonomy): Bacteria > Omnitrophota > Omnitrophia > Omnitrophales > Aquincolibacteriaceae > ZLKRG04. Next base: position 274,219 of record CAYSSX010000001.1, read on the forward strand.
AGCGTGTAGGGCGCAAAAATACGGTCCCCGATCTGCATAGCCTGGTTTAAATGTTCAAAGTGAACGGGAAACGTCTGGCCGCGCAGCCCCGCCTTTAAAGCAAAATCCGCCTGGTTGTGATCGTAAGTAATGAAATGATACCCTTCGTTTCCATAATCAAAACCTTGGGTAAAAACAACCGTTCGTTTTGCTTTAAATTGACGGTGCAGCTCTGAAAGCCTCGCGCGGTCGGCCTCTGCAATGGGCGCGAACGCAAAGTCGAGAAGCTCTTGAAGCTTTGCTTCCGCGAATTCTGACAGAACGGGATCGACCGGATGTTCCGGTGTGGGCCTGCGTTGAATCAAGTCACGCAGATTCAAAAGTTTTTCTTTGATCTCAAGACCTTCCTTCACATAGCGGCCGCCCGCAGCAAATTCAGGTGTAAGCAGTTCCCTTTCAAAATGTCCAAGCTGCTCGTCACTCACAGTCAAACCGTAAAGGACATACTGATAAGCCTGATCGAGAAGTTTGGGCAGACGTTCCGGCGCGAGAAACCGGTCGCCGGCCAGCGTGAGTTCTTTTTTCTTCAACTGTTCTACCCAGGGCCTGGTCGCTTTCAGCAGATAACGGTCTTTAGCTTTGTCATACTCCAGCCAGAACTTCGAAATGGACCACTCCCGGCCTTCTTCCAGGATGTAGCTGAAGTCGCGCTCTCCCGTAGGGTGCAGTTTAATGGGGGTGATCGGCTTCTGAAGTTTCTTTTCTGCAACTCTGACAAGTTCTTTGAATCGCTCCTCAGCGGCCATAAGATCGTCAAACTTGTCTCCGTAAATAGCCGCTCCGGGTACCGCGATGTCCAATTCCGAAAGAGTGGGCAGCTGATCTTCCGTAATAAACGCAAAAGCCAAAGCGCGAACAGCGCCTCCAAAGATGCGGACATCCAGACTCCTCTCGGGATGTTCTTTGTCCTGCATGGCCTCAAACAGAAGCGGAATTTGCGGCAGTCTTTTATCCACTTGCTCTTTGGACAGGGGCAGCACAAAGGCTTCTCCCTGCGGCGGAATAAAAGGCGCTTCCAGAGGATTTTCAGAGTCAAGGTCATTGCCTCGCAGCTCTGAACGGGCGATTTCACTTGAGCCGGGTGGAGCTGCCTGTGAAACCAAGGCGCGCGCCGCATGAATCCGGTTCATCGTTGACGGAAGAATTCCCGCCTGGGTCCACTGATCAGCCAGCACAAGACCCGCGCCTTTAGCCTGAATCCCGGACGGCTGGACAAGGCTCAGAATATTGGGCACTGTCAGGCGTCCGGCAGCCTGAAGATCGCGTACACTTGAGATAAAGCGGTCCACCTTTGCGGCATTGCCAGCATCATCCAATACAGCACTTCCGGAAGAACGCGGCGTGATCTCGTCGATAAACCGGGTGTATTGCCCGGATTGGGCGATCATGCCCTGATCCGCGAGATCGCGGATAATCTGGTCACGCCATTCCTTTGGTGTTTGGCCGGCCTTGAGCAGACGGTCACGGGTGTAGCGCACAAAGGCGTTGTAAATATTCATCTGCCCGCGCTCGACCTCGAAGTAATCCTTCCAGGAAACCTGCCCCTGCATTTGTTCCGCGTAATGAATTTCTTCCGGCAGCGCCTTGATTTCCGGCGTGATCAGCACATAAGAACAACCTTCGGCTTTGAGCCGGGCCACAAGGCCTTCGGTATGAAAACCACCCGCGACAAGCATAACCCCGCGCCGTGAAGGTTCCGTAGACACGGCCTTCAGATTTCTGACAAACGCGGCGTCACGCGATTCCGCGTTTTCATAGAAAAGCAGGTGCGGAATCATTCGTTCCCGCAAATCAGACTCCGGGATCAGGCGCCGCAAATCCACCCCCTGCAAAAGAATATCCCGCGGCCCTTCCTCCCGCCGGTCCGTAACAGCAGCAGCCTGCCCGCCCTCTTCCGCCTTCAGGTCAAAAACACCTGTGCGCGCATAGTGTATGAGTTGTTTCCATTGCGCCCGGGAAAGTTCCATTTTGGCCAAACGATCAAACAGGTAAAGCCGGTACGATTGCTGATCCAGATTTCGCTCTGCCTCGCCCCGGAAAAGTGACTCTTTGACAGCCCTCACGAAATCTTCAAATTGGTCAAAAAAGCGTGTGCCCTCAATATCCTGAAGTTTTTTCTGCTGCACGACCCGGGCATTCAGATCCGCAGAAAAGTGGAACGGCAGTTTTTGAGACTCACACAGTTCTTTCAGGTAAAGTGCAAATTGTTCCGCGCTTAAACGTGAGGTTTGAAAAGCCTGGGCCTTCTCATTAAATTCCGCCAGGCTTTGCCGGGCCGTCTCTGCCGCGGAATGATTTAAATAGTCCCTGACTTTCTCCGACACAGCCCGAACTTCGATTTCAACAGGCACCGCAAGACTTGAGGCCTGAGCAGACTCCTTTAGCATAAGCTCCAGCCCGCTCCCCTTTGGCGGGGCTTTAAACTCGGCCAGCGTCTCAATCACCTTCATGAGATACATCTTGTTCTCATGAAAGTCCCGGATCGCTCGATCCACTTTTAACAGAGAGGGTGAATACGTCTTCTCTTTTTCATTTTCGAGGGCATCGCGAAGAGCGTTCAACGCAGCGGTCACTTCTGCGGCGTGATTCTGACTCTCAAGATAAAAACCATACCCCTCTTCATACAGGCCCCAGTCCTCAATGCCTTGATATAAGGATTCCTGTTCGTTGAAAATGGCGGCCATCGCGCTCCCGGTCAGTTCGCCTTTTTCAAGGTATTCCATAAAAAGGCTTTTCAGCATTTTCTTGTCAGGAAAGCTTCTGAAAATCTGCGGGTTCAGGCGGGACGCGGCTCCTTCAACAGCCACCCGGTTCAATCCATACTCATGTTGAAAATAGTCGATCAGATTCCGGATATTCCGCTGGGCATCCGGAATTGCGTGGGCATCCTGAACAAGGATGTAGACATTTTCACTCTGCCCCTGAAAGGATTCTTCAATTTTGCCAATGTTGGAAGGGACGGCGATCTGACTCAAGTCTTTGGGAAAAGAATGAGGTAATGCGCGCTCACCAGGCGTCTCAATCGCGGCCGCAGAAACAGGCGGAATCCAGGCTTGGGTCAGCGCCAGACAAAGCGCCACCCAGACGGCTACTGCACGTCGTCGGTTAAGAGCAGACCCTTCAGACATAGTCTTCCTGCGGTTAGTTGTGAGCCCTGCTTAGACTGCTTAAAAGATAGCAGATATAGCCGGAAAATCGAAGAAAGGGGCGTTATTAGCAGATAACAGCGAATAAGGGCTTTTTTAAGGGGATTTCTGGAAGGGGTACGGAATTTTGCTAGGGCACTTTTGACCTGTCCCCACCAGAACCGTCCCCAATTTTCGTAGGTGTTCGAGGAAAATCAATGACTGGCTGGACCTAACTAAGAACGATGACGCTTAACGGAGAGGATGGCAAAAATTTAGGAAATCTTACGTGCCTCTTTGGTAAGCAATACTGTTCTACAACATATTTTTCTCTTGGCTTCGACCGTTCTCATCATAAATAGTTTTGGTGTGACGAATCATCACACCATCCTTGTCATAGCTGAATTCTTCTATCAATCTGCCCTCTTCATCATAAACATTTTTGAATCGAGATTCCAAGTTGCCCGATTGATACTGAACACCTTCAACCTCCAGAACACCTTCTCTTCTTCTAAACTCATCACTATCAATTACGGCGTGTAATTCATCATACCATTTGTGAATGTCTATGATCTCGGAGAATAATAATTTGCGATCTTTATCATAACACTTCAACTCTACGCCTTCTTTAGAAGTCATGATTTTTTTGCTTTCAAATTATTTTCTAATATTAGGTACCGTTTCCAAAAGTGCCGGGTTCAGATATTAAACCTTCACAATAGCCCGGTCAATCATGTCGCTGTAGGGATCTTCTAATGCCACAAACTAATGTAGAAAGGTACCGTTCAGAGGGAACTTGGAAGTTTTGTTTCGAGGAGGAAGTTATAGATGTCTTCGGTGGTCCATTCAAAGGAGCGGCCCGGTTTTTTGCGGAGCTTACTGTCGTCAAAGAAGAATTTCCGGAAGCTTTTTTCTTTGGGAAGATTACGTTCCAGGCGCGTCACATCCAGGTGCATGGGAAGCCCGGGATTTCCCTCCGCTCCGTCATACGACGCGGGCTTGCCCAGCGGACTAAAGGCAAAGTTGCGGTAAAGCTTTTCATGCTTGGGGTGCACGGTGATCAAGAGATCGGTCACGCCCGCGGCCAAGCGCGCATAATCAAGCATGCTTTTAAACAGCCAGAAAGACCCGGTCAATTTATGAGAATCCGTTAATGTAAACCGGCTTTTCTTGAAGGCTTCACGGTCCAGGGTCAAAAGGCTGACTTCCGCGATCTTGCCGCCCTTTTTCCGCAGTTCCGGAATCAAATCCGGAAATGTTTTTTCCATGGGAATGCCCCGCAGGGAATCTTCGACCAGCGACACGGTTCCCAGAAAATGACGCTTCTTTTTTAAGATAAACGTACGGGAACCCGGTAAAAAAACATAGGCGCTGTAATGCATCCGGGCATCATTGGGTTTGCAATAGCCGAGGGAAATATACTCTTTGTAGATGAGTTTGAAGGCTTTCTTGATTTCGGTGAGTGATGACGCGGGGCGCGCCACCAAATCCTGCGGCGTCATTTTGAGAATAAAGTCGCACATGCGGTCGCCCATGAAATAAAGGGGCTTCTCATCCGCCGCCGCTGTTTTTTTAAGATTATCAAACAGGATTCCGCATTGAAAGGGGCAATCGGCATCCGAATGAGCCGCCCGCCAAACAACCTTTCCATCCACCCGCTCACGCCGGGAGTCCCCTGGCAGGGAAAAGGTCATGCCTAAGCGCATCCCTTTTTCAACAGGGATAGGTGTGGCAAGGCGCATTCCATTGTCGGATATGTCGAGGCCCCGCGCAATACGGGACAGGAATTTCTGTCCTTTGAATAGGCGGACGATAACAGACAGAGGCCGTCGGTATGACTGACGAGTTTCAAGCGGCATGCTGAAAAACCTTACTACGGGGTCTTACGAGACTGTCGGGGTAACAGCAACGCAGATAAATTGTTATGAAAACATCTTAATTTGTTTCGAGATGTTACTAGAAGGAGTTAGTTGAGACAAGGGAAAATTCAGATATTCGCTCTAGAAGGCTCTCAAAGAAACTGAACTTCTTCAAGATTGCGGGACAGGCGTGAGGATGATTTTGAGCCGCAGTGCGTCGAGGGCTTCCTTGGATTGTGTTCTGGCCTTTTCATAATCCGCAGCGGGAAAAATGCCTTCAGGCCCCGTGGTTTTTAAGGTTGATTCCAAAACCCCGGCGGCTACTTGTGAAGTTCCCTCGACCCGGATCAAATCCCCTCCCTTTGTAATAGCGCCGCCCGCGGTGGCTTTTTCATCAATCGAAAATCCCTGAGGAGGAGTAAACCGAACCTGGTTTTCAATGACAGACGGGTAACTGAATTGGAAAGGGTCGGTCCGAGATGCGTCATGTGAAACATCCAGGTAAATATCTTCCCACAGAATCGGAAGCTGCCCCGCCATTTTATCGCCGACATAATAAAACACATTGGGGACCGTGTACTGAAGCGTGAAGCGAAGAGGCTCAAGACGGTTTGAAAGGTTCTCGACCTCAATTTTCTCAATGATCCAATGCGCGGCCACGGGAAAGGCCCGCTGAAAATCCGCTGTCAGCGTATCGGCCTGAATCGCTTTAAAAAAACTCCGGAACGAGGCTGCGGCATACCCTTCCATGGTCACTTTTTCCGTCACTTTAAGGTCATTGCCCTCCATCTGCATTTCCCGGTGGGAACGGACCGTGCTCACGCTTTCCTTTGAAGGAACCATTTCCACAAGATGCGAACGGCCCTGCTCCAGAATCAAGGCCTGTTGATGGCGAAAATTAGAGGCCAGCACAGCGGGGTCCATACTCTTATTGGTGGCATCCAGGAACGGGTTGAGGGGATACTGCGGGCTGTACACAATCATGTGGTCAAATTGTTCAAGACGGGCCAAATCAGGTTCTGTTTTTCCATTCGTGCGAACCAGTGCGAGGTTCGCGGGTAAGCCCGAAGCACGCAAAAGCTGATACAAAAGCAAGGCATGGTCCTTACAATCACCCTGCCGGACCGCGGCGGTCTTCTCAGCTCTTTGAGGAATCATGGCGCGAAGCCCAAACTCAATCGCGTTGTAAGCATAGTCATTCTGCAAATGCTCAAAAATAGCGTCGATTTTTTCTTCCGGTGTCTTCAGACCTTGCGTGAGTTTTGAGGCAAGCTTCACGATTTCAGGGCCCGGTTCCAGAACCCCGGCCATATCTTCCAGATACTCGTCGCCTTCAAGAACCCAGTCAGAAGCCAAAGGACCCATTTTGATCATGGGGTCTATGCGGTCGGGATCAGGAAGATAATCGCTGTCTTTAAACGCAGGGACTTTTTCCGCAACCCAGCGGTGATAGGTTTTCCGGTCTTCAAATTTCACGCCGTTCAGGGCAAGGGTCTTCACCGTGGTCACAGCTCCGGTCAGAATGACCTGCCGCTGAAGCACCGGATGGCGGGCGCGCATCAGGATTTCCTGATACGGCATTTTAACGTCCGGCTGTTTGTATTCCCGCGTGAACATCAATTCCAGGGTCGCGCCCTCCTCCACCCCGGGAATAGGCACGTGCAACACCTTGTTGTGGCTGGCGTACCCGGCATCGGAATCATCCACAATGTAAAACTTTGAAGTGTCAAGGCGTCCAATCTCCTCGCCCTTGGCATTACGAACGACGAGCGCGTTGACAAAGATATTTTCGCGAAACGAATCGTAATCGAGTTCAAACTCCGTGAACTTGCTCAGTTCATGCGGGCCAGAGACCTTAATCAGCCGGTAATCCGTCCGCTTCATGGGCTGGCCCGGATGAAAATCAATCGCGCTTACGAGATTAATATAATAGGACGTGTCTTTCTTGATAAAGCCTTCCGCCGCCTTCTCGTTCACAGTCCGCAACTCCTCTGGAATCGGCACAGGATCAAGGGGCTTCATGACTTCATCGAGATTCGCATAGCCAAGAAGCGCCTCAAGTTCTTTGAGATACTCTTTCACGGTCGGGTCCGCAGGCTGGAGTTTGGCGGCCTTCTCAAAAGCTTCCTGGGCGTCCTTGTAATGGTTCAACTGCATTTGATTGATGCCCTGATACAGGTAGACCTTGTAATCGCCGCGGCCTTCGCGGGCTTCAGTTTCGCTCATTTCAATGGCTTCCGCGTGTTTTCCCGAAGATTGAAGCGCGTTAAAAAGAGAGTCCCGCACATCCGCGTGATTCGGGTATTCCCCGTTCAGCTTCCGAAGCTCTTCAAGGGCTTTATCCATGTCCCCCTGATCGATGAGTTTGTTGACATAATTAAGCCGGAGATCCATATCACCGCTGTCTGAAGAGCTGGCCTTGTATTCTTCCGCTGCTTTTAAAGCCTCCTCTTTTTTGCCCAGCGCCCAAAGCGTGTCGGAGTAGGCCTGAATGAGCTTAGCGTCCTTGCTGCCGGAAGCCATCAGCTCCCGGTATTTCTTCAGGGCCTCTTCCCCTCGTCCCGCCTCGTAAAGAAGCCTGGCTTCCATACGGGGTAAATGCTGTAAGTCTTTGTATTTGTCTTTGTTTTTTTCAACAAGGTCCAAAGCCGCCTGGTAGTGCTGGTTGGTCATCATCATGGCCACATAGTTTTCAAAAACATTGCCATCCTCAGGAGCTATTTCGTAAGCGGTTTTAAGGTTGTCCTCGCTTTGTTGGACATTTCCCCGGTCATAGAGAGTTTTGCTGATGCCGCCCAGCATCTTAAGGGCCACCTTCTTCTCCGCCGAGGTCAGGTTTTTAAGGTCGACCAGGGCCGTATTTTTATCAAACGAGAAACGTTTGAATGCATCCTCGGAAAGGTCTTTATAGTTTTTGCTGCCGTCCTGTGGCCGTCCGGAGACAAGCATCAGCGCATGGGCTTTGCCTTTATAGACGGCAACATCGAATTCAAAAGACGAGTTCCCATCGCCGTGAACTTGATTGATTTTGTAGCCGTCGCGTCCACCCTCGGAGACCTTTTTAATTTCCTTTGACGGGATTTTTTTGAAATCAATACTCAACAGCGTCAAGAAGGCGTCAGCGAGAAGATCCATGGACAAATCCTGAACGCCGGGATCAACAAACGGGATCACTGCAAAATCTACCTTGTCTTGAATCATGACAAAGTCGGCAAAAGGATTCTCCTGCATCTGGTTTGGCAGGGGTTTCCAGGCGCTTTTCTTAACTTTGACACGGTAACCAAATTTACCCGAAACAAAATCGTCATTAAACTCGTCCACGGGCGGCGTGGAGGACACCGGTGAGGTGTTAAGAATAAAAAAGCCGGGCGCAAGCTGCTTGAAAGAGGTCTCTAGATCGGCCAGCGGTTTATCCTGCGTCTGCCATAGACTAAACTGGTAGAAGAACCCTCCTTGATAGTACAGCCACCAGATATAACGAAGCGCCTGTCCCTGCGCGGTTCCTTCTACAGTCATTTTGTAACCGGGCAGGTCGTTGACTCTGAACTCTTCCTGAGAAAGGATTTTGAGATCGGGCATGGGACCATGGGAAACCTGAGCCACAATATCCCCGACCATGGCCATGGTTTTCCCTTCGAGCGCGGTTGTTTTCTCCACATTGATCATCATGGTCTGGAGAAGATCGGTCCGCATATAACTGACCGCCGAATGAGGCGCAAGGCTCTTCAGATTCATTTCAAACCAGGGAGAATCGGGAATCTTGAATTTGAAATTGAGGTCAGTGAAAATTTTGTACCCGTCTTTTTCTGAGGCCTGATCGCCGCCCGCGGCGCCGGATCCCGAGCCGCCCTGCGCGCCTTGATCAAGGCGAGATTCAGCGGCTTTAAGTTTTTCCTCGAGGGTCTTCAAGGCCTCATGGGGATAGCCCGCGGCAATCGTGACACTGGCCGCGTGCGCCATTCCGAATTGGAGAAGAAGGGCCAGCAGCATGCCCAGCCAGGCGTAGCGGCGCCCCTGCCCCGCGGGGTTCTCAAGACTGTTGACCCGGATCAGCCCCACGGGGCCGAAGGTAAAGGCAAAGCAGGTGCCGCACCAAAAGATCGCGGAAGCAACACTCATGAATTCCGGATTTAAAGGAAGGTCTTGATCCAGGATAGCAATGTAAAAAACAACGATTCCGGCAGCTGCGGCGGAAAGTCCCGCCGCGGGAAGCGTCCAGAGGATTTCTTTTTTAACGAATTCAACAATGCAGAAACCCGCCAGCAGGACACACGCGATAAGCAGGGTCCCATAGCAGGCCAGCATGGCAAAAATCGAGGGTTCATTTAAAGAGGACATGTTTCCTCGATTTCTGGGCCGCTTCCAGGGCGAGCTTCTCTCGTTCATCCGCCGCGGCCTGACGGCGCAGCGCAACCAGGCTGAAAATCAGATACCCCAAGGGAATGACGTAAAAGAAAGTCGTTCGCTCATCAATATCCTGGAGCAGGAAAGTAAAGGCACTGGAAATAATCGTAGCCGGTGTAAGGCTTACAGCTGAAAGCCGGAAGATCTGGCTGTATTCGAGACGGACTTTCATGAAAAGCGCGAACAGCATTCCAGCCAGTGAAAACAAAAGCGCGGAAATCAGAAACCCGATATTCGCGGCAAGGCACATAAAGGGAAAGACGAGAAACGGCAGCCATCGTTCAAACTGCTCGATGAAATAATAAAGAATTTCGTTGTTTAATTTCAGGTCCAGGTCTTTCGGGTATTCCACGGATTTTTCGCCCTGGGCCTGGTCATGCATTACCAGGTGGTCGCGGGTGAAAAGAAAAACAGCCGGGATCTGAAAAACCGAGGTGGTTTTTCCCGTCGTATCAAACACCGCGAGGTTCATTTTCTGTTCCGTGTCTTTTAAAATATTCGGGCTTCGCTCCACCATGGTCATAACACCATCTTTAAAACCAATGGCCGGTACGTGTCCTGCGATTGGAATGATCGATTGATTCTGAACCTCGCCGTATTGAATCACGAAACTGGCCGTTAAAGCCAAACCTGAGACTCCGGAAAGTACGGTGAGGAAAACCAGACAGGCCCCTTTCCAGCGGCGGGCGACATCCACATAAAAATCAGACGAAAAAAAACTGTACCCCAGAGCCTGAAAAACATTGAAACGGCTCTCGGGTGCAATCTTTTCACGGGGTTTTCTGCGCGGCGGCGGAGGCGGCGGGGGCGGCAATTCGTCAAGCGGTTCTTTTTTCTTTTCAACCGGCAGGGCTTCAACCTCAAGATCCACGTCACAGGAAGGACAGCGTTTCAGATCCAGGCCCAAGGGAATGTATGCTTCACAGCGTGAACAATACAAGGGGGAATTCCGTTCCTTTAAGAGTCATTAAAGAATACGGCGGAGTATATCAGCCTCCCCCCTGTCACGGCACCAAAAAAAAGGGACAGGCCGTAAAGACCTGTCCCCTTGAAACGGTAATCCTGATGAATCTCAAATCTTAGTAAGCGGCCTTGGCAGCTTCTTCAACAGGCGCGGCAGCTTCACCCGCGGCAGCCTTGGCTTTGGCGCTGACTTCTTCGGCCGTCTTGCCGCCGCAGCTTGCTTGACCCGCGCAGCTTCCTTTTCCAGAACAGCCGCTGGTACCCTTACAGGAATTGGCATCCGCCTTCACATCTTCGGCATAAACAGCATTCGGAGCCATGGCCCCGGAAACCGCGAAAAGACCCGCCACAGCCGCCATCATAAGTGCTTTCTTTTTCATTACCTTCTCCTTGTAAGTGGTACCGTTATCGGTACGGGTTCAGCAACGGATAATAGTTTCGGCACGCGGGAAAATTTCTGAAGGGCGTCCGGCAAAAAGAAAAATTAATCGTTTTTCGGGGAAGGCGGCGGTGGCGCGGGGTTTTCAGGCGAATCTTCAATGAGAATGCGGTAGGCCGGGGTGGTGGTATCATCAAACTGTCCGCTCCGGACTGCCCAGATGTACGCAGCGAGAAAAATAAGAGCAATGACCAGGGCCAGCGGGAGCAGAACAAAAATAATTTCCATCAGGCCCGCCCCCTCCAGTTGATTCCAATATACGCAATAGCGAGAACCGTAAAAGAGCTGAGCGGCATCACTACCGCAGCCACAAGAGGCGTCACTTGCCCCAGAATCGCAAGCACCATCCCGGACAAGTTATAGGCCAGCGAAACAAGCAGTGCGGCCCAGACGACTTTGCGGGTGCGGCGCGCAATGGCCATGAGTTCAGGTAAGGTTCCGATGCCCGGCACCGTGAGGTATGCATCCGCACTTTGAAAGCTGGTTTCAATACTCCCCTGCACGGCCGCGGACACGCCTGCTGCTTTCATGGCTGCGGCATCGTTAGCCCCGTCACCCACCATCAGGGAATCCGGGGTTTTTGCGAGCAGTTCCGTCTTGTCTTCAGGACTCATTTGGGCTGTCCATTGACGGATGCCGAGTTGAGCGGCAACCGCCTCCGCAGTTTCAAGGCGGTCTCCGGTTACAATCTCCACGGAATCAAACTGCTTTTGAAGTTTCCCGACCGCCAGCCGGGAATCTTCACGTATTTTGTCGCCAAGAGCGATCACAACTTTGAGGACATTGTTCTCATAAATTCCCACAGAACTGCGCACCGCAAGATTTGAAGATGGGGCGCCTTGAATTCCCGGCGCGCTTTTGATTTCGTAATGCTTTCCGTTCACAATCCCTGAGACGCCTTTTCCGAAAACCTCAGATGCTTCCAGGACTTCCATCTGCGACTCAGCCTGGTCCAAACGCTGAAACGCGTAATCCCGCAAAGCCAAGGCAATCGGATGCGCGGACTTTTTTTCAAGCAGATACGCCGCACGAACAAGGTCATCGTCCCCCTCCACGATTCTCCAGTCCAAAACTTCAAAGCGGCCAAAGGTCAGCGTGCCGGTTTTATCCAGGTAGAGTTTCTTGGCCCGGGAGAGTTTATCAAGCGCGGAAACGCCTTTAAGCAGAACACCGATGCGGGCACTGGCGCGTGAGGCCATGCGGTAAGCAAGCGGCGTGGCCAAGGCCAGGGCGCAGGGGCACGCAATAATAATCATCGAAAGCGCCCGGTCAAATGCGGCCGTAAAACCCAGACGGTAACTGGAAAAAATAAGGGCAATAGAACCCAGAAACACAGCCGCGAGATAACGCTTAGAAGCCGCGTCCGCAATTTGAACGGTTTTGGGCTTCTCAAGGTCCGCGACACTTTGAAGAAGACGTTCAATTCTTGTCTGGGCGCCCACGGCCGAGACTTTGATGACAAGGCCGGCGCCCACATTCACGGTGCCCGCATAAATTTTGGAGCCCGGCTGCAGTTTGACAGGTTCGGACTCACCGCTGATCATGTGAAAATCAGCATACCCCGTGCCTTCCGCCACTTCTCCGTCCGCGGCCACCACTTCGCCCTGCGGCACCCAAAGAAACTGGCCGGGCAGAATACGCTCGACAGCCATGACTTCCGTTTTTTTCGTGTCCGGGTCAAAACGCAAAGCACTTTTGGGGATGAGGAATTCGCCGGCTCCCATCTGGGAAGCTGTCTTTTGGTAAATTGTTTTGAGCGCGTAACGCGCGGACAGAAGAAGAAAAACAAAGGCCGTGAGTGAATCAAAGTAAATGTGTTCCGAACCCGTGCACAGATTCCAGAGACTCGCCGCAGACCCGAGAAAAATAGCACCGGCCACCGGCAGATCAATATTCATCTGCCGCATCTTCAAGGACGACAGCGCGCCGCGGTAAAAAGGCGCGGCTCCGTAAACAGCGACAGGAAGAAACAAGGCCCCCGAGAGCCAGCGAAAAAGGCCCAGCAGGCCTGAATCCGCGCCCGCGTAAATGGAAACAAAGAGAATCATGATGTTCATCATGCAGAACCCGGAAACTCCGATACGCATCATGTCGCGGCGGTTTTCCTCGCGGTTCAGATCATGGGCCTGACGGCCTTCAGAGACCGGGTGCGGTTTGTAGCCGATGCGTTCAAGGCCTTCGGCCACAGGGGCAAAGGCTCCTTGATCCTCCAGAGACACCTTGGCCACGAGCGACCCCAGACTCATCTGAACACTCTGAACGCCGGGCACCAGTTTTCCGATACGCTCAATCAGCCACAAACACGCCACGCAATGAACGCCCTCAATGTAGAAATCCATGCAGCGGGCGTTGTCCCCATAAGCAAACTTCTCCTTCACGGTGGGTTCATCCAGATAGGAGTAACGGCTGATCACTGAGGATGCGGGCTGGCTTGGCGCGAAAAACTCGGACTGTTTTTTGATCGCGTAATATTCCTGAAGCTGGTGACCCGTGATGATCTGGTAGACCGTGCGGCAGCCTTCACAGCAGAAAAGAGGCTCCCCTTCGGATTTGCCGGAGGCCCGGAACTGCGGAACCGGCAGACCGCAGTGGGCACATGACGGCAGTTTTGTATTCAAGGGTTTTGCGTCCTGAAGCTGCGCGGACACCGGCGTCATGGTTTCACTTTTCTCACGTCAGTTTCAAGTAGCGGAAAAGAATAGGCAGCACACCCGCGGCAATCAAAAGCGCGGAGGAAATCTTCGGTGTTATGCCGTCCGCGAGTGAAAAAACTCTTTTCAAGAACCAGGGGGCCGCCGCCAGCGCAGGCAGAGTCCCCATCCAAAAAACCGCCATGATGGCGGCGCCTTTAAGAGGGCTTGCCATGGTCAACGACGCGAGCACAAAGGAATAAAGCCAGCCGCAGGGAAGAAAAATGGAGAGCAGACCGATGAGACCGGCATAAGCATTTCTTTGGGGTTTTGAGGGGTCCGTGAGATGACGAAACGCGCTCACGGTCCACTGGCTGATTTTATCCGCGCCCGGAACCTTGATGTGCCATGAGCCGCCCTTCCAGCCCAGGACTCCAAGAGCCACAAAGCTCAACGCGACCAGCCAGGCGATGCCTTCGGAAAATCCGGAGGGCAATCGGGTGACAGCGTTCGCGCCCACCCAGCCGGACACAGCTCCCAAGGCCATGTATCCGGACAAACGGCCGGCGTGATAAAACAATTGCTGTGTCCGGGACCGGGCCGCGGCAGCGACCAGGCCGCCGCACATGAGCGCGCAGTGTCCGCTGCCCAGAAGACTGGCCATAAAAACTGCTGACGGAATCATGAGCGGAGCAGCTGCGTGGTGACAATGCATCAGGAGCGCTCCCGGCTTTCTTTAAGTTCATTATTTTCCGAGTCTCCCGCAGGACCCACCAGAGGAATTTTCTTGATCATCTGACGCGATTCCCGGCCGGCAAAGTGACTGTTCATTAACACCGGAATCGAGGTCTGGCCGCGGGTTAAAAAGGAACGCGGAAAGGTCACAAACAAATCCGCACGCACGGATTTTCCGGCCTCCACAAGAAGGGACGAAACAGGCACCACAAGCGACAGGTTCTCTTTCATGAGTGATTCCGGGAGAAGAAAGTCAACGTTCGCATCACGAGCGTCTTCATTATGGATCTCAACCTTGTAATGATTGATCACATCTTTTCCGTCGCGGATAAGTTCAAAGGGATTGCCCTGCGCGCGGACAAAATTAATTTTCATGGCTTCACGCGTGGAAAGGACAAACACAAGCACGGCCGCGGCCGCGAAAATAACAGCCGCGTAAATCAGCGTGCGAAGACGGACGTGGCGGACTGTCTGTTTGCTGAGACCCGCTTCGGTGTCATAGCGGATCAGTCCCAAAGGTTTCTTGATTTTGGTCATGACTTCATCGCAGGCGTCAATGCAGGCCGTGCAGGCAATACATTCCATCTGCACACCGCGGCGGATATCGATTCCCGTGGGACACACCTGCACGCAGCGATAACAATTCACGCAGTCCCCGTGCTGAGACGGGGCCATGCCTTTTTGACGGCGAGGCTCACCGCGCTTCGTGTCATAGGCCACAATCAGGCTGTGGTCATCCATAAGAACAGACTGGAGACGGCCGTAGGGACAGGCAATGATGCAGAACTGCTCGCGGAACCAGCCAAAATCAAAAAGGATAATGGCGGTGGTAAAAGCAATCACGAGGAATGACGAAGGGTGTTCAAAAGGCGAATGCGTGACCATTTTTGCCAAACGTTCAGTACCGACAAAATAGGCGAGAAAACTGTGCGTGATCACAAGCGACACGCAGAGGAATAGAAACCACTTGAAGCCGCGCCTGGACAGCTTTGCAAAGTTCATGGGGGCAGCATCAAGTTTTCTTTGGGCAGCCGCATCCCCTTCAATCCAGCGTTCGATTCTCACAAAAAGGCGGTCAATGAAAACGGTCTGCGGACACGCCCAGCCGCACCATCCCCGTCCGAAAAGGGCGGTAATAAGACCGATTGTGACTACGAAAAGAAGGAAGAGCAGAAAAAGTATGGGCGCATCGTCACCCCAAAAAGTGACGCCCAGAATACTGAAGTGACGGCGGGGCAGATCCAAAAGCAGCATAGGTTCGCCATTGATGCGAACCCATGGAATGCAAAGGAAAATGATGAGCAGGACATCGTAGACACGGCTGCGCAGGTTCCGCAGTTTCCCGCGAACTTCAGCCGTATGGAGATAAACCCGCGACCCGTCTTGCGCAGTCGTCGCAAGCCTTTCCGGGTCAAGCTCCCAGTCAGGCATTACCCCACCTTTTCACCTTGAGGCGGCTTGGCATTCTCGGGGTTGGTGCCGTGGAGGCTTTTGACATAGACAACAACCGATTTGATTTCCTCATCTTTAAGAAGAGTCTTCCAGGGAATCATGCCTTTTTCGGGAACACCTTCAGTAACAACCTTGTATATATCGGCTTCTGTCCCTTTGCCATGAATCCAGTAATCGTCCGTGAGGTTCGGGCCCACAAGACCTTCCCCTTTGGCTCCGTGACATGCCAGACATTTCCCAGCAAACACGGCTTTGCCGGCTTCCAGGGCTGCTGCATCAGACGGAAAGGAAACTTCTGCCGCAGCGGCTTCAGCCGCCGGTTTGACGTCCCCGGCCACGGCAACCTTTTGAGTGAGTTTACCGGTCAACTCCTCCACTTTTTTATCCGCAAGAGCACCCGCGGAAGGAATAAAAAAAGTAAACGCGATCATGTAAACTACGGCAAAGCCAACCGTACCATAGAAGAGATTGACCCACCAGGCGGGAAGCGGGTTGTCCAGTTCCTGAATGCCATCATAGTTATGGTCTAAAAGATTTTCGTCCAGGTTCTTATTGTCACCGCTCTGATTGATAGCCATGGGCTAATCTCCTTGAAGGGGTAAATTTTCCATGTAACGGTAATGATCCTTGCCCGATTTTCGGTAAACCCAAAGCAAAGCGCCCGCAAAAATAGCCAGAAAAAGCAGCATCGCGAAACAATTCAGATCGACCAAACCGTATTGGGCAAGAAATTCGCTTTTCATGCGGTCCCCTTATTGGGTTTCAGACTTTGAAGATAGGCAATCAAAGCCACGATTTCTTTATCATCCAGATAGCCCGTCACCCCCTGCTGATGCAGTTCCCCGGCAATGCCGCGGGCCTGAAGCACAGCATTCGTGGCTGCGTTCTTCACATCCTCCGGAGCGTAAGGAACCCCAAGGTTTTTCATAACCGTGAGTTTTTTGGAAAGTTTGCTGTAGTCGATCTTGTCGCGGTAAAGATTCGGATAAGTCGGCATGAGGGAATTTGGTGTAATGCGCCGGGGGTCCATCATGTGGTAAAAGTGCCATGAATCCGGATACTTTCCGCCGACATGCGCAAGATCAGGCCCGATACGGCGAGATCCCCACTGGAACGGGTGATCATAAATAAAGTCTTCGGGTTTGGAGCGTTCTCCGTAGCGGATCATATCCGAGGGCAGAGAACGGATCATTTGCGAGTGACAGGTGTAGCAGCCCTCACGGATGTAAATGTCACGCCCTGCCAATTCCAGCGGCGTGTAGGGCTTTTGGGTGATTTTTCCGGGCACAAAGTACTTGTGCGCCAGCATAGTCGGAAGAAGCTCTATGACCGATCCCACCAAAACGGACACAACGACTAAGATCGTCATCACCGCAGGCAGTCCTTCAATGTACCGGTGACCTTCCTTGTCCGTGGCGAATTTCCCCAGCGCGGGCGCCGAGTAAACTTCGGCCTCGGCCGGCTTGGCGCACGCAATCGTCTTAAACAAGTTGTAGAGCATCACAAGATAACCCACGAGATAGAGCGTACCGCCCACCGCGCGGACATAATACAGCGGAACAATTTTTGTGACCGTTTCCACAAAGTCCGGGTAAACGAGTCTTGAGCCGTCCATAGCGCGCCACATCAGCCCCTGTGTAATACCCGCGGCCCACATGGACGTAATGTAGAGCACTATGCCCGCGGTTCCGATCCAGAAGTGAAAATTCGCGAGCTTCTCACTGTACAGCTTCGTGTTCCAGATTTTCGGCACCATGTAGTAAAGCATGGCCGCGATCATGAAGCCGTTCCACCCCAGCACGCCGGAATGGACATGCGCAATGATCCAGTCGGTAAAATGTGCAATCGCGTTGACGGACTTGATGGAGAGCATCGGGCCTTCAAACGTGGACATTCCATAGAAAGTCACCGCCGCGACAAAGAACTTGAGAATGGGTTCATGCCGCACCCGGTGCCAGGCGCCGCGCAGTGTCAAGAGACCGTTGATCATACCGCCCCAGCTCGGCGCCAGAAGCATAATACTGAACACCATTCCCACCGACTGCGCCCAATCCGGAAGCGCGGAATAAAGCAGATGATGCGGGCCTGTCCATATATAGATGAAGACAAGCGACCAGAAGTGAATGATGGAGAGACGATAGCTGTAAACCGGACGGTTCACGGCTTTGGGAAGGTAGTAATACATCAAGCCAAGGAACGGTGTTGTGAGGAAAAAAGCCACAGCGTTGTGGCCGTACCACCACTGAACCAGCGCATCCTGCACCCCGGCATAAACCGGGTAGCTTTTCAGAAAACTGACGGGCAAGGCAATCGAGTTGACGATATGAAGCACCGCCACGGTGAGAATGGAGGCAATGTAAAACCATATCGCCACATACAGGTGCCGCTCGCGGCGTTTAAAGAGCATACCGAAGAAGTTGACTGTGAAAACAACCCACACCACGGCGATCAAGATGTCGATCGGCCATTCCAGCTCCGCGTATTCCTTCCCTGTTGTGATACCGAAGGGAATCGTCAGGGCTGCCAGCACGATGATGAGCTGCCAGCCCCAGAAATGAACGGCACTGAGAAAGTCGGAGTAAATCCGGGTTTTGAGAAGTCTTTGTGAAGAATGATACACGCCTGCAAAAATTGCGTTTCCGGCAAACGCGAAGATCGCGGCATTGGTATGAAGCGGCCTTAGACGCCCAAAACTGAGCTGAGGCAGATTAAACAAATTGAAATGCCAGTTTGCAAGCTGAAGGGCCACGATCACCCCGACAAGCATGGCGACCGCGCCCCAAATCATCGTGGCTAAGGCAAACTTCTTGACTGTTTCATCGTCGTAGGAAAAACGCTGTAAACTTTCCTGCATTCAAAAACCCCTTTCAATGAAGGTTTACAGGGAAATGACCATATCCGCCTGCACACGATAATCGATCAAATCGTGGCGTCCGACACTAAATTCATAGGCGGTTCCAACCTGGACATGGCTGTTGATTTTGTACCGGAATCCAGGCGCAAAAGTTAAAACCGTACCGCCGCCGTCATTTCCGAGGTTAAAAACGTCGACCCCTTCAAAATTCAGGGCGCGCTCCCGGCCTTTATTGGCGACAGTGTAGCCATTAAATTCAAATGTTGGGAAAAGATTTTGAAGGATTTCATAGTCAACATGGGCATGGTAGTGAACGAGGCCGCTGTTACGGACCGTGTCATACGGAATGGTCCAGCCGAAACCGCCCTCAACACCCAGCTTACCCCAGCGTTTTTCCGTTGAGAAGAAAAGATCCTGCAATCCCTTCCCCGAGCCCTGGAAATGGATGTCATTCAATTCAAGGGTTCCCGTCGGGGCTTCATACTTGGTTCCTACGGTGAAAATGAAGTCCTTTTCAGGATAATAAAGAAGCGCATATTTCAAACCAAACGCGAGATCCGCAAAACCCGCGTCATGATCCAGTGTTTTTTGAGGCTTGATCCAGGCGTAGCCATCCTTGGTGGCAATAATACCCAGGCGTTTGGTGAGAGCAATACGGGCCTGCGCGGCCAAAAGATAAACATTCCCGTTCCCGACTACGGACTCTTTCGGGATTTTGTGAAACCAGAACATGGGCCGGAGTTCAGTCGTAATCTGCGGGGTTTCATTCATCAGAGCCCCGGAGACCGGCGGAAGGTAGGTTTGAAATTTATCCTGCTCATCGCCAAGAGACCCTTTGAGATCCAAATCAAAGAAATTGTTTTCCGGTCCTGTTGTCGTGAGTCTATGCTCCTGGGTCTCTGCTGTTGCTGCCGGCGCCGCGTAGGCCGTCCCTAAAGCAAGGCCAAACGAGAACATAAACACCGCTGCGAATTTCAGGTTTTTAATCATAACCGCCTCCCTAAAGGTCAATCTCTATTTTAATGACTTACATGTATTAATACCTGCATATCTTAAATAGACGGCACTATTTGCGCAAGCTTTAATTCGCTGATATTTATTTTTGGGGTGACGGGTTATTTCCGGCGCTGGAGAGAAAAAGACTGCTGTTCAATCTTCCGCGCTTCATTTCACGGTAGTTCGCGGAGCTGACTTTTTTCGTGATCGCGGCAAGCGTACATTTCTGCATCTTCTCGGTCATTTTCCGCCGGGCAGTGGTCCAGACTTCATGAAGCGGGCACGCATTCTGGTCGGAGCAGCGATCAAGCCCCATCACGCAGGCTTTCAGATGGGCGGGATCATCCATGAGCAGAACAATCTGCTGAAGAGATACCGCCTTAGGTTCAACAGCCAGTGCCACGCCGCCTGCAGCACCGCGCCTGGAAAGAAGAATTTTATGGTGCGCGAGATCTCTAAAAATTTTCGCAAGGTATGCGGGAGGAATACCGGTGCCGGCGCTGACCACACGCGTAAGGACGTACTCCCCTTTGGGCCGGGAGGCCAAAAACAGGAGGGCCCGTATGGCATATTCGCAGGTTTTGGAGTAGATCAAGCGTCACCTTTCATTTAATAGGTGCATATCCTAAATGAAAGCGTGCAGGGTGGCAACTCAAGAATGCGCCGGGTATCCGCATCGCGTCATAAATACCCGGCGCCGACTTCATTTCTTGGCACTAGCGTTTCTTTGGAATTCCCGTAGCAAAGAAAAGCGCAATCCCGAGAAGCGAGACAAGAAAAATCCCGCCCGTGCAAAAGGTCAGCACAAAATCCCGGACATCCTTGTTGGGAATAAATCCGAACTTGTGGATGTTCGTGAAAACATTGGCTTCGAACTGCTTGCGGTTATCCGTGGCCCGTGTCACGCTTCCGGTCATCGTGGAAACGTAAAGCCTTGTACCCCGCTCGTCACCCGCGTCAAACCGGTAAACCGGCAGGATGCGGAAAATGGCGATGTATTCATTATTGAAACGCGTCAGGTAATCGGTTTTCCGAACAGCCTTTCCGCCCAGAGATTCTGAAGCAATCTGTCCGGCATAAATTTCATCCTGCCGCTCATTCATGCTTCCATCCGCCGCGCTGACGTAGACGGGCGGAGTCTTCCCTTCGCCTAAAAACTGATACCAGGGCTGCCCTCCGATGGAACGCACACTGACCGCCTGCACTTTAAAATCAGGGTGATTGATCTTGGCCAGGGCATCCTGAATAGAAAACCGGATTTGAGAAACATCGAGGCCCTGCCCTCCCGGCCTCGCCTGCGGAGGCGGAGGCTGCGTGCGCGACATCACGCTGTGCAGCACTCCGCTCCCGGCGGACATAAGCACCGAGACACTAAAAACCAACCCCACCCAGCGATGCATTTGACGGAGAAGGATGCCCGGTTTGCTCATGGATCACCACTTCCACTCAACACCGCTGATCACCGTGCGTCCGTCGCCCGGCAGGAACTGCGCCGTATCACGGCCGCGGGCATCCGCGATCACACCCGTGGTGGCGGCATAGGTTTCATTCGTTAGATTTTTTCCTTCTACAAAAAAGGAAATACCGTTCTTGGTACGGTAACCGCCTTTTAAGCCAAACAGAGCGTACGGAAATGTGAACCAGGAGTTATTCATGTCCACAGCGTACTCCTTCGGGGTCCATTCCAGGTTGGGTCCAAAATAAAACCCGCACGGGTGTTCGTACACAAGTTCGCCGCGAATAAAATGCTCCGGGATGCCCGGAAGCGCGTTGTCGCTGTAAAGCGGGTCATTTGAAAACCGGAAACGGCTCCAGTTGTAAATGCCGCGCAGAATGACCTTGTCTTTTCCCATAGGTTCCGGAGACTTGCCCAGAATATGCTCTTCGAAGAAATTCAAATCCCGGGGTTCAGCCACGCCCTCAGTCACCGGCGCATCACCCTTGGATAAAAGCCCTTCAAGAATGCTGATCCCGGTTCCGAATTCAATGCCTTGATGCCGGGTTCCGTAGCCATTCACGGTGCCAAGGGGATTGCCATTCCCGTCATTCAGGCTAAGAAGTTCGTTTTCAACCCAGGAGTAATACCACGCCAAATCCCAGGACACGCGCCCTTCCTGGCCGCGGGTTCCAAGCTCGATCGTTGTGCCAAGCTGCTTGCGCAGGTCCTGAAGTCCTCCGCGGGTGACGTTGGACAATTCGCCGAAGCTGGGCGGCTCAAAACTGCGGCTTACATTGGCAAACACCTGGCTGTTTTCCGTGATGTCGTAGCGCACACCAGCCTTGGGGCTTAATCCAATGTAATGCGGATGCGCGCTGTTATCGCCGTCCGCATTGAACTGATCATGGCTTTGACGGTCGGCGTAACTCCACTGCATGCCGCCGATAAGGGCCAATTTATCCAGCACATAAAACTGATCCTCAGCGTAAAGATCGAGATTGTAGGAACGCTGCTGGGCCTGCGCGGTAAGAGTCGTGGGCTCCCCGCCGGAATTCGTGTGCTGCTGGGCGTCCACCGTGTTCCAGACGGGATTAAAACCCAAAGCAAAAAGGTTCCTGCGGTTCAGCAGATCCTTTTTGTTGGAGTAACGGAAGCTGGCGCCAAAGTCGTGCGAGATTTGGTCAATCACCTGAAAAATCGGGTGAAACAAATCCTTATGCACGTAAAACGCGGCAAGATCCAATTGCTGGTCACCCCAGTTAAACGTGGTTTTATTCGCCACCTGAACCAAATCGTAATTGCGCTTTTGATTCAGCGTAACATTGGCCGTGTTATTCTGCTTCGGGTTCTGTTTCATCTGCGCCAGCGTCAAACTGCCGGGAAGTTTGGAATCAGAATCCAGAGCGCTGACATAGAACCGTGTTTCCACAACGTCGGTGAGTTTTAAGCCGTAGTTGCTGAAGAAACGGCGGTTCCACTGATTGGCGTGATTCCGGAAGCCATCCTGACGGCTTTCAGAGAGCGATACATAATAATCCGCAGGACCCACAACCGCCCCGGAACTTACCTGCTCGCGGAGGTAATTAAATCCCCCCACTTCAAACCGCGCCTGAAGCGGTGAAGCTGTGTAACCGGTAGGCGTAACAAAATTAATGGCGCCGCCTAGTGTGGTGGACCCGTACTGAAGCGCGTTGGCACCCCGGTACACTTCCGTGTAATCAAGTGCCAAGGGATCTATGGACTGAAAATCCCCGCCCCCGTCCGCCTGGTTAATCGGAATACCGTCCTGCAGAAGTTTGATACCGCGCATATGGAACGTGCGCTGAATTCCGGAACCGCGGATGGACAAGCGCGCTTCTTCCGCGCCAAATCTTGGCTGGACATAAACACCCGGGGTGTACCCCAAGGCATCCTGCAGCGTTGAGGTCCGGCCGGTTTTGTAAGTCTCGGATTCCACCACCGAGGCGCCGCCCGGAATCAGGTTCAGGGTCTCGCGCGCGGTTTCGGCCGATGGACTCGTGTTTGATTTTTTACCTTTCGTGCTTTTAACCACGACTTCAGGCATGGTCGTCTGGGAGTCTTTGGGACTCACCGCCGCATATGCCTGAGTGCTCGCGAAAAGAAGCAGGCCCAGCAATATAAAGGGTCGCATTTCGATCTCCTTAAAAAATGGTAACAGTCCAAGCGTGTTGTAAAAAAGCTTGAACAATTCAGGTGTGGAAGAGACTAGAAGGAGAAGGAAAGGTTTCGAGGCGGGTGATCAATGCCCTGCCCTCTGGGTAAAGGCAGAGTCAGAAACGCGTCTAGAGAAATAGCTTCTTCGTTGATCAGGCGGGCTGTCTCGGAAGAAACCGGGAAGAAAAAGTCTTTGGCATATTGCGGCAGCAGGGTCTTGGGCGTGTCCGCGGCACAAGGGGCTGAGGTAAAAACTTGTGCGCCTTTGGGCAATTTCACAGAGGCAGAAAGGGTCTCTTGTTTTGCGGCCTTGAAATGACAGGCCTTTTTCATTCCCGTGTGCTGCGAGCCGCTCTCTTGATCCGCGTGCGAACTTTTCACATTCATTTTGCCGCGCATGGGACAAAAAGCGCCTTTGGCGTGTTTACAGGTACAGACCGCGCGGCCGCAGCAGGTCTTGGCGTGAACGCCCGGTTCACTATGGACAGGCAGATAATCCACGGTCTGAAACGCGAATGCCGCGGTCACAATAACAAGGGCAAGATTTAGGACGTGCTTTTTCATGAGGAGGTAATGTAATACAGGAAAAACAGAAGTTCAATAAAAAGGTACGGGGAACCTAACAGGGACAGGTAACTTGCGTTCCATTTCGCCGTGTAGGTGTCCGGAACCTTTTAATGGGACGGGACCGAAGCGGGAATGTAGGAACAGCTGGGGTCTTCGGCCAGATAGTCGCCTGTCAGGGCATAGGCACGTGAGCGTGACCCTCCGCAGGGCTCACGGTATTCACATTGCCCGCAGCGGCCCTTGAGAAGTGCGGGATCACGAAGCTCATTAAATACCGGATGGTTCCGGTAGAGATCGGAAAGCGGCCGGTCCAGAATATTTCCTGTTTTGATAGGTAGAAAACCGCTTGGAAAAACATCGCCCCTGTAGGACACAAAGGCAAACCCCTTCCCGGAATTGACCTTCCCTGCCTGCTGAGGCATGGGTCTCGGTGCGGAAATCCCGGAAACGCCCGGCAATTTTAACGGTTCCGGAATTTCCTGACGGGCACGCTCCATAAAGTAACGCCGGTAATGCGGAGCTTCCGTGACTTTAATAATAAAGGGCACGCGTTTTCCAAAGGCGTAGATCTTCTCAAAGGCTTTCTCGAACAAGTCCGCGGTCATAAGCGGAACATCTTTGCCGCGGCCCATGGGCACCAGAAAAAAAACTTCCCAGAATACAAGGTCAAGCCCTTCGATTAAATTCATGAGCGCAGTGAGCCTGTCCTGATTGTGAACATTGATGAGTGAATTAATCTGCACACCAAGGCCCTCCGCGCGGGCAAGGCGGACAGCCTCAAGCGTTCTTGCGAAAACCCCGGAGGTGCGGCGGAAGCTATCGTGCACTTCGGGATCCGCATCGTCCAAACTGAAGGCGAGCTGATCAACCCCGGCTTCTTTCAACTGCCTTATCACGGCCGGGGTCAAGGCCGGAGTTACCGCCGGAATGGCCCCCACACGCAGATTAAACCGCTTGGCTTCCCGAATGAGTTCAAATATATCCGGGCGCTTGAGTATGTCCCCTCCGCTGAAGACCACAAGCTTCGTGCCTATGTCCCTGATTTGCCGGAGCAGTTCTTTTCCCTGCTCCGAATTAAGCTCATCGGGTTCCGGTGCCGGCTGCGCGGAGGCCCGGCAATGCAAACAGGCCAAGTCGCAGGCGCGGGTTGTTTCCCAGATCACAAGCAGCGGTTTTTGTGAAAAATCAATTTCATGCTGCATGCAAGGTCTCCATTAATATTGCCGGGTCACTCGGACCGCTTTTTTTTCAAGGTCCGCGATCAGCTGCAAGGCTGTACGCTTGGCCGATGCCACGCACTCCGATAAGCCGCCCGCGTGATACGATTGCCCCGTAAGATAAAGCCCTGAACTCTTCGGAAGAACTTCCCCTATTTTCCGCTTCCATTGAAGAAACTCCAGATCATAAGAAGACATCAATTCAGGATAACGATTCACATCCGTCCAGAGGGGTTTACCTTGAATGCCTGTGACTTTCCTGAAATCATTCACGACCGCCTCACACAGCTCGGCCGCGGACTCCGCTCCCGCCCCCTGATATTTCAAAGGAGACGCAAACAACCTAACAAGCACTTTGTCTGCAGGCGCACGCCCCTCAAATTTGAAACTGGAAAACGTGGCCCCCTGAAAATTGTACGATTCATGAATTCCGCTGATCACTCCGCTGCCGGTCAACGCTTCGGGCCAGTGCTCCTTTTGAAACAGCGCATGGATCAGGGTCACGGAACGAACTTTTTGCTCTGTCAGGACGTGTGCAAGTTCGGGCATTGAAGTTTTCAAAAGGGCCGCGGCTTTTCTCGCCGCAGTGGTTAAACAGACAGCGTCCCCTGTCCAGGTTCGCCCGTCTTCGGAAGTCAGTTTCCACACGCCGGTCTCAGAACGTGATAAAGATTGAACGGGTGTGCTCTTATGCCACTCGCCGGATGCTTCTACAGACAATCTCCGGATCAGGGACGAAAGCCCTTCCCTTAAAGTACAGAAGCCCGTGGAAAACACTGCGGCGGGGCCGCTCTTGGCGGCAAAAAAAGCACGCGTCAGGCTTCCCTGCTTTTCCTCCAATGAAATCCAGTGCGGAAACACGGCGCGCAGACTGATCTTTCTCAAATCTGAACCAAAGATGCTGCCGAGAAACGGCTGCGCCAAACGTTCCAGAGCTTCCCGGCCGAAACGGCGCGCGATGAAATCCCCCATGCTTTCGTCTGTTTGATCCGTCCTGCGGGGAACCAGAAACTCGCACATCATTCGAAGCTTTCCCGCAAGGCTCAAACAGGGAATCGCAAAAAGGACGGCGGGGCTCAGAGTCGTCAAACCGCAAAAGTCGGCTGGCAGTTTGTAGAGCCGGTCCTTTTCCCGGAGCCAAAGCCCGCGCGCGGAAGGATTAACGGAGATAATCTCGGATCCTAGACCCACATCATGGCAAAGATCCAGGAGCGCGGGGCGGTCCGTGGAAAAAGAGTCGGGTCCCCGCTCGATAAGACAGCCGTAACGCATTTCGGTTTGAATGAACCCGCCCGGGTTTCCCTGGGCATCAAACCCAATCACTTCCCACGGCAGCCCCCGGGCGTGAATTTCGCGGTTCAAAAAATACGCGGCGGACAGCCCGGAAATACCGCCCCCGACAATGAGAATTTGTCTTGGTGATTTCACCCGATCTCCCGCTTCCAAATCCTTGCAGGATTTATGGGACATCATAAGCGGAAGCCGGGGCCGCAACTGTGAGGCAGGTCACTATCCCAAAATCCGGTGTCAGGATTTGCTTTTGAATTTTTGGGCCAGTTCTGGAAGGCGCATTCTCGGCACGGCGAGAATATTGAGGCGGGACGTCATTAAAAAACGCTGATCGCTGGTAAAAGGGTAAAGACTCAAAAGCTTGCGGCTGCCCGGAGGAACATCTTCTTCGTTCTGCACGCAGACCATCGCGTCCTTCTCTTGAGCCCAGCCCGCGTGATAAAGAATGTAATCATGCTGTTCGAGAAATTTCAGAGGCGCGAGGGTCTTAAAGGGCTCCTGCGCGTTGAGCGTGGTTTCCATAATGATGTAAGCGCCGCTCTTTTTTAAAGTCTGCTCAGCTCCCCGCAAAACGCCAATCTCACTGCCCTCGGTATCAATCTTCATGATGCTGGGCAGGGGTAAATTCAAGTCATCCAGCCTCTGCAATTTAACCTTGTACGCGCCATCCTCGATTTCTGTTTGGTCGCTCAAAGTGAAGGTGCCGCTGCGCACCCCGGAAGGCCTGACATGAATGAAATCATCCTTTTCAGAAAGCCCCATACAATTTGGAAAAACAGATTCGCCAAGGTGAAGTTCATCCACGTGTTTTTTTAAATCAGAAAAAGTTTCGGGATTGGGTTCAAAGGAATAGATCTTCCCTCGAAAGTCCGGCTTTGATGCAGCAAAAAGCGTGAAATAGCCAAAGTTGGCGCCAATGTCGTTGAACACGCCGTCCGGCGGCAGCAAAATATCGAGCAGTACCGAAACTTCGGCTTCGTAGGCCTCTTCAAAGCGATCGAGAAAAAGAGAGGTATATTGAGTGTTGCGGACGCGGAAAGATGCCGCCGTTTTTTTGCCCTTCAGATCAATCTCGAAAGCGCCTTGCGGGTTGAATCCCAGACGAAGCAGCTTGACGTAAAGCCCCCTGAAGAATTTTCCCTTTAAACGCTTTTTGGCGTCGACCTGACAATCAAACCAGACCTTGCAGAAGCGTGCCATCAGAGGCAGGCGCTTGACCTTGAAAGGATTCCGGATTGTGTCAATTTCCCGAATAAGCAATTTGTTCATTTTCGGCCTGCGGTTGTAAGACCAGGAAAAAACAGGATGATTCTTAAAGTTCGGGCCGGATTATAGCAGGATGAGCCAGAAATCCCTAACCCATTAGTGGGGTGTGCGGCCGCCCCTCTAATGTTTTTATTTCTATACAAGGCAAAGTTTTAATCAATCTTTAATCTCCTGTTCAATGTCCGGCAGTGGCTGCGCCACTCTTCTTACTTTACAGTAGACAGCGATTTCATTCTCCCCTATAACGTCAGAAACTATGGAGAAATCTTCATGACCCTGCGAAAACTATTTCCGCTGATCGTGATGCTGTTTTTAGGCTCTGGGCAGCTGTATGCCGCAGACGAGGATATTCCCTATGGGGTGCGAATGCCCTATC
Organism: uncultured bacterium; assembly: GCA_964434115.1. Taxonomy (GTDB): domain Bacteria; phylum Omnitrophota; class Omnitrophia; order Omnitrophales; family Aquincolibacteriaceae; genus ZLKRG04. Next base: position 302,044 of record CAYSSX010000001.1, read on the forward strand.
GAATCGTCCGCGGGGTTGTGAACATCGGTTTAGGCTGGACGGAAATTCTACTGCGGCCTTTCGGAGAGATTAAAACCGAAGGTTTTTTCGGAGCAGTTCCGAAAGCGGCTTATGACACGCTGACAAGGTCTTCCGCGGGATTTCAGGACATCTTTATGTTTTGGGTCCCGGACATGCAAATGGAAAATGTTTATCCGGACTGGGAAGTGTGGCCTTACTTATTTCATTGGTCTTAAAGTATCCGCAGTAAAATCAAAATCATCAAAAACTGTTGAAGTTCCCGCTGCTTTTGTTCCCCCTGCCGTCCCGCCGCCATTCGCCAAAGCTACAGCAAGATTTGCGTTGGAAAGTTTTTCTAAGGCAGCTTCCAGCGATTCACCCGCTTCCACCGGAACAACAAGCTGCCAGTCTTCGCGGGTTTTCATCGGGTACTTCTCTGGATACTTCTTTTTAAATTCTTCCTGAGCCTTTTCAAGCCGCAGCGCCCTTTCCGGAGCATTGGGATGGCTTGCAAAGGTATACGCTAAAACCTGGAAGCCGGGCGCGTCACTGCCAAGACGAATAAAGACCTGGGAACCATTATCCACATCAAAGCCGGAATGAAACGCGTGCTGAAGGCCATGGTAGTCCGCTTCTCTTTCATACTGACGGGATAACGCGGCTTGCGAAGCCTGAAGCGCGGGGTTCACAATGGCCTGTCCAAGCCCCGGAACCGTGAACGCGTCGATAACAGCCGCGGCAGTTCCATAGCCCAAGCCCATCCCAATGCCCGCGCCCAGTTTTTTGGCCGAGTGCTTAAGCGTCACGTGCGCGAGTTCATGCCCATAATAACCGCAAGCTCATCATCATTCTGGCAATACCGGATGGCGCCAATACCCACCTCAATTTTGGAGAATAACGCATTGGCATCAAACTGCGGGGTTGGCGACAAGAAGAACTGGGCGTTGTAATAAACTTTTTCAACCGGAAGCTCCTTGGTTTTCAGGCCTTCGTTTCTGCGCCAATACTCCACCTTCACCGAAGACGCCGAGGTTTTCCGGATAGGACCAAAGTAATCTCCCAAGCTATTAACCTTCTTCTCATTAATTTTAGTGATGACGTCGCCCGCCTGAAGCCCTGAATCTTCGGCCTGGCTGGAAGGATAGGTTCCTAACACAAGCAGTCCTTTAATCGTGGAATCAACGGCAAAAACCTTGCGCGTATGATCTTTCAGCTCCTCAACACCCACCCCGACAAAGTTGTATTCGGGAGCGGCCTTGCTGTCCTCCGGCAAAGGTGATTTCAGGAGCTGGTACCCGACGCGGTAAACCCTGGGCAGCCAGCGCTGGGATGCTTGAAAGAACTTAAGGTTAAACTCGTTCTGCTTTTCTTTAAGTTCGGCTTTCGTAATTTTAGGACCCGTCGACGCGCACGCTGAAAGTGAAAGGCAGAAAGCAAGGAGCAAGCCTGTTTGCAACCGGGGAAATTTTCTCATCACGCTGCCTCTGTTTTCTGGATTTCAAGGATGGTGGTTCTCAGTGACATGGCCTGATCGCGAAGGGCTGGATTTTGAATGGCAAAATCAAGTTCCTTAACAGAATCGGCATATAGCTTTTGCTTATAGAAAATCGAGGCCATGGCAAGATGAGCCTCGGAACGATAAGGCTGTTGACTCAGGATTTCCTGTAAGATCGCGGCCGCGGCTTTGTAATCCCCTGACGCGAAAAGTTTTTTTGACTCGTCGTATTTCCCTTGATACCAGGAGTCTTCGGGGGTTTTCGCGGGTGAAACAGCGCTTTCCTTGGTTTGGATCTTGGCTTGCAGTTTTTGGGCTTCCTCTTGTTGATTCTTTTCGATCAACTCTTGGGTGAGAATTTTAAAGGTTTTGCGGTCAATCCTGTGGCCTTTGAAGAAAACTTCAATCGCCCATTCGCCGGTTTTCTCCGCGGCCGGAGTTCCCGCAATCGGCATGGCCGTTTCAATCATATAATCATTGAACGCGCTTTTCTGGAATGTCTTGGCGAGATAGACCTTTCCATCAGGCGACATCCATTTAGCTTCAAAGGTTGGTTTGAAAGCCATCGCAAAAGTATTGGTGCCGAAAGCCGCCCACCAGGTCACCTTCTCAACACTCGGAAGAAAGGTGTCTGAGGCGCCCATAGGGACCACCGTATGGGTGAGCAGTTGATACTTAACATCCTCATTAAGGCCTGAGCTTTTGATTTCGGACCAGATTCCGTTCTCTTCAGCAGCCTTGAGGCCTTTGGTACTGGTGCATGCGGGTAAGGATAAAAGAAGAGGCAAAAGAAGAGCTGCAACAAGACGCGGCTTACAAACCAATAGTTTTATATTTCTCTTCACTCGGGGGACCTCATTAAGAAGAGTCGCGAATACAGCCTCGCGCTAATTTCGAGTATTCTATGCAAAAACAGCGCCTCTTACCACGGGAAATAATCGGATTTAATGAGGGCTTTCATGGCATGCCCAACACACTCTTCGCCGGGCTTTTTGCTGGCACAGCCCTTAAAGCCCTCGGCTTTGTCTTGTTCAAAACCTTCACGAACAAGAAGGTATTCTCGTAACCACTTACAAACATTCCAATCTGGATGCCTTTTCGTTACAGGAAAGATGTCTAATCCCGCACACTGGGAAGCCTGTTGCACATTTTGAATTTGCGTCCTTAGTTGCCGAAACTCTGGTCGATCAACCTCGAATGTCCAATTTAATATTTCATCAAGATATGCGATACCAGCATCGTAATCATTAATAGCTGAATAGAGCCTAAATATTTGTGCGATTGGGATTGGTGAAAAAGAATTATAGGCTACCGGAGGCAATGAGTCTCGATACTTCTCCTTTATGTACCCGATAAAGTCATACACGGCCTGTCTCGAACCACTTTCAGAAAATTTCTGAAGCGCCTCCAATTCAAGCTCCAGTTCGTTATCTAATTTTTGCTTCTTCGAAGCCTCGTGGAATTCTTTTAGTCCGGCTACATAATTATTAGTAATCCGATAAAAACGAATTTTCCTATAAATTGGCCCCCACCTGTCTTCATCTTTTCCGATAAACTTAGAATCTAAACCTTTCTCGTATTTTGCCAAAGCCTGCTCGTAAAGACCTTGGTCCATCAATCTGTCGCCTTCTTTCAAAACTCTTTCTTGCGCACCGATCTGAGCCATGCGGACATTCCTATCCGGCAATGGACCAAATGTTCCACCTTGAGTTTTCAAAACAAACACAAGGGCGATCCCAGCCATGCCGACCAAGCTCGAAAGAAATATAATGGCTTTCTTCATTAGGCTCTTGTCTCCGATCCAGGTAAGGTAATTACCCATTTATTCTGCGCAGAATCAAAATGCGCCATATTTATGGGTACTAAAGACTGTAAAAACGGCGCCACTTACCACGGGAAGTAATCGGATTTGATGAGGGCTTTCATGGCATGACCAACACACTCTTCGCCGGGCTTTTTGCCGGCACAGCCCTTAAAGCCCTCGGCTTTGTCTTGTTCGAAGCCTTCGCGAACAAGAAGGTATTCTCGTATCCATTTGCAAGCCCGCCAGTCAATCTTAATGCCATCACCGCCCTGCCCCGCTTCAATGCACTCCTGAGCTTGTTGAGAGGATTTTACGCTATCCTTATAGACTGCTAAATCAGTTCGAGTTCTGAATCCCCAGCTTAACAGTTCATCGATAAAATCGATACCATCTTGATGGCGACCAATCATATTATACAGACGAAGAATATCGGAAATAATCACCTCAGAACCGATAGCGTAATTTTCATCTTTTAACCTCAATCCATTGTTCCGCCTCAACAAACTAATATGTTCACGAACCTGGGTGTCATCTCCCGTTTGCGCGTAAAGAATCAGAGCAGAAATCTCGCCCCTCTCTTCCAGAGCTCGAACTGTAGGTTCAGGTAAAGTTTGATTATCAAAAAACCACTTATTGATCTTTTGAGCGTCGTCCAAACGCCATAACCATTTGTAAATCTCTTGCACCGCACCGTAAATAGCCGCTTTTTGATAGGGATCCACTATGAATTGTGGTTGCAAAGCAACTTCATACATGTCGAGTGCCTCTATATATCTTCCAGCCAGCGCCAGCAACTTAGCATCATTCTGTATTCGTGAATTTTTCATTACAACGTCAATAGGATTGACCTTTTTTTGCTGGAAAAATAATACGCCCACAATTAAAAGAACAGAAAAAGACGCGATATAAATGAAAAGCAACTTGTAACGCATCGGTATAGGTTTCATAGATTCACTACCCATCTATCAGTCATCTTGGTTATCCGACCAATAGCCATTTCTCGCGAAAGAAAAGCATTAAGATCACTTTTGGTTTTAGCAGCATTTATAAGCTGTGCTACAAAAGAACTGACTTTATCATTCCAAGCTCTCCTACCAAATGGATCTTTATACTGCAGCAACCCTGTTGCTACGCCAAGAACACCCGCAAACTCACCATCATCTATATCATTTCTAATGTAGTCATTGTGTCCGGCGTTTGAAATTTCTATATTGAACAGTGTTTTATCAGGGCTTTGCGTTGAATACCCCAGCATATCGCTCCGAAAGCCGCCTATCGCGACACCATTAAACTTAAGATCGGCCAGAACATCCTTTGTTCCATAGACATTGACAACCATTTCGGCAGCTGTCCCCAAAAGCGAGGATTGAGCAAATGTTTCAACTGGAAGATTCAAAGCATCGATAAATCGTTTATATTCCTGATAAGCGTCTTCATTACTTTGGTTTGCTAGAAACTGCGCTATTTTTCCCCGAATAAAGTCCCCCATCTGGAAAGCGCCGCCGAAGAAGTCTAGGGATAACGATTTCAGGAAATCGATAGAAGCCTGACCGGTACGGATCTTATCTCCAGCCTCAATGACTTTCAACAGGATATCCTTAAGGCCGATAGTCGCGGCTCCAATAGCTACGACTGACTTGGTCTTATATCCCGAGTCAACGCCAACTCTTTTTGGCTCCTGATTCAACACCTCCACAAGCGGGAGAAAGCCGCCCGAATATCCAACGGCTACAATATCACGGTCTCTCTGCGCGGCGCTGACTTGTTGGAAATAAAGTTCTAACGCTGTTCTGATATCTGTGGCTACCGCCGCATGAGCTACGGGATCTGCAACTTCCGCTGCCCAGGCTGCTAAATCTTTCGTCAGGCCAATGGAAAAGTCAACAATTGCTGCCAGCGCAGCACCTCCGACCACAGACATCATACTGCCAAATGCGCCTGTCAGAGCCGACTGAATCGTATTAACGTACCCCGTGAAACTCAAAAAATTGAGCAGTTGGATTTTGTGGAAGGTATGGGCCAGAAGAATATCTTCGGAACCGACTGTTGCGCCGCTTTCCTTAACAATGTCACTCTCTAAATGCTTTAAATACGAAGGTGCGTCACGCATCTCGGGGCTAAGAATTCCATTGGTCAGAACAAATAATTCCTTCTGCGGCCCGGCGGTAATTTCCCTCTTCTGAACTTCAACCACTCCATCCACAAGCCAGCCGTTTTTAGTTTCAAAACGGACATAGGCTGGAATATACGGCCTGACCTCATCGCCTTCGGGTCTAGGAAAATCTGGTGGCAAAAGTATCTCTTGAGGTTGATATGTTCTTACATCTCCGGAGAGAACGGCGGCGTTGGAATCGATGGCAATGCCATCAGGCAGGCTACTCGTAATCTTTGCAATGTCGATATCCCGATAATAAACGGCGATCTCTCTAAGGATCCCCTTCTCATAAGTCTGCTTTCGTGTCATTCCCTCTTCAAGCACACTTTCATAAGTCAATTTTTCATAAGCCGTTTCTCCCGACTCGGTGGAACCTAATCCTGAAATCGTGATTTCATCCATGAATCCGCTTACGTTGGTCGTTTTTCCAGTTCCGGTATTGTAAATAACTTTTTCATCTCCGGCGCGCCAGACCCAATTCTCTCCCTCAATTGTGACCTGACCTTGACGTAAGCCCACCAAATCCTGGTAGAGGTATTCCTGTGTCTTTTTTCCAAATAGAAATGAAAAAGAATTGAGTGTTTTCTTAAAGGCTGATTCCGAAAATTGTCCTGTCTCCTGAAGAACTTTGTTTCCCAAGGATAAAATCGGCCCGGAATAACGCTTAACGACGTTTCCAAAAGCCGAAAAACCTTCTGAGAGTTTTGAAAAAAGACTCTTGCCTAGATTCTCTATTGCCTTTGAGACAGAATTAGTGACAGCTTCACCAGCAGCGGACGGCCCATAAGCCACAGCACCCAGCAACTGTCCAACGTACTGTGAAACAGAGACAGGCGCTCCAAGAAAATCCAGCCCAAGCGACGATCCCACCGAAACAAAACCTGCAAGGGAATCGCGGGTGATGTTCTTCAATACGCTTTCGTAGCCTTTCACATTCAAAACATTCCCGATACCATTTCCTATGGCGGCACGAAGAGGGACGGAGGCTAATGCGGTAATGCGGGGATCAAGCTTGAGGGCATCTCCCAGGGCGGTGAGGCCTGAGGACGCGAGATCCATAGAAAGATGCGGCACAGCGGCTTTCAAGGCGGCGAGACCGGACAGATTTCCGACACCGCCGGCAAAGGCGGTCAAAGCCGAGGCCCCGATTCCAATAATGCCGGACATTGCTGGCGATAAATTAGTGTGCAGGCTTAAGAATTCATCGCTTCCTCCCCCAAGCAAGCCAAGCCCGGCGAGGTTACCGCTGCTTACAAGCGCGGCTCCAATAATAATTTTTCCGCCCGCCACAAGAGTCTGGGAGATTTTGGGGGCAAAGCCCATCACCTCAAGAAGCTTGCCGACACCTTGAAGCCCCATACCAATGCCCGCGCCAATCAAGGTTCCTTTAACAAAACTTGAGGCCGCGAAAGATTTAAGGAAAGCCGCGGCGCTGATTTTAACCCCATTCAGCGCCGTGCCCGTGAGAGCATAAACTTCCGTGAATGTCTTGCCAAAAGCCACAACGCCCTTAAAAACGGCCCCGGCAATTTTTCCGATCCCGGCCGTAATTCCATGAAACAAGCCCTGGAGACCAGTCAAGAATTGCCCGGAAAACAACCCTGAGAAAAGAGACCCGAAGCCGGAAAGAATGGAACCGATACCGGCTGCCACCGCGGACACAATGGCGGCAATGGCCGCGACAACCGCCGCGACCGTAGCCGCCACAGCCTGAGCCACAGCAATGACCGCCGCAATAATGAAAACGATAAAAAAAGCGCCCCGGACTTTCATAAGCTGTGCGTTATCAAGAATGCGGGCACGGCCGGCGGAGAATTCCGCTTCCGGCGGAGGCTGCGCGGAGAAAATGTAACCGAACTGAGCCGCGGGGTTACTCGCGTCCAGCCACGAGGAAAGAAACTCTTCCTTCGTCATGGTATCGATATCCTGATTAAGAGTTGTCGCTGAGCCTGTTTCAATGTAGGTAATTTCATCAGCTGTGACTTTGGTAATGACAATGTAGTGATTTCCATCAACGTGCGCGATTACGCGGAATTGACAGGTGTCAGGAGCCGCCTGGCACTGTTTGTCATAAAGCGCTTTGAGGGATTCGAAATTCAAGCCATACCCTTCTGCTGATAAGCCGTATTTTCCGGCCACGGTTTTAAGCGCGAACATAGAGATGAGAAGATCTCCCTGTTCCATGGGGGTTAAGGTTCCGGTGAGGATGTCCACAAGGATCAAGCGGCGGGCAAGCTCCCTGCGTTCAAAAGCAATGCCTGCTTTCATGAGAAGAGCTTCGAGGGCAACGTAGGCCGACTGGCCAAAATGAAGGGAGCGGGAATTTATCCAAGCCAAAAGGCTGTCCGCTTCCGCGGTGTTCAACGAAACAAGTTTATCGGGAGACACCCCAAGCTCCGCGGCAAAGGCCGCTCGGCCCTCCTCCGAAAGAGAAAGGTAATGAAGCAAATCCTGATTCACCGCTGACTTGATGAAATTAACTTCGGCCGTACGCTGAGTAAGTTCAGGACTTTGGAGAAGGTCATTTTTCAGGGCTGAGAGATCAAAGACCCCTGTTTGATAATTAGTCCGTGATATCCAGAGATCGTAATCCGCTTTGGACGGGTCACGCCCCAGGATTTTTCGGTACCAGTGATAAATAACGGGCGAGACTTCATGCCTTAAAATCGCGGATTTCATGAGCGTTTCCTGTCCGGCGATCTCACTGTAAGAAGCGGCGGTATCGTTTTCAATTTCCGTGGAAGTTGCCATCACCTGCGCTGAAAGCTGCTCAAGGGCATCGATACGGTTCTGCGCGTGACGCTCGAGTGCGGCGTTTACCTGATCCAGCCCCGCCTGTATTTGCTGGGCCGCGTCACCCAGGACAGCTTTCGCGGTTTTTCCTTTGACCTGAAGGGAAGCTACGTAATTTTTCTGCGCTTCAATTTTGGCGCGGATGGCTAGAAGACGGTCACGCTGGACGATGTACTCGCCTTCAATGGTTTGATTGAGAACCTGCTCCCGCTCCGCGAGTTTCGACAAAGCCTTTTGCCGTTCCATGGCCACTTCAGCCTTAAGCTTTAGAACGGATGCTTCGAGACGCCTCCGTGATGCTTCGAGCGTAACTTTTACAGGGTTTCCCTCCGCGTCGTACTCATAATCCGTCATCCTCTCTCCGTCTGCCCCCACGGTCATGAGAATGCGGCCTTCTTCAAAGATCTCCGTCACACCTTCGGCATAGCGGCGCGTCACAAGCTGGCCCTCAGGGTCGTAATCCATTTCGAGGGCAAGCACGCCCGGAGCTAAAAATTCCATCCACTCCGGCTGAACAACATCAGTCCAAAGCTTCATAGCCTGGGCATAGTGAAAGCGGGCGGATTCGTTGGGATTAATGAGCAGGCCTTGTTCGGTTTCCAGAGAAACACTGGATCCATCCGCTCCTCGCACGGAGAAGGGTTTTCCTTCCCGATACTCCGTCGCGGTTCCATCAGGATGAATGACTGAGGCATCCAAAAGACGGATTTCTGGCACCCCATCGCCCGTAGAGGGATCGGATTTTTCTTCAATTACGGTCTTCGTAAAAAAGACCTGCGTCCCATCGGCAAACTTCAAGGAAGTAAGACCGCCGTTTTGATAGCCTGCTTCGGTTCCGTCTTCACGGGTAAAACCCGTCAGGCTGACCCGGTGAACGCGCTCGCATTCACTCAAGCAGTCCTGCAACGCAACTTTCGGAATCACCACAGTCAACGAACTGCCGTCGGCCAAAAGCGCGGTTTCAGTCTCTGTGCTCATCTGAACCTTGCGCGCATTTTCAAAGTTGTGCGAGTAACGGTAACCGTCCGCCGTCGTGTGGTAACGGATCGTCCCTTCGGAGTCATATTCTTCAATCACGCCGGACTCCGTTGTGACGGTTGTTAATCCCTCGCGGGACTCGCCGTAGTGATAGGTTTCGTAAACGCGTCCTTTATAACTCACCCGGGATTCGGTGCGAACTCCCGCGTCGTTGTAGAGAAATTCCGTGACAACACTATTAGCTTCGGTCCGGGAAAGAATGCGCGAATTGCCGGCAATGTCCCGATACCGCTCGATCACTCCCGTGTCCGGGTCCAAAATCACGGCGATTTCGCGGCCCAAGGCGTCAAATTCATAAGAATATTGAAGCGGCGGCTTTCCGCTCCGGGTCACTTGCCGGACGCGTCCATAAGAGAGTTCCTGGGTCACCGTTTGTCCCGTGGCTGCGTCAGTCACCGTGCGGACAGCGCTCTGCGGGTTCTGGGTAGAGGGCGCGGAAAACTCGACTTTGTTTCCATTGGGCAGAACCGTTTCCGAGACCCGCCCATTTTCAACCAGGGATACGGAACCGTAGAAGGTTTCGAATTCCTGCAAACTGCCCGCCGCATCAAACGCGAGCCGGGTTTCCGCATTCATCAGAGACTCGAGAAGCCCCCGTGAAAAAGGTTCCTCCTCCGAGCCGCTTTCCACGTAACCGAGGTATCCGGCCAACGTCTGGTTCCGGTCGGAGTAAACTTCGCTAAGCACATTCTCTTCCGCCAGTAAACGGTCAAGCCAGTCCTTTTCCGCGGGCGGACGAAGCGCGGTAAATGTGACGTTATCAATAAACACGGGTATGTGAACTGTTCCCGACGCCGGAACAAATTCGATCTTTAAACGCTCGGCATTTTCTTTTGAGGAGTTCAGAGGCAGGTAAAGGTCTTTCCAGACAGCGGCAAGATCCGTAACTTCCCAGACCTGATACGACTCCGCTTCCGACGGGTCACCCAGCGTAATCTTGAGTTTCCCCTGCGCGGGCGTAATGACCGAGGCCGCCTTCAGACTCACGTGGAGATAATCATAGCGGGAGGTAAGAACCCCGGCCGAGGGCGCTTCCAGCGCGTCAATGTGCAGAGGGGTCACGGGCAGAAAACCCGAACCCGTTCCGTATTGAACCAGCCATTTATTCTCCGTGCCTTCATAAATCAGGCGGTCCGCGACGCGGTCACCGTTCACATCCCGGAGTGATGTTGACTGAGTGCCCATGTGAGGCGAACGACCATGCTCACCCGCGACACCAAAGTCATCATTGCTGCGAAAATTGTCAAGGTCCTGCGTGATTGAGGTTTTTGTGGAGTTATTTCCATAGATACCCGCCCAGGCAGAAGCCGGCGCAAAGGAGGTTCCGGTGTTGACTTCCACCCACCAAACATTATTCACGGTGCCGGCCGAAGGGTTACGGTCAACACTGACCCGGTCCGGCAGGCCGTCGCCTGTCACATCCACGAGATCCACAAGAACATCCCGGGGACGTTCATAGCCGTTGAAAAGATGAATGGACGCGCCGATGGAACCTCCGGGCAGATCCGTCACAACCCTCACCGCGGCATCCCACAAGGCCGCGGGTTCAAAACCTGTTCCATTGTTTCTCTGCCAGTACCACTCACCCGTTGGCTTCACAAGAATCCGGTCCGGCCTTAAATCGCCGTTCAAATCCTCGAGCACAGCCTTGTCGCCAATGAGCTGTCCAAACACCCGGGACACGGCATCCCGCACCTTTTCCAGGTTCTCAGTCGTAAGATAGGAGCCGGTAAACGCATCGGCCCAGGGCTGGATAGAATAAGTGTTCTGGATCTGCAAAAACTCCTGACTGAAAGTGTTATAAATAGCCTGCAGGCAAGGCAGGCGCTGTCCGCCTCCGGGGCATGTATTGTTATTTTTATAATCCCGTTTCCAGCGGAAAATGAAGTCCTCGAGGACCGAAACCACTTCACGGTTTTTATTGTTAGTTACGGTCTGGTACCACGACAGGGACGCGGCCATCATGGGATCTGAGTCAAAACTTGTGTCCACACCTTCCCACAGTACGGCAGGCTCAAAGCCCGTTCCTGTGTTTTTCTGGAAAAACCACCGGTTAACATTGCCCGTGCCCGGCCGGACAACGCGGTCAGGAAGCCCGTCACCGTCCATATCGATTAAGTCTGAAATGAGGTTCTGAACGCCTTTATTTCCCGCGTCATCGCGGGCTTGAATCGCATAGGTTCCTTCGACAGCGTACTGGCTCAGCGGTTGAATACCCGTCCAAAGCACCGGCGCTGAAAAGCCGTCCGTTTTGTTATTGATCTGCACAGACCAGGTATTGGACCGGCCAAAGTCTTGAAGAATCCTGTCTTGCCAGCCGTCACCGTTCACATCCCTCATTTCCACGAGCACATGAGGATGGCGGCCCTCGTAATAACGCAGACCCCGCGTATAGGCATAGCCTTCGGTCATCTGGACATTACTCCACTTCACCGGAGATGAAAACCCCAGGCCGTCACCCCATTGAACCCACCAGTAATCATGGGCCGTGGATTGCATGAAAACGCGGTCAAGAAATCCGTCGCCGTTAAAATCGGTAAGCTGCGCGGTCGTCGACGGCAAAGCGTCATTTTGATCCGTGATGTTAATGGCCGCCTCCATGAACCGGGTGTCGTAGGAGGAGTAACCGTTTGAGATGTTGGCCCACACAGGGACAGAGTCGCTATTCACTTCAATCACAGAGCCGCGTTCAGAATCCTGGCTTATTTTTGCGAACAACAGGGTGTCACCGGTCTCAAATTCAGAGCGGATGCCGCCCGCGTCTTCCACGGAGTTGTAAAGGGGACGGCTCAAGAGAAAACGGTTAAGTTCAAAATCCGGATGATCCAGAAGGTAAGGAACCAGGGGGGTTGTCCAAGTCCCGCTGGTCCCGCTAAATTGAAGGGAGGCGCTTTGTAACGCCCCCGACTGCTCCGCATAGAGGATCCGGTAGAGTCCTTCGGCGGTTGTAAGTGTCTGGATACGGCCGGCCGCATAAGACAAGCGCGATCCCCCGGGTAAAACCAGGCCGCTCAACACCCCTTCGGAGATCACTTGCTGAATACCATCCGAGAAAAGAATACTGCCCGACAAAAGCCCGCTTTGAGAAAACTGAGGATCTTCCACAAGGCCATAGCGTGTGAACAAGCGTTCCAGCTCGCCTCCATTCAGCTCAGCACGGACTCCCCGGGTGAGGACGTTCTGTAAATCCCCCTGCGGATCAAAAGTCCTTGAGGCATGAGGCCCCTTGAAAACAATTTGTTCAATCTGTCCCGCGGTGTCCCGCTGATAAAGAATGGCCTGCTCTTCCCCTCCAGGAAAGATTACCTTCTCCGCCATGCCGTCCGTCCCAAAAACGATGATTGCGCCCGAGACTGTCGTAATCCTTTTTAATTTCCCGTTCTCAAAAGACTTCCGGGTGCCGTCCGCAAGTTCTTCGACATAGGTCTTTAATGTCCGGTCGCTTCCAAAAGCCAGATTTTTCAAGCTCCGGCCATCGGGAAAAAGAATTTGGGTGATACTCCCTCCGCCATAGACCGCTTTTGTCCCATCTTTGAATTTCCACTCCGCGAGCCGGGCTTCCTGAACCCCATTCGCACCTGCCTGAATCGTGTAAAGTTTTCCATCCACGGTTTCATATCCGGTCAAAACGCTGTTCTGGATTTTCTGTTTGATGCCTTCCTTGGTGGTAATAATGCCGTTCACTATTTTTCCATCAGCATCCAGCTGAAAATCGGTGAGACTGTTTCCCCCGGCCTCATCGAGCAGAATATCCACAATCTGCTCATCGGTGAGTTTGCCGTCATGATTAGTGTCCACAGCATTTCGCGTGACCGTACCCGCCGATGTTTCGATCTTGTCCAGAAATCCGTCTGCCGCATATTGGAAACTTGTTCCGCGTCTTGAAACCGTCAAGCCCGTGACAAAGCCGTCCGCCATTTCAAAATCATAATCAACCGCCTGCCCCGCCGCGTCCACAACACGGTCCAGACGGCCTGTTTCATAATAAATCCGGGTTCCGTCATTAAGCGCGATCCAAAGCGGCTGGCCCGCGGAATTAAAGAGCCCCTCCACCAGGGTTTTAGCATCAGGAACCGAGGATTGCCCACGGTTGAGAAGCAGCCGGTACTGGTCGCCCTCGGACTGGCGGTCATAGTAAAGAGCGGATGTCCCCTTGTGAACTTCCGAGAGAAGTCCTTTATCATCATAGACAGCCGCATTGCCGGTACTGGCTGTAACCCTCGTTTTCAAAATACCGGTCTGCGAAGTTTTCTCAAAGCGGTAGTAATCCGTGTGATCCGGAAAAATTTCCCGGACCGCGGCTCCGCTGGGCAAATAGTCCAGAACCGTCCCTTCGGCGTCAAAATGGCGTAGGCGCTTAGAAGCACGGATCACATCCACCGTTCCATCCGGGTAAAAAATCAAACCGTCTTGAATGCTTCCGGCGGTATCAAAAGTAAGATTCGTAAGGCGTATCCCGGTTTCGGTAAGAAGCTCCTGCAGTACTTCCCCCGAGTAAAAAGCCGTCAAGCCCCCGGCGAGGCTCACGCGGACCCACTCGCTTTTCGGAGCCTGGAGCGCTGACGGACGATTGAGAGTTTCCTGCAAAGCGCCTTGAGCATTGTAAAAAAGCAACACCTGGGGAGCGCCCGCGGAATAGAGAATTTCTCGGCCATCCGCGAAGCGGTATTTCTCAACGCTTCCGTCCGCCCGGTAAAAAATCTCATCTCCCCAAGGGGTAAGCTCTCTTTGAAGAATTCCGGCGGTGCGGAACAATTCCGTGCTGTCAGCCAGCACCGTACGATCCGGAAGATTTACGGTGACCCGGCCAAGCAGCGTGGTGTTATTTCCCGCGGCATCGTTCTCGGAAATTCTGAGGACGTTCTCTCCCTGCGCCAGGCCGGTGAATGTTTTGCTCTTCACGGCACCGTCAAGTTTGTAATCAATCGTTAAACTGCTGGTTTGAATCACGGCAGGCGGCGCTGAAGCCCCCAGGGTCCCGCCCTGGGCCAGGGTCTGAATCTCCTGCGGCGAGAGCTGCCGGTCATAAACACGGGCTTCGTCCATGTTCCCCTTGAAGTAATAGTTATAAGGACGGTTCCACCAGTTGTAGAGATTGTCACCGCCAAGGCGCCAGTACCCTTGATAGACCCCGGCGCTCGTCACATTCGCTTTCTGAGCTTTCAGCTGCCCGTCAACATAAAGGGCCATGCCTGAAGAGGACATGGACGCAGCCACATGGTGCCACTTTCCGTCATTGTAGGCCTGCGGCGTCTGGATCAGCTGAATGCCGCCCGAATAAACCCCGAAATACAAATGCCCCCAGTCGCCCATAAATAGATGCCGGTCGAGATTCCAGTTGTCACCGGTTTGTCCTTGCCCGAATCCGATGAGACGCCCGCCCGCAGAACTGGTTTTAAACCACAACGAAAGTGAAAACGTGTTGGGCGAAGTTATGGGATTGGAAGTTGTCACATAGTCATTCACCCCGTCAAAGCTCAAGCTTCCGTCATTTCCGGTTGTCAGCGGAGGAACATCCGCACTGGCAGCGGGTCCATTAACTAGTATTCCGTTGTTTGAACGGCCGGATTGATCCGCGGTTCCGTTTCCGGCTACCGCGTCAAAATCCCAGTAGCCCGACAAACCTGTTTCCGCGGTCTGCGCTTTAAAATACGGGGAATCTGTGTCGACGACCGGAGCCACGGTATCAAGCGTCACGCTTCCGGCAGCAGACTTCACATTCCCGGCCAGATCCTTGACTTCAAACCGGATCTCTTTACTGCCGTCCCCTGAAGGGAGAGTGACTTGTTTTAAAGAGGCGAAAGTTTCCCACGAACTCCAGGCCCCGCCCGCTGCCTGATAACGCATTTGAGACAAACCCGACCCCGCATCCGACCCGGTTAATACAACGGGCACCGAAAGCGCTTTGGTGTAGGCGCTGCTGTAATTGACCTCCAGACTGAGTGACGGGGCGGTGGTGTCTAACACAATCGTGTCACTCCACGAGCTGACGTTACCGGCTTTATCACGAACTTCAAACACCGCGGTTTTTGTGCCATCCCCCGCAGACAAAGTCAGCGCTTTAGACGCCGCAAAATTTTCCCAGTTTCCCCAAACCCCGTTGACTTGATACCTGACCTTATCGAGACCCGACAGCGCATCGCTTGCGGTCAAGGCCGCAGTCACCGCCGTAGATGCCGAATAATCCGCGCCGGCGTTAAGAGACATCGCTCCCGCGGGAAGAGTTTGATCAAGGGTTGTCGTCACGTTTAACGGGCTGCTGGCATTCCCTGACGCATCCTTGGCCAGAATCGAAAAATTTTTCACTCCGTCCCCGCTAAGCGGCTGGCTATAACTCCAGTTTGTTGAGGCATTGGCCGCCACCCGTTCCACCCCGTTAATCCAAAGCGAGGTTCCTGCCTGTTTGGTTCCCGTAAGAAGGAGCACGGACTGGTTTGTAAAAGCGGGCAGAGCCGCAGCGGTCGGCACCGCGACACTCACGGACGGGACCACCCGGATCGTAAAATTACGGGTCGTCACGTTTCCGGCAAGGTCTGTTTCCTGAAGGCTAAGCGGGTTATCGCCGGTTGAAAGAGCGTTGAATTGTTTTGTTTTTACCTGTCCATCCACGGAATATTGAACCGTCAATTGATTTTCTGAAATCACAAACGTCTCCGCGCCGATTGCGGGACTCTGAATGACGATAACCGGAGCTGCCGTATCAAGCGTCACGCTTCCGGCAGCAGACTTCACATTTCCAGCCTTGTCCTTGACTTCAAACCGGATCTCTTTGCTGCCGTCCCCGGCGGGTAAAGTGACTTGCTTGGCCGCGGCATAAGTTTCCCACGCGCTCCAGGAACCGCCTGCCAACTGGTATCGCATTTGAAACATACCCGACCCCGCATCCGATGCCGTCAAGGAAACCGGGACAGAAACTGTTTTGGTGTAGGCATTGCCGCTGTTGACCGTCAGGCTCAGGGTTGGCAAGGTTGTGTCCAGCACAATGGCGCCGCTCACCTGGCGGACATTGAGGGCCTTGTCCCGGACTTCATACAAGACGGTCTTGCTTCCGTCACCCGAAGGGAGGGTTAAAGATTTGGAGGCCGAAAAATTCTCCCAGGCTCCCCAGACTCCATTGACCTGAAAGCGCACCTGATCGATACCGGAGAGCGCATCGCTTGCGGTCAAGGCCGCGGTGACCGCTGTTGACGAGGTATACGCGGCCCCCGCTTGCAGTGAAACGGATCCAGCCGGAAGAGTCTGATCCAGCGTTGTTGAAACATTCACAGCACTGCTGGCATTCCCCGCCGCGTCTTTTGCCAGAACAGAAAAGTTTTTAACCCCGTCACCCGGCGCCAGGGCCTGGTTATAACTCCAGCTTGTGGAGGCGTTCGCGCTGACACGTTCCACTCCGTCAATCCAGATCGAGGTGCCTGCCTGCTTGGTGCCTGACAAGGAAATCGGGGTACTCTTGGTGTAAGCCGGAGGGGCCGCGACTATAGGCGCTTGGACGACGGGAGGCGTGGCGCCGCCAAGAACCCAGTATTTAAAATCGTCCACAGAGCCCTGATAATTGGAATACACACCGGCCCTGCCTGTTGAAAACGCGGAATCCACAGCCTGAAGCTTCAACGCGCCATTGGAATAGAGACTCAGTTGATTCCCTTCCACCCGGACCTTAATCGTCAGCCATTCGTTCCAGGCCGCGACAACAGGGGCTGCCGATTCCGCAATCACCGTCCAGACATCATTTTGGACCCGGATCAGCTGATACTTTCCGTTTCTACGATAAGCACCCAGGTAATAGTTCTGCGCATCCTGATACCGGACAATCACGCCGCGGACATCCTGCTGCTGAAGATTCGTGAAATTAAAAACACCCTGCGCCTCCATATTGGAAACAGCGGTTTGATTTTTTAAAATGCCCAAACCCGAATAAGGGTTTGCAGCCTCAGGAATCAGCTTACTAGTATCAGGACTCCACGTGGTCAGGACATGCTTGAACTGTGCGGCGGAAAGAACCCAGCCCCCTTTCACCACCGTCCAATTTTGAGTCAAGGTTGTTGAGACACTGAAGTCGTCCTGGAAAGTCGGGAGTTCATCCGAGGCCCGAAAGGACAGGCGGCCGAGCTGAGAGGCATTAAGCAGATCCATTTCTTTAATAAACCGGTTTAGCTGCTGGCGGGCCATCATCGAATTCTGGTGATAACGCTCACGTTCCGCCTTGAGCGCGACTTCAAACTCTTCAAAGTAAAGATCGAGGGTCACTTCTTCGCTGCCAAAGCTGTCATAAGCATAAACAGACCGGTCCGTCAGCACATACTCTCTGCCAGAGGCGTTCTTTAGATCCACGGGGCTTGGGCCCTCCATGTGTCCTGACCGGGGATGGGTGTGGGATGTAAAGGCCGCGGACTCTAAAATGCGGGCCGCGGGTTTATTTGTCAGAATCTCATCTTCACTACCCGAGGTGAGAAGGACAATTTCTCCAGCCAGAATCACAATGGCGGTTTCAAAATCCAGCGCGAGCAATTGGCGGACATTCTCTTCGCTGAGGGATTCCAGAATCACCGCCGAGGCGTACTCGGGACGCAGCTCTGCAAAGGCCTCTTCAAAGGATTTGCGCTCCTGCTCATAGGAAATCTCCTGCCCGTCTTCGGGTTCAAGACTTTTCGCCGTCTCCTGCGCCGAAGACTTGAGAGCTTTCTCAGTTATCGCAGCGCTTTCGACTCGACGCAAAGGATTGTCGTTCTCAAAAAAATCCACGGCTTCGCGGACAAAATTTCCGGGGGCCTCGGGCGAACGGACGGAGGGCTTGAGCGGACTTTCTTCAACACTGGAGACCGCGAAAGACTTTGAAACAGCAGGCAGTTCCTGCTGAACATTCTGGGCTTGCGAGACTTGTTGAGATGAAAAGGTCAGCAAAGTGACGAGAGCGGTGAAACGAAGGGAGAAACTTGCACGTTTAGGGGACATACAGCCTCCAGGACTTTTAAATTTGTTCCTGAGGCACAATAGAAAAAATCCGGCGGGGACTCAACGCATTCGAAATTCTTTTTCGGGAATGGTCTATTATTAAACGATATTAATCGCTTAATAGGCGATTTACACTTAATGGGAAACGGGCAGGACTTAGAGCGGTTTCCACTCTTTGAAGGTGGCGGCCTGGCCGCAGAAGCGGCCCTGGGGATCAATAAGGTTCCAGACCACGGCGTTTTTGATTTCAAAACGGCGGCCGGATTTTGAGATGCGGATACCCTGGTAGTTATCAATATAGCCCTGGTCTTTGACGGTTTTGAGAAATTTCTCCCGGGCCGCGCGTTCGGGAACTTCCGCGGTCGCGGTTCCGAGCGTGTGGGTGAAAGTCGCCCAATCCATTTCCCAGAGTTTCAGGGCCTGGGCGTTCCCGTAGTTCAAAACAGGGTCTTTCTGAGGCCCGGTGGAGCAAAGCACGAACGGAGCTTCATAAACTTCATTGACCAGGTCTTCATCGGATTTGTCTTCAGGCCACAAGGACTTCCCTGTCCAGTTGTAGTAGCTGGCAAGCATTAAGCGGGTGTGGCGGATAAGAAAATCGCGGTTGATTGCGGGTTCTTCAAGAATCGACATAAGCACCTCGTGAAAAAGGCATTTTATTTTTTCTCAAGAAACGCTTTCATGAAATCAATGGGAATGGGAAAAACCGTCGTGGTATTGTTCTTGGCCCCAATCTCCACCATGGTTTGAAGGTAGCGGAGCTGAAGGGCGATAGGCGCTTCTTCCATCCGTTTCGCGGCCGCGCAGATTTTCTCAGCGGCCTGGTATTCCCCTTCCGCGGCAATGATCTTGGCGCGGCGTTCACGCTCGGCCTCTGCCTGGCGGGCCATGGCATGCCGGAGTTCCTGGGAAAAATCCACGTCTTTGATTTCCACGTCTGAAACCTTGATGCCCCAGGGGTCGGTCTGTTTGTCGAGAATGGCCTGAAGCTTGTGATTGATAGTGTCGCGCTCGGCCAGAAGCTGGTCAAGGTCGCACTGGCCGATCACGCTGCGGAGCGTGGTCTGCGCCATTTGAGAAACCGCGTAGTTGTAATGCTCCACCTCCACAATCGCTTTCGTGGGGTCAGAAACCTTGTAGTACGTCACGGCATTAATCTTGGCGGAAACATTGTCTTTTGTGATGATGTCCTGCGGAGGGATATCCAAAGTCACAACACGAAGCCCCACGCGCACCTCGCGGTCAAACGGCCAGAAGACAAAAATAATACCCGGGCCTTTGGGCTTCGACAAAACCCGCCCCAGCCGAAAGATCACGGCGCGCTCGTATTCATTCACAATACGGATGCAGGTCAGGAGATAGACAAAGAGAGAACCAAAAATATACGCCAGGGATTCCATAGAAGCTCCTTTTTGGGGTTGCTCTATTATCGGTCAGAACCGCGGAAGGATTAAAAAGAAAAACCGGGACCCGAAGGCCCCGGTTTCAGGATTCAGAAATGGCTGAAAAGCTTAGATCGAACGTCCCACCGCACTGGCAATCAGCCTGAGTTCCCCCATCAGGGTTTCAAACTGGGCCGGAAGCAAGGCCTGGGGCCCGTCACAAACCGCTTCTTCGGGGTTATCGTGAACTTCCACGATAATACCGTCCGCTCCGGCAGCCACGGCCGCTTTGGCCAAGGCCGGCACAAACGCGCGTTTTCCGGCCGGGTGTGACGGGTCAATGACAATCGGAAGGTGGGTTTTGGTCTTAAGCACCGGAATCGCCGCAATGTCCAGCGTAAAGCGGGTCGCGGTTTCAAAGGTGCGGATGCCGCGCTCGCACAAAATCACGCTGTGATTGCCGTGGGAATAAATGTATTCCGCGGCCATCAGGAAATCCTGAATCGTGTTGGCCATGCCGCGCTTGAGAAGCACCGGCTTGCGGGTCTTGCCAAGCTCTTTGAGGAGATCGAAGTTCTGCATGTTGCGGGCGCCGATCTGAATGATGTCCGCGTATTTATCAAACAAGGGAAGGTCGCGGAGATTCATCAGTTCAGTGACAACGGGAAGCCCCGTCAGCTTGCGGGCTTCGGCCATGTATTTCAAACCGGTTTCACCCAGCCCCTGAAAATCATACGGGGAAGTGCGGGGCTTGAAGGCGCCGCCGCGAAGCACGGTCGCACCGGCTTTCTTTACGATCTTTGCAAGGTCCAGCGTGCGCTTGCGGGTTTCAATGGTGCACGGACCGGCCATAATCACAATCCGGTTTCCGCCGATTTCCACGCCATTACCGAGCTTAATCACACTCGGTTTGTCGTGATTTTCAAGCGACACCATTTTGTACGGTGTCTGAACGGTCATGACTTTTTCAACGCCCGGGAAGGCTTCAAGGGGCTGTGTGCGGAGACGGCTTTCATCGCCGATAACGCCGATCACGGTACGCTCAACGCCGCGGGACACCATGGGGCGGAGCTTGATCTCTTTGAGTTTCTTGACGATGTGGTCGACCTGCTTCTTGGTAACGTCTTTCTTTAAAACAATAACCATTGGAATTCTCCTTAAAAGGGTCTCTTATCAAATGATGGGCGCGGTCAGGGAGGCCTGAAAGCCGCAAAAATTATCGGCCTGATTCCGGAAAAGCTTAGAGAATCTGCGGATAAGCCCCATAAGATACCACAAAAGCCCGGCCAGCGTCTAAAAAAGAAAGCCGGACACCCCGTTAAGGGCATCCGGCTTCTTTACAATGGAAAAACGGCCAGCTTCTTCTTAAATCCCGACCTGAACGCGGTACATGACCTTCACTTCCCCATCGGCCGGGACATCCACGTCAAAACGCAGGGTAAAGGCGTCGACCTTGGTGTAGGAATGGGTGTTTTTTGTGATCGTCCAGTTACCGTTCACAGGCTCAAACAGCTTCACGGTCACGGCTTCCTTTTTGTGGTTCCGCAGCGTAATTTCCCATTCGCTTTCATAGAGATTGGTCGTGATCTGTTTGAAATCCGTCTGAATGCGTTCGGATTTGACATCAAAGGCCTCGCCCAGCTTCATCCGGACTTCTTCGTCTTTGGGCGTGTGCTGAATCTGGTCTTCCCCGATAAACTGGCGCGCGCCGCTTCCGTCTTTCTTATAAAAGCGCATGGTGCCGGCCGGAAGAGGCATTCCGAGCTTGTTGTCCTCGGAATTCTTAAACGTAACATAAACCTGCACCGGTTCTTTCTGAGGCTCTCCCTGATAAGGCTGGGTCCAGTAATAACCGTTGCCCTGAATGCGGTATTCTTTTTCCACCTGCACGCCCGCGGCTTCGAGCAGCGTGATTTGTTTGGTCTGATTATTTTTCAGGGTGGTTTTGCGCTGCAGGTCATAAATATGGTATTCAAAAAAGGCCTGCTCCTGAAACTGCGGGGCGGCCGCGGCCATGTCCATCATCGAAGCGCGCATGGCATAAGCCTTGGGAAACGCGCGTTCCTGCACGCGGTTGACGTCGCCGGCAACAAGCTTCAAGCCCGCGTTCTGGTACCCCGCGCCGGAAGTATTGTCGAGCGTCACCCAGCCGTTTAAATCCAGCTGCTTGTCGCTTTCATCCAGTGTCACCACGTAGTCGGCTTTCCAGGTCAATCCCCCGGTCAAATACGTGACTTCAAGTTCCTGAGGAAGGCTCCCCTGGCTTTGGTATTCCCAGGTCAGCGTGGGTTTCTCAATCAGGTTTTCAGGAAGCTCGGGAAGGATCACGGTGCCGGGATGTCCCAGATAAATCTCGTCATAGATTTTATAAACTGGGGATCCGTTGTTGGCGATCAGCGTGGCGTCCGTCAGTTCCTTGCGGTCCTGGTATTCATTCCACTGCTGGATCTTGAGTTTCTTGCCCACGTACTTGTCGAGGAGCTTGCTCTCATTGATAAGGTCATACTCGTAATTTTGTTCGAGGATGGCAAAACTGCCGTCCGAAGAAAGGGATTTCACGGACACGGTCACGGGGTTGATCGCCGAGGCCACATCCATAAACCGGAGTTCACCCACGCCTTCGGCAAGCTGCAATTTACGGGTCTCGCGAACCAGGCCGAGGTTGTTGTTATACACCGTCACGTTCACGGAGGTCTGGTCATCCAAGGTGCTCTTCAGCACATTGTCCGCAAACGCGGAAGGGATCGACAGCGGCAGAATCACTAAGGCAGCTAAGAATCTTTTCATAACATCCTCCGGCACAGGCCGTTTGGAAAAAGTTGAAGAATACGATGAAGACGCCACGGGTGAGATTTTATTCATTTCCGTATGCGGGGAATAGCTCTTTTATCGCTCGCGTAAAAAAGACACCGGCTTGGAATGGCTTTCACTTTGAAAAAAATCGAGAATGCGGCTTTCCAGCCACGGGTCCTGACGCCAGGGCCAGGGGCCGGCCATAAACCCTAAATGCCCGCCTTCCTTGGTGATCAGGGATTCAACATAGGCGTGCCCGGCTAGTTCATGATGCGGGAAAAATTCCCCGGGGAAAAAGGGGTCGTCCGCGGCGTGAATCAAAAGTGACGGCACCCGGACATTTTTAAGATATCGCGCGGAACTTGAATCGCTCCAGTAGTGGACTTCATCACGAAAACCGTTCAGGCGCGCCGTGACTTCCCGGTCAAAGACCCCAAATGTTTTGCAGCGCTTTACGACCTGGGCGTTCATAATGCCTGGAAACTGGCGGGACTTTTCCAGGGCCTTGCGTTTCAGGCTCGAAAGCAGGCTCCGGGTATAAACCTCACGGTTAAACCCTTTGTCCATGAGTTCCACGGACTTGACCAGGTTGTAAGGCACGGAAACGGCCACCGCTTTTTGAACCGCGGGACGCGCGTTTTCTCCGCGCTCCCCCAGCCATTTTAAAAGAATATTTCCCCCAATGGAGAAACCCGCGAGGTAAATGGCCGAAGACCCGGCCCTTCTTAAAACATGCGTGAGGACAATGTCCAGGTCACCGGTCTTGCCGGAGTGATAAGTGACTTGCAGTTTGTTCGGCTCGTCTCCGCAGCCCCGGAAATTCATGGCACAGGCCGACCAGCCCGCGTCGCGGATTTTGGTCAGCAGCCCCATCACATATGGGGTGCGTGAAGAACCTTCAAGCCCGTGAAGCACCACCACCCAAGGCGCGCCGGCCTGACCTTCCAAAAAATCAAGTTCCAGAAAATCACCGTCAGGCGTGGGAAGAATTTCTCGCCGCAGATGAACCTTATCGTGAGCACGGAAAAAACGGGCCAGAATGGTTTGCGTGTGTTTTCCCGGACACCACCAGGAAGGCTTAAAAGGCGGACGCGAAGAAGGCTTCATCGAAATCCCGAATTCTAGAGCGGGTGTTCGGGAGCTTCGGGGACCGGCTCCTGAAGTTGAGAGGGTTCGGGAGAGACCGGCACCGCAGGCGCGGAAACCGCCACAGGAGCCGCGGGCCTTGTTTCTTCAACCGCAGGGGCCTGAGGGACAGGCGCGCTGACAACAGGCACCTGCGGGACCGTGTAATCATAGGCCTGCTCAAACTCAAGGCGGCCTTCCTTGTCGAATTTTTTACGGTGAATTTTCATCCCGTCGCGGTAATGATCCATGAAACGGATTTCACCGTCCTCGTAATACGTGGTGACGACTCCGTCCGCTCTGCCGTTCTTGAAATTCCAGCGGGCCTTGACCGTGCCATTCGGAAAAAAGGTTTCGACCGGGCCATTCTGAACACGCGTCAGCGCCATTTCAGCATACTCCGTACGTGCCAGCACCGGAAGGTCGCGGAACGTCACGGTGTCCAGTTTAAACGCGCCGGACTCCGCGTCTTCAATGTAAACTTGTTCCACCTTGTGGACGAGTTCCGAATAATCGGCCTGGGAAAGACGCATCGGCATCAGGATTTGGTCCAGCTGTTCATAGAAACGGTGAACCAGTTCCTGCTGTTTTAACTCCATCTGCCGCTCTTTCACATAACCGCCCACGGTCTGGCTCACATTCTTGGCCAAAGAACCGGCTTTTTCCGTGGCCTGCCAAAGCACCTCGATCAGTTTCTGATTGGCGGTGGTCTGGTACGGCGCGGCCCAGCCCGCGGAAGGCAAAGCTGAAAAAGGAGATTCCCTCTCGGAAAAATGAAGCGGAGGATTGGTCATTTGAACAGGCCGGTAATTGATTCCGGTGCTATTGGTCCCGGATGCCGGAGACGAAGCCGCGGAGGTGTCTGCGGCTTCCATTTGCACGGGGTCGGCCCAGGAACACGGGGTCCAAGGAAAAAAAAGTGCGGCCAGCGCAAGAAAAAGACTATAAAGGATGCCGCGGGGGGCAAACAGAAGTGATTTCATGGAAGTACCTTTTCTGCCAGTTGAGGTCCCGGGGGCTTTTTTTCGAGGACTCATTAAATTTATTCCTTTATCGGCCGTCTTAGTAAGAAGTTAATCTGTTCTCTTAAACTGCTTTGATTTCATCTCATGACGTTTATGAAACCCAAAAAATTCTATGTTTTTTTACTTTTTATGGTTTTACCCGCCTCCGCCCTGCTTTGGGCTTTGCCCCGGGTGCCGGAATGGGAACGGCAGCTCATGGAATGGGGCGCCAATCAGGCGGCGGATGAATTTTTTCAGGGCTCCATCCGTCTTGAGAAAGCAGGAGTGAACCGTCACATGCGCCTGACCATCGAAAACATCCGTGCCGAGCTTAAGACCCAGGAGGGCAAGGCCCCGATCCGTATCCGGAGCCTGGTCTCCGATGATCCTGTCACCTACTTTCTCATGAACCGGCCTGTGAAGTTCCGTTTTGAGGGCCTCAAGACCCAGACCTCTTCCTATGACGGCATTCAGGGCGAAATGACTTTGAAAGGCGGCAAGGACGGGTTTCTTGATTTCCGTTCCGAGGTCCGGAGCCTTGGCCTGGAGGACATCACCTTTTTAAACCCGGACAATCTGTCAGGCTCCACCGGAAAAATGACCGGATCTATGACCTTTCACAGCGACGCGCGTCAGGACCCGGCGCTCGGCATGGAGCTGCTGGTGCAGGAACCGGGCGGAAAAATCCAGGGACAGTTCTTTGAGATGCTTCTCCCCTACCTTCCCCAAATGCAGAGCACGGAGCGGGTCAAGGCGTTGGCTTCCAAAAAGGCGCTCGTGAATTATAAAAATGCGGCGCTCATCGTGTCGCTGAAAGAATCCGATAAAATGAAAGTGTTTCTTCATATTCTGGTTCCGGACTATAATCTCAACCTGAATTTGAATCTTGAGATCCGGACTGACAAAAAAAACGCATTTCTGGAAATCGCCCAGCTGTTTGGGCTAATCGAGGTCGCCGTCCGATGAAAAAAAATCACCCGTTCTTATTCGCCCTTTTGTCCCTTCTGGCCTTTGCCGGCTGCACCGTCAAAGCCGTCGGCGATCCGAACCGTCCGATCACCATTAACGCCAACGTGGTGGTAGACATCCGGGGCCTGAAACAAACCGCTGCTTCGATTGAAGACCAAGTTGCTCAAGGAGGAAAAGTATGAACACTTCAAAGAAAATTGCCTTATTCACCGTCCTTTTCGCGGCCGCCTC
The DNA here is from genome assembly GCA_964434115.1 of uncultured bacterium. Lineage (GTDB taxonomy): Bacteria > Omnitrophota > Omnitrophia > Omnitrophales > Aquincolibacteriaceae > ZLKRG04. The sequence continues at coordinate 327,785 of CAYSSX010000001.1, forward strand.
AATGGGTCAGGCTTTTGCCGGCGCTTATGACATCAAGGAAATGACCCCGGAAATTCAAGGCGCCCTTTCCGGCCGCCAGCAGCGTTATGGTGAGCTTCAGCAGCTGAAAGCCCAGGGCGCCCTTGGCGAAAGCAGCCGCGGGTATGTGGAAGTCCTGAAAGACAGCGGAAACGCCGGCAGTATCGCCTCTGCAGAAAACCGTGACCGCCAGGTCATTTACCAGGCCATTGTTTCGCAGAACAACCTCGGTCCTCAGGGCCTTGAGCAGGTCGAAATCGCCTTTGCTGATGTCCAGAGAGACAAGGCCCGTTCCGGCGACTGGATCCAAAGCCCTTCCGGCAGCTGGTCCCAGCGTTAAACGAGGCCCTTCAAAACCCTCGCCCATCCAAGGGCCTTCTGCTATAATGCCGCTCCCTTAAAAAGACCCCTGCTTTGTGCGGTCTTGACCCCGCCCGGTATTGCCGGGAATCCCAAATCGAAGGAATGAGGCCTTTTAATGCTTAGCGTCAACGGTGTGACTCTTCAATACGGAAAGCGCGTGCTTTTCGAGAACGTGAACATGATCTTCTCTCCCGGAAACTGCTACGGCATCATCGGCGCCAACGGTTCGGGCAAATCCACCTTTCTGAAAATCCTTTCCGGAGAAATTGAGTCCAATGCCGGCGACGTCAGCCTGGGCCAGGGCGAACGCCTCTCTATTCTTAAGCAGGACCAGTTCGCGTATGACGAATACCCTGTTCTGACCACCGTGATCATGGGCCATAAAAAGCTCTATGAAGTCCTGAAAGAAAAAGACGCGATTTATGCCAAACCCGATTTCAACGACGCGGACGGTATCCGGGCCGCGGAACTTGAAGAGCAGTTCGCGGAAATGGACGGCTGGAACGCGGAGACTGAGGCGGCCAAACTCTTAAGCGATTTAGGCATCGAAGAAGCCCACCACAAAACATTGATGAAGCAGCTTGAAGCCGGCCAGAAGATCCGCGTGCTGCTCGCGCAGGCGCTGTTCGGCAATCCGGACGTGCTTCTGCTCGACGAACCCACGAACCAGCTTGACCTTGAAACCAGCATGTGGCTTGAAGAGTTTCTCTATGACTTCAAGAACACCGCCATCGTGGTGTCGCACGACCGTCACTTTCTCGACAAGGTCTGCACGCATATCTGCGACATTGATTTCGCCAAAATCCAGCTCTACCCCGGCAACTACTCTTTCTGGTATGAATCCAGCCAAATGGCCCTTCAGCAGAAGCAGGACCAGAACAAACGGGTGGAAGACAAAAGAAAAGAACTGCAGGCCTTTATCGCCCGGTTCAGCGCCAATGCCTCCAAGTCACGGCAGGCCACGTCCCGCAAAAAGCTTCTCGAAAAACTGACCATCGAAGACATCAAGCCCTCTTCCCGCAAGTACCCGTATGTGAATTTCAAGCCGGAACGGGAGGCAGGCAACGATATTCTCGACATTGAACACCTCTGCAAAAAGGTGGACGGCCAAACCATGTTTCACGACCTGAGCATCCGCGTGAACAAGGGCGACAAGATCGTTTTCTTCGGCCGTAACGACCTGGCCAAGACTGTTTTGTTCCAGATCCTTTCCGGCGAGATGGAAGCGGACAGCGGAAAATTCAAATGGGGCGCATCCGCCACGCGCGCTTATTTCCCCAAGGACAACAAACATTTCTTTGATACGGATCTGAACCTGATTGACTGGCTGCGCCAGTATTCCAAGGAAACGGATGAAGGCTTTATCCGGGGCTTTCTGGGAAGAATGCTTTTTTCCGGCGAGGAAACGCTGAAAAGCGCACGCGTGTTATCCGGAGGTGAAAAGGTGCGCTGCATGCTTTCCCGCATGATGCTGGTCGGCGCCAATGTGCTTCTCATGGATGAACCGACCAACCACCTGGACCTGGAATCCATTCAGGCGCTGAACAAGGGCCTGGAGCTTTTCAAAGGCACCCTGCTCTTTACCTCCAACGACCACCAGTTTGTGCAGACCGTCGCCAACCGCGTGATTGAAATTACACCGCACGGCTGCATTGACCGCCAGCACACGACCTTCGATGATTATCTTGCCGATGAGGAATTGAAGAAGAGGCGCCATTCGCTTTACGCGCTCGCCTGAGCGATTCACGTAAAGCGAACAGCCTGATCTCAGAGGAAATTTTATCTGCGGAAACGGCGCCCGCCGAAAGTACGCTTGCCAAAACCACCACCGCCGCTGCGGCCGCCATGCCCCGGCTTACGGCTTCCGCCGCCGCCCGCAAGAAAAGACTCCACGGGAATTTCAGGATGCTGGGAAATGGGGAGCGCTGAACGCATGACCTGCTCAATACGGCGGACTTCAAGGCCCTGATCGGGCGTTGCGAAAGAGATCGCGTGGCCTTCGTGGCCCGCGCGGCCGGTACGGCCGATGCGGTGAATGTAATTCTCCGCTTCATCCGGCAAATCATAATTAATGACCAGTTCAATCCCCTTCACGTCAATGCCGCGGGCGGCAATATCGGTCGCCACAAGCACGCGGTACTTTCCGGATTTAAAACCTTCCAGCGCTTCGCGGCGCTGACCCAGCGTACGGTCGGAATGAATTTCCGCCGCGCTGTGGTTCATCTCGCGGATCGCCCGGGAAATGTAACGGGCGCTCACCTTGGTACGCGCAAACACCAGCACGGAACCGTGATACTGCGCCAGCACCTTACCCAGCATTTTGCTCTTCAATTCTTTTTTCACAATGAAAAGCTCCTGCGTCACCCGCTCCGCGATCGTGCCGGCCGGGGCGATTTCAACGCTCAAGGGAAGCTTCATATGGGATTTCGCCATCCGCACGATTTCACTCGGCATGGTGGCTGAGAAAAGAAGGGTCTGACGGTCCGAAGGGACCATCTTCAAAATTCTTTCAATTTGAGGCGCAAAACCCATGTCCAGCATGCGGTCCGCTTCGTCCAGCACCAGCACTTGAACGTCCCGGAGGCTGACGGTCCTCTGTTCCATATGGTCCAGCAGGCGGCCCGGGGTTGCAATAATGATGCGGGGTTTCTTTCTCAGGACCGTAATCTGGTTATGCATCGACGCGCCGCCGATCAAAACCGCGGAACGCATCTGAAAAGGCTGGCCGATTTTCTGGAACGTTTCATAAACCTGAAGCGCGAGCTCGCGGGTCGGCACGAGGACAAGCCCCATTCCCGTCGTGTGCGCGGCAAGGCGCTGAAGCATCGGGACGCAAAACGCGAGGGTTTTGCCGGTTCCCGTCTGCGCGATTCCAATGATGTCTTTGCCTTCCACGCAAATCGGAATGGCTTTGACCTGAATCGCCGTGGGGATGGAAAACTTATTTTGTTCGAGAATCTGAAGAAGCCTGGGCGCAATGCCTAGACTGAAAAAATTCGGGTGTGTTGTTGACGACATGCATTTCCTCTTAGGGCTACGAGCGCCCGAGAGAAATCTGCCGGGCGCAGCTTACGTTTAGTTTGTCTGTGATTGTTTAAATACGGCACAACGGTGCGTTTTCTTAATCCTGCAAAAGGGGGGCCGCCAAACGCCGGGATTTTCCCGACTGAACGAGAGCTTCTTTCTTTTTGCGCGGGTACGCTTTGACTTCACATTCCCGGACCAGGGCCCGGGTCTTTCCGTCACACGCTTCAGAGTATAGCATTTTAACCGGCCGCCGGACACGTGTATATCGGGAGGCCTTTCCAGCGGAGTGCATTTTAAGGCGTCTGTCGAGGTCGTTGGTGACCCCCGTATAGTACGACCCGTCGGCGCATTCCAGCATGTAAACGAACCAGGATTCGGGCTTCCCTTCTTCCGGGAGCGCCGTCTCCTTTTCCAGAACCGCTATGATTTTCTTGGGCTTTTTGTCCGCGGGCATCTCAGGAATCCGAAACCAGTTCTTCAAAAAGTTCCTCAGGCGTGAATTGCCTCAGGTCAAGAATCGTTTGGAAAACCGGGAGGTATTCTTTGAGCTGACGCCCGGTTTCGGAAACGCCGGCAAGGTTCAGCGGGCGCTGGGTTTGATACCCGGAGATAAAAATTTCCCGGGCTTCCCGCTTGGCTTCTTCCGGGAGCCGGAGCGCGAGGAAGCAAAGGAAAAACCCCACGTCCCAAATCCGTTTGTCTTCACGCGTGCAGAATTCAAGGTCCGTGAAATAAACGGTTTTCTCATTTTCTTTCCAGATGCAGTTTACGGGCTGGGTATCAATCAGGGAAAAACCCGCGCGGTGAACCCGGGCCAATCCCGACCCGCATTGGCGGATGACTTCCGCGTCATGCCCGGCCAGGTTTCCGCGCTCGGCAATGCCCTTTAAAACATCATCCACGCTTTCGCCTGTGAGGAATTCAATGACCATGACTTTCTCCACAGGGTCAAAGGCCACAAGTTTGGGCACCGGAATGTCTTCTTCGGCAAGCTGCACGCGGCTGACCATATCGACGGTAAAACGTTCATGGGTCTCGCCGCCGTAAATCCTCGGGAAAGGACTGACAATCGAAAGGTGGTGCGCCCAGAAACTTCCCGCGGCCACAAACACCTTCACAAAAAACTGAACCGTCTCCCCTTTTTTGTTTTTGAGCCGCCAGACCTGATTGGCGTTGCTCAAGCCGCCGGATTTAGATTCCACCTCAAGGGATTCGATGTCCAGCCCTTCAAAAGCCAGACTGTGGCGCCGGAGAAATTCCCGGCAGGTCTTGACCTTGCGCCATTTGAGCATCTTGGCCCAGGTCAGCATCAAGGAAAAAATCAGCCAGGGCAGGAACACCGTAATCGCGAGGATCAGCTTGGCAATCAGCCACGGCGAAGTTCTCCGCATGTTTTTCCAAAACCGCGCTTTGAGGCCTTTAAGGCGTGTGCGGATTTTAATGGGCATCGACTTTTCTACACTTTCACAGCGGCCGGCTGTTCAGTTTTCCCTTTGAGAAGAAAATAAACCGGGATGCCCAGTAAAAGAAGGCAGCTTCCCACGGCGGCTTCGCGGGGAGCAAAACAAATGTCCGTAATCAGAAGCGCAAAAGAAATGAGCGTAAAGAGCGCGGGAACAAAGGGGTAGCCGGTCAACGCAAACGCCGCCGGATCACGGACTTTTCGGCGGAGCACAAACACGCTCGCACCCGCCAGGGTGAAGAAAAGCCATTTCGAAAATCCGGTGAAAAACAAAAGCCGGTCAAAACTTCCCCACAGCACCAGGCCGCAGGCCCAAAGCGCGTTGAACACAAACGCCAGCACCGGGGTGTCCAGGGTGACGTGAACTTTTCCGAGCCAGGAAATACGGCGGGCATCCTGGGCCACGGCAAAGGGAATGCGCGCGCCGGTCAGGATATAAGAATTCAGGGCGCCGCTTGCGGAAATCAAAACCGCGATTGTCAGAATCACGCTTCCGGCGGAACCGTAAAAATTGCCGAAAATCGTGGAGGCAATTGAAGGGGTTGTTTTCATCTGCTCCGGGGTGAGGGCCGCGAGGTAAGCCGAGTTGATGCCCACATAAAGCGCGGTGATGATCAGAATGCTTGTAATCAGGGAAAGCGGGAGCGCCTTTTTCGTGTCTTTGAATTCCCCGGACATAAAGGTGCTTTCATTCCAGCCGCCGTACCCCCAAAGCACGGGAATCAGGGCCGGGGCCAGCTGCAGCCAGCCTCCCCCCGTGGAAGGAAAACCGTGGACAGTACCCGCCGCGGGCCAGGACCGGAGGTTAAAGAAAATAACCGCGGTCATGGTCAAAAGCGTCAGCCCCTTCAAGACACTGAGAACACTCTGCACCCGGGTGCTGAAGCGGAGGCCTGAGATATTGAGAACCGTAAAAAAAAGAATGGCCGCAAGCGCGATCCATTTTTCGCTGCCCGGCGCCAGAGGAAGAAGGTTGCGGAGGTACGCGGCAAAGACATACGCCACCCCGGCCAGGGACCCGGCGCGGAAAACGGAGATTTCCATCCAGCCAAAAAGAAAGCCCACCATCTTTCCGTAGGCTTCCCGGAGGTAAACGTAGGTGCCACCCGTGTGCGGAAAACAGGAGGAGAGTTCGGCATAACAAAGCACGCCGAGCAGAGAAACCGCGCCTCCGATCACCCAGGCGAGAAGAATCATTTCGGGGGTGCTGAGGTACTTTGCAATTTCCGCGGGAACACGGAAGATACCGACCCCGATCACGATCGCGATGTTGATGGCAATCGAATCCCAAAAGCCAAGCTGTCTTTTCAAATTCGTCATACGTTCTCCGGATGAAAGGCTTTATCGGAACAACCGGCGGGGAAACTTAGGGGCTCTCCCGCGATAAATTCAGAAATTAAAGGGCGCGCCGGCTGCTTCAAACGGCCGCGGGATCGGTTTTAATCGTACGGAAAAGCATCCAGCCTTTCACATCCATTTTTAAACGGGCGGCCTCTTGAATGAAGCCGGGGGCCGGCTGTCCGGCCACAAGAATTTCCGCGTGCGCAAAAGGTTTGAGGGCTTTCAGGGCCTCGGCAAGAGACAGGACTTTTTTCCCGGCCTCGCCGGCATCCAGAAAATCATACGGCGCCAGAAAAATAAAATTCGTTCCGTCCTCAAGAGCGATCCCCGCTTCCGTGCTGTAAATCCGGAGCAGGCCCTTTTTCGAAGAGGCGGTTTCGGCGGCCATTTCTGCCGCGTAAAGAATTTCGCGGGCTTCCCAGGGGTTCATACACTGCACGGCACGCCGGAAAATCTCCTGATACCCGGCCGCGCCTTTAAGGCGTTCCAGATAAAAACGGATGTAGGTCACTTCACGCGGCGTGTAAAACGATTTGTTCAGGAAAATGCGGATATCCCGCGCGGAAAAGCCCATTTCCTCCAGCGCCTTCTGGTTGGCGCTGAAAAGGTCGCCCTTGCTTTTGGTGTTCACAAACTGGTCCGCGGCGCTGTTCACACCGCCCGCGGTCACGGCCGCGGAAACCAGGCCGGCAATCGGCAGAAGGAATTTGCCCACCGCCGCCACGCCCTTGCCACCCATCCGGGATTGGGCCATGTCCGCAAGAATCTTTTGAAGCTTGGGGTTCCGTGTATACACGTCGACGCCAAGTTCCACGGCAATTTCTCGCTGGGAACCGCCGAAAACCTTTTCAGAAAAACTGGTCTTCTCCCCTTCTTCTTTAGAGCGGAACACACCGCCCACGCGCCGGCCCAGCTTGCCCGCCGCGGCGCCGATGTTCTTTCCGGATTCAATCGGGTTGGTCACGAGGTTTTTCACGCCCTCGCCCGTGGCCACAACAGAATCCACTGCGCCTTCCGTGAAACCGCTGCCGGCCAGTCCTTTACGGACCTGTTCAATGACTTCAATTTCATGCAGGGTTTTACGGAGCTCAGCCAGCGTCTCAACGTCATACGGGCCATGCGGGGACTCTACGTGAAAAAGCAGGAAGCCCGGACGAGAGGCGTCCTCAGCGGATTTCAGGGTTGAAACCGCGGATTTGACTTTAAAGGTGAAGGGAAACTGGAGATCAGCCAGCGACGCGGCCATCAAAGACGGCGCCAGCAAAAAAAGGCTTAGGGAGGAAAGAATCAGTTTTCTTTTCAAGACAGGCCGGGGGTTAATGACGGCTCGGTTCCTGAACAGAAGCGGAAACAGCCGCACGGATTTTCTCGGCAGCGGCCGCCAGCTCTTCATTCGAAGCGGACCGCGCTTTGGCAAAATTAAGGTCACCCACTTCAAAAATCGGCACCAGGTGAATGTGCACGTGCGGCACTTCAAGCCCGGCCACCATCATGCCTACTTTCCGGCACGGCATGGCTTTGCGGATGGGAATGGCCGCTTTTTTGGCAAACTTCACAAGCTCCCCCAGCAGGTCATCTTCAAGATCAAAGATGTAATCCACTTCCTGTTTGGGGATGACCAGCGTGTGGCCGGGGTTGATGGGTCGGACATCCAGAAAGGCGAGGAATTTTTCGTTTTCCAGAATTTTATGACAGGGAACTTCACCCGAAACAATGCGTGTGAAAAGACTCGGCATACCAAAACTCCTAAAAGGCGCGGGGTTGGTTTTTAATGGTGATGATGCCCGTGGCCGTCAGGACCGTGGGCATGGCCGTGGGCCAATTCCTCGGCTGTCGCTTCGCGGACGCCGGTGATTTCAATATCAAAAACAAGGTCCAGTCCCGCCAGCGGATGATTGGCATCCAGCGTGACTTCTTCACCCTGCACTTCGGTGACGGTGTAAACCGGGGCGTCTTCTTCGGCGCCGCCTCTAAAACGGTCTCCCACCTGAATTTCCTGTCCCGCGGGAAGCTGAGATTTCGCGACGGTCACAATGAGTCCGTCCTGCTTCACTCCGTAAGCTTCCTGGGCGGCGACGGCAATTTTTTTCTTGGTTCCCGGAGTAAGACCGAGAACTTCTTTTTCAAGACCGGGAATGATCTGACGGGCGCCTTCCATAAAAGAAAAAGCATCGCCGCCGTTTGAGCTGTCAAGGGTACGGCCGTCGCCGTCAGTCAATATATAATGGAAGGAAATCACGCGAGCCATGGAAAGCCTTTCTGTTTAAAAATAGCAGGAAAATTGTTTTGCGAATTTTTCAATCCATGCGCGAGCCGCATCTTCTTCACTGATATCCCTGCCTTGTTCCCGCGCAAGTTCATCACGGTACTCCCGGATGCGGTTCATCTGTTCCGCCAGTTTGGCATGGAAAGCGCTGACCGAGTCACTGAAAGCCACTCCGGTGCGGTAGCGGTTCACGCTCGGCACGCGGTTGCAGTAAGCCACCCGCCCCTTCATCTTGAAGAGCTGGCCGCTCACGGGAATACTGAGGTGCAATTCCGCGCCTTTCGCGATGAAATGCTCGGCAAGAAAACAAATCCCGCCCTGAGAAACATCCACCGAGGCTGTGCGCGCCAAAGCCCGGGTCTGCACTTCCTGATACTGAATAGGGGTGCTGACGGGATGGCGGTAAAAGCGTCTTTTATCAATTCCTGACGCGCTCGGCATAGGGTGGGAGTATACGCCATAAGAAAGCTCAATTCAATGGCGGTTTTCAGACGAACCCCCTCCCCGCGCCGCTCGGAACCAAGCCTGAAACACCGGCTTTGATCCCGGTCAAAAGCCCCCCGTTTAAGCCTCTGACAGGCGAGGGAGAAGGCCGCTAAACATAAAGAAGTTTAAAGGTGATCGCGGAAGAACACGTGCCGGGGATGTAAAAAGCGGGTAAAGAATCCGGGGCTACCCGATTTGGGCAGCGACCCATTTTAAAATGTCACCGGAGGTCACTATGCCCACCAGTTTATTTTCAGTGTCTACGAGCGGGATGCAGCCGTACTTGTTGCGGATCATGACCTCAAGGGCCTTTGAAACCGGGTCTTCCGGACTCAAGGTGTAAGGGCTGGCGGTCATTTGACGGGAAAGGACAAAATCATTGAGCATCGCGGGGTCGTAAATGTAGCCGTCTTCGGTATGGCGGGGAGAAACAATCCGGTAAAGATCTCGCTGCGTGATCAGTCCGACCACACGGTTTTGGGAGTCTACCACGGGCAGATGACGTATGCCTCGCGCGCGGAATTTGGATTCCACATTCTTGAAGTCTTCTTCAGCAGAGACCGTCAGAACCGGTGAAGCCATTAATTCCTTGAGTTTGACATCCCGCATCGCCCGCCCCTCCATCGTCCGTGTTTTCAGTTTTGATTTTGCGGCAGATCAAAAAAAAGCCCCTGCCAGGGGTGACCCGGCAGGGGTTTTAAAACTAAAAACTTTACTGGATCGCGTCGCCGGCCACGTTGCTGGTCACAGGCGTGATAAAAAATGAAAACGGAGGGAACGCAAACCACCAGGCCCGGCTGCTGGACTGAACAATGCGGGTCTTGGTCGCGCCTGTCGCTTTCACGGCAGCGGTGTAATCATTCACAGTCTGATCAAGGCTGGCATTACCGACGATCGGGTCGCGGCCGAACAGAAAATGAAGCGCCATATTCGAGGTGCTGACATGCGCGACAGGAGTGCCGTCCGGTGTTCCGAGGCCATTCCAAGCCGTGCTGGTTTTTGTGCTGCTGCAGCCCGTTGCCGCAAAAGCTACGGCCAGGGCAAAAAAGGAAAGTGACAGTGCGGACTTCTTCATAAAGCCTCCTTAGAGATTAGGGGGTTAAAACAACGGGAGCATTATAGGAGGAAAAGGTGTTTTTGGAATAAAAAAGATACGCTTGCTAGAAGATGCCTAGCTTTCAGACGGTTTTTTCGGCTCCAGAAAAAGACGGAACTGATACACAAAGTACCCTGCGGCAAACCCGACTCCAATCCCGAACAAAGTATCCGAAGGCCAGTGTTTGTTGTTCCAGACCCGCGACAAGGCTGTGAGAAACGGGAAAATTAAAATTCCGTAACGCCAGGCACGGCCCTTGAGGGCAAAGAAGAAATACGCCGAGGCACCCGCGACAATCGCGACATCACCGGAAGGAAAACTCTGGTACTGGCGCGTGTTCTCAAGAAGCCCCTGAACATCAAAAAAGTGGTACGGGCCGTTTCCCGTGTAGGGTCTCGCCCGCTGAAAAAGATGTTTAAAAATGTGCGCCAGCCCCCCGGCCAAGGCGGACGAGAGCAGGGCGCTGAAAATCACAAGCTGAAACCGGCTCTGGCGGATGAGGAGCGAGAGCACATAAAAGACACCCAGGATCAGCCACAGACCGTTGAACTTTCCAAGGTAAGCGCCCAAATCAATAAAGACATCTTTGAAAAAACCCGGCTCCGGAACTGTCTGGACCGCTCGAAGCACCGCCTGATCGCCGAAATTAACACAGAGGACCACGGCAAACGAAAGGGCCAGAATAAGAAGGTAAGGCTGAGGGCGCAGGGTTTTTAAGTAAGCCTTGAAGCCTTTGAAATAACCGCGGCGGATCTCCACCACGGTCATCAGAAGAAGCAGGAAAAGCATCTGCGCTTTCGGCTGGGTAATATAACTTAAAAAAGAATTCACGTTTTTCTCGAAGGTTGAAATGTTAACGGGCGCTTTCACGCGCCCGGAACATTTTCCCGGCGCCGGGAAAATCTGGCACCAATTTAAACGAGAATACGGACAATGCAAATCTTTTTTGTCCGGAGAGAAAACAAGAGCGGGTTTTTACGCCGCGGATTCGACGGCTTTGCGGGAAAGGAATTCGGTGATAAACCGCTGCAAGTTACCGCGGTCAATGGACAGAACGCCGTCTCCGTCCATCTGCAAAAAGGACGGCCCTTCGTACTGGCCGCCCTTCAGAAGCGCGGCCCAGACTTTCTTCAAAATCTCGGCCCGGTCCTCCGGGTTCTTTTTCAGGCGCTCGGCCGTGCCCGCAAAATGCGAAGTCAGAAGCGCGCCCGAGAGCATCGCGATGAGCGCCGCGCTTTCAAAGCCGTCATCCGTCCCCGCCTCCCCCAGCAAGGTCACGGCAAAAGCACTGGCGTTACCCTGAAGCCGGGCCGCGTTCTCGGGGCTTGAAATCACCGGCATGCTTTCACCGTTGGAAAGCGAGAAACGCGCGCGGTAATTTGCCGGGTCATTCAAGGTTTCAAGCGGAATCCCCTCCGTATCCAGGAGGGACAAATCCATGCGCTTGGAAACGAGCAGGGTTTCAAAGCGCCCTTTCAAGGCCGGGTTTTCCTCGAGCACACGCCCCAAGGCAATCTCTTCCCCCGGGACATCCAGAACCGCGCCCAGTTTTTCTGTTTGCAGAACACTTAACGCGTCCACAAACCAGCCCTGCGCAAAAGCCGCAAGGCGGCTGTCCATTTTAGGAGGCGCGGCCGTTTCCGAAACAGCGGCTTTCTTTTCCGCCGCCAAACGAACGCCTTCAAGTCTCAGCTCCGCGGCCAAATCCTCCAGACCGACCTCTTGGACAACCGCGGCAACCCCGGAGGCCACCCTTTGCGACTGATTCGGATTAAAACCGTTTGAAACCAGGCCCTCGGCAAGCTGATGCGCAAGATCACGGAGTTCGGAACGCGGTTCTTCACCCCGCTCCGCGGCAAGGGCCGTAAGACTGGCCAAGGCCGCTGCCGCAGCTTCCCGAAGGTGCTGTTCAGGGGCTTGCTCGGCCAGATGTGTGAGTTCGTCAAGGATCTCCTGTCTTGTATCCCCTAAAGCCCCAAGGGCAAGAATAGCATCCTCCACAACAAGGAGGTCGACGGGATTCTCGTCATCCGTCAAAATTTTCAAAACTGAGGGCGCTGCGCGCACGGCTGCGGGGCCCATGATGGTTAAACCCATGATGGCAAAATTAAGATTGAGTCCATGCAGACTGGGAGTTTCCAAAACGTGAACGAGTGCGTCCATGCCGAGATCCAAACCGCCTGCCCCCTGAAAACCAATGAGGTGCACTAAATTTCCATACTCGCCTGGATAGGCTTCGGCCTGCTGAAGCAGTTCCACCATTCTCGGCACCGTGCTATGGGCGAAAAAACGAAACGGCAAAAGTCCTAAAACTCCCGCAAACCGTGCAGCGTTCGGCGCCATCAAGAGATTGATTTCATTCTGAATGATCTCAGCACGGTTTGGCGCCTGAATAAAGTTCAAATACTCTGCGGCGTTAAGGCGGTGCATTTCAAGAGGTCCATTTTCTTCAAGTTCCGGATATATGTCCGTGTGCGCTTCCACGAGGACCTCGGAACTGGTGATCGTATCCTCCTCCAATCCTGTAAAATCTTTCCCTGAAAGGGCACGCGCGCGTGTCACGCCAAGAGCCATCAGAGCAGAAACCAAACGACGGTCCCTTCTCTGACCGCCATCCGCTCTCATCCATTGCCTCAGGCCGGACAAAAGCTGGGTACGAAGTCCGGCTTCTTTTGCGAATTCAAAAGAAAGGGCCGGACCCAGGTAAGCGATCCCAAGCGCGGCCAAAAGGGCATTGGGACGGTATTCGGAATCCAGAAGCGCGCGCGCGTACAGTCCAAGCCCGGTGTCTTCGAGTTCCTGAGGCAGACCCATCGCCGGATAAGTCGTCCGAATACGGTCGATGAGCGCCGTGATCCGGGCAAAAATTTCCGTATCCGGAAACGTCGAAATTCCCGCGCGCAGCCTTTGCAGGCTGGCCCGGATTTCTCCAGAGTCTGGCTGAGCGGCCAACGAGGCGCTGAGTGAATCAACCACCATTTCAAGAACCGCTTTTTGGTCTTCCGTAAAAGCAGCGCGCAGTTCAGAACGGGCCTCGCCTCTTTCGCGGGAAAGTCCAGTCAGGCTATCGAGGGCCCGATCCGCGGCCTGCCTGACACTTTCGCTCCGGGAGTCTTCGGAAAGGAGCGAAAGCGCTGCCAAAACATTCCTGTTTGTGTTGCCCAGGGCAGCCAAAGCGTCTACGGCGCTCGTCATCAAAGTCTCATCTAAAACAGCCGCTCCGCTCAGCAAAGGTAAAACCTGAGGCGCAGCTCTTGAAGCTGCGGGACCCGACATCGTCAAAGCTTTTAAAACGTTTCCCAGCAGGCTTGGATTGTCCCGAGAGTTTTGCAGAATTCGCAGGAGCTCATCCAGCCCCTGATCTATCCCGCCCGCGCCCTGATGCCCAATCAGTTCAATCAAGTGCTGATGAGCAGCCGGATAAGCTTCGGGATGCTGCAAAAAGAACACAGCAATTGGGACAACCGAGTAAGCAAGAAACCGGTAAGGCGTCAGCTGAAAATGAATTCCAAAATTAGCCGGCTGCTCGGCAAGACGGTTCCGGAGGTTCTGCACGGCCACGGAGCGGTCTGGGCGCTGAAAAAAGCGGAGGTAATCAGAAGCTGTCATTGGCGCCACGCCAAACAGGTTTTCATCGGCGCCTGAGAAACGGCTGCCTGTAAATGCTTCCCTGACAGGGATACCCAGAGCAATCTTTGCCATGACGAAGCGGCGGTCGACTTCCTGCCCCGCTGTTGCCATCAAAGCATCAAGCCTCTGAAGGAGCTCGCCGCGAAGCCGCGAATCATTTGTAAATTCAAAAGAAAGGGCCGGACCCAGGTAAGCGATCCCAAGCGCGGCCAAAAGGACATTGGGACGGTATTCGGAATCCAGAAGCGCGCGCGCGTACAGTCCAAGCCCTGTGTCTTCAAGCTCTTCAGGCAAAGCCATCGCGGGGTACGTACTGCGGATACGGTCAAGAGCCACCGCCATTCTTGCGAAAATTTCAGAGTCGGGAAAATTTCCAAGCCCATCGCGCAATCTTTCGAGGCTGGCACGGATTTCTTCAGACCCGGGCTGAGACGCCAGAGAAGCATTGAGCGAATCTGCAACCAGCCCGATGACCGCTTTTTGATCCGCCGTAAAAGCAGCTCTGAGTTCAGAGCGGGACAGCTCACCAGAATCCCCCCCCCTCTCTTCCAAAAGCCCCTTTAAAGACGCCAGGGCATTCCTAGAAAAATAACGCACCGACTCCTGAGTGTCTTTCTCAGCCGCCTCTTTAAGCGCATCGAGTATAAACTCCGATGTGTTTCCGATAGCCCCCAAGGTTTCTGCTGCAAGGAAACGCACCCCTTCCTCTTCATCGTTCATTCGGCTTTGGAGCACCCGAACAACCTCCAGGGATGCTTTGCTTCCTGCGGGTCCCATGCCCAAAATCATTGTCAGGGCCGCTTCTATCATCCCAAGGCTTGAATCCTGGTTCACCAGAATAGAAATGGCCTCATCCAGTCCCCTTTCGACGGAACCAGGACCTGCCAAGGACAAAAGTTGCAAGAGATGCAGGGGCGCGCCGCGATACAGCGGGGTCTGGGCATGGCTTAATTCGATAATGCCGGCAACTGCTTGCGGGGCCATAAAGCGGTAGCGGGCGATCTGAAGAATCGCCTCATAATGGTGATCGGCCATTCTAAGCCTTGCGAGTTGCTGCTGAATCCGGCCGCTGCGTTCAGGAGAAAGAATAAGATTGAACCATTCCTCTTTTTGCAGCTCCCTGAGGCGTGGTCCTGCGGGGTTGAGAAGCGTCTCATCTTCGATGAGCGGCCTTTGATCCGCATTAAAGGCGCCGAGAAGATGCTGCTCGGCCGAATCAGTCGCGTTTTCCAGAGAGCCCGAAAACTTTCCAAATGCATGCACACTTTTCAATGGAACACCGAGCGCCAGCATCGCAGCCATAACGGACCGGTCTTTTCCGTCAGAGTGGGACGCCAAGGATTGAAGCTCCGTCAGAAGCTTTTCCCGAAGCCCAGGAACGGCTGAAAATTCAAGATCAAGGGCCGGTCCGAGATAAGCAATCCCGTGAGCCCCCAAAAACTGAGTCGGCCGATGCTGCGACATCAAGGAGTCAAGAGCATACTGGCCGAGCCCCGCGGATTCCATTTCCTGGGGCAGAGGCACCTGCTGGAAATCACTGCGAATCCGGTAAATCAACGCGGTAAATCGTGCAAATATTTCCGCGTCGGGAAAATCCCTCATACCGGAAATAAGCTCATTGAAACCGGCAACAAGGGCATCAGAGCCCGGCTGATTAGCAATGCCTGACCGAGCCCATTCAGAAACCATTGATAAAACCGATTTTTGCTCCAGACTGAAAGCGGCACGAAGTTCAGAACGGTTTTCACTTCCGGGTCCGGGCAAGGCGAGAGGCGGTTCTCCGGAATCCGGCAACACCGTAGCTATCGCGCTCCTCCTGCCGCTCAAGGCCTCCCGCTGCTCCTCAAGCGACTGCCGCGTTTTTTCCGCCATGTAATTCTTGAGGTGTTTCAAGTATTCCGGGTGACGGGTTTTCACGGTTTCCATAAAACCAAAACGGGCATCCGCCTCAATTCCAAGCGCGGCCATAGACTGAACCACGGAGGCATGGGTCTCCGGGCGGAGCATGGGGATAAGTGCGATCAATTCCATGTCCTCTTCTGGAGACAGTCTCGCGGCCAAAAGCGCGTCGAGCGCCCATTCGAGATTTCTTTCGCTCTGGTACAGCGGCCGGGATAAATCGTTTTCATAAAGATCCCCAAGCCAGTGATTGCTCGCCATAGCATGATCTGAAAAGGCCTTTTGAAACAGTCCCTTCTTTTGCATCGGCGTCAAATACCGGCTCTCCCCGATTGAAATAATGACCACGGGAATTCCCCGCCGGGCCTTGCCGTTAAAAAAATTCATCCCCTGCGCTGACAAACTTTGATAAAGACCATAAGCATCGTCCGGACTGAGCGGGATACCTCCGAGCAGCGCCCCCATCTCCGTAATCAAATAGGCGGAGGTCTCACCCCTGGGTTTAGGAATCTGATGAGTCAGAAGATTCAGGAGGTCCCGGTTAAAGTCTTCGCCCAGCCCCCATCGCGCAAGCCCTCTAAAAACATCTTCCATCTCCATCTCCAGGCGATAGGCCCCCTTATAATCTTCCCTTTTAATCCGCCCATAGGCCTGCGCCCATCCGCCGCCCCATTCAAGAAGCTTCTTTTTCCGGTCTGCAGCGGTAAGCCCCTCTAGCTCCTGAAGAAAATCTGACCGGGTTTCCGACGGCCCCAGTGTACGAACACTTTCCTCATCGATAATCGTCACGGGCTGTTTCATCTGGTCTGCATAAAGCTGGGCCGCGTGGGGACGCCCCATCCGGGTCATGAGTTCTGCCAAACGCTGAAGTTCACTATCGCCAAGATTCAGGCGCGGAATCAAGCGTATATGCCCGGTCCCCGTGGTCCCTTCGAGCCCCCCCATTTCAAAAGCGCTGAGATTCCGGTAACCGGCCGTAATAATTTCTTCGTTCATTTCGGGTGGAAGCTTGGCCTGGACAAGCGAAAAGAAAAGGTCCTGCGGCGCGTACCCATAAAGGTCGCGGCTGAAAGATTCGGACAGAAGGTTCCGGTACACCGCAGAACTTTGCGTATAGAAAAGAAAGAGCCCCTTCTTCTGTTCCGGGCTCAGGTTCAGACGCCCGGTCATACGCACGAGCCGCGTGACTTCAACGCTGCGCGTGAAGGCCTTTTTCACGGCGCCCAGAATGTCAGAATCCTGCGGCGCCTTGCCAAGAAGTCCAAGGGCCGCTCCATTCACCCGGCTGTCGGGATCCATAATTCCCAAACTCAAATAGCGGTCCGCGTCCGCGCCCTGAAGCCATTGAGCGCCATTCTCCAGGCCTTTAAAAACCGCCTGCTTGACTTCCGGCGGCTGGGCGGCCGAAAGGTAGCCGTCGGCAAAAGCAATACCTGCGGCGTAATCCGAAGCCAAAAGCACTTGCAAGTGGACTTCAATTTGATCCAGAGAAGGAAGCACACTTTCTATCTCGGAAACTAAAGCCCCCTCCAATCCGCCGGCATGATAGGGCATCAGTTCAGAAGACGCGGCCGTCGAGACTGTCTGATAATCAGCCCCTCCCGCGGGGGCTTGCCCGGCTTGAGCCGCAGAAACGCCTGCCTTTTCATACTTGGAAAGACGCTCACGGGCCGTGTCATCGATAGGAATAAGGTCTCTGAAGAAGTTTTCAAACTCAAGGGCTTGACCTTCCGTGAGGCCTCCCGGGTTAAATAAAAGCGGCGGGATGAATTTCTCGAAAGCCTTTTGTTTGCCCCCCGCGAGAAACGAACCGGCCAAACTCCTCCAGTCATAAAACTGCAGCCCAAACACCTGTCCGCTGGGTCCCAGAAGGCCCGTGGCGCGAAAAGCACGCACCCTGCCTGAGTCATCCAAAAGTTCCGGAGAGTCATCGTCAAAATAGAACCTCTCCGCGGCCCCTTCTTTAATAATTTGGGCCTTAAAATCGATTTCGCTCTTATCCTGGAAACGAACCTTGATTTCGCCGGGCTTCCCTTTCACGTCTCCGATTTCACGGAAAAAGCGCAGGATACCGCGGCGGGTCACGATCAAATGAAACCCCGCGGAACCGACCGACATCAAATCACCCCGGTATTCGTCCGAGCGAAAACCGTAGGCGCGGCGCTGATAACCGGAAGGGAAAATGTTATCATCGGGATGGTTATGCAGATTGGAAGAAATCGTGTTTTTTCCGGGAAACATGGCGCTCACACTGCTCTCATTCCCCTTCAAGATCACAATCTGTTCGCCCCTGTTAAATAGATTCACTTCAAACGGCAGCTCTGCAATGTTTCTCAGATCCACCAATGTCGGCTGCGGCACATACGCGTAGAACCCCTGATCGTCATTTTCTGAAAACTTCTCCAAAACCTGGCGGATCGAAAGCTGATCACCCAAAAAACGCTCGGCTTTGAGAATTTCAGAAGCGCTGCCAACGTGATTTGTGGAAGCCCTGATCAAATGCTGAAAAACAAGGCGGCGGACGCTGGGGTTGTGGTGCTTCAAAAGCTGACGTACCAGGTCATTCCCTTCGGGCGTGTTATAACGCAGAATGTTGGGCACAATTTCTTCCCCCCCATTATTGACGAGAAAGGCAGAGGCAACCCCTTCTGCATCAAGACGCCCCAAACGCTGACGGACGTAAGGTTCGTATCCTTCCGGCAAGCGGCGCGAAAGAAGAAAATAAGCCAGATGCTGGCGGGCGCGCCGGTCGAGCTGGGCATACGTGCCAGGCTGCAGCATAACCTCCAGAACTGACAGGGAAAATTCCACACCCCGCTCTACATGCTGGTTGAACCAGTGAAGATCCACACTTCCGCTTTTCCTTCTCACATCACGCATGGCGGCATTAAACTTGACCCTGTCGACACCTTTCTGAATAACGTTTCCGATCCTGGCCAGAAGGCCGCCCGGCTTCGAAGGCTGTGCCCCCCCCGGCACCATGGCTCCTTCGCCTGGCCCGGGGACGGCAGGTAATCCAGGCTCATCATCCTGCATAGCCCTTAATTCGGAACGCGGGAAGCCCCCCTTCAGCACGTAAATCTGGGAAGCCTCGTCGGGATTATGATTCGTGACGGTGACACGGCCGTTTGCATACTGCACTTCAAAGTGCTGCTTCCCGAGCTCCAGGTTAACACGGTTCGGCTTTATCGCTCTCGGCCTGTGGCCCTGGGCCTGGACGTACAAACGGCCTTCGCTCACGTGAAAACCAATCACCGGATCCGAACCGTAATCAATCCGGAAAGGTCCGTCGTAAAAAAACTGCAGCTTCCCGCCGTCCCCTTCCACAAAATTTCTAGGCTGCAGCACTAGGCTGTGCTCGGGCTGAACGCTTTCCAGAATTTCGGAAGCTTCTTGATCATCCGCAAGACTCTGCTCATCCTGGCTGAGAGGTTCCTTGGGGGCCTTTTTCCGGGGCGAAGGCACGAGCCGTTCTTCGACATGAAAACCGTTGGTCGACCCCTGGTTTTGTAGAATGACAAAATCCTGCCCTCCCAGAACATCCGTCATCAGCATCAAGTGGCCGGGACGAACAAAGTCCTCGATCTGGTGCGGGAGCCATCCTTTGGGCGCTGCTGGAGCCTGGGCGGCTTCGGCTTTATCAAGATCAATCGTGATGCGGTCTGCGGCGCCGGGATCGTCCGCCGCGCTCCGGGAAATCCGCGTGATCTGTGTAATGGTTTCCGGGCGGTCCGGTGAAATCATGTTTGGCAGGTAGTAATTCCTGACCAGGCCGTTTTCGTCCTTCCAGGAAATCACAACGGCCGACCGGCCATCCCGGATTTCCCCTGATTCATCCAGCTGAGAGGCCGCATCAAGCTGTTCACTTTTGTTTAAAAACAAATCAAACAGGCCCGGCAGTGAAACATGGCTGGTTTTGCTCCGGTAAATAAAAAGAGGCTGCCCATCATGGATTTCAACATCGTCGAGTTTTCTCCATTTTCCCTCCCCTTTCTCGTTGGCCAGGAAAACCTCCAAAAGATATTTGGGAGACGCGGCACCCACCAGCGCCCCGCCGGACTGCGAACTTTCACGCTCCGCCTGCAGGGATTCAGGAAAACGGACCATCCGGAAAGTCAGATTTCCAAGCTGGAACCTTCCCATATCTTCAAATGGGTATGCCCGGGTCTTTTTGAAAAAGAATTCCGTAACGCCCTTGGAAACAGATCTCGCATAGGTCCTGGAACTAAACCCCGGCACTTTCCCAAAATCCGCGGGGGCGGCAATAAAACGGTAAGACTCAGCCTCTTCTTCACTGCGCAATTCAGAGCGCAGCGCATCCTGCCCGCGCTTCACGGCCTCACGCAGCGTCGTGATGGGACGAACCTGCAGCGGGATAATACGGTTGTCGGCGTCGATGGAAAACTCAACGTCCACCGGGTAGCCGAAATAAGCTGAAAAGCCGTCCACAACCGCGGCTACGGCCAGCTGCTGTTCCCGCGTCAAGGAACTCTGACTCCGAAGCGCTTCGTCGTTTGCAATCACCGCATACCCCCCGGACTCAAAATCCAGGACCACTTTTTCCTGCTTCTGTCCGATATGCTCCCTCTGAAATTGATACGACTGGCCTTTGGCCGAAGGTTTCGAAATAAGAAAATAATCCGGGTCTTTGACGGTCTGGTCCACAAGGCCTTTGGCAAGACCATGGGCCGCTTCAATGCGTACCACCGAAAGGTCCCGTGAAGCGGTGTCCGCGCTAAAGGCCGTGCCGGAAGTCTTGGGGTTGATCATTTCGTCGATCAGAATACTTTCCGCACCGGAGGCCCAGACATCCCGAACAGCCGCAAAAAGACCGGCTGTCCCGGTCACGTTTAACTTCGTTTCCTTCATTCCCGCCATCGCTTCTTCTTCACTGTCTTCTTTCAAACCGGACGAACGCACCGCCACAGCCCCCAGAACCCGGAGACGGTTCGCAAGAGAAACGGAAATGGCCTGAGGGAGGTATATTGAAAGAAATGAGACGGTGAAATTCCGAAGCAGGTTCACGAGTCCGTCGATCACAACCGGATCCTCGGCAGCGCGCAAAGCATTCAGCGCAGGTTCCAGGATTTTCTTTTCCAGATCTTGCTTGATGCCCGCTGCCGTCCTGTCATCTGCTTCGATCAATTTCAAAACAGACTCAATCTGTTTGACGGTGAGATCCCGGTAGGCCAAAGCTAGAGTCCTTTTGAGATCTTCTTCCAGATCTCCCTGCGTCTTGAACCAGCGTTCATATTCTGCAGGCTGAATCGCGAAGCCCTGGGGCGCTTCAACCTGGAAACCGGCCGGGATTTTATTCTGGGATTTCAGGAATTCAATGGCATGCAGGGTTTCCGCGGAGTTGGAGCCTTTGCCGCCCGCAAGAGGGCGAGAAAAGCGGTCTTTCAAATCGCTTTTCCAGAGAATCCCGAGTCCCTGAAGAGCTTTGACTTCATTTTCCCGCTCACCGCGGAGCGTCAGAGTCCGGCTTTCGAGTTCCTGCAAATCCCCTGAAAGTCCCATGGCGTCCAAAACCTGATCCGGAGCGCCCACCGCGCCGGCACGCAGAATCAGGGAGCGGTAACTGAGCAGCATGGATAATTCATGGGCCGGAAACTGGGCAGCACGTGTGAGAAAATCCCGGATCCCGTAAAAAAGGGCCTGGAGATAAATACGAATCTGCCTGTGTGCCGTTTCGCGGACCGAAACCTTGCCCGCTTCAATTTCTTTGGCCGTAATGCGTCCCTGCCAGGTGCCATTGGCAAGCGCAATCATTCCCTGAAGACTGTCAGCGCGGGACATAAAACGTTCGACATCAAGGTAGAGTGCATCCAGTCCGGCTGGAGACTGCGCCAGAGGGCTTTTCAACCGGGCGAGAAGATCCGCCAGCCCCTTTTCAAAATTGTCGACTTCATTTCCCGCGCGCCCCCGCAGAAAATCTTTCACGATTCCCTGGAGATCCTTCCGGTCTCCAAGCGCCTCCATCAGGCGGCTCAGCGACTCCGGGCTGAGAAGATTGGAATCCAGCAGTTCGTCGAGGATGGCGCGAAAAAGACTTTCACTGTCGAGAGTTTTAAAGAGTTTCTCAAGCGGCGCAAGATCAATGACCGCCCCTTCCGCAGCCTGCTGTCCCTGGCGCGCGGCCTCATACCCGCTTTGATTTTTCCAATCAAGAAAGGCCTGGAAATCAGCCAGTGTTTTTCCTCCGGCTTCCCCAGCTTCGGCAATCACATACAGCGTGCCTTCACGGGCATCCAGATAGACAAGATCGCCTTCCCGGATCGTATGGGTTTTTTGATTGCCTGCCTTCAATTCATAATAGGAAAGGGTCCGGCCTTTGAAGTCGATCTGCGTTTCAGAAGCATAATCGCTGTAACCTTCGAAAGAGAAACCTTCGGGGGTAATTCTCGCTGTGTTAAAAATACTGCCTGGTTTCCGGTTCTCTCCCGCACGGACGGAACCGTGCGATTGAACACCCCCCGTGGTCATAACGATCCCCAGGGAAGCAAAAAGATGAGGATCATCCGTATTGTCCGCGCTTTCCCCGATCCAAAGCGCTCCCCGGAAATCTTCCGGTGAACGTCCTTCCTTTTTAAAGCGGGCCACTGCCAGCGTCTTTCCCGGCTGCACAGACAGACCGCCGATCGAAAGCGGGCTTACGGCGTGACGGGCCGTGCTTTTCTCAAAAAGACCTTCCGGGTCAAACACACCTTTTACCTGCGCCACAGAGTTCACGGCTTCCTCGGATGAAACCGAAGCATCCAGCGAGGATTGACCGGGCGCGGTTTCCACACTGCGCGCTTTCAAAAGTTCCCGGCCCGCATGTGTCTGTCCAAACCCATGAAGTTTCAAAAGCTCCAAAAGCCCTTCGCTGCTGAGATGGTTGCCGTTCAGTTTGATCCCGCGCGCCCTGTCATACGTCTGTTCCGGAGAATAGAACCGGCCCAGGTACGCGGCACCTCCGTAATAAGCCTGGCTCTCCGGGTCTTTGATCAGATCAATGGTGAGGTCTTCATAGAGAAGCGGAATCACAATCCTTTCCACTTCATAGCGCCCCACCGACGCAAGCACACGGTGTTCGGCAAACGGACGAATCATCAGCGCCAGCGCTGCCGTCTGCCGGGCATCCAGGGAAAGTCCGCCGTCGGCCCCCTCCGGAAAAAGGTTTTGAAGAAGCGCCTCTACCGGTGAGCGGAGCGCCGCTTCTTGAAAGGACACTGAAAAGCCCAGGGTCCCGCCCGGGGCATAAACGGCTTCACTGCGGTCCGCGGCCTGTTGAAGGCGGCGGCTGAGCCTGTCGAGAAAACGCTGTCCGGTTCCCTCCAAAGGCACATTAAATTCCTTCCCAACACCTTTCCAGTGGGCAAGGTCCGGACGCGGGGCCTGAAGCATGAAAGGCACGCCGCTGTCACGGACAAGGAAGCCGTCTTCCGAGAAACGCTCCGCGATTTTTTCAGCCGCCTGACCGGGATTTGTTTTCAGGGAATCTGTTTCATTGATCCTCAGGTCAAGATCCTTGGTCGAAGTCAGCGCCTGAATCGCAAATTCCAGTTTTTCGATCATCTCGGCCAGAGAGCTGGCATTGGAGTCTTTATCGAAAGAGGCATCCAGCGTGTAACCGACCTTGCGCACCTTAAACCCCGCAGCCGTGAAGGCCGCGGCGAGAGAATCAATGCGGATATTGCTCCCCGGCGCGTAATAACTTCCGCTGTCTGTGTAGTTGATAAACAGCCGCCCTGTCTCCTGAACCGGAGCCAGGGAAAGCTGGATGCGCGCGCTGTGCACCCCCAAAGGAAGGTTGATCAAGGCCCGGTTTTCGGTGGAAAGGATGACGGCATCCTTGACCGGAAAAAGAAGATTGTTGCGGTGGATCAACTGCCCCTTGGCCAAGGCTACGGCCGCAAGTTTCACCGGAAGCGGATGATTGCTGTCCGGGGCTGAGCGGGCATCCAGATAAGAAAATGGAACGTTCAGCAAAGGTCCCAAAGCGCCGCCCGTCCCTTTCTGATTGAGCAGAACCGCTCCCTGAGCCGCGCTGCCGTCCGAAGGAAAAAGAGTCGAGAGATTGCGCACGCCTTTTTGGTGAACAATATTGACGAGTTCGTGAAAGCTGGTTCCCTTGATCGCATCATAGCGGGCGGTTTCCTTGGCAATGCCGCCCAGGACCTGCTGCTGATACTGACGGTACTCAGCGTAAGTCACGCCTTTGATCAGGGCCGGATGATCTTTTTCTGTTTGCTCGGCGGGCGTGAGGATAAGCGAGGCTGAAGAACGGGCATCGAGTTCCTGGATCATTTTGTTGATAAACGGGTCCAGAAGATCCGTGTCCTTGGCCCCGGGCTGAAGAATCGAAAGGGCGTATTCGGTTTCTTCACGGATGCTGAGGAAGAGCTTGGCAATAGCTCTTCCGCCCGCAAGGTCTGACGAAGATTTGGAAATCGCATCAATACTCAAACCGGGATTTTGTTTCTTGAAAAGAACCAGATAGGCTTTCACCATTCTTTCCATCGCGCTGAAAAGCAGGCGCATATCTTCCACCGTCTTGTCCTGTTTCATCAAAAGATTGATGACTTCCGCATTCAGGTCTTCAAAGGCTTCGAAGTCGCCCATGAGTTTCCGCGCCGCCGCATTCGACTGCCCCGCAGAACCGGTGCGGGAGAGCGAATAGGTGGTTTCATGAAACACCTGGTCACGCGGATCAAACTCATAATAGGAAACCGGTTTTTCCGCCGAAACCGAGGGGGTCACCCACGGGTATTGCGGCGCTGACTGAGGCCCCGGTGTGCCGGCGCCGGTCTGCTGATCAGGCTGCACCAGGTTGGTCCAGAAATCATGAGATGTCCCAGAGCTTTCAGGATCCATGTTCAAGATTCCTGAAAGAGCCGCTGGAGACACATTCGAATCTCCGGTCGCGCTCAACAAGCCATTATTTAAAGCCTCCCTGACAAGCAGCGCAAGCAGACGAAGCCGGACCGGGGCCGGGAAACCCGCAATTTTTCCCACAAGTTCTTTTCTCTGCTCCATACCCAGAATCCCGAAGACGCGCGCCAGGGATTCTGCGGCGGCCGCAGAGGGAGAAGCCCCCTCCAGGCGTTTGAAGAGAAGGTTGATCAACTGAGAGGCTTGTGCCGTATCGTCGGAAAGCACCGCGGGAAGGGCATGCCCAAGAACGCCTTCAACAGCTTCCGGATGATTTTGCATGAGAGCCGCTAACTCAGCCCGCTGATTGTCCCGAAGTTCCTTATCAAGATAAGGGTAAATACGCGCCCGCAGAGACGCATCCTGATAAATCTCTGCCTGCTCATAGAGATCGTCGATTACCGCGGCACGCTCCTCGGCCGTAAGCCCGGGCAGTGCAATCGCCATCCCTCGGACAGCGCCGGGATTTTTCAGTTCAAACTGCTCATCAAGGATTAAAAGGATTTCCTGGCGCATCGCGCCGTACCAGGGCGTGATTCCGGCATCAGGCGCAAGCCACCGGGCGAGCATGTAACCAAGGCCTTCGTAATAACCTGCCTCCCCGCCTCCAAAACTTTTTAGGTAATTAAAAACCGCGTCATTCTCTGCGGGAATCATCGCCCCTGTGGCCAGGATCATTGCAAAAAAAGGCAGATCTTTCTCAGTCGAAAAACCGTAGCCCTCAGTGCCCTTGGTGACGGCGGAAACAATCTTGCCGCTCCATTCCAATTGGGCAGGTTCCGGCAGCAAATCAAACGCCCACGATTTTGCAAAATGGAGCGCTTCAGACACTGCGGCATCCCCGCTCCCCTGCGCCTCCAAAGCCGAAAGCTCGGCAAGGAATTGTTTGTGAAGAGCCTGCATCTGGTCCACGCTTTCCAAATCAATACCCGCGTCGATTTGAGCTGCGGGGCTCTGTACCGGATTAAGACTATCAAAAAGGCTAAGATGACCGGCGGCCGCCAGGACAGCCGGAATGTCGCTTGAGATTTGGCCGGCGACCGCTTGAAGAATTTTCTGCTGCACGTCAGCGGGCAGAAACGAATACCTGTTTGCCAGAATAGCCAGAGCTTCCGGCTGAACGGAAGAGACCGTCAGCAGGACTTCCGCAGCCCGAAGAAATTGCTCTTTATGAATGCCAAAGGCGCCCCCATAGGAATCAAAAATGAGTCCCAATGCCTTGAGCGCATTCTCATCCGCCGTGTTGTCCTGCATCTTTTTGAGGGCACTTTCAAAAACAGATTCGCGGTCGTCTTTCCGAGGAATTTGATTGCCCAGAAGCAGGTACGCAAGTCCTATCATCATTTGTTTCTCAGGCGCTTTATTGAGAATTTTTTTGACCATTTTAGGATCCAGAACTTCCGGAGCGTTTGAACTTAAGAAAGCGGCAGCTTCGAAGACCTCGGCACTGGGGAATTTACTTTCAAGCTCTAAAAGAAGTGCGTTCTTGAACTCCACCGCTTTGCTTTTCATCGCCGGGGAAAGCTTGGAGAGAAATGCAGCCGCATGGGCCCCTTCAATCGGATATTCCAATTCCCCGGCTGTAACGAACTCAGAAAGATAATTATCGGCAAGCTTCTTCGAATGCGGATCCAGGTAGTCATACAGAGAGATCAAGGACGAGACAGCAGCCTGGCGGTCCAATGCATTGGAATGAAGTTTATTCAATTTATGCTTGAGGGTCGTGAAAACAGCGGCTATACGTTTTTGAGGGATTTTGTTTGCCAGCTTTCCCAAAGCAGCGGTGGCGGCAGCTGTATAGTGTTTATTGTTTTGGCTTGCCAGAGTCAGCAGCTTTGGGACAAGTTGATCCTGCACAATATCCGACGTAAGCTGAACTAAAAGATCCTGGGAGGGCAGCTTCGCACTCTGAATTGAGAGCGCCGTCAAAGCAGCATTCTGAATGAGCGGCATTTCCTGGTTCTCTTCCGCTGGCAGGCTGTCACTCCAGGCCTCCCTCGCAATCAAGCCTAATGCGTAAAATGCAAATAAAGCGGCCTGCTCTTCCGGTTTCGAAATTTTTTCAAGAATGATTTTAAAAAATTCTGATTTTTCATCAGGGGTCAGGTGATCATAAATTGCTGCGGTATAGGGAAAGGCTGTCAGCTCCTTGCCTTCTTTCACCAACTGCAGCAGGTCTTTGCGGATACTTTCATTCAAGGCTTCATTATCAGAACTTGCCATGCCCTGTGCCAAAGCGGCCAGAAGCGCCGGGTTCGCAACCAAAGCCCCGGTTTTGATTTGTGCGGCCAGAGCCTTGTAAGCCGCGGCCCCTTGCGGGGAATCCGCAGAGTCGCCGCTTTCGGTGTGCAAATACAAAACGGCTTCGAGCCTGACTTTGGATTCCGGAAAAAAGGCGCCTGCCTTTTTTACCAGCTTTTCAAGACGTTCGTGCAAAGCCTGATCGAAGGTGTATTGAACGTGAGCCAGCGCCCATAACGCGCTTTTAACCCGCCCCGCATCGGTGTTCTGGCCCTGGGTCAGATTCAAGGCTTCCGCTTCTTTAAAGAGGATCTCCAAGGCTTGCTGATAATCGTCAGCTTCCGGATCCATGGTTTCAGCCAGGATGCCTAAAGCAACCAGACCGTCGGGGTTCCCTTTCCGGGCAGCTTTCAAAATGACGGCTGGAAAGTTTTTAACTATGGCCCGGTGCTCCGGAGTGATAGCTTCCCCATAAGCCATGGCCATACTGATCAAATAGGGATTGAATTCCGGCTTGGACGCGGAAAAGACTTTCAGGATTGCAGAGAAATCAATAGGCCATCCTGACCCGGGCGGTTCCCCTTTGGCTTTGAGATCTTTGAGAAACTGCGTCTGCTTGTCAGGGGGCAGGGCAGGAAAGGACGCGGCCATACTCCGGTTCCGGAAATCTACCATTCCTGCCGGAAGATCAGGTTCCGGCTGGGATGCCGCTGTTTGAAAGGCTTTAAGAATGTCCTCCTTAGAAGGCCCCTCTTCCGCACCTTGACCCGCACTGGAAGCTAAGGTTTGAGTGAACGGCTTTGCGGGAAGAAACTGATAGGGGGGTAAAGATTTTTCAGACTTTAATTCACTAAGTTCCGCCGTGACATCCCCCGCGATGATGGCCGCAGCTAAAAGCCCTGCCGAAGATCCGTTCTCAGCGAGAGATCCAATGGCCGCCACAATGGATCCAATAGCGGAGGACCCCTCGGGCACGAGCCCATAAATTTCAGCCAGGCCTTTGACGGCTTCGGGGTTTCCATCCGAGTAACCGTTCAGCAGAGCTTGAACAATTTCCTCCATTCGCTGCTCATCGCCGGCATCAAGGCCAAGCTGCCTGCCGATGACTGCCAGCGCTTGGCCGGAATACGGTATCCCCAGAATAAAATAATTAAGGATTCGTGCGTATGCCGCATCCCGCTGGCCGCTTTCCAAAGAACTATAGAGTTCCGCGAGTCCCAAAAGGGCTTCCGATTCATTCGATTGCATCAATTTTGTGTAAGCCGAAGAAAGGTCATCGGGATCACCGGCAATTTGAGCCAAAGCGCCGAGTGCGGCGAGCGAACCCGGATATTCCGATTGACTGACTTCATAAACAATTTTTTTAATCGACTCCACTTTCGCACTGCCATTCTCGGCTTTAGCATAAACCTTGGCCATGTGAATCAGTCCGAAGAACGCTCCCTCTTTAAAATTATCTGCCCAGAGTTTGACGATGTCGTAAACGCTGTCTCTTTGAGCCGGCGAGAGGAACTCAAACAGAATTCCATAGGCGTGAACGGCCGCGTTTCCTTCAACCGTGGTTTGACTCAGTTTCGATTTCAGGAGATTGAGAATATCCTGCTGCGCCAGCTCACTCGAAGACGGGTAAATATGCCCCAAAGCCTCGATTGCGAGCACATCCCCGGCCTGGGCCTTTTCCATAATCTGATTGCGATACTTGTCCCGGAAACCCATAAGAAACTCCTGTTTGACAAGCTTGTAAAAAACAGGCTTCTTTCCTTGCTCTGGGCCCCATGGAGGTAAAGGCGTCAAAACGTCTTCAGGCGCCTGCGTTCTCAGGGCAAAAGCCATACTGATCGCAATGCGTGCAGCCCGCTTTGCGGGGAGAACCTCCCCCGCGAGTTTTTCACTCAAGAGCGATGACACCTCGGAGCGTTTGGACACCGGCAGGGCGGCAAACATTTCCGCGAGGCCGAGCAGTGCCTGTTCCTGACGGGCGCTGAAACTTTCTGACCGGGCCTCAGCCATAACCTTGAGATAGATTCTCTCGGCCGCTTCAGGGGCATTCGGGGTCAGCCTGGAATAAATCCGGGCGATGCTCCTTATTAAAAAAGGTGCGGCTGCCGAGTTCGAGTCAATGAACCCCCAAGCATCCGAAAGGTCGGTGTTCTCGCTCGATAATGCAGCCAGGCTGTAGGCAAGCCCCGGAAGGTCTTCGGCTGTACTCATAGCTTGGGTGATTTCCGTCAGGAGAAAAGCAGGCAAAGCCGAAGGCGGATACTCGTAAAAAACTCCGAGGTAGCGGGCAGCTTCAAGCTGGCCAGTCTTAGAAAGCTCAATCAATCCCTCGATGAGCTGCTTTTTCTCTTCAGGGTTCAACGCCTCAGAGTCAGCTTCGAAAATATCGGCGAGCGCGTAAAACGCCTCATGCTTCCCCATCTTGGCCTGCTGAAAAAGATATCCGATGACATCACTGGCATAAATCCCGAGCGAAGAGTAAGCAATCCCCAGCGTGCGGATATTTCCGCTGCTCAGAAGAAGCGCCTGTGTGGTCGCCGGATTCTCACCCGACGGAAGACCGCCGCGCAGCACCCAGCCAAGGGCCTGCAGTTCGAGATCGTTTTCCTGTAAAGCGCCGGGCTGAACCTGCGTGTAAGACGACTTCAAATCTTCGATGAACCCACTCCGGAGTTTCTTGAGCTCCGTATAGCCGGGCGGCAGTCCTTCGAAGACCGGATCGTCTTCCGCGCGGAGTTCAGAACGGGCGGAAGCCGTATCCAAAACAGGCGCATCCGTCCCCGCCATTCTTGTTTGGGCGAGGTCGCTGGCCTGAATCGCGAGTCCTTCAGGGGTCTGAGTGATCCGGATCATGGGCCCGCCCCAGCGCGAGCCCGGTTCAAGAGCACCTTGCACAGCATCCACGGGACGCGCCGCGGGCCTGAGAAGCTGCGCAATGTTCTGTTCATTCAAAGTGCCGTTCTGCTCCAGACGCTTTAACTGTTCGATGAACTGTTCGATTTTTTCCAGCGCCGCGCTTGGCCCGCTGTCCTTGGATTTTGAAATTTCATCGAGAAAGCGCGTGTAAGCGCCGGCTTCGTCAAGCCTCCCCTGCGAGGCCAAGTCACGGAGGATTTGATCACGCCAGCGTTTCAAAAGAAGCGCGCGCGCGTCTGCAGGCGAACCCGCGCGGTTCTGAACCGCGGTGAGAAGCTGGTCACGGATCCCGCGATGAAAGGCGTCGTAGAGGTTGACCTCCCCCTTCTCCAAACGGAAATAAGCGCGCCAGGAAACATCGCCTTTCATCTGGCGCTCATAAGAAGTCTCTTGGGGGACGGCGCTGATTTCCGGCGCCAGCACCACAAAGGAAATGCCCCGCTCGCGGAACAGCCGCGTAAGTCCCGCGGTATGAAAACCTCCGGCCACAACCGCGGCGGAGGCAGGTTTCCCGCGCTCCAGAAGACGGGTAAGGTTCCGCATCATAAGGCTGTCGCGGGCCTCGGCGTTTTTGTAAAAGGTTTCCTGCGCGCGGAAGGCCCCGCTTTCAAAACCCGCTTCAAACTCCTTCACGCGTCCGCGCATTTTTTCCCAATCCTCAAAACCCAGCTCCAGGGTCATCCATTTGCGCGTCATTTCAAGCCGCTCGGTTTCACGGTCAAGCGCCCGCTGGGCATCGCTTTGAAAAAGGGATTCTTTCACAGCGCCGGCATAGGCCTGGAACTCACGGAAAAAGAGGCTTCCTTCAAGCTGCTTCATTCTTTTCTCCGCCCAAAGCCCGCTCAAAAAGCCTGCGGGAAAAGCCGGTTCAAGCACGGTCCCTTGGGTCTGTTCATGCAGAAAAAGGGCAAAGGATTGGGGGCTTGCCTCGGAAGTTTGAAAACGCTGAAACTGTTCGTGAAATTTTTTGAGCTGTTCCTGGTGACCGGGAGCGGCGGGGTTCTCTTCCAGAAGTCTTTGAACTTTCCCGGCAAAGTCACGCAGAGCCAGACTTGAAGCTGTTTCACGGCCTTCCGCGGCAGCCTGTTCCAGCACCAGCGCGACCTGGGTTCCGGCATCCGGTTTCCGGAACGTCTCCAGCGTCTTAAGCACCTCCAAAAGCGGCGCCTTGTTTTCCTTAAACGCGAGAAGCAGGCGGTCAATGCGCAAAAGTTCCGGCGAATACAGCTTTTCTTTTTTTTGCTCCAAAGATGTTTCCAGTTTCAAGAGCACGGGTTCAAGCGCGGCTTTGCTTTTTTGCGCCGCGAGAAAGTAAGCCAGTCCCTCGTCATAAGCGGCCCGGTCTTCAAGTCCTTCGTAATCCGCAGGAATCCCGTTTAAAACCGCGGCCGCGGTCGGGCCGGCCAGTTCCCCTTTCCCCGAGAGCGAAGCCAGCACGCTCACAAGGCTTTCCTTGTCCGGATAACTGCGGAGGAGCTGCGGATCCAGGTGAGAAACAACGCCTTCAAGCGCCGTAAGCGAAGTTCCGTAAGTATTTTGAAAATGTTCGAGCAGGCGGCGGATGTTTTCCTGAGCTTCCGGAATAGCGTGCGCGTCCTGAATCAAAAAAACCACGGGGCCTTTTTCCGCCTGAAAGACTTGATCCACGCGTCCCGCGCCCGAGGGAACTTTCAATTCTTTAAGATCCAGCGGCAAGGGCAGGAATTTCGGGGGCTGTTTATCCCGGGAGCTTTGCGCCTGAGCAGAGGGAACCTGCCCAAACGGAACCAGACAGAAAATCAGCGCAAGCGACACCACGCGCCTCATCCCGGAATTTGAGATCATGCTCGGTTGGCCCTTATATTTATAGTGGTTGTTTTTGAAAGCCTTTAAGAAGCATACCTGCTGTACGGGCGGGTTACAAATAAGCTAACTTGTTTCTGGAGGCGGCGTTAGAAGCGATGTTTTAACGGTCGCCTGAAGGGGGGCTGGAAAAGGCAGCTTTAAGGCCTCAGAACGGGCCTGGGCAGACATCTTGTTCCAGGTCTTGCGCACGATTTCAATGATTTTGGATTCCTCGTGCCGGGATGCGAAATCCTGGAAATAAAACTCCAGAAAGACAAGGCAGGCGGCGTCTTCCAGAAGCTGGGCTTCCGGGTCTTCTTTGAGGCGCTCTTTGCGGATGAGCGCGGCCGCGCGGTTTTGAAAATCTTTCGCATAACCGGCCTCGTCAAGAATCCGGGAGCATTCGGAGGCGTGAAATTCTTTGAGCACGGTCCGCCATTTTAAATAACCGGCCCGGTCCATGGGGTAAGTTTCGCGCGGCGTGGTCCAGCGTTTCAAATGCTGGGCACGCACCGCCAGTTGAAGGACTTCCGAGGCTTGCGGTGCGAGCTTCAAAAGCCAGACCGACATGCGGCGGGAGTAAAGCAGTTCCTTGGGGTATTCACTTCCGTCCGCAGCCTTTTCACGCTGCGGATCCTGGGCATTCGCTTCATCGATCAGACAAAGTGCATTTTGAAAAGCGTTGTTTGCGCTCACGGATTTTTTTTACGCCGGTTCAAAACGAAGGGTTCGAACCATCTTCATGAACCCGGGCTGATTTTCGGCAAACGTGGCCTCATCATCCGAAAAGGTCAGGGAAAAAAGCTGCCCGTTCTTGACCATCACGTAATTGAGATACATCAAATCACGCTTGCCTTCGAGCTGCTTTTTAAAGGGCGACTTCTTGACCTTGTACAAACAGTACTTTGCCGGAACATTGTCAACCGAAGTGCGGGCGTCCATCCGGATATCAATCACCTCAAACTGCGGGTAAAAAAGATCTTCCCAGCTCAAGGTCCCGATATCCTGCCCCTTCTTGGCTTCCTGAACCGCGACATCCAGTCGCGCGGCGGCGCCGGTCAGGGCATAGGACGCGGCCACTCCCTGGTAGCGGGAAGGCGCGGAAACCCAGCCGTCAGAAAGCTCCAAAGTAAAGGGCGGCTTTTCCCCGGGCGCGGCCTCCGCGGCAAAAGACGGAAGACCGGGGAGACAGATACTGAAAACAGACGCGAGCACACAGGCCAGAAGCAAAGGTCTTTTGCATTTTTCTTTCTTCATACAGCCTCCTTCATCTTTCAAATTCACGTTGTCCGGTCTTCACCCGGCGGTCAGGCAAACAAACGGCGCGTACCGGGTTTCCAGAAATAAAAAAGCCAAGCGCTTGGAACCACTAGGAAGAGAGACACCTGCGGGCGCAGAACCGCCGCAAATCGGTCCGCGATCGTCGGCTCCTGAAACAGCCAGAAATTCCAGGAAAAGTGAGCCGCGTAAAAACCAAACCCGAGCGCAATGGCCCCCAAAAGCAAACTCAAGATCCAGCCCCAGCGCTTCAGAGTCCAAACCCCTTTCAGGGCCGCGAGGGTCAGCAGAAAAAAAACTAAAAACGAAGCCGTCCACGCGCTGAAACCTTCATCCCCGCTCCGAAAAGCCCAAACACAGGCCAGAAGCGAAAGCAGAACACCCGAAACCGAGACCGCCTTGATTTGTTTTTGTTTATCCATGGGTTTTTTCCGGAAGGGTTTGGGACGGCAGTTTAAAATCGTTGGTAATGAGAAGTTTCTGGCCTGAACGCTGAAGCGTCCGGTATTCCTTCACGCCGTAATTGTGAAGCTCCTCAAGCTTTTCATCATCCACAACCACAAAAAACCTTTGTTCCCCCGCGTTAAAACGCTTGCTCATTTCCTCGGAAGATAAAAACCATTCTTTCATTTTTTCAAGATTCTCTTCCTGCTGGCTTTCCTCGGTCAAAGTCCCCCGGTCGCTGCCCACCACAATCACCCGGCGCCGGAGATGGAAAATAAGGTCTGAATAATGGTCCGGAGAGGCGAAAACCGCTACCTTGTCTTCCGGCTTTAAGAGCGGCGCCAGGCTTTGAGCCAGCGGGTAAGTGCTTTGAAAAGGCGTGATCACTTTCATTCCAAGAATCGCAAAAAACAGCGTGGCATAAACAACTCCCGCCAAGGACGTGACCGCGGCCTGAATACGTCCCTTTGCGTAAAAAAAGTACGCGAGAAGCGCTCCGGCCATAATGAAAGCGGTGCCGGTCAGCACCACGGGCCGGAGGGAAGCAATTTCCGGATCATGAATAAAAAAGTGAATCACCGGATTCATGATAAAAAAGAGAAGCGTGCACAAAACCGCCGCGGCTTTCCACGCCCCGTCGGTGAGGCGGGCGGTCCAAGACCGCGCCTCGAGTTTTCCGGATTTTAAGGCGTCAAACAGAAGCGCGAAGAGAATGGCCGCGGGCATGCTCAGCGGAAGCAGATAATACGGAAGTTTTGATTTGGGCAGGCTGAAAAAAACAAAAATCACGGCCGCCCAGACCAGGAGGAGTTTTGTTTTTTTCTTCTGCTCCGATTCCGGTTCACGCAAGGCCCGGGTCAGCGCCGCGGGCAGAAAAAGAGACCAAGGGAACACGGTCGCGAATAAAATCGGAACGTAAAACCAG
This sequence comes from uncultured bacterium, assembly GCA_964434115.1. Taxonomy (GTDB): domain Bacteria; phylum Omnitrophota; class Omnitrophia; order Omnitrophales; family Aquincolibacteriaceae; genus ZLKRG04. Next base: position 361,917 of record CAYSSX010000001.1, read on the forward strand.
AATGGTTTCCGGCGGCCGAAGGTCTTGGTCGCAAAACGCGCGAAATGGTTCTTCACGATAAAGACATCAAAGAATTCCGGCTGGCGCACAGAGACCGCCCAGAACCAGGGCACAATCAAAACGGCAAGAATCAAAATCCCCCAGCCGATTTTCATATGCTTTATCTCAGCCAGGTCGCGCACCCACAGAAGAAAGAAAAAGAAAATCACGCCCGGGAGCACGAAACCAATCAGGCCCTTGGTCAAAAAAGCGAGTCCCATAAAAAAATAAGCAAAAAGATAGAGCCAGCGGCGCTTCTCAAAATAGGCGGTCATGAGGCAGAACATCGAGGCGCTCATCACCAACGTCAAAAGCATGTCAATGACCGCGAAACGCCCGACCAGCACATACCCCACGGACGTTAAAAGAAGAAGCCCCGCGAGGTCGGCGGTGGAGCGGCCAAAATGACGCCGCGTGAAAAACCAGCATATCAAAAGACCGAGAAAACCGGAAAAGGCGGGCACAAAGCGCGCGCTGAAGTGGTTCACGCCGAACACCGCGTAGGCGCCGGCGGTCAGAAGAGGCGCCAGGATGGGTTTTTCCAGATAATCCACGTAGTTGAACTGCGGGACAATGTAATCCCCTTCCTCATACGCTTCGCGGGCGATTTCCCCGTAGCGGCCTTCGTCAGAAGACCAAAGCGGAATGCGGTTGAGAAAAATAAAAAAGATAAAGACGGCTGCCGCGAGAAAGGCCGCGGGCTTAAGAAAATTTTTCATCGGAACAGTTTGGGGTTGTGGGTTTAGAAAGTTTCGTTATTATAAAGACTTGACGGCGCATCGCGAAGCTTTTTTACAATCTCTCGTCTCAAGCAACAGAAGCGGGGCTTCTTGAATCACCTTCTTCAAAAACCGGTTTTCCGTTATCTCGCGCCTTTTGTGGTCTTTATGCTGCTCACCGAATTGCAGCGCTTCGCGGACGCGCGCTCGATTTTTTTTCTTTACGCCCTTAAAACGTTTTTAACCGCCGCGCTCCTTTTTTGGGGGTTCCGCGGCCGTCCGGAAGAAATTCCCGGCTCCTGGGATTTCCGCGCCGCGGCGCTCGGTATTCTTGTTTTAATCCTCTGGCTGATTCCCGCGCTTTTTTGGGCACCCGCGGAAACGCCCTCCTTCAATCCGGAGGTTTTTGCAACCCCGGCCGCAAAGGCCGCGGCTATTCTGATCCGCATCGCGGGCGCCGTGCTTGTGGTTCCCCTGATGGAAGAACTCGTGTGGCGTTCTTTTCTCATGCGCTATTTGATCCAGAATGATTTTCTCAAAATCCCCCTCGGTACTTTTAAACCTTTTGCCTTCTGGATGACCGTGGGCGCTTTCACGCTCGTTCACCGTTCCTGGGAATGGCCGGCCGCGGTCTTGACCGGTGTCCTTTACGGCGGCTATCTGGTCAAAACCCGGAACCTCAAGGGCTGTGTCCTTGCCCACGCTGTCACCAATCTGGGGCTCGGTCTTTATACCGTCGTCACCCGGCAGTGGTTTTTCTGGTGAACCCTTGACCTTCCGCGCAAGACGCCTCGCCGGAATCGTCCTTATCACTTCCCTTTTTTCCGGCTGCGCGGCGCACCGGCTTCCGGCGCCCGCGCTCAGAGACAAATCCTTTGTTCCCACCACCCCCGTGATCCTGATCCCGGGAACCACGCGCACCAAACTTGTGGACAGCCGCACCGGCGCCACGGTCTGGGGCAATCTTTTCAATTACCTGGGGCCGCACACGGAAGACATTCTGTCGCTTCCCATCGACTCCACGGACCTGGAAAAAAATGTGAGCCCGGTCGTGCCCGGGGAACTGCTGGATGAAATCGCTATTATTCCCAAACTCCTGGAGCTCCAGCTTTACACCAAATTCCTGCGCGTGATGAAACAAAACCAGTACCGCAAGGGCGATATTGACCACCCTCAGCCTGGTGAAAACTTTTTCATTTTTTTGTATGACTGGCGGCTTCCCCATGACGCGAATGCGCGCATCCTGGCTGAAAAAATAGAAAAACTCAAAGAAACGCTGGGGCCCGCGGGGCAGAAGTTTGACATTGTCGCGCATTCTTCGGCGGTTTTTATCGCCCGCTACTACCTGCTCTACGGAGGCAGGGATGTCCGGGGCCAAGCGGACCCCGTCCCTGATAACGCGGGCGCGCCCGCGATCCGGAAACTGATTCTTGTCAACCCCGCGCATGAGGGGCTTCTTTACGCGTTCCGGATTCTCCACGAGGGCTTTAAGCCGGTTCATTTCCGCGGGGCGCGGAAGTTCACGCCCTATGAAATTTTCACGCACCCCGCTTTCTTTGCGCTCATGCCGCGCTACGACAAAAACCCGTTTGTGGATTCCCTGGGCGAGCCCGTCAGCATAAGCCTTTATGACGCGGACAACTGGGTGAAATACGGCTGGTCGGTTTTCAGCAAAAGCGAACAGGCGCGGCTGGAGGCACAAATGAAACAGCGCTTCCCCATGACTTGGGAGCCTGAAATGAAAAAAGAAAACGACAAACGCTTCGCGTATTTAAAGGCCGTGCTCGCGCACGCGCTGTGGCTGCAAAAAGCGGTGAGTGAAAAACGCCATCCCCTCCCGGCCGGAATCGACGCGCATGTTTTTGTCACGGAATGGGGCCCGACGCCTGAACGGGTGTGCCTTGAGAGCCCTGAAGGGGCTCTCACCTTTGAGGATGGGAATTGTCAGGCGGAGCTGACGGCGGACGGCGATAATTTGGTCACAAGCTCAAGCCTGCGCGGGCAGTACGGAGAGAATCCGCCGAAGTACATTTTTCTTAAGGAAAAACACAGCAAGATCGCCAACAACAAGCAGGTTCACGCGCATATTCTGCACATCTTGCGCGATGAGGAATAAGCCGCGGTTTGAGGCAGGCTGTTTTACTTGCCCGGATTTTCCAAGCGTCCCTGTAATTCCAGCCAGCGCTCTTCTTCTTTGGCCAGCTCGCCGGTCACCTGATCCAGACGGATTTTGCGGTCCTTGGAATACGCCGTGGGTTTGGCGATAAATTCCTGAGTAATGGCCTCTTTCTCCGTTTTCAGGGTCTGGATTTTTTCTTCGCAGGTTTTGATTTCCGCTTTGAGTTTGGTCTTTTCGCGTTCCAGGTCCGCGCTTGTATCCTTGCGGTGGGAATGGGTCTTGGTTTCCTTGATGGCCGGACCATCGCTGAAAAGCTCGTCCCGAGTCTGGTTCTCAAGGTGATAGACGTAATCTTCGTAAGTGCCCGGGTAGCGCATCACTTTCCCGTCTTTTACATCCAGGATCGTGGTCGCGATCAGATTCACAAAGGTGCGGTCGTGGCAGATGAAAAACACCGTCCCTTCGAATTCGCGCAAGGCCGCGCCCAAAGCTTCCACGGTTTCAAAATCCAAATGGTTGGTCGGTTCGTCCAGCATCAGCACGTGGCATTTGGCAAGAAGAAGGCCGGCCAGCACAAGACGGGCGCGCTCGCCTCCGGACAGCACCTTCACTTTTTTCTTCACGTCATCGCCCTTGAAAAGAAAACTGCCGGCAATGTTCAGCACGTCCTGGGCTGAGACCTGACGATCCGCGGCCCGCGTCAAATACGTCACCACATCGTCTTCAGGGTGCAGGGTTTGGAACACGTGCTGGGCGTAATAGCCGATTTTAAGGCCCGTGCCCCAGCGGAAAGTGCCGGCCTTGGGTTTCAAATCGCCGGCAAGCGTTCTCATAAAAGTCGTTTTCCCCTGGCCGTTATCTCCAAGAATGGCCACGCGGGAACCGCGCTCCACTTCCATATTAATACCCGCGGCCACGACTTTTTCCGGATACCCGATACTGAGCTCGTCCACAAAAAGGGCAATGCCGCCCTTGCGTTCAATGGGCGGGATCTTGATCGTCACCGTGCTCATGGGATGCCCGATTTCAATGGTCTTCAATTTATCAATCTGCTTCATCTTGGATTTCGCGCGGGTCGCGGTGGAGGCGCGGGCCTTGAACCGGTCCACGAATTCCTGGAGCTGCTGGCGTTTTTTTTCAACCGCCTGGTTAAAGGCCATCTTCTGCTGGATCTGCTCTTCCTTGAACGCGAAATACTCTTCCACGTCGCCCGGATAAAGCATGACTTCCCCGTTTTCCACTTCCAGCGTGTGGTCGCAGGTGCGTTTGAGGAATTCCCGGTCGTGAGACACAATCAGAAAGCCGCCGTTAAAATCCTGTAAAAAATTTTCGAGAATAATCAGCGTGCTTAAGTCCAGATAGTTGGTCGGTTCATCAAGCACCAGAAAGTTGGGGTCCTTCAGAAGCATGGCCGCGAGTTTCACGCGCGTGCGGTAACCGCCCGGCAGCATCCGGATCGGCTCTTCCAGTTTGTCGTACTTAATCTGAAAGCGCCCCGCGATTTCCGAACACTCCCAGTCTTCCTTGCCCGTGTACCGGGTCAAAAAACCCACCACGGTTTCATCTTCTTTATAAGGGTCATGCTGTTCCAGGTAACTCAAACGCAGATCGGAATTCCGGCTGATCGTGCCGCTGTCCGCTTCTTCATGCCCCGTGATAATCCGGCAGAGCGTGGACTTGCCAGTTCCGTTCCTGCCGATCACGCCGATCTTCTGGTATTTGGAAAAGGAAGCGGTCGCGTCTTCAAGCAGCACGCGGGCGCCGTAACTTTTGGTGATTCCCTTGATTTGAAGCATCACACTCATGGAACAAATCCTTCCTTATAAATAGAAAAAGTTCAAGCTTTGACGATTTTTTTTAGTTCGTGCGGAAGCGGGCTTTCAAAAACAAGCGCCGCGCCCGTCTTCGGGTGCCGGATCTCCAGCCTGCAGGCGTGCAGCGCAAGACGCCCGGCAGGATTTGTCCGGCATCCGTAATCCTTGTCCCCCGCGATCGGACAGCCGAGATCCGCCATATGAACGCGGATCTGGTGCTTGCGTCCGGTTTCCAGGCGCACTTCGACCAGCGAATGACTGCCGTCCGAAACCAGCACCCGGTAATGCGTGACCGCCCATTTGGAATCCGGCGTCTTGGGGCCGCTGATCATGCGCAGGATTTTATTTTCGGTTAAATAACTTTCGACCGTTCCCTGTTTTTCTTCAGGGCAGCCGTCCACCACCGCGCCGTAGGTTTTAGAGAATTCTTCCCAATGCTCTTGCAGCCAGTCCTTGGTCTCGCCGTCTTTGGCAAAGACCAGAAGTCCGGAGGCGCCGCGGTCAAGACGGTGCACCACAAAAATCTGTTTTTTCCGGACCGGTTCTTCGTCCTCGTCTGAGAAGCGTGTCTTCGACCGCGCGGTTTCACGGCGGTTCAGATAATCATTGACGGCAAACATGGCCGTGCGGTCGCGGATTTTATCCGTCGCAATCGTCAGAAGTCCGGCGGGTTTATCGACGACGATAATGCTTTCATCTTCGTGGATCACGCGCACGTCCAGATCCGGGCCGGCCACGCCGTCTTCAGGACGCTTGGTTCCCAATTTAAGGGTGTCGCCCGCTTTCAGGGCAAAATCAAACTGCGTCACCGGGCGCTCATTTACAAAAACGCCGCCGTATTTCAGGCTTTGCTTAAGGCGCGTGCGCTTGATTTCCGGAAACAAACGGATCAAGGTTTCCAAAAGCGGTCCTGGGTTATCGACAATCAATGTTCTCATAGGAATCTCGCATTCTATGGAGAAGGCGCTTGGCCACAAGAAGAAAAGACAAAGATTTTAGCTTGTGCGGCTCCGGACCTTTTCCGGGCAAAAATGAGCAGCGTATTCAGATTTGGCCAAATATAGCAATTTCTAACATTACTCATCAAGCTCTTGCAGTCATTCTCTTTACACCTTACTCTTGGTTTATCAGCGGGATTTGTGAAGAGAGCTGAAAAAGTTTTGCGGTTTTTGAACTAAGGGCGCTTAGGCGTCCGGCAGGCTCAGAAAAAAAACGGCGGAGGCCGCTAGCTCCCGCCGTTTTTTTATTTTTCAGGGACTTTCCTATTTATTGAGGTTTGCGTCTGGGGTCCTCAAGAATATTACGGATTTCGTAAGGGTCTGCCCCAAACTCGCGGGCAATCATAATGATATCGGGACAATCTTCGTAGCGTTCCTCCAGCAGGGCTTGTTTCAGGTAAAGAATCGCAGTCAGTTTTACAGGGTGACGTCCAATACGGACTGCTGTCAAATCAGGGGCGATTAAAACAGGTGTTCCCATAAGCCCTCCTTTTTGTGACTCCCCTTTATTGTCGGCCAGGGAGGTGTAAAGGCTTTAGGATATTTCTTTTTCAGGGGACTCCCGCGGGACTGTTCTGTGTTTCCCGGGAATAAGGCTTTGAAAATTTTCCGGTCTGCACAATGGCCATCTCGGATTCCAGCCCCGTCAACTCATGGCGCGAGCCGTCCGGCTGAATCACGGCCACCCGGATCCTCGAACGCGCGAGCGGCGGGTCGGCAACACTGGCGCCGATTCTTATCTTCACGGTGTTTTCAGGAAAATCGAGCGAGGCATTGGCCGCAACCACCTGGGTTTCGTAATCCCCTGATTCCCGGATCAGCCACACTTTCACCGCCACATCACTTTCATTTTTGATACCCCCGGAACTGCCGAACAGGTCCGCGTGAACTTCACGACTGAGCACCAGGCATAAAACCATAAGAAAGAACGCGGGGATTTTTTTCATCCCGCTTTCCTCTGCCACTCCTCGGGAGTAAAAAGTTTCAGGCTCAGCGCGTGGATCGACTGTTTCATTTCCTCCTGAAGCGCGGTGTAAACAGCGCGGTGGCGCTCCACCGGCCCCAGCCCCCGAAAAACCGGGCTAACCACACAGGCTTCGTAATGCCCGCCTCCGGTTTCACGCACGCCCGCATGACCGCGGTGGCGCGCGCTTTCGTCACATACTTCCACATGCTCGGCCGCGAGACGGGTTTTCAAAAGGGTTTCAAGTTCCGCTGCGTTCATTTTCATCTCCGTTTTTTCCCGCAGGCCCAAAGACCTTTTGGTACCCGTGAATCAAAAGAAACATTCCGCCCATAAAAAAAGACACGAAGCCCAGCATCCCCAGCGTGGGATCCTGCTGCGACCCCGCCCAAAAAGCCAGCGCGAGAAGAACAAGGCCCGGAATTCCGTAACTCAAAAAAATACGGCCGGCTCCGGGGTTCATAACGCCCCCTCCCCGGCTTCCAGCAAAGCCTTGTAGCCTTCACGAAAAGACGGGTACTGGAAAACAAAACCCAGCTTCTGGAGCTTGAGACTGCTCACCCGTTTTCCCAAGGGCTCCCCCGGGCTCCACTCAGGAAGCGGTTCACTCCGCGGCACGCGTTCAAGCAGCCACTCCGCCATTTCCCGGTTCACCGGCGGCTCCGGATCAGCGCCCGCGTAAACCTCGCCCGCCTGACCTTGTTCGAAAAGAAATTGAATCGCGCGCACGCAATCCTCCCGGTGAATTAAATTTAAATACCGGAGCGGGGCCGCGGCTTCGGGCCAGCGGCCTTCCCGGAAAGCTTTAAGACGGTTACGCTCCGGTCCGTAAATCCCCGCGAAACGAACCACAACCGAGGGAATTCCGGAGGCAAGCACGGTTTTCTCGGATTCAAGAAGCACCGAGGGTTTGACCTCTCCTGGAAACGGGACCACGGTTTCGTCCACCCAGCCTGTCCGGGTTTCTCCCCAGACCGAAGTGCTGGAAACCCAGAGGATTTTTCCGGCGCCGCGAAGGCGTTTTAAAACTTCCTTCAAACCTTCCAGATAAACCCTGCGGTAGTCGTCTTCGGTATGCCCGTCGGGCGCGGCAGAAAAAAGGACCCGTGCGCTTTCAGGAAAAGAAGCGGGTAAGGATTCAGGCTGGGTGAGATCGCCTCGGAGAGGGATTATTCTTGAAGCTTCAAGCGCGGCGGCTTTTTCAGGGGTTCGAACCAACGCATAGACCTTCGTACCGGATGCGGCCGCCCGCCTTGCGGTTTCAGCGCCTATATACCCCGGCCCAATAATCAGCAAACTTTGCTTGGTCACAGTACCCCAAAGAACTCTATTGAAGATTCGGGGCGGAATGAATCAGGCTTGTTTGTCTGCGGTTTTAACAAGCCCTGGCGGCGGTGCAAAAATTTCGGTCCGGTTTTGACGAAGGCCCTGAATACTCTGAACATCACGAAGCATTTGAACATCGGCTTGGCTCGGGATTGCACGAATTGAATTAACGGATTGCAAAAACTTAACCTGAGAGGCTTGTGCCGTTATATTTGTCGTATCCGCGGCAAGCTTTGCGCTTTGGACTGTTGAGATCGTCGTCTCAAGAGAGCGGATAAATTTCTTAAGCGCCTCTTCCTCATCTTTGGTCATGGGTTCAAGGCGGGTCACTTTACCAGCCTCGGGGTTCTCCGTTTTCTCGGAGAAATCCATCCAGGATTTGGCCTGCGCTGCCGCCGTCTGCGCAGCCTCGCCTTTTTTAGCAGCCGCAGCGGTCCCTGTTACGAGGAAGGAAAGCATTGTCAACATAAGCCATTTCGAAGAACCCTTCATAAATAAGCCCCCATTTTGTTTTCATGACGCAGGTCTTTGACGAAGCGTCTGTGTCTTCAAGGATAGAACATTATCGGCACGTCCTGCCGCGAACTTTCGCAGGAATTATCTAAACTCTTGGCGCAGCCCGGACGAAAATAAAAAGCCATTATGACACCTCCAACCCAGCGTAACAACATCCTTATTGTCGATGACGAACCTGAAATCCGGGAAGTCATGGGCATGATGCTGTCTGAACACGGCTACCGAATCCGCACCGCGGCTGACGGCATTGAGGCCCTGGAGCTGATCAAGGAAAAGGCACCGGATCTTATTCTCCTCGACATGAACATGCCCCGCATGGGCGGTATTGTCTTCTACCACAATATTGCCAGCAGCTATGACGGCAGTCCCAAATACCCGGTTTTGGTCATTACCGGACGGGCGGCACTGGAGCAGGTTTTCAAAGACTTCAAAATTGACGGGTTTATCGGAAAACCTTTTAACTTCGAAGACCTTCTAGCACTGATTGAAAAGACCATGGTCAAGCACTACGGCGGCGGGATCAAGTCCGATCCCCCTCCGGAAGATCTTCCGAAATCCAAAAAGAAAAATCCGCGCATTCTCGCGATTGACGATGACTCGGACCGCTTTCACGCGATTGTCATCAGTTTTATGAATGCGGGTTACGAAGTCCTGAACGCCAAAAACAACCGCATTGCCCTGCATTCCGCGACCTTTGAAGAGCCGGACGCTATTTTCATGAAGCTGAAAAACCCGGCGCCGGATTCCCCTGAATCCCAGCTTGCGGCCGCGATCCGCCAGATTGAAAAAGCCGCCGCGATCCCGCTGGTCTTTTACCCTGCTGGCACTTCTCCCTTTTTTCCTTCGGTCATTGAGTACCTGACCAAAACGATTTCCAACAGCCGGGTAATGCCTGCGGGCGATCCGGATCTTCTGCTCCGGGAATTCGAAAAGATTCTTTCCGAAAGACGTTCCGCGCCTCCGCTTTAAACCTCTTCAGAAATCTTTTAAAAAACGGACCGCGGCTTCCGGATCTTCCGCCGCGTGGTAAAAACTCCTGTATTCAGCGCGCGCGAAATTCTCAGTAATCATCTTCTCAAAAAAAACCAGCAGCGGATCAAAGTACCCCGCCGTATTAATCAAAACCACCGGCTTCGCGTGGTACTTCAGCTGTTTCAGGGCCAGCGATTCCGCAAGTTCATCCAAGGACCCCAGCCCCCCGGGAAGACAGACGATCGCGTCTGAACATTGCTGCATACGGGCCTTGCGTTCATGCAGGTCCCGGGACACGACAAGTTCGTGGCAATCCCCATACGCCATGCCTTTTGTGTTCATCTTTTCAGGAATCACGCCGGTGATCCGCGCCCCGGCCTGAAGCGCGGCTCTTGCCAGGATTCCCATCAAGCCCGAATCCGTGCCTCCGAAAACAAGCTCGCATCCTTCACGTCCCAGGGTTTCGCCCAGCTGTCGCGCCGCGGTTTGATAGACCGCCGCGACTTCAACGCTGGAGGAACAGAAAACGAGTACTTTTTTACCTTTAAGATTCATCGGAAGTCCCGGGGGTTTTGAACGCTGGGGATTTTATCAAACAGGAATAGGCTGCGCGGCAAATTTCTGCATCTTTTTATACAGTTCGTAACCGGATCCAAACACAATGAGCTGGTTTTCCTTGAAGCTCTGAAGCGCTGAGTTCTCCATATCCTTGGGACAGACCACAAACAAAGGGATGCCTTTGGTCTCGTCCTTGCCCTGCATACCGGTGTACAGCTTAGGCACATTCATAATGCCTTTCAGAGTGTGGTAATGACACATCACGAAATCCGGTAAAAGCTTTCTCACTTCATCAAGCCCCTGGGCATCGCCCTGGGCCGTGAAAACGTTGTAGCCTTCCGCGCGAAGGGCGTCGGTCACCTTGCCCGTGACCTCTTCGTCATAGCCGGCGACCACCACTTTCTTTCCTTTTCCCCGGCTTGAAGCGGCCTGAGCGTCCGCGGCTTCCTTTTTCTTGTCCACAGGCAGGTCCGGATCAAAGTTCAGGGCGTGTGCCACCTTCGCCACAAGCTCCTGCGGCTCAAACGGCTTGGAGATAAAAAACGCCAGCTCCCAGCTGGTGAAAAAATCTTTCATGCTTTTACGGGAAGACATCACGATAATCGGAATCGAGCGGTGCGCGGGGTCCTGCTTGCGGATTTTCTGAACAAAATCATACCCGGTCATTTCCGGCATCAGCACATCCAGAATAATCAGGTCAGGCACTTCCTGGGAGACTTTCTCAAAGCCTTCCGTCCCATTCGTGGCCGTAATCACTTCATAGCCCTTGGCTTTCAGCACCGAATAAATCTGGGTGATGAATCCCCTGTCGTCATCAATCACAAGAATTTTTTTGGTCATCGTCTCCGCCTAGGCTGCCTTTAAAGAATCCTTGAGCCGTTCCAGCTGCGCTTTGACTTCTTCTAAAAGCACGGGGGCTTCGTCAAGGCGCTTTTCCTCGGCCGCGGTTTCAAGCCGGAGCGCGGCTTCGCTTAAAATCCGGGCCCCGATATTGGCCGCGGAACCCTTCAGCGCGTGAGCTTCACATTCCACGACCTCGACTTTTCCGGAAGCCAGCCCTCCGCGGATTTTTTCAATCTGCTGCGGCGCGTCCTCCAGAAAAATCCGGATCACGTCCTGGTACAGCCCCATGTCGCCCCCCATATGGGAAAGGCCCGCGTCGCGGTCCAGAACATCCGTGTCGCTGGAAGATGTATCGGTGCTTTTCTCATTAACTTTTGCGGGGTTTTCGATTCCCAGGCCGCAGGCCGCCTCGATCACTTGAAAGAGTTTGGGCGGCTGCACGGGTTTTGAAACATAATCATCCATGCCGGCATCCAGGCATTTTTCCCGGTCGCCTTTCATCGCGTTCGCAGTCATAGCCACAATCGGCACCCGCTTGCCGGTCTTTTTCTGATGCGCTCGGATGCGCCGAGTGGTTTCGTAACCATCCATCTCCGGAAGCTGAATATCCATCAGGATCAGGTCAAACTCCTGTTCCTCAACCAGCTTCAGGGCCTTAAATCCGTCCTCCGCAATGACGGAGCGGTACCCTTGCCGGTCCAGAAGCCTCTGCGCGACCAGCTGGTTGACGGCATTGTCTTCCACCACCAGGATTTTCAAACTCGGGCGCACGGGTTTGGGTTTTAATTTCTGTCCGCCCTCGGCGCCTTTGCCCGGATCCGCGAGCACGTTCAAGACCGTGTCCAAAAGCCGGGACTGCGCGATCGGCTTTTTCAAACAGGCATCGACTCCCAATTGCTGGGCGCGGGCGCTCTCTTCGGGGCGCACGGCCGAAACCATCATAATGATTTTCATATTCTTACAGGCCGGTCTTGTCCGCAGTTCCTCCACCAGCATAAAACCGTCCATCTCCGCCATTCCGGAATCAATAATGCAGAAATCAAAAGACGATTTTCGCCCGGCTTTTTCATCCACCTTCGCAAGCGCCTGCACCCCGTTGGCCACGGCTTCGGGCTTCATGCCCCAGCCTTCGCACATTTCGCGCAGGATGTGCCGGTGAGTCCCGTTGTCTTCCACCACCAGCACCGCGAGATTTCGGATGTTGACGTCGCGGACCATCGTCAAACGGCGGCCGCCGGCTTTGCCGGGCTTGAATTTCGCCCGGAAGTGAAAGGCGCTGCCCGGGCCTCCGCCTTCGGTCTTCATGGCTTCACACGGGCTCTCCACCCAGACTTCCCCGCCCATCATCCGGATCAGTTTCGCGGAAATGGCCAGCCCAAGCCCCGTGCCTCCGTAACGCCGCGACATGGAATTGTCCGCCTGCTGAAACGATTCAAAAATAAGTTTCTGTTTATCCTCCGGAACACCGATACCGGTGTCCATCACGGAAAAATGAAGGGTCATCTCCTGATCGTTGGCCTGATCCAGCCCGACCTTGAGCACCACTTCCCCGCGTTCCGTAAATTTCAGGGCGTTGCCGACAAGGTTGATCACAATCTGCCGGAGCCTGCCCGGATCGCCTTCCACGGAATCGGGCACATGCGGCGGAATATGGCAGGCCAGTTCAAGCCCCTTGGCCTGAGCGCGGACCGCCAGAGTGGTCAGCGTGTCCCCAAGCGTGTCGCGCAGGCTGAACGGAACCGAGTCCAGCGTCATTTTTCCGGCTTCGATTTTCGAAAAATCCAAAATGTCGTTGATGATCCGGAGAAGGGAGTCCGAAGAAGTCTTGGCCACCTGCACGTATTCACGCTGTTCGGGCGTGAGTTCCATATCCAGCAGAAGATCGATCATGCCCTGAATCCCGTTCATCGGCGTACGGATTTCGTGGCTCATGCTGGCCAGGAACTCGCTCTTGGCGCGCGCCGAAGCCTGCGCCGCTTCCTTGGCCTTGTGCTCGATCTCCGCCTGCTTGCGCGCCGAGATGTCTCGGACCACGCCGATCGACCCGGTCTGTTTCCCCTGCGCATCCTTTAAGACACTGATCGAAATCTCCACGTCCAAAGCTCCGCCGTCACCGCGGATCATCTGGGTTTCAAAATGGTGGTGCTGCTGGGTCTTGTGCTCGCTGAAGGAGCGGATTTTTTTCCACTCTTCAAGGGGGTAGAGTGCGCGGAGCGGAAAATCCTTGAGCTGGTCTTCTTCCAGCCCCAAAAGGTCCTGAAGCTGTTTGTTCCACGAAACCAGCCGGTCGTCGGCGTCCGCCACCATAATCGGAACCGCGGAATTCTGAAACACCCGGCGGAATTTTTCCTCGGAATCCCGAAGCTGAGCCTCGGTGCGCTTGCGCTCGGAAATATCGCGGATAATCCCAATCGCGCCGGTGACCTTGCCTTCCTTGTTTTTGAGAACACTGATCGAGACGTCAATGTCGAGAAGGTCGCCGTTCTTTTTAATCATCACGGTTTCAAGGTGGTGGCGCATGCCTGAGGAACGGATGTCATAAGAACGGATCCGTTTCCATTCCTCGGGCGGGTAGAGTTCCCGGATCGGCTTGAGGGTGAGGTCTTTGGCGGTCATGCCCAGCATATTTTCCGTGAATTTATTCCAGGAGATCAAACGCTCTTTGTCGTCTACCACCGTAATCGCGGCCGCGGAATTTTCAAACACGGTCCGGAACTTTTCTTCAGAAACACGCAGGGAGGCTTCAATCTGTTCGTGACGGGCTTCGAGTTTTTCGAGGGTTTTAATTTTTTTCTGAAGCTCGGCGATCTGCTTAAGAAGATCTTTGCTGCTTTTTTCCTGCTGCCCCATAGGACTCTTCCGGTTAATGGGTTGGGGTTTTTTACGGTTAACCAAAGTGTAGCAGAGGAAAAAGCAAAGGCCATAGGGAGGGCGTAAATTTCCCGATTATGGCGGCCGGAAAAAGGGAGTTATTTAAGAGGTGAAAAAAAGGCCTTTAGACAGGTGCCGCAAGGGCCCGGGACACGAGAAGGCTGTTGAGATGGTGCCCTTCTGAAAAGAGGTCCGCGAGGTAGCGGTCATACTTGTCGGACTTGGTGGTGCGGATCAAGACCCCTTCCGGGGCTTGCAGCCGGGCTTCCAGAAACTTCTTGGCCCGCCGCCCCGCCTCACTGCCCTGCTCAGGGGCATTGATGCCGCGCAGGCGCAGTTTCTGGCGAGTGAAAACTCCGAACCCAAGATCCACCTGCATCCAAACCGTGTCCCCATCCACCACCCGTTCACAGAAGGCCCGGTAAAAATACAGGTCCGCCTCGCGGGCACCGTTGACACGGCTCATGGAGTAGTCGGCAGTGCCTGTGCCGCCTGTTTTTTTCTGGGAATAAACAATCTCTTCTGAAAAAAAACGTTTTGAGCTGGACGGCAATTCAAGGTACGTGGAAAAACCAAGGTCAATCAAAAGGCCGTCAGGGTTCGCGCCCGGCGCCTGGCTCCGGAAAAGCCGGTAGCGGTAGGGTTCCCCGGGTTTGAGTTTCGTCAGCTTCCCCTGGGGTTCGTCCGGACGGCCGGAAGAGAGCTTCCTGTCACCCGCGGCGGCCTCTTCCAGACGCCGGCTGCTCCAGCCCCATTCTTCGGCCTGGGTTTCAAGTTCTTTGCGAGCGCCTTCATCCTTGACCGGCAGCAAGGCCCGGTAATGACTCCAGGTCAATTTTCCCGGCGCCGGGAAATTCTCGTACGCGCGGGCAAATTGCAGCGCGTAATAAAGCAGGGTCTGGTTGGTGTTCAGGTCCTCGGACAAGCGGCTCAAAACTTTTTTTCCGTAATCGCCCCGCTCCTGACTTTGCAGGACATGCGCGTCAATCAAGCGGCCCACTTCCCAATACGTCCGGGTCTTTTCCTGCTCCACGGCTTCCTGCGCGCGGCGGCGCCCGGATTCAAGGGCCTCGCCCACCTCTTTTTTCAAATTGGCGTAGGTACGGACATCCAGATTTTTTGAACTTGGGCTCAGAGCTTTATTTTTACGGGAAACTGCGGGCAATGCGGGCATCAATAATCCTTCGTGTTTTGAAATGAAAGAAAGCGGATGAAATTGACGCCTATCTTACGGATTGCGGGATTTTTGTAAAGCTTGGGGACAGGCCTCGCGCGGATTCAACACCGCACCCGTTAGGCCGCGCTCTGAATCAAGCGGTTGGCGGAGAACTTGAAGGCTATTTCGAGAACCAGACGCGTGATACGGAGACGGCTCCCCTGCATCTGGAGAATCCCCGGCAGAAACTCGGACAGTTTTTTGAGACGTTCCGCCGTGATCCGCGTCTTCCCGTCTTCGGCCAGCATCCGGGAAAGCAGAATCACCACGGGCAGCTCCTCACCGGCTTCGACTTCCGAAAGGACCGCGCGTCCGGAGAAATCGGAAAGCAGTTCCGCGTCCGGGAGACCGTAGACCAGGGCGCTCCCGAACTCATGCAGGTAACCCGCCAGGGATGCCGACAAAACCGCCTCGTTCATCTCCACGGGCGTTGCCACGCCCAGACTTCCCGCTTCCTGGAAAAAATCTTTCACGGCCGGGTCCTCCATTTCATGCTCGAGCACCATCACCTTGACTTTCGCGGTCAACTGGGAAGGAAACGCGTCCCGGAGGGCTCCGAGTGTTCTTAAATAATTCAGCAGCCCGGCGCGCGCCTTTTCACTGCGGGGCAGCCGGTAGCCAAAAGCAAAAACGAGTTTCTTGGAAGTGTCCGCGCTCAAAGCCTTACGCACATCCCTTTCAAAACCGGCGAGCAGTTCCTGATAAAAAGCCGTTTGGGCCGTATCGTAATCGGGGTGCACTTCCTGGACATCCTCGGCCGCGGCCCGCCGTGGTTCCGATCCCGCGCTGAGAAGACTCGCGTAATGGGGATCCTGTCCCTGCTCACGCAAAGCCGATTCTACGGCCGGCATTTGACGCTGCGCCTTTTCGGCCAGCACGGCGGCTGCCTCCCGCCGCAGATTTCTTCCAAGGGCCAGGTCTTCAAGAACCGTCCGAACAACGTCCTGAAGCGCCTCGGCGCCGGTGTCTCCGCCGGACAAGCGCAGTTCGGAGCGCGCCTTGGCCTGCTCGGATTGCTTTTTCAACGCTTCGTAAATCTCCCGGTGTTCATCCACCAGCAGTTTCAGACTCCCCGAAAGAAGGCCGTGATAATCCTGGGTCAGGGTTTCAAAAAACGGCATGCTGAAGAAAAATCCCCGGGAAATTTCATCCAGGTTAATCGCCAGAGAAGCCTTTTCCTCATCATCCAGAATGTAGGCGTAAATCGTGACCCACTCCCGGTTCACCAGCCCGCCCTGAAATGATTCCCGGGGAAAACCGTTGGGCGGCGAAAGCAGAAGCAGCTTTTCGGGTTTGATTTTCAAACGGATTTCCTCTTCGGTTTCGCGGATCGCGGCCTGAATCCTCGACTCTCCAAGGTTCACGTGTCCGCCGGCCGAGACTTGAAGTTTTCCCGGCGACATATCTTTATTCATGCTTCTTTCCTGTAAAAAAAGCTTTCCGTTTTTGTCAAACACATAGACCTGCGTGACCGCGTGCCACTCGCCTTCCTGATGCGCCTTCAGCTTGCTCTGTCCGACAGCCGTAAGAAACTCTCCCGTGGCCGGATCCACGTACTGAAGAATCTCATCCGCGTGCGTGTACAGCTGATGAAAACTGCGGTCCAAAGTTTCCGTTTCCGGATGATCCGGAAGAGCGCGGAGCTCAGCGCGGCTGGCCTGGGAAAGCGTGCCTCCTGCGGCAATATTCGAAACGCTCAAACGCCGGGAATTTCCCCGCTTCGGAACCGGACCGCCGCCCTTGCCCTTGGGCCTTACCACAGCGTTCGGAGAAAGCGCGAGCTCTGTGATGGTGAAAACACCCTTGGGCGTTTTTCCGGCTTTTTCAATTTCGAAAACCAGTGCGATTTTTGCGGTCTTCACGCCTTTCAAGGGCAAGGAGGAAAGATCCAGCACCAAGGCTTCCCCGGGCTTCGGGGCACTGACTTCTAGGGTTCCAAGAACTTTTCCTGCGGGAGAATCGTCACTCAATTCAATCTCGAACTTGTCCGGAAGCACCGACTCTTTGCTAAATGCGATGCGGAGGGATTTAAAGGCTTCCGCGTCAGCGGCCTTGAAGTTACCGGTAAATCCACTGAAGCGGTTCTTGTTATCAAGGCTGAAAGCGATCTGGATCGAGCCGTCCGTATTTTTCTTTTCCATGTTATCCGGGGCCTTTTCAAGGTTCGTAAACATCGCAATCCCGGTAAACGCGGCTAAAAGGTCCAGGTCTTTACGGTTCACGGCCGCGTAGCGCCGGTCAAAGGCCTGAAACTCGGCGGCAATGTCGGGGTAATCTTCCCACTCCGCCACCACGGCGCGGAGAAACGGCGCTCCAAGCGCTTCAAGAATGAGACCCTGATTCATATAAATGCGTTTTTCGTGATACGGCGCGCCGGTCTTGGGATTATAGGAATCCCCAAGCCCCCACAATTCACGGTAACCGTTGCGCTTGGTCACCGCGCGCACAAAGGCCTCAGCATTGTCCACGGATTCCGGGACATCGCTAAGCAGCGCCAGAAAGGGTCCTGCCGCCACGAGCACCGAGGCATCTTTAAGACCGTAGACAGCATAGGAATCCGCTTTCTCTCCGCTGCCAGGCGCCGACACAGCCGCAACGTGCGCTCCTTTTTTGGCCACGGCCCGCGCGGCCTGAAAGTAATTTTTAGAACTGACCGCAAGCACGGCAGGCGAAACCTTGGCCGGGTCTAAAAACTGCAGGCCTTCGTATTCGGTCCAGGCGGATAAATTGGCGTCTCCATTGCCGATCGGAACATCACCCGCCGTGCCGGCCGCTTCCACCCATTCGTGACGCAGTTTTTTGAGAACTTCCAGTCCCTGAGCGCGCCGCGTCTTGAAATCCTTTTCCGGGTCGCCAAGGACTTCCGGCATCAAGAAGAAATCCCTGGCCTCCGTATGACGGTTATCAATAAAGGATTCGTTCAGAGTCAGGCTTTTATCTGCCGGATTCACAAACACCTGGCTGCGGAGCCTGCCCTCTTTATCAAGAAAGCCGCGGTAGTCCGCCTTGGCAAGCAAGGCTTCGGCTTTTTTCACAATCGTTTCATCTTTAAGGCCGCGCACGTACCCGCCTTTGAAAACTTCGGCAAGCAATTTTAGCCTTACGTGCGTCAGCGCCATATCGTAGGCCGCATAAGCCACACCTGTCTGGCCTTCTTTGCCGGGGATTTTCATCAGCTCCGTCTTAAAAGGCTTCGCGGCACCTTCTTTTTCATAAACAAGCGTTTCAGGCAATAGCCCGGTGTTCACGCCGTTGATGCGCAGGCCGAACTGATCCACCATTTTTTCAAACATCTCAAGCGATTTTGTGATTCTTTCCGTGACCTTTTTGGGATCACTCAGGGCTCCCCGGTCGCCAATGGGAAAATTGGAATGGGACAAAGCCGCGAGCAGGTCTGCACTCCACATAAACCCGATGTCCGCGGAACGAAGCCATGTTCCCACGGGATTGCGCGGCGCTTCACCCTGGTTGTAGGGCATTCCCACCGGAGAACGCATGCTCAAAAGACTGATCTGCGTATCGCGGTAAACCGGGCGCAGCGTCATGCGCCGGAGAAACGGATTCACGGGAAGTTTGATCTGACGCGGCTGATCTGCCGGAGCCTTTTTCTGCTGAGCCGCGGCAGGTCCTGTCATTCCCGTCAAGGCCGAAAGCCCCGTGGCCGTGGCCGATACCCAGCGGATAAAATCCCTGCGCGTGGGATCCTGGCCCTGGCTCCTTAACTCCGAACGGTGCGGAAACACTTTACCCAGGACCCAGTCCGGATTTCTCAGGATTCGGGACCGGGTTTCCTCCAGCCTGCGGCCGGCCGCCGAAAAATGGGCATGAAGATCATTGACCGTCTTCTGCTGCAAAAGTCCGCTTTCATTAAGCACGCCGTGCGACATCAATCCTTGAAGAATCTCAAGCGAGCGCAGGACACTGGCCCTGTCGCGCCGTTCTGTCTGGATCCGCCAGTCCAGAAACTCAAGAATATCTCCCGGGTGAGCGGGGTTGGAATCATACGTTTCCTCTTCATCGAGACGTTCCAGAAGCCTTAAATACGCAAGCAGTGTCTCGATTTTCTCCTGCGGGACTTCGCTCTCTTCATACCAGGCGGCGATAAATTCACGAGGCAAAGACTGATAGGGCACCACAGCGTTCAGAAGCGTATTCCAGCGCCTTCCGGTTTTCTCGAGGGTTCTTGCGATGCGTTCCCGAACCTCTCTCATTTCCCGGACCGATGTAACCACCTGGGCACTGTACTGAAAAAGACCCATAACCAGAAGGACCAAAACTGCCGCGCTGTAGAATTCAAATCCCTGAACAATCATACTGACTGCCGTAAGCGAAAGGCCTGCGGACAGAGCAAGCCCCGTAAGTAAACCGGGCCGCATGACCTGCACTTTTAAAAACCGGTCGCGGTCCCTCAGCACGTGCTCCATGGCATCCTGCCACTGATCATCCAGCGTCACGTATGAAAAGTCCTCCCGCTCTGCACGAAGCTCCGAACGCACAGGCGCTTCTGACGGCAGATCAATCGTGAACACCGTGCCCTCGCCAGTTTTGGTTTCCACGGAGATCTTTCCGCCCAGGCTGTTTTCAATCGATTCTTTCGTGAGCGCCAAACCAAGACCTGAGCCCCGGCTGCCTTTGGTGGTGAACAACGGTTCAAAAATCCGGGGCAGGACATCCTCGGGGATTCCGGTGCCGTTATCCCGCACGGTTATGCGGAGCGCAAACTGACTTTCTTCAGAATCCAGGGATTCCATTTTGAGGGTAATGCGGCGGGGGCGTTCCGGCGGGTTATCTTCCGTCGCGTGCGCCGCGTTAATCACAAGATTGCGCAGCGCGCGGTAGAGCTCAAGAGGATAGGTCCGGATAAAAACAAAGCTCCGCGTGGTTTCACCTTCCACCACGGCCTCCCCCGTGCTCTCAAAACCGGACACAGCATCTCGCAGCAAGGTCAAAGGACGCAGCATTTTAAGCGCTTCAACCTCAAGCCCCAAGGGCTGCGCGGTGAATTGATAAACCCAAGCCGACTGGGTCACAAGCTGATCTGCCGCTTTCTCGGCCTTCGGGTGGGAAGATTTCCGGATGCGTTCGGCCTCGACTTGAATTTTATCCGCCGCGAAAAAATCCCGAAGATCCTGAAGGAGCTTGAGAACCACGGCCTCCTTTGCTGGACCCGGATTCATGCTGCGGGCCGATGAATACCGCGATTTGAGAGAGGCGTAAGGCTTATAGAAATCCGTTCCCATCACTTCTTCGACCTTGGAAGCGTTCAAAGGATCAATTGTCGAATCCACCAGCTCCAGCAGAGACATAATGTTTCCAAGCTCATGAAGGATTTGCCCGCTCGGAAGTTCCCCTTCGATTCTCACCAAAGCTTCAAGCGGCGCGGCCTGCGCTGAATCCGGGTCGCGGATCTCCAGCTCTTCATCAATCCGGAAAGCCAGGTCCTTGGCAAAAGCCTTTTCAGCCTGCGCCGTCAAGGTTCCGTAATTTCCTAAAATGAACGCGGTCAAAATCATGGAAGCGACATCAAACCCCGCCCCTCTGGCCAAGGCATTCAAAGCAGTTTCGACGACTTTCGGGTCCGCGTTTTGATTAAAGATAAGGCTGATGAGCCGGTCCAGCGCCTCCTGGTTCGCGGCAAGCCCCCCAATGGCCCGGACCGCGGAACGCGCCACCTGAATCGTTCCCGGCTGCCGCAAAATTTCAGACAGCGACGCGAGATCGCCTTCCTTTTCAAAAACCTTGATCAGTCCCATCAGGATCAGCGCGGGCACTTCGTCCTTCCGGGCAATCTCCCGCAGAACCGGCAGGGCTTCCGCGCGTTCCGCCGCGGGAAACTCCGCGAGTGTGCGGATCGCGGCGTAGCGGACTTTTTCGCTGGGGTGAATAAGCCCAAAAATAACCACTTCGAACAGCGTGTGATGAAGCTTGAGAGGGTTTTCACCGGACAAGACAAAACCGATCCGGTCCATCAGGCGGACAAGACTCCTTTCCACCCGGGGCCCGTCGCTCATCTGCCAATCATCCAGGTCTCTGACCATCGGGCCTTCTTTGATATTTTTCGGAACAAAGGTTTCATAAATCGTCAGGTGATCAAAAACTTCTTCGTCCTGACTCACCGCGTCATTCAGCGCGCTGACACGCCTCACGATTTCCGGATCCGTAATGTCGTCGCCTTCTTCCGCGGCCTTCCGGGCAAGCTCAATCAAATGCTGATTCCGGTCCTGCTCCGAGCGAAGTTCGGAGCGGGGCTTGGGCGTCTCGTCTCTCGGAAATACCTGCAGGCCGGACGCCCGCGTGTCAGAAGAAAACTGCATTCTCTGCAGGTCCACGGTCATTCCCTGGATCTGACCATCCGGGTAGCGCACAAGACTGCGGACGCCGTTTTTTCCAAGGCGCCGGATAAGGGACCTGTGAAAGGCCTGGGCTTCGGGCGTTTTGTCGATGCCCCACTCCCCGCGGTTATTCACCGGACCGATCTGAAAAGTTTTAAACCCCTGATTTTTGAGCATCTGGAAAAGCCGCCGGGCCAAAACTATTCCCAGGCCGCTGCCGCGCAAAGCAGGATTCACGTACAAACCGTTCCCCTGCAGACTCAAGTTGTGCGTGTCGGCTTGAAAGGCCCAGGCCGCGGCAGGCTGCCCGCCCAGGTACGCGATAAACACATCATTTTCAATGTCCCAGCGAATCGACCCATCCGGATCCGCGTAACGGTCAAAAAATGCCCAGTCAGAAAAAAGATCGGATTTCTCCGCCCGCCCCAGCACAGGGTAAGGCGCTCTTAACCCGGCCAAAAAGAAAGGTTCATCCTGCGTAAAATCACTGCCCATCAGGCGGAACTCAACGCCGCTGCCGCGCACCGTTCTGCGCAGGGCCAGCCTTGCCTCTTCCCTTTTCTCCGTGATCAGGGCAATTTCCCGCTCCAGCAGTTCACGCTCAGCGCGTTTCACGGCCCGCTCATCCGCGGATCCGCTTTCGTAAAGCGAGACGCTGATAAAAAGCCCCCTGCGGGCGCGGTCAAAAAGATTCAAAGCTGTCTCGTAGTGCCCAAGCACGGCTTCGCTCTGGGCTTCCCGGAAATCAAGCAGCCCTGTCTGCCGGAGCACCTGCGCCCGTGTCCAGTTTGTGATGGTGTCCGATGTTCCGGCGTCTTCAATAAGGTTGAGCTCATGAACCGCCTTGTCCAGCACTTTACGCGCGGCCTCAGGTGTTTCGTGATCCCGGAGCCATATAGCCTGGCGGACGTAATTGGCAGCCAGCAGGTTCCCGAGATTCCTTTCGAGGATGGCCCGGCGGTGGATGTAAGCCGGCAGAATGGCACGGCCGCGGATTCTTTGCATAAGCCGGAAAGCCCTGTGAATTTTAAATTCCGCTTCCTCCAGAAGGGTCAGATCCGCGTCCGGCGTGTGCTGATCCCGCCGCGCGCGCTTCAGCAAACTAACGGCCTGGTTGAAATACCGCTGGTGAACCCCGTTGTTGTAGCGGATTTTTCCCGGTTTCGTTTCATTTCCAAACTCAAATTCGTCCTCTTCCTCCAATGAATCCGCCCTGAGTTCAGCCCTCACGGCTGCCGGAGGCTGCTTCGCGATCACCATCAAACGCTGGTGCCCCAGCGACCAGCTGTAAGTGTATCCGGCCTCACGCCGCATGGCCAGAACCCTGCGGGTCAAGTCGCTGGCCAGCTCCGGATTCTCAGAAGCATGAAGATAGGACCGCTCACCTGAGGCTTCTACGATCAGAGCGCTTTTTAAAATTCCCTTTTCAAGGCCTCTCTTAACATCCTCAAGAAGGACCTGCACTTTGTGATAGGTGTCCGCGGAATTCACGCGCTTTTCAGATTCCCATTTTTCCTGAGACTCCCGGGCCGCCGTACGGGCTGCCTCAAGTGTCTCCGCCCGTTCGAGAAACTTATCAGTGATTCTGCGCACCTGCTCTTTAAGCTGGGCGGCCGTGGGCGGGCGGCGGGTAATGGAAGTCATGGGCGGAGCTTCAAGGTCCGCATGGGTGAAGAAATCTTTGTAGACCTCCATAAAACTGACCGGCAAGTCGAGGTCTGTCCGGAGGCGCTCCATCAGGCCGAATTGCAAAACATGGGTCATTTCATGACCCCCGAAACCTCTGGAAAAGAAATTAAGCACGGCTGCGGCTGATGAAAAAGCAAAATAAAACAAAAATCCGAGGATCAGGTTAAAGAAGGCGCCTTCAAATGTCAGAGCGCCCCTTAACGCCGAGGGCGCGCTGCGATAAACGGCAGAAAAAAGCACCACTCCGGGAAGATAAAAATGAATCTTGTTTACGAAGATGAGCTGTTTCAGCTCTCCTTTTTCATCATCTAAAACAATCGCAGGAACCCCTGCCGCGACAAAGAGCAGGTTCAAAAGAGCATTTGCGCCAAGCATCACATGCCCGGGCAGGCCTTTGAAGTTTCCTCGAAAGAGATCTCGAAAGAAGCCTTTGAAATTGACAACCACATTGCCCCATTGCGCGCGGTAATACTTGCCCCTTGAAACATACGGCTCATCTTTTACGCGGATCCCGCTCTGCAAGGCAAATTTCTTCACAAAGGCGGTGTAAGAATTCTCAGCCTGGCTTTTAGCATCGGGGTCAAAAGGTTTCGAATCGATCAGGGCCGTCATCCGGGAACGAAAATCCAGAATCCCGGCAAGCACCGAGGCTTCGGCCGGGTTAAAATCCTGGCTCCCGCCGCCTCGAAGGGCTTCAAAATCTAGAGAACCAAAGGGATTGAGCACCAGACGGGTCCGGGCATTCCCGTAGTAGAGATTGATACGGCCGAGCTGGGTTTCCATCATCGCTTCAACGCCCGGCATCAGCTCACTGTGTTCCCGGTAAAGCGCTTCCAATTCGCGCCTTACCCGCGAGCGCCACTCTGCCGAGGCTGTTGGATCAAAATCTTCGGAGTATTCCACCCTTAAAGCCCGGAGCCTCTCCAGGCGCTCGTCAGACAATCGGGCTTCTGCGTCTTGGATCGAACGCTCCAGCAGAGCAAGGAGCGTGGGGATATTATCAATCCCTGAGACCAAAGGAATATTCTCCGGCAGCGCCTGAGCAAGAAAACTGTTGAAAATCGAAACCAGCCCTTTGCCCCGGTCCCCCGGCAGAATGTCATAGCCCACGTCTGCCGCGAGCCGGCCGTCTTGATAAATAAGCCCGAAGCCGATATTCCCGGCAATCCTCTCATCCCCGCTGTGAACAATCAAAAAATCAAGGCCGCTCCAGCGCAGCTGGTAACCGTCTTTTAAAATCAAGCCGTTCAGCGCTTCCAGAATCACTTTGTGAAAATTGTGGATCCTGGCTGTTCTGAATTCCTCGTCTTGATACTCCACACCCGCCCCCAGCTGAAGTTCATTCCTTATCGTTTGAAACCGGAGGAGGGCCTGTTCCTGGGTGACCGGCGGAAGGGTCCTTAACTCGGAACGCAGCGCCGGACCGTGAAATATCGTCAGGCGGAGAGAAACCGGCCCCTGATAATCCGGGCGGTTTCCAAAATTAAAATTCTGAGCGCTGTCCATAATTTCCTGAAGCTGCGCAGCCCCCTCGCCTCTTTCATAAACCTTTTGGGCTCCGATCCAGATGCTGATTACTTGGCTGGGAATGAGTTCCAAGGCATGAAGCGCGGTATTCACGAATTTCTCAACCGGAAACCGTTCCCCGGGTTCTGCGCGGAACAGCTCCGGGACATCGATCACGGTCCGTTTCACATCACCGCCCTCGTTTGTTGTTTCAAATTTGGGAGCCGGAATCATCTTCTCACGCATTTGCTGCCGCAGCATATTGCGCTCATAGTTAATCAGAATGGAGCCCGCGCCCAGCACATAAAGCCCCGTAAACATCACCGCAGCCACGAAAGCCTGCGCCAAGGAAGGGCGCGGAACAGCCTGAGTATAGAAACCTGTCAAAAGCGCTAAGAAGAGCAGAGGTACGGAATACCCAAACATTTTCCAGGGCGTTTGAAGCGGTTCGTCGTACAAAATCTCCTCCCGCTCCGGCTCCGGCAGCTCCGGTTCTTCACCGGTCCTGAGTTCGGCCCGGGGCGTTGAAAGCGGTTGAAAAGACTGGGCAAATCCCGCGGCGAGGAGACTTTTCGCGGCTTTCCCCTGCGTCCATACCGCGGGAACATCGTCGGACGGCGAAAAGGCCTTGGCCGCTTCCCAGTGAAGAACGCCGGAAACCGGCAGCTTGGCAATCGATTCCGGCGTCAGACGGTTCTGCTCTTTCAGCCGGTAGAGCCGCTCAATAAATGAATCAAGGCGCTCATTCCAGCCGGCCTTAAGCTGCTTCTTTTCTCTTTCATTCAAAACATTCCAGAGCGCCGTGTCTAAAAAACGTGTGTATTGCCCGGCTTCTGCAAGACGGTTTTCCGCGGCCAGCCTGCGGATCACCTGGTCACGCCATTCCTTAAAAAGAACTTTGATGCGGCCAGGATCGTTGCCCAGGCTTTCCGCCAAACGTTCGATCACGGACTGTTGAAAGGCATCGTACACATTGACCCTCCCCTGTCTTTCCGAAAAAAACTGTTTCCAGGAAACATCCCCTTGCATATACGCGGCATAGAGATTGTTTTCAGGCAGGGCCGGCACCGCGGGCACGACCACGGCAAACGAAATTTTTTCCCGCGCGAGACGTTCCGACAAAGCCTCGGCATGAAAACCTCCGGCCGCCAAGAGCGCCGTGCGGGTCGAGCTTGTTTCCATCCTGGAAGCGAGCCGCTCAAGAAAAACAGTGTCTCTCTCGCCCGCGAGTTCATAAAAACGCTTCCACGGGTTTTCTTTTTCACGGAAAGCGCCAAGAAATGTTTTGAGCTCCTCCGCGAGCTCTGTTTCGCGCGCTGAAAGATTTTCCGGCGGATTTAAACTTTCCGGATTTTCAAGAACCGACTGCACGGTTCTCCACCCGTTAGGACTGAGCTCAAGCCTCAGCCATTCCGAAAGGGTCCGGACCGTTTCAAAAAGTTTCAGAAGGTAAAGAGCCGCGGGGTTTCCCTTGCTCAGAATTTGAAACGCGTCTTTGAGAAGCGCTTCATACTCCTGGATAAACTCGCCCCCCTGAAGGTTCCGCAGTTTCTGTTCAGACTCAAATGCCTTTTGAAGAGCCTCTGAAACACTCGCCTTGAGGCCCAAGTCATGGGCCGCGGCCGCGAGTTCGCGCGCGTAAGCGGGCGCGGACAAAGTTTCCGTTTCATAGGCCTGCCTTGAGGCGGCCAAAGAAGGCGGCAAAGACGCGCCCGGGACAGCCGCGACCGCCTGTTCAAGGCGGGCAATCTCGGCGCGGATTTCCCCGGCATGAGAACGGCTTTTTCCCAGCTCATCCAGCAGAAGCGCCGCGTGCGGGTAACGTTTTGAAATCCCTTGCTGGAAATCTGCCGGCAGAACTTCCTTTAATAATGTCAGGGTGCTTTCAAGGCGATTCTTGTTTTGGGAATCCACGTACACGGCAGAAACAAGTTTTTTTAATTCAGGAGAGAAATACGGTTTCGCGGCCAAGGCAATCTGTCTTTTAATTTCCGCCAGCCGGCTTTCCGGCGTTTTCCTCAATGAGGCGGCTTCCAGAAAAGCATCCACCGAGGCTTCGTAAAGCCCTTCCTCTTCAAGCCCTTCGTAACGGACGTTTTCTTCCGTGAAAAGAGAGGCGGCCGCGGGCCCCGAAATTTCCCCGGCATCAAGGTAAGACTTTAGAATTCCGCGCAGTCCTTTTTTATCCGGATACTGCTGGAGCAAAAGAGAATCCAGGGACCCGGAAACACCTTCCAAGGCCGTGAGCTGAAGACCGTGTTTCGCGGCCAGCGACTCGACAAGACGAGCCATGGAATACTGAGCTTCAGGAACCGCGTGGGCGTCTTTGAGAAGAATGATGAAGCGGCGTGAGTCGGGAAAAATCTGTTTCTGTTCAAGTGTCCCCTCTTCGGGAGACACAGCAAAGGTTTCAGGGGTCAAGGCCTGGGGTAGAGCTTCACCGGCAAAGGCCTGCCGTACCGGGAGACGCGGAAAATCCGGAAAGCCCATTACCGCGCAGGTCACCGATAGGTAAAAAGCGAGCCCGCGCTCCCAGGTTGTGGCAGCTTGTCTCATAGACCTTTAAGAATACTTTATGAAATCAGGGGTTTCAAATTCAGCGTTAAGACGGTATTCGGATGATCAGGAATGACAAAGAATGATCAAACAGAGGGCGGCCGGGATGGGGTGCTAAAAAACAGAAGCGGCACCAGGCCTCAGCTCAGGAGCAGGGATCAGCGTGATTGGCTGCTGTCTGAAAGCGCGGAACTCCGGAAAAGCTCGGGAGCAAACCCGTGAGATTTTTCAATTTTGGAGGAAAATTTCTCAAGCTCTTTTTCATTGTCCGCGTAAGCCGTTTCCAGTTCCTTGATCTGTAAATCCAGAGTTTCACGGTCGGGCTTTTGCTTTTTGGCTTCTGCGGCCGCGGCCGCAGTCTCTTCCGCCAAAGCGTCCCGTTCTTTTTTAAGGCGTTCAAGTTCCAGCTTTTGGTCTTCCATGGTGCGGGTCAAAACATTGATCTGATCCGTAAAACTCTCCAGCTCATCCAAACGCACTTCCCGGGCCCGGGGTTCCTCAGCTTGAACAGCACTTCCCTGACCGGCCATCACAACCACAGAGAAAATGAATCCCGCTAAAACTTTTTGAGTGTTCATACCGTCCCCCTCGGATTAAAACCGGTTCAAAAAATAAGCGTCTAAATGAAGAAGGCGAGGGCTTTTGCCCTCGCCTTCTTAAAATCAAATCAGGACTTCCGTCCCATTAACCGACAGCGACCTGAGTTCCGCTTTCAATGAACTTCTGCGTCATCTCATGCGCCACATCGTCCGGGAACTGCTTCGGAGGATGCTTCTTAAAATACGCTGACGGACCCCAGAGGATTCCGCCTTCACCGCGTTCCAGCGCAAGCTTGCAGCAACGGATGGAATCAATCGCAACACCGGCTGAGTTCGGAGAGTCTTCCACCGAAAGACGCAGTTCAATATTCATGGGAACATCCCCGAAAAGCTTGCCTTCCATACGAAGGAAACAGACTTTGTTGTCCTTCTGCCAGGGAACGTAATCGCTCGGACCGATGTGGATATTTTCCGGGTCCATACGTTCTGCCGCAACCGACTGAACAGCTTCGGTCTTGGAGATTTTTTTGGATTCCAGACGCGCGCGGTTCAACATGTTAAGGAAATCCGTGTTGCCGCCCGTATTGATCTGGTAGGTACGTTCGAGTTTCACGCCGCGCTTGTGGAAAAGATCTGTCAGCACGCGGTGAGTGATCGTGGCGCCGACCTGGGCCTTGATGTCGTCACCGATGATCGGCAGGTTCTTTTCCTTGAAACGGGCAGCCCACTGGGGGTTGCTTGCGATGAAAACCGGAATGCAATTGATGAAGCCAAGATTGGCTTCAAGCGCGCATTCGGCATAAAATTTGGCGGCATTTTCAGAACCGACAGGAAGGTAGTTGAGCATGATTTCCGCGCCGGATTCTTTCAGGGCGCGAACCACGTCGTCCTTGCTGGCTTCGGGAGTGTTTGCAACCACGAAGGTGTATTTGTCTTCGTAATTTTTCATGTGTTCGGAAACGCCGTCCAGGATTTTTCCCATGCGGACTTTCACGCCGGTCTTGGGAAGGTCCTTGCAGAAGACCGCGGTGTTATTCGGAAGTTCAAAAATGGCTTCATTGACATCTTTACCGACCTTGCGTGCATCCACGTCAAAAGCCGCAACCACTTCAATATCGAACGGCTTGTAGCCGCCGATTTCCCAATTCATAAGACCAATCGCGTCCTTCTCGGTCTTATCCTTATAATAGTAGAGCCCCTGTACAAGTGAGCTGGCGCAATTGCCGACACCGACAATAGCGATTTTGATTTTCGACATAACTTCCTCCTGAAGAAGAGTTTTAGCAAAAATTTAAGCCGTGATGATCCTCAAGGCCGATCTTGTATAAGGAATGAGGTTCCCTAGTGAAGATAATTCCTGAGTGAAGGTCCTTATGATAGCGAATTCCCTTTTGAGATGCAAGTCTTGACTTAAAAAAGATACCAGCAACAAAAGAATCTTTAACTCAATACACCTAAGTGAGTTACAACTTAAGCTAAAAGCGTTTTAATAATAATTATCGGACGTTTGCTTTTCGAACCGTTAAATCTGTCAGCATTTTAAGAAACAAAGAGTGCCCCATCACCGTAGGTGCGCGGTAAAAACCAAGCCCCTCAGCCGCCGCCAGAGCACGCGCCTCAATGTCCAGATCATAGAGAATTTCCGCGTTTTCAAAAAGAAATCCCACGGGCACCACCACCACCGATCGCTCCCCAGCCGAGGAAAGACGCCGGATCTCATCCAAAATATCCGGCTCCAGCCACGCCTGCCGGGGATTCCCGCTTCGTGACTGATACGCAGTTGACCACTTTGCGGCGCCAAGACTGTCCGCGACAAGCCGGCTCGTTTCCTTAAAATCTTCCCGGTAATCACAAAGGGCGCAGCCCTGGGCCGTTTCAACCGGAATGGAATGCACGGTAAAAATATAATGAACGTCTGCGCGGGTAAGCCCCGCGGCTTCCACCGTCTTGCGCACTTGCGCGGCCTGCGCCTCAATAAAGTAAGGGTGCGCGTACCAGGCCGGTAAATAATCGTAACCAAGGTCTTCCGCCCCGCAGGTCTTCAGCGCTTCCGTGACATTATCTTTGTAACGCGCGCAGCTTTCCAGCGAACGCTGCACCGCCAGAATAATACCGAGTCCTTTTTTAAAACCCTGTTTGTGAATTT
This sequence comes from uncultured bacterium, assembly GCA_964434115.1. Lineage (GTDB taxonomy): Bacteria > Omnitrophota > Omnitrophia > Omnitrophales > Aquincolibacteriaceae > ZLKRG04. The sequence goes on from CAYSSX010000001.1 coordinate 391,640, forward strand.
CCTGAACCGTATCCTTGAGAAAAGGGTTCCAGTTGCGCATACCCAAAAAAACAGGAAGCTCCAGGCCTTGTTCGCGGAGCCCCTTCTCCAAAAGGTCTTTCAACTGAAAGGCATTTTGGTTGTAGGGAGAAAAACCTCCAATGAGGTCGTAGTGGTGTTCCACGATTTGAAGGCGGGCTTCCGGAATGGCGCGCCCTTCAGCCACCCTCTGCACAAAGGGCATCACGTCCTCCCTTTTTTCCGGCCCGCCAAATCCGATTAAAAGCACATGGTCATAAGTCATTTCAGAAACTCCAGCGCGCGCGCAGCCTGCTCTTCAGCAAGATGAATGCAGTCGGGAATCCCGACTCCCGCGTAAGCATTGCCCGTGAGGTACAGCCCGGGCAGTGTCCCGGCAAGCCTGAGGATATGCGCCGCTTTGTCAAAATGCCCTACGTGATACTGCGGCATGGAATCCGGATAGCGTCTCACCAGCGAGAAAAGAGGTGCGGCCTGAAGAGGGATTATTTTTTTCAATTCCGCCAAAGCCATTGTTTCCGCTTCTTTGTCCGGTGCCGTCAAAGCCTTCAGACGTGTCTCCCCTCCAAGAAAGGCACGCAGTAAAACCTGTGATCCGGGCGCGCGGCCTTCAAATTTCAAATGAGAGAAGGTACAGCCCAGCAGGCCGCTGTTCTCGGATGCCGGAACCACAAACCCAAAACCCCGGAGATCGCGGGGAAATGCCGTTTCATCGAAGGCAAGGTTCACCGTCACCGAAGACTCGTAGGCTATCGAAGCCAGCTCGCCCGCCAGTTCCGGAGCAAGCTCTTTCAAAAGCCCCGCCGCATGCGGCGCGCGGAGGGCAACACAAAGAACGTCGGCTTCTCTTTCACGGCCGGAAGCCAGAGTCACAGACCAGCCAGCTTCACGGCGCGCGATTTTCACGGCCGCATCTCCCGTCATAAAATCAGCTTGGGAATTTTTTTCTTTCAGCGCGGAAACAAGCGTCTCCATCCCTCCCCGGAGTGTGGAAAAGAGACTGTACCGGGGTCCTGAAGCTTTTTCTTCCGCGGCCTTTTTTGCGGCCTGCGAGCGAAGCCCCTTGACCACGCTCCCAAAGGCGCGTTCCATTTCGAGAAATTTCGGAAAGGTCGCCTGAAGGCTGAGCGTGTCCGGATCCGCCGAATAAATTCCGCCGATCATGGCCTGCCCGGCTTCACGGAGCGCTCCCTCACCAAAGCGCCGGCGGATAAAAGCCCCCGCGCTCTCGTCGCCTTCCTGTTTTTTCCGGGGAACAAACGGTTCAAGGCAGGCGCGGAGTTTGGCCGGCCAGCTCATCAAGTCAGAACGGAGAAAAGGCCAGACACGCGCGGGACCGATCAAATAAAAACCTTCGGGAACTTCCCGGAGACGGCCCGCGCGGTAAATAAAGCTGCGGCGGCCGTGCGGATTCGTGGGAATAAGCTCTCGAGAAATTCCAAGGCGCTCGCACAGGCTGGCGGCCCATGGCTTATCGGTTATAAAAGATTCGGGTCCGCCCTCAAGAAGAAAACCCTCTTGGCGGTGAGTTTCAATAATTCCCCCGATGCGGGGCGCGGCATCAATGAGCGTTACGGTAAAAGGCGGGCCGTCAGAACTCTTAAGTTCGCGGAGCCGGTTCACAAAGGCAAGACCTGAAATGCCGCCTCCGAGCACGACTATTTTTTTAGGTGTCATAAAAAAACCTAGCGGCGGTATGCGTGGACAAACTCGATAAGGGCCTGAACATTCTCAACGGGGGTTTCGGGAAGGATGCCGTGCCCAAGATTGAAAATAAAACCCGGACGGCCTTCAGCCTGATCCAGAACGGCGGCCGCTCTTTTCAAAAGCAAATCGCGGGGTCCGCATAAAAGCACAGGATCCAGGTTCCCCTGAATTCCCCGGTCGTGGCCGATCGCGCGCCAGGCTTCGTCCAGAGGCACACGGAAATCAACACCCAAAACATCGCCTCCCGCTTCACGCATCAGCGGAAGATACCCTCCGGTCCCGGTCGCGAAGTGAATCACCGGAACACCGGCCTTAATCGCTTTAATCACGGAGCGGGTGTGCGGAAGCACAAACTCACGGTAATCCTCGGGCGCGAGGCATCCGGCCCAGCTGTCAAAAAGCTGAACCACATCCGCGCCGGCCGCGATTTGGGCATTCAGGTATTTCGCCACGGCCCGCGAGATCTTTTCCATCAGGGCATGCCAGGCCCCGGGGTCGGACGTCATAAAACGTTTGGTTTCGAGAAACACTTTGGAAGAGCCTCCTTCGATCATATAAGAGGCCAGCGTAAACGGCGCGCCGGAAAAACCAATCAGCGGAATTTCCGGTTTCAAGGTTGAGCGGATCAGCTTCACCGCGTCCATCACAAACCCGAGCGATTCCTGAGGGTCAATTTCCGGAAGACGGTCGACATGGGCCGCGGAATCAAGACTGCCGGAAATCACAGGCCCGTCTCCCCGCGTGTATTCAAGCCCAAGGCCAAAGGGTTCCACAATCAAAAGAATATCGGAAAACAAAATCGCGGCATCGGCTCCGATTTTCTCCTGCGCAAAAACCGTGACCTCCGCGCATAAATCCTTATTTTTACAAAGTTCCAGAAAACCCGTGCGGGCGCGCAAAGCGCGGTATTCCTTCATATAACGCCCGGCCTGCCGCATCAGCCATACAGGTGTCACGGAAGAAGCTTCCCGTCTGCACGCTTTCATAAAAGGCGAATCGTGACGTCTTCTTTTTTCTTCCGGAGTATTGGAGCCGCGCATCTGCAGAACGTAAACAGGCTCTTCCTTTTTACTTCTCTGCAAAAGCTGAAAACGCGAAGCTGTTTCTTCCACCGCGCTTTCCATTTTGGGACGATCGGGTTCAAAATCCACGGGCAGTCCCAGCTCCCGCAGCTTTTCAGAACAGCTGGGACCGATGGAGACCACAACGCATTTTTTCAGAGCCTGACGAAGCCCGGGCTCCCAGCCCATCTCAGACGCGGCCCGGAGAACATTCTGGGCCTGCGCGGAATTCGTAAAAAAAACTCCGTCCGCCTGCCCCGCAAGAATCGTTTGAATAGCTTCTTTTAAAGGCGCTGTATTCTCAGGCAAGGCCCAGCGGTAAACAGGGACTTCAATCACACGGGCCCCTCTCTTCTTCAAACCTTCAATCAAGGTTTCCTGCCCGGAAGACTGTTCCTGAACCGCAACGACCTTTCCTTCGAGACCCAGCCCCTCGGCGCTCGTGTCCAAAATTTCGAGAATTTCTTTGGACGTCCCCGGATCCGCTACGGTCAAAGTAGGCGTCACACCCAAAGCACTTAAAGCCACGGCTGTTTTGGGGCCGCGTGTCACGGTGGTAACCCGCCGGAAAACTTTGAGCAAAATTTCCTGATCATAGTGCGCGGCCAGAATATCCCAAAGACACCGGACCCCGACACCTGTCATAAGGATCAAAACATCGATCTCACCTGAGATCAAACGCTTACCCAAAGCCAGTGTTTCGGGATTATTTTGAAGGGGAATTTCCTGAAGAGACGGCGCCTGGACGGGAACACCTTCAAAACGGCGTATCAAATCGGCCATTTTTGAGGTTTCCCGGCTTTCAAAGGAGACTAAAACAGCCCCCTGAAAACCTGATCCAAGCTCTGCTTTTAGGTGGATATTTTTCATATAAGTTTAATTATTACAATAGGTTACAAAAAATTAAAAAAGCCCATTTTCAAGCTTGGGATGCCCGGGCAACTGTGCTATATTATCACGCCTGAGGGACCCCCTCGCAAGCAACCTCAGAAACAATTATCCCGCTTTTATCCCTAAAAGAGTTTTCCCGCGGAGGTATAAAACCCTTCCGGGAGAAAGAACCCTGACGCCATTCAGGGTTCCTTTTCTAAGAAAAGGCCCGCCGCTTCTTCACGGCGGGCTTTTTTTTGCTTAAACCCTGCCGTGCAGCGGCCGTGAGACACTTTCGCCGAATCTTAAAAGGAAGTCAAGAAGAGGTAAGGCATTTTCGTGAGAAAAATTCATGCGGGTAATTAAAAGCGGGGTGAGGAGCGCTAATACGCGCTGATTTGCCGGCGCTTGGCCGGGTACTGGACAAAAACTTCATTCCCGTTGGCGTAACGCCAATAACCGCCAACCCAGGCATCTTTGTAAGTTTCGCTGAAATTCATTCCCGTGAAGGTAACGTCCGGGGTATTTCGCCAATCGTTAAAAAAGCAAACCGTTGTCGCGGTCCCCGCCCCGTCCCACTCTTTGGCTTGGGCATATTTCCTCATCGCATCCCAATCAAGGTCGGGCGTATAAACCGAATAAATCCGGTTCAATTTTCCGTCCCCGGTTTTCTCTTTAAAAACGCCCTGATCTTTCATTTCCGCCGCGTGGGCCGCGGAAGAACCCGCAATCACAAGCAGCATCAGCATGCCGAGAAAATGTCTTTTCATAAAGCCTCCTAAAGCGCCAGTCTTTTGACGCGGGAGCCAGTGCTTTTATTTAACCCAAGGCTCATTTAATTCCGCTTCCGGCTGGCCCGTCAATCTGACGAAGATTTTCAAGCTCCGTGATCAAAAGGTCGCGCAGAAGCTGGACTTCACCCTGCGGCGTTTTGACCTGAATCACATTCCCGCCTGGATTTGAACGGTAAGCGTTATTCCGGACCCATTGAAGGGCTTCTTCCTGCTTGTAGTTTTTGGCGATGTACTTGCGGGACTCCTGCGCCGCCTGGTCCGACGTGTACTCAACACCGTCATAAATCACTTTGTAACCGGTACCCCGGAAGCGGTCCATAAGGTAAATCAATTTGGACAGCTCAGACTTTTTCCGGTTCTGGTAGCGCTTAAAGGCCTCCGAGGATTCTACCGGCGCCAGCGGCTCAGCGCCCGGCGGAAGAGAAATCGATTTCACCGAAGGCGCCTCGGCACCCGCCAAGGCCGCCCAAACCGGCACCATAAAAAGGCCCAGCGTCATTGCGGTAAAAATAAACTTTGCGGCATTCAGCCATTTTTTCATAACAAGTCTCCTGCGTTTGATTCTTTCATTAGAACGGTCAAGCCGGCTTCGCTAGCGGTTCTAAATTAGAAGCGGGTCCGTCCTGATTCCAGCCTGCAAGCGAGATGCGCCAGCCTTTATCCGGGGTCTTACGGAGCACCCAGAAATGGGTGCCCGTGATGGTGTGCGCGAGAAAACCGCCTTTAGGCACAAGCACTTTCGAGTATTGACTGGTCAAATAAGCCATGGAACCGCTGCCCCCGGTATCGGTGTCCGTAATCTGGATACTGGCGCTTTGAACATCCCGGCTGTTCAGCCAGTCGCGGAGCGCGGCTTTGCCGGAAACCACGGGGGCGTCCGGAGGAATCCACCGCACATCGTCCGTGCAAAGCTCCAAAAGCGCGGCTTTGTTCCCTTTCAATTCTTCATCCATCCAAAGACGCTGCAGACTTTCAATGGCTTTGAAATCCTGCACCAGAAGCTCCGGCATTTTTCCCGCGCCGGCCAAAGAATAATCCCGGTCCGAAGCACGAAGGGATTTCAGCATGGCCACCATCTGTTCGCCCCACTTTTCAAAAACAGCTTCCACGTTGTCGTAGCGGTGATACGGCTCCACCGTGACCGCGCTCAAAGACTTACCGTCACTTTGACGCTCAGCCACTTCGGCCAGCAAGTGACCGGTTCCGCCTTCCAGAATCTTGGCCTCAAAGGCCGCGCCTCCTGTGGCTACGGGAATCCCCGTGCCCGCCCAATGGTCTCCCACCTGAACCGTTTTCGCGGGCGGCATCAGATAAACCAAAGCGGGCCGTATCACAAGCGTTTCTTCATCCGGAATCGCTTCACGGTTTAAAACCAGAAACCCTTCGCGCAATTTGGTCTCAAGGGCTTCCTGAAAAGCATCGCGGAGCATGCGGACTTCGTTACGGTCGTAACCTGTGTCCTCCGGAAGAAATGTGACATCGACAAGGGAAACCCGGACCTTCCTGTACCGGTTGAAATCGCGGCCGGGCAGAACATTCTCCCGTTTAAAGTATTTCCCTTCAGATAACTGGGTATTGAGCGTTAAAAATCCCGACTTGGGGTGGACAGAGGTACAGCCCGCGAGCACCGAAACAAACAGGACGGCACTTAAAATGCGGCATTTCATTTTTTCGAGGGTCAGAACGAGCCGTTTCATGGCCTTTAAGTATCGGCAGAAGGGCGCGGGAAACTAAATACGGGTTTACGGGGTTCCGGCGGGGTTTAAAGCGGTGTCTTTTTCGAGGGTATGGAGCTCCTGCAAATCCACAAGCACCTTACCGTCGTCCTGGCGGTGAACAATGTCCTTAAAACGCCCTCCCCAGACAAGGTCCTCAGGCGTATAGGAATAGCGGGCATGGATATTCTGGGAAAAGGTCTCGTCCACGCCGGAAACAGAAACAAAGATTTCGGTACCCACCCGCTCCAGATCTTCAAGAGTCGCCTGATAAAAAGGACTCCCGGCATCAATCGGGTGAATCAGGGTCCAGGTCAAAGCAAACACAGGCGAATAATCCCGTTCCAGTTTCAGGCTGTAAATTTTCCGGAAAGATTCCCCCTCTTTAGAAACTTCGGTACGGACAAGGCTCAGCCCCACCTTGGCCTCCGCGATTTGGTTCAGGCGTTCGTTGGCAATCCGCATCATGAGTACTTTTTCGCCGTCAAGCGTCGTGATCAAGGCCGGGCGGCTGAAAAGAATGCGCGATGTGGGACGCGCAAACCGCGCGTAAAAAAGACCCGTGACCGTGGCCAGGCAAAGCATTCCGAGCAAAGCTTCCAGGGTCACCAGAATATTGGCGATCAAGTTCACGGGGCTGATCCGGCCGTAACCAATTGTGGCAATGGTCTGCACGCTGAAAAAGAAACAATCCACAAAACGGTCGAGACGAGTGCCGTCACGAATACCGCCCAGCGCATCCGGGCCGCAGAAAAAATACGCGGTGGCAAACTCCACGTTAATGGCCATATAAAGGATAAAGACCCAGAGAAAAAACTCACCCCAGGACGCGGACAAAAAATAATGGTAAAGATCACTGATGGGAAATTTTTTCGGGCCTTTGCGGCGAAGATTAAAAGACCCGTCCTTGTTGAGGATTTTCCAGCGCGGGGTTTTGGGGGCGGACGCTTCCTGGTTCATTCGGTTTATCGGGGGCTCTCGGGCGCCAGATCCCTTTGAATCCTGGAAGCCGCGCGGACGGAACCCCGGGCAGCGTTCTGCGCGTTCAAAGCCGCTTCCTTGGCGTCATCGGCGAATTTCGCGGACTCTTCGGCGGAACGCATGGCCTTGCGTGCGTATTCCTTGGAGTCCTCGATTTTGTCCGCGCGGTAAGCACGGCGCGCGAACTTCTGCGCCTCCACAGCCTTTTCAGAAGCCTGGCCCGCCAGATCCGCAGACTGCGCGGCAAAGGTCATGGCATCGCCGGAGTACCCCTGAACCGCCGTGGTTTGACGGCCCGTGTCCTCTGCCCCTGCCTGGGGAACTCCCACAAACGGAACGACCGCAAGAATCACCCACCGGAAACAAATATTCTTTAAGTGCATACGTTTCTCAAGCCTCCCTTTAAAAGGAATTGTCCGCGTCCGCGAGAGCGCCGCCCGCAAGCAGGGTTTCGACATCCCGGGGCACATAGCGAAAACGGGACTGAATCTTCTGGTATTCAATGGTTCCGGAAAGGGCTCCGAGTTTGTCCTGAATCTTTTTGTACGCGGGATCCCCTTCCAGTTTCTTTTTCAACTTATCGATTTGTTTTTGTCTTTTCTGAAAGGCTTTATCGCCCGCCGCGATCAGGGCTTCGTCTTCCGGCGTCCACGGAAAATTCACGAACGCGCTGAAACCTTTGTCGCGAATAATTTTCGAGGGGGCGTGGGCCAGCAAAAAATAATAACGCGCGCTGTTCTGGTCAGCGGTCGCCAGCTGAAGGTCAAGGCTTTGCTCAACCGTGTCTCTCAAGTCATGAAGGTGGAGGCGCACAAGGTGGTGAAACGCGACCTGGGTCTGCTTTTGGACCTTCACATAATAATCCCACGCCTCATCGGAGGGCGCGGCGGCTTTCTGGCCCGCCTGGGCGGAAGATACGGCCAGCATTAAAAACAGGAAGGGGAAAAATCCGGCCTTGCGTTTCATCGGCATCCTTTTTTGAGGCTCCATCTTAGACGGGCCTTACTCCCGGGTCTATGTTTTTTTGTTTGAAAAAATTGTTTACTCCTGCAATGAAATGACGGCGCCTGCCTAAATACGCTGTCTTGCTAATCCCATGGGTTCAGGCATAATCACTGCCGGCTCTCCGGAGTCAATCTCAATACCTAAGGACGTCTATGGAAACCCTGTCATTCAAAAAGTTTTTTCTGGCTCTATCTCTCGCTGCTTTCACCTATGTTCCGGCCGGAAACGCTGCCGTTTTCACGGACACTCTGAATTACGGGAGCGGCATCACCATTACGGAAACCCTTTTCAATTTCAATGCAGGTCCCAGCTGGACCCATGACATTAACGATAACCTGGGCGGCTACAACTTTTCTAATGTCACGCTCCTGGATGCCACGCTGACCGTGACGTTCAGCGGCACCGCGGGCAACCGGACGTTCAACATTATCCCGAACCCTGAATTGTGGTCGATCGATGGTCTGGGTTCCCTGAATGCGGTGAACAACATCGCCACCGCAACGCAGGGTTTTTCATTCACAGCCCCAACCCTTGCAGACCTTCAGGCGGACGGACTTTTCACAGCCACCCCCCGCGAATGGTCCCTTGATGTGCAGGACCTGATTGACAGAGACCGCTTTAAACTGATCTCTTCAACCTTGTCGGGCCATTACATCCCGCACTCGCCCGAACCGACGAGCTTTCTGCTTCTCGGTATGGGCCTCGCTCTTGGCGGATTTCTGAAAAGAAAGAAAGCTTCCGTCTAAACGCTCGCAGCACTCTGGACTTAACCAAAGAAGGCCGCCCAAAATGCGGCCTTCTTTGGTTTTGCGATTCTCTGCTTTCGTTTCACTGCGCCGCCCCGTATAATCGTTGCCGCTCAACAAGCGCTATGACAATCCCCTCACCCGAAGAAGCCGCAAAGAGAATTGCGGAGATTCACGAAAAGGCCTGCGCGGAAGGATCGGACACCTATGACGATCCTTTCACGGATGAAACCATTTTCACCCGCCACTACCTCACCCACAGGGGCTGGTGCTGCCAGCAGGGATGCCGCCACTGCCCTTACGGCGAAACCCATATCGTGGTCCGTTACAAGAACCCGCCCGCGGGTTGACTTCTCCTGTGTGAAGCGGTAACATGCCCGAGTTTTCACGCATCCAACCATCACCCCGGAGAATGACATGAAACCATGGCTCCGCCGCCTTTTCGCAATTGTCTTTTTATTCCTGTTCGCCCGTCCGGCATCCGCGGCCATTGAAAACTGGCAGCCCAGCCCCTGGACCAAAGAAACCACTTACGTTGAAAAGAGCATCAATAAACTCGGCTTCGGCCTTCTCAACGGCCTCACCGGCTGGACGGCGCTTTTTTTTGAACCCATGCGCGAGGAAAATAAATTCACGGGAATTGTCAAAGGCTCCTGGCGCACCCTCACCAACACCGTGGGCGGCGCGCTCCATATCCTGACCTTTCCCATCCCTCTCGACATTCCTCTTCCCGACGGCGGGGTGAGCTTTGAATAAACGCCGCCGCGCCCTGGTTCTGCTTTCCCTTTTCTGTTTACTGTCCGCTCCCGCCCGCACCGAAGCCGCGTCTCCCTGGGCCGCGCAGCCTACTTACGCCGGAAAAACGGGCGGCAAGCTGGGCTTTGGTTTAAAAAACAGCCTTCTGGGATGGACCATGATGTTCGTGGAAGCCAAGCAGCCCGAATATAAAAAAGACTGGGAAGGTTTCTGTGTGGGAATTTCCCGCTCTGTTTTCTACACCGCGGCCGGACTTGTTCAGCTCGTGACCTTTCCGGTGCCTGTCGATTTTCCCGATGTCGGAAAAGGCCTTCACGTTCCGACTCCGGAAAAAATTGCGGGCGGCTCCAGAAAGTTCGGGCTGGAACCGGATGCCTCCCTGCCGCCGGAAACCGCGCCGTCAGCCGAAGCGGATACCCTCACGCTCCCAGCCATCCCTTAAAACCGGATTTCCTTGAATGCCTATGCCTAACAGAAATTGCTTCCTTCTTTTCCTTCTCTGCGCGGTCTTGTCCGGATGCGCTCCGGGTTGTCTCGGCGCGCATATTCACATGGTCCGCGCCGAAGGCGCGTATGACAAGGCCCATGAGATGAGAAAATCCGGCGTTCCTTACACCGAGCGTTTGACCCTCTACCGCGTGGCCTGCGAAGAAGCGGTCAAGGCCTACAACGCCTCACCTTCGGTCTTTACGCTCAGCCGCATTGAAATCGCGGCAGACGCCTGTTTCAGAGTTGAAGATCTTGAAAACCGGGAAATGTTTCTGGAGTTTGAAGCGAGGTATTCAGCGGAACATCCGGATGAAGTCCGCTACGGGGACGCCTTCCCGACTCTGGAAGGTTAAAGCCTTTGACAAAGCCGGGAAGGTAGCCCGCAAGGGGTTTATTTCACGTAAGAATATTTACGTGCCGGCTGCACGGTCTGGACCGCGGGATCCACAACCTGAACGGGCTGCTGAGCGGCCATTGCGGCGCGTTCGGCGCGGGCCTGTTCAAGACGGCTGGCAACGTCGATCATCTGAGGTTCCTTTTTGCTTGCGCAGCCTGCCGCAGCAACGGCAATCAACCCCATCAGAACGGCTGATTTCATCAAATCTTTTTTCGTGCTCACAACTGCTCCTTTTTCCGGCTTCCCGCCGGTGACTCATGCCTCCTCGCGGAGACGGTTCGAATTGCGGAATTTTACTCCTAATCCCGCAACTTTTCTTCTACTTTTTTATGCGAATGCGGAAATTCCCGGCCTTCGCGCTACCCGTGGAAGAAAAAAATAAAGGCCAGCGCCAGCAGGATCCGGTAAACCCCAAAGGCTGTAAACCCGTGGTTCCGGATATAGCCCATCAGCCACCGGATCGCCAGAATGGCCACCCCAAAAGAAACCAAGGCCCCAATCCCAAGCAGGGTCCATTCCTCCGGCAGAAACGAGTGGGAGCTTTTCAAGAGGTCTAGTGCCGTGGCCGCCAGCATGGTCGGAATGGCCAGCAAAAACGAAAACTCCACAATGGTCTTCCGGCGCAGGCCAAGAAACATTCCGCCGACAATGGTCGCGGCCGCGCGGGAAACCCCGGGAATCATGGCCAAAGACTGAAAAACACCGATCAGGACCGCCGTCTTATAGGGAATGCGGGCCAAATCCTCCACAGATTCTTCCTTTTCCCGGAAAAGCCTTTCAAAAACAATCAGGAAAATGCCGCCGAGCAGCAGGGACGCGATCACCACCGTCTCCCCTGCCAGCAGGTATTTTTTTACGATTTTATACAGGATGAGCCCAAGCACGGCCGTGGGGATAAAGGCCGCGCAGACACGCTTGAACACCTCAAAATCCACGAGCAGACGGCGCCAGTAAAGAACAAGGACAGAAAAAATCGCTCCGGCCTGAATCGCAATTTCAAAGCTCTTGAGAAACTCCGTCTGCTCAAGCCCCATCAGACGGCCTGATAAAATAAGATGCCCGGTCGAAGATATAGGTAAAAACTCCGAAATCCCCTCAACAATCCCTAAGACCACTGCGTGTATCCAATTCATGCGGATCCTTTCAAAGGTTTTAAATAATAGGGGGGAAGGAGTATGGTATCAGGCCTGTCAACGGGCGGGAAAAGTATTGCTTGCAGGGGTTTTCATTCACTGTTAGGCTGAACGGGAATTGAGAGCCAAAACCGGGGAATCCAGGATTCCTTTCTTTTCCTCTCTCTTTGCCGTACCGCCAAAGGGCACACCTCTTCCCCGTATCCCGGCGGCACCTCAGCACGAGCTGTCAGCGGCGGTTCAAAAATACTCGAAGCAAAGTTTTGAAGTCAAAAGGGATTTTCATGTCAGACGTCATCGAAAACAAGAACCTTTATCCCCTGCCGGTGAGACGTGTCCGCTGGGTCGGCATTGTGTTCTTTGCCGTGATTCACGCGGTGGGGATTATCGGAGCGCCGCTGTATATGATTTACCACGGCGTCAGCACTTCGGAATGGATTCTTTTTTTGACCTACACTTCGCTGAGCGGCATGGCCATTACCATGGGTTATCACCGTCTCTTTGCCCACGCCACTTTCAAAACCGGCGCTGTCATCCGCTTTCTTCTTCTTTACTTCGGAGCTTCCACCTTTGAGCAGACCGCGCTGAAATGGGCCTCCCAGCACCGCCAGCATCATCAGTTCACGGATACGGAACGCGACCCTTACAGCATTCAAAAAGGGTTCTGGTATGCGCACATGGGCTGGATCATTTTGTGGAAACACAAAGTCAATTACGACATCGTCAAAGACCTGAGCAAGGACGCCCTGACAAAACATCAGCACGAATATGAAGGGGTCTGGGCCGTGGGAAGCGGCATTGTCGTTCCCCTGATCCTTGGCGCGCTCACCGGGCACATCCTCGGCGCGTTTATCCTGACCGTGTGCCTCAGGCTTGTGATCGTGATGAATTCTGCGTTCTTCATTAACTCTTTCGCCCACACCTTCGGGTCACGCCCTTACGACAAAACGATTTCCGCGCGCGATCACTGGCTGGGAGCTTTTCTGACCAACGGCGAGGGCTATCACAATTTTCACCACCGTTTTCCTTCCGACTACCGCAACGGCGTGAAATGGTATCACTGGGATCCCAGCAAATGGCTTATTTACGCGCTTTCTAAGGTGGGGCTTACCTGGGATTTAAAACGCACTTCCGACGAAAAAATACGCTACGCAGAATCGCTGTAAGCGCACCTTACGCGGACGCCGCGATCGACTGTTCGCTGAGCATGAAGGTGTGGAAGGCTTCGAGCATAATCCCGATCCTGTTCTGACTCAGATCAAACGACGCCCCGCCAAACAGGGATTCAAGACCGTACTCCCGCAGAAGTTCTGCCGGCAGCAAATCCTCTTCAAGCGCCACGGCCAGCGCCAAAAACACTTTGAGCTTCAACAAGGCCGCCCTTTCCAGAGCATTTAATTTTGTCAGATCGCCGCTGTGTTCAATGGCCCAAACCCAGTTTTTCCCGCTGACGATTTTTGAATTTCCGGAAAGCGCCACCAGCCCGAGTTTCTTCTGTCCTGAAATGTCCCGCAGTTTCTCGGCGCGTTCAAGCCGGGCATCCGGCTGGATCCCTTTAATTCCCGCGTTTTGAAAAACCCGGACCAGGCTTTCGGCGATATGAAATTCCCCTTCCAGGGCTTCCGAAGAAGACAACGTCAGCCGGTCAATCCAGCCCGCGGAATTTTTCAGCGCCGCTTCCAGATCAGCGGTCCAGGCCCCGTCCTTTTCCAGCGGAAGATCCAGCGCGAGATTCACGCGTCGGTCCGGAAATTTACTTTGCAAGCGCTGATACGCCCGGGCAAGCGCCTGGTCCACAGCCGCCGACGAAGCCTGAATGCGCGCAGCCGCGGATTTCACTTCCGCATCGCGGCGGGATTCCAGATCAAGCATGGCCGACAAAAGACCTGTTTCAACATCCGTCAGATTTTCCGCCTGAGCGAGCCGATCCACGGCACCGGAATTGACAGGACCGCGGAAAGCCGCATCCGGCGCAAGCCGCTCAGCCACTTCCTTCATATCCCCGATGCTGTACAAAGCCTCCGGCGCCGCCTCTCTCAATTCGGAGCGGTTTCCGGGCTGCGTATCAATCGCATAGTTGATCAGCCTCAGCCATTTCTGGGTGCCTGTGAGGTTCACCGCGCCCCTGTCTTTGACCGCGCGCTCCGAAGTCCTGTTGCGGCTGTTCTCAATATCCAGAAAATAACCGCCTTCAACGTCGAGCGCGAAACGGGCATAGCCGCCGGGCCCAAACTGATCATCCAGGAAAACAAATTTTTTCCGGCCCGTATGATTCTGGAAATGACGCGTGGTTTCAGCCTTATTCATACGCCCTTCAAGCGGGTGATAGGTGGGCACTCCCTCCGGAGACATGACCACAAAAATCATCGGCGTCCGGCCGTCTTCCCGGTCCACATACTCGCTGGCCACCCTGCCGTACCCGCCAAGGTGCTGTATCGCATCCGCACGGCCGACTTCTTCAAGGCGGCTAAGAACCGGGTAAAAAACCCTTCGCCGCATTTCATCCGCGGAGTTTAGCGTATTGACCACCACCGGAACGCCCCGCACCAAAAGCCTGACAATTTCATCCGTGGTCCGGGGTTCCATTTCAAGCGTCTGCGGGTGATGCGTCAAGGTGCCGTCCATATCGACCATCACAAAACCTTTATCAGAAAAGTCCCTGACAAAGCGCGCAATCTCCTCGACTTTCTGGCGCTGTTTGACTTCGTGCTGCGCCATCATAAAAAGCTGGAGCGTTGCAATCAGGCTCTCTGCCGGGGCCTGACGGAAAACCGGCTGGCGCGCTTTCAACGAATCCTCCGGCGCGTAATAAAAAAGCCGGTAATGTTCCAGCGCCGCCATATCATCCGCATCCGTGATATCGGTGAATTGATAGCTTGCGAGCACGGCGCCGGAGTGCGCGCCGATCCGCTGATAGAACAGCGGCGCTTTTTCCTTTTCAAAATGAAGGACCGCTGACGCGATAAAAAATTGCTGCGCGCCCTGAACACCGATATCGACAAACTGAAAAGGGCCGGATCCCGGAAACAGCCTGCGGAAGTCTTCGTAAATCTCCCGGGCCTTGAGCGCGAAAACATTTCTCTCTTCCAGAACCTTGAGCTGGCTTGTATAGAAGCGCAGAAGAGCTTCCCCTTCAGGTGTTTTTTCATCCCTCGGCCGGTTAATTTTCTTGAGGATCTCGTCCGCGAGCTCTTTCTGAAAGGTTCCTTCGGACATTTCGCGGTCAAACAGACGGCTCAGATTCGCGTAAAAGAGCGCGGGATTTCTCTGCTCCAGCTTATAAACCGGCGTGGTATCCTCGGCCGCGGCCGCGGCAAGAATTTTCCGGGTCACGGTATAGACAATCCCCTTGGACAATATTTCTTTCACAATCAAGGCAGAGCGCTTCAGGGGATCGGGTCTATCCACAAACTTTCCCGTATCGTCTTCGATGGGAAGGTTTGTCATTTTCATGAGCTCTTCGCTTAAAGGATATTCTTCGTCCGACAAGAACCGGTAGCGGTTCATGGGATAAACCGCCGCGTGTTCAAGGTCTGTTTCAAAGGCCATTTCATTGACGCCATCGCCTCCGAGGTAAATCCGGGTCAAGCCCTCCGGCTTGTCAAACCCTAACATCATCAGGATGCGGTGATTCAGCTCAGCCGCACGGCCTGAGACATCGTAGTAGCGTTCTCCGGTCAAAAGCTGATTGCTGCCGCCCAGTCTTTTTTCCAGCCAATGCCGGATTTTTCCTTCCTGTGAGACAAGGTCATCCTCTGACCAGGTTTCCCGTGTCAGCTTGACCAGTTCACGGCTCACACGGGACACGTCCTCCGCTCCGCCGGTTTCCATTTCCTTGGTCAGCGCCAGCGCCTTGTCCGTGTACTCCGCGAGGCGCGCTTCCAAGGCCGGGTCCAGTTTAAAATTCGATTCCTGATAAGCGGAACCAAGCTGAATCGTGGGATCATATTCGTGGTCCACAATCGTCATCTCCCGCGTGGGCGCGTTGACGGCCGGGCCAATTTGAAAATCCGTATCATCCAGGGAGGCTGGTTCGGCCTCCACAAACTCCGCGCCATAGTATTCCTCGATCCTCTGGATTTCCTGAATCACCCTTGCCCAGGCTTCAGCCGCATCCGCCACAACCAAATCCTTGTCCAATAGCTCTTTCAAAAAGGTTTTAAGCGGGTCCGGAAGATGAGAGTTCACAATATCTTCATCCAGCTTCTGCTGGGCCTGCATTCCGGTAACATCGCGGCCGAACATCCAGGCCGTCATCACGCCGAACGCGAAAAGATCCATATGCGGATTATGCTGAAATACTTTGGAACCCTCACGCATATCAGCCTTCTCTAGAGCTGTCTTCAAAATGTCGTCAGAGTAAGGCGCATAAGTCTGGGTCACGGCCTCCATACCCTTTTGCACCTCGAGTTCGTACTGCGCTTGATGAGACGCTGCGGGCTTGTTCGTGCCAGGCTGAAAAAGCATCGAAAGTTCAAAATCAAAAATAATGGGGGGATGATTTTTGAGGTCTTCTTCAGTCCAGGAAGTATTCTTGAAAATTTCAGGGGGCAGATAAATGTTGTCAGGCTTCAGGTCCCGGTGCAGAACACCTTTTTGAGCCAGAACAAGATAAGTTTCGGAAATCCGCCTGAGGACACTTGCCCGCTGCACAAGACTCCACTCATTCATCACTCCCACGGCATCCGTCATCACGGCACCGCCCGGCGGAAGAGGTTCGAAAACAAGGATGGAGCTGTCAGGAATTACGGCTCTGAGCTGCGGCAGATCAGGCGAACCCAGAAATTTCTCAAGCACCGGGCGCTGAAGCATATAAGCCTCAGGATTGACTTTGGCCACGCCAAAGGCCGCAGGCCGCCCCTCATAAGAACCTAAATAGTAAACCGCTCTCTCCCCCTGTCCCAAAAGATAATCTTCTGACTCTTCCAGCATCCAGACCGTATTCCTGCCCGCGGCATCAAGTTCGGCAATCGGGGGCAGCGGCATTTCCTCACTGCGCAGTTCGGCGCGCAGGACATTCCGCTTGCCGCTTTGAACGCTCCGGCCGATATTTCCAAGCACCGCTTTAACGCGTTTAACCGTATCCCCCGCTTGTTTCGGAGGTGCCGGAAAGGACCTTACGGCCAAACTTAATCCGTCCGCGATTTTCTGAATGTCCCCGCGGCGGCGGATCTCCTCCTGCACGGACGGAAGGATTTCATCCAGAATCCGCTGGCGCGTATTGTTTTTATCCGTACCCAGATAACCTTCAACCCGCAGCCTGATCTCATCCGCAGCAATCGCGGCATACTCATAAAAATCGTCGGGTGTTTGAGGAACGCCTATCAGCACGCGCGGGAAACTTTCCAGGTTCTCCGAATCGCTTCTCAATTCTGAACGGGGTAAAACCGCGCCGGGCTGGCGTTTACTCTCCCGTACCCATGCGCCTCGAGACAAACGTTCGGTCCTAAGGGCGCTCACGCGGATCGCCGAGCCTCTGACGAGATTCCCGGCGAGAACAGTCCGGCTGGGAATCGCCGACGGCTCAAGAAGCTGCTGAATCTTTGGGCCTTTCAAATCTCCGCTGTCTTTTAAACGCCTGAGGCCGTCCACAAAACGCCGGATATTATTCTCCCAGGCCATGCGGTAGCCCGCGCTTGAATCCTCAAGCCCTGTCTCCTGAAGCAGGCGCGCGTAGTCCGAAATTTCCCGGGCACGGTTTTGCCGCGAAAGCTCACGCACAAGATTATCCTGCCACTCACTCAAAAGCGCCTCGCGGTTCCGCTCTGCTTCCGCAAGAAGACGGTCCCGGACCGCGCGGTGAAAAGCCTCGTACAGCGGAATTTTTCCGTCCGCTTCTTTGAGGTAGGCGCTCCAGCTGACGCCCCCATTCATATGGCGCTCGTAAAGCCCCTCCTCGGGAAGCCCGGAAATCACGGGTGTCACCAGCAGCACGGAAAAGCCGTCCCCGCGCGCGGCCCTGAGAAGGTTTTCCGTGTGAAAACCCCCGGCCACGAGCACTGCCGCACGGCCTTTTTCAAGATCGGCTTTCACGCGCCGGTAGAAAACCTGGTCGCGTTCACGGGCGTTGCCATAAAAACGCTTCGCGTGGGCCAGAGAATTCCAAAGCCCTTCTTCTTCCGGGTTAAATTCGGGAATTCCGCGGTTCAGTTCTTCCCAATCTTTTGAGGACAGTTCAAGCGCGGCCAGTTTTTCCAGAAGATTCAGCCGCCGGTTTTCCCGGTCGAGGGCCTTGGCCTTTTCATCTGCCCCGATCAAAACCTGCTTCACTTCAGCGGTATAGCTTTCAAGGTCCTGAAAAATTTGAGCGCCTTTAATCTCGGCCAGCCGCTTTCCGGAACGGATCCAATGCCCGGCGCCTTCCGGGGCGGAAACATCAAGGTGAAGCTTTACCGAAAAATCTTGAAGGAAATGCGCGAAAGCCGCGGCGTCCATCCCGGACGTCTGATACTGCTGACAGCGTTCTTCAAAAAGACGGGCAGAGCCAGCGGTCTCGCGGTCAGACCGCTTAAGCAGGGCCTTTCTCAGGTCGTCTGACCATTGTCTCAGCAGCGCCTCTGCCCCAGCGCTGTCCCCGGGTTTTCGGTGCGCGGCCGCGAGCAAGGCCTCAATCTCGGAACCCGGCGGCGGGGCTTTGAATCCAGCCAAGGCTTCGAGGACTTCTAAAAGACTGGAGCTGCCGTCAGCAAAGGTTTCAAGCTTTTGATCCAGCCCCAAAAGTTCCGGGCTATAAACCGCGGCTTTTTGTTTTTCCAGATTTTCCCGGCGCCGGGAAAAATCAGCTCGAAGAGCTTGCCTGTCCGACTGCGCCTTAAGAAAAAGATGAACCCCCTCTTCATAAAGCGCCCATTTTTCAACGCCTTCAAAACGGCCGGGATTCGGACTCAGCACCGCGGCCGCGATGGATCCCGGCAGCTCGGACGCCTCAAGGTATTCCTCAAGGACTTTTTGCAGCAGGTTACGGTTCGGGAAAGTTTTTAGAAGCAGCGGATCCAGCTCGCCGGAAGCGCCTTCCAGATAAACGCTTTCCACGCCCGCTTCTTTCTGAAAATACTCGATCAATTGCCAGAGGCTTTTTTGGGCGCTCGCGGCTTCGTGGGCGTCCTGCAGAAGGATCAGCGCGCCGGGGCGTGTTCCGGAAGAAAGACTCTCGACATGGCCAAGGCTGTCCGGCACTGCCGGATTTTCAATTCTAAACGCAGACGCTGGTGATTCCGCGCCTTGAACGCAGGGCGGTGCCATCAAGGAAAGGCAGAAAAGGAAAGCGGTTGATCCCGCAGTGAAGCGTTTCAGCATCCGGTACATTCCCTATAGTTTAACAAACGTTCTCTTCATCAAGAACCCCAGTCTTTAAACCCCGGGTGCAGAAATCCGGGATTGGAAACGCACAAAACACAGCGGCCCACACAGCAATGCCCTTGTTAAGAAGGCTGCTCTTTGTCATCTTCTAAACACACCTTTAGGAACTCGATTTTTTTCATGGGAGTGAGTTTGACTCCCTTAATAAAAATGCCCCAGAAATGCAATTTTTGATAATTTTCGAAGCCCAATGATAGGTTTTGCTAGCGGTTTAGAAATAAAGTTAGAAGCGCCGGGAGGGTTAAAAACACAGGGGTCGATTTGGGGAAAACCCTTTAAAAAGCAGGTTTTGGCAGGGCTTTTCTTTTCCAGATATAAAAAAGTACAGGGTAAATCAAAAGCTCCAGCAGAAACGAAGTGGTAAGACCGCCGATCATCGGGGCCGCAATCCGCTTCATTACGTCTGAACCCGCGCCTGTGGCCCACAGAATGGGAAGCAGCCCCATAAAGGCGGCGGCCACGGTCATCATCTTTGGGCGCACGCGCTTTACGGCGCCGTGCACCACCGCCTCTTCAAGGTCTTTTTCGTTTTGCATCTTTCCTTTGCGCACCGCGTCTTCATACGAGAGATCAAGAAACAAAAGCATAAAGACGCCGGTCTCCGCATCCAGCCCCATCAGCGCGATCATTCCGACCCACACCGCAATCGAAAGGTTGTAACCCAGCGCCCACAGCAGCCACACCGCTCCAATCAGCGAAAACGGAACCGCGAGAAGCACGATCCCTGTCTTCACCGCGGATTTTGTGTTCATGTATAAAAGCAGGGCAATCAAAAAAAGCGTCAGCGGAACCACGGTCTTCAAACGCTGCTTCACGCGGATCATATTTTCATACTGCCCGCTCCATATCAGCGCGTAACCCGCCGGCAATTTGATTTCCTTTTCCACAAGAGCCTTGGCTTCTTTGACATACGACCCGATGTCCCGGCCCGTCATGTCCACAAACACGTATCCGGCTTTGAGGCCGTTCTCATTGCGGATCATGGCCGGCCCTGTGAGCTTACGCAGTTCGGCGAGCTGTCCGATCGGGATCTGCTGGCCCGAAGGCGTGGCCACCAGCACGCGTTTCAGTTTCTCAAGGTCATCACGGAATTCGCGCGCGTAACGCACATTCACCGGGTAGCGTTCCGGCCCCTCCACCGTGGTCGTGATATTCTCGCCGCCCACCGCGGACATGATCACGGTCTGAACATCCTGAACCGAAATCCCGTAGCGGGCAATCGCTTCCCGGTTAATTTGAAAATCCAGGAAATACCCTCCGGCCGCGCGCTCGGCGTAAACACTGCGGGTGCCTTTAAGGTTCCTGAGAAGCGCCTCGATTTCCGAGCCGATTTTTTCGATCTCCACCACATCGGAGCCCAGCACCTTGATTCCGATGGGCGTGCGCACCCCTGTCGAAAGCATATCGATCCGGTTTTTAATGGGCAGAGTCCAGGCATTCGTGATGCCCGGAAGTTTGAGCAGACGGTCCATTTCATTGATCAACTCTTCACGCGTCAGGCGTGCTGGCTGAAACAGGCGGAAAGGCCCTTCCAGAAAATCCGGTAAAAAGGAATACCAGCGTTTCTTCATCCGCCATTCAGATTCGGGCTTTAGAAGCACCACGGTCTCAACCATTGAAAAAGGCGCGGGGTCCGTGGAACTTTCCATACGGCCCGCTTTGCCGAACACCCGTTTGACTTCAGGAACACTTTTGAGAATCTGGTCCTGTTTAATGAGAAGCTTCTCGGCTTCACTGACCGAAATACCGGGCAGAGTGGTCGGCATATAGAGAATGTCCCCTTCCCACAAAGGCGGCATAAATTCCGAACCCAGCCGCATAAAAACAGGAATCGTGGTCAAGACCAGCGCAAAGGCCGCGGCCAAAGTTTGCTTGCGGTGACGGAGCACCCAGCGGCACACAGGTTCATAGAGCGCGAACAAACGGCGGCTGACCGGGTGTTTCTCTTCGGGGTAATACGTCCCGACACAGAGCGTGGTCGCGGCTTTGGAAAGCCACGGCGATTTGAATTTAAAAGGGTCCATGCGCGTGAACATCATTCTCAGCGCGGGGTCCAGCGTCACAGCCAGAATCGCGGCCATCAGCATGGCCAGCGTCTTGGCCCAGGCCAGCGGCGTGAACAAACGCCCTTCCTGATCGAGCAGCGTAAAAACCGGGAGAAATGAAACCGCGATCACGAGCAGCGAGAAAAACACCGAAGGCCCGACTTCTTTCAACGCCTGCAGACGCACCGCGTGAAAGTCCCCCTTTCGTCCGCCTTCATTCCATTCTTCCAGGCGTTTGTAGGCGTTCTCCACTTCCACAATCGCGCCGTCCACCAAGACGCCGATAGAAATCGCGATTCCGGCCAGCGACATAATGTTGGAAGTGATGTTCATTCCCTTCAGCAGGATAAACGACAGGAGCACAGAAATAGGAATCGTGACAATCGGGATCACGGCCGAGGGAAAATGCCAAAGAAAAATCAGGATCACGGCGCTGACAATCAGCATTTCTTCAATCAGCTGGTGCTTCAGCGTGTGAATCGCGTTCTTGATAAGTTCCGAGCGGTCATAGGTCACGACCAGTTCCACACCCGCAGGAAAAGAACCTTTGAGTTCGCGGATGCGTTCCTTGACGCGGTTGATCACATTCAAAGCATTTTCACCCGAACGCATAATCACCGTGCCGCCTACCGTATTGCCAAGCCCGTCAAGATCCGTTACGCCCCGGCGGATTTCAGGGCCGGTTCCCACGGAACCCAAATGGCGGATCAAAAGCGGTGTGCCTTTGTCATCCACACCCACAGCAATATTTCCAAAATCCTCGACCGACTTCGCGTACCCGCGGCCGCGGATCATATACTCCGCGCCTGAGAACTCAATCAGACGCCCGCCGCCTTCCTGATTGCCGTCCCGCACCGCGTCAATCACCTTGGAAAGCGGAATGTTGTAGGCCTGCAGCTTGTTCGGGTCCAGCGTAATCTGATACTGCTTCACGAAACCGCCCATGGACGCCACTTCCGCGACGCCGGGCACACTCTGCAAGTGATAGCGCAGGTACCAGTCCTGAAAGGACCGGATCTCCTGCACATTGTTTTTTCCGCTCTTGTCCACCAAAGCATACTGAAACACCCAGCCCACGCCCGTCGCATCAGGCCCCAATTCAGTCTTAACGCCCTCCGGCAGGCGTGAGGAAATCTTGCTCAGGTATTCCAGCACCCGGCTGCGCGCCCAGTAAAGATCCGTGCCGTCTTCAAAAATCACATAAACATACGAAAATCCAAAGTCCGAAAAACCGCGCACAGCCTTCACTTTCGGCGCACCCAGAAGCGATGTCACAATCGGGTACGTCACCTGGTCTTCAAGAATATCGGGGCTCCGGTCCCAGCGCGAGTAGATAATGACCTGCGTGTCGGACAAATCCGGAATCGCGTCAAGAGGAATGGTCTTCACCGCGTTCACAGCCGCCATCATCGCCGCAATCGTCAGGATAAAAATCAGAAATTTGTTCTTGGCCGAAAACTCAATGATCTTTTCGATCACGCCGTCACGGCGGGGAAATTTTTCAGGCTCCATGATCATGCCCTCCCGCGGAACCCGAACTCTGCAAAGCCGATTTGAGGCGGCTTTCCGAATCAATCAAGAAGTTGCCGCTGGTCACGACCCGCTCTCCCTCGGACAATCCGGCCTGAATCACATAGACGCCGTCCGCGGAAGCGCCCAGCGTCACGCTGCGCGGCTCAAACTGCCCTTCTCCAGCCTGGACAAAAACAATATTTTTATCCCCGGTTGAGAAAACGGCCTCGGAGGGCACGACAAGATTTTCGCCAAGATCCACCGCGACCGCGGCATTGGCCAGCATCTCAGGCTTCAAAAGACCGTCGGTATTCTGCAGCTCCGCGCGGAAACGGACCGAGCGTGACGCGGGGTCCAGCACAGAGTCCAGCGCTCGCACAGTTCCCGTAAACACCTTGCCCGGAAGCGATGGGATCTCGGCTGTGACCGCGGCACCCGTTTTCACCAGCGGAATATCAAATTCATAAACCGGCGCGTACAGCCACGCGCGTTCTCCCGCATCCGTGTACAAAAGCGCCCGGTCGGGCGCCCCGGCCTTGTCGATTTCTGCAATCAACTCTTCGTTCAACCCCAAAAGCCGCAGTTTGATTTTCGCGGAATCCACAAGCTTGGCGGATTGCGCCCGGATTTCAGGATGCGTGTCTGTCGTTTTCTCCCAGGCCTTGCGCGCTTCAAGATACTCCTGCTGGGCTTGATAAAGCTCCGGGTCTGAGGCAATGCGCCCCGATGTGCGCAAGGTTTTCGAAACCCGTTTCTTCTCCACGCTTCCGGTTTTTACGCCAATGGCTTCCAGCTTGTCCGCCGAAGCCTGAACCGCCGCGTACCCTTTGGGCATAAGCCCCGTGATCACGATCCCAAGATCTTCGCCGCAATGCGGGCATTTGCCGAGCCTGGCGGATTCTTCGGTGTGCGTGAAAACACACTTCCCCATTTTGCATTTGTGCAGCAGGCAGACTTCTCCAGGCTTCAAGGCCAGAAACTCTTCAAGCGTCATTTCCTTTCGCCCCGGAACCGCGGCGGGCGCTTCAGTCTTTTCGACCTTCACCAGCGTCATTCCGCAAATCGGGCAGCTCCCCGGCTTATCGGAGCGGATCTGCGGGTGCATGGGACAGGTGTAAACATCTTTAACATGCTGATGTCCGGAGTCTGTACAGCCGCTCGCCCCAAAACTTGCGCCCAGAAAAAAAGCAGCAATCAGAAAAGGGACCGCTTTCAGGAACAAACGTTTCATGACTCACCTCCGGTAAGATCCGCGCCGCTGGCCCATTCAAGGTCCGCGTGGCTTTTTAAGAGTTCGGTGTAAATACGCGCATACGCCAAACGCGCGTTCAAATAAACGCGCTGGCTGTCGAGGAGTTCCAGAAATCCCGCGCTGCCTGATTCGTAAGCGGACTGATCCGTAGTCAGCGCAAGTTTTGCCTGAGGCAGCACGGCGGTTTCGTAAAGAAGCGCCACCGTGGAGCCGGCTTCAAAACGCGTGTAGGCTTCCCTGACCTCGTAAAAAGTTTCGTTCCGGACCGCATGCACCTCCGCGGCCGCGGCGTCCACGGCTTTTCCGGAAGCTAAAATCTCCGGCACAATCCGGTTCTGCCAGAGCGGCACCGTAATCGAGAGAGGAAACATCCAGCTGTCCTTCCCGTCCTCAGGGTCTGTGGTCATCCCGCTGCCCACCCGCGTATAGCGGAACCCCGCATTGAGGTCCGGCAGGTTTTGCATCACAGCCAGCGACTTCTCGGCCCGTGATTTTTCAAGCAGGGCCTCCATCTTTTTAATCTCGTCTCTTTTCTCAATGGCCTGGTTTAATAATTCGATAAAGGTTTCCTTCACTTCCGGCTTAACGGGTTTCTCTGCGGAACCCAGTTCTTCAAAAGGCCCCCGGTTCAGCAAAACTTTCAACCGGGCCGTAAGGGCCTCTCGCTGTTGAATCAAAATATAATTCTGTTCCAGCGTCAGCGACACTTCCGCCTGCGCCTTTGCCGCGTCGCGCTGGGCGCCTGAACGGTTTGCGTAGCGGGCCTGGGCCACGCCCTCGAATTTGTTCAAAACCGAACGGATTTCTTCAAGCGTGGAAAGGGCTTCATCCACACCGTACAATTCGTAAAAGGTTTTCCGGACATCCCGGATCAAGGCTCGCCGCACGGCAAGGTACTCACTCTTGGCAGACTCGGCTTCAGCCTTCGCGGCCGCCCGCTTTTTCCACAATTTCGCGGGGAATGGAATTTCCTGGGTGATTTCAAAGTTCTGCATCTGCGGGCCGGTGCGGGTCTCTACTTCGGAGCCCATCAAGTCCATACCCGCGGTGGGATCAGGCAAAGCCCAGGACACGGCAATTTTCTTTTGAGCTTCCTGCCAGCGGGCCTCAGCGGCCGCAAGAGAAGGATTGTTTTCAAGAGCTTCCCTCTCAAGATTCTCAAGCACAAGCGGTGCGGCTGCGGGCTCCGCGGCAAACGCGAAAGCGCTTCCGGCAGAAATCACCAGACCCAAAGCCCACCCAGCCAAAACAGATTTTAGAAACGGATTCATAACCTTCCCCCGTGAACACTTTTTTTTAGACAGACTACGGGAACGAAAGACGGACAGGAAATCCAGGAAGGTTAAATCAGGAGAGAACGGAAAAGGACATAGAGGGGCTCCGGTCGAACGGCTTGCCCTTCATCGGTCTGATAAGAAAAGGCGCGCAGGCCTTCGAGAAAAAGCGGTGATTCTACAGCGGGTAAAACAGTTTCGATCTGAGTGGAAGGCGCGGAAAGGACCGCGAAATCAACCTTGGAATCCGCGGAAGCACTGCGGTGATGCAAACAGCCCTCTGTGGAACAATCCTTCGCTGCCTCTTTTGAAGCGGTCTTGGGGCAGCAGTCATGGGCGTGCGAAACCGCCTTGGTCACAACCGCAGTCTGTTCAGCCGCGTGCGCACACGGACAAAACCCCGCCGCAGCAGCGCCGAAAACAAAAAAAAGCAGCGTGAAAACCGCTGCTTTTCGATGGCTGTGAAACGAACTTCTAAAAAATGACCTCTGCGTTTCCATACTTATAGCCTACTCTTACAAAGAGGAACTGTCAATCAGCTAGCCGACAACCTTTAGGTTGTCGGCAACAGGTGAAAGTTAGTCACATGCCTCTGGGGACTAACTTTCATCGTACGAGCCGAAAGTCGAAGACTTGTTATCTTTCTGACCCATTCCCGACTGAAGCCTCGGGAACGGCTTTGCCGACAAGTCAAAGACTTGTCCTCTCTCTGACCCATTCCCGACTGAAGCCTCGGGAACGGCTTTGCCGACAAGTCGAAGACTTGTCGGCTGCCTAACAAACATCGTGGTTATGACACGTCTCGACTCCCTGGTGAGATTCCCAGGCGAGCTTATATTCACCGTTCAGGAGAATGTAGCCCAGAAGGTCATCCTTGTGAGAGGCATCGTTAATCACGTACATTGTCCCGCCTTTGCCCGTCACAGTGCCATTGCTGCCCGAATAGTAGGGACGCAAATTAACCTCATACACGGAAACGAGATTCCCCTCTTTTCCACGTACTTCAATGCGGTATCCGCTGTTGCCAGGACCCTGTCCTGACCCGTCGGCACCGTCACGCCCTCCGGAACCGCTCACCACAAAGGTGTAGTCCTTGGCGCTTAATCCCGAATCCTTTTCAAACTGAAAGGCCGCGAGATTGCGGATTTTCATCTTGGCCTCATAGTCCTGCGCGTGGGTTCCCATAAAAGCACCTGCCATGGAGAAGTCATGATAGGTGTAGGAATTACCCGCCGTGTTCAGAAGCGCCACGTGAAAACCCTGCTGGGAAGGATAGTCCGGGTAAAGATCCAGAGGATAGGCTCTTTGGGTCCAGCTATAGGCCCAGGAATCCTTGCCCGAGCGGATGTTATGAAACATCATGCTCAGATTTCCCATATAACCATCGTACGGCGAGTCTGTGGGAGACTGGCTGAAACTCATGTTGCGAAGCTCAAACTCCGCGGCCGCCACTCCGGTTTCCGCGGCGAGAAGTTCCGCGGTCTTGAACAGAATGTGAATCACGGCTGCGCCCGAGCCGGCCATCTCAATCAGCTCACCCAAGGTCCGGTTGCCGGAAATCCTGAGAGAACTTTCTCCCTCGACGGCAGACAGAAACACCGCGCCGTCCGCTCCGAAAGTAACGCGGCTAAGCGATTGCCCGGCCAAAGACTCTACCTTGATGCCAGTCAGCTGACCGTCCGCGTTGTAAATCATACGCCCCCGGTAAGACGCTGTTTCAATCATGGAGATACGGCCCTTGCGGTCCGAATCATCCGCGTACTCATAAAACGCCACGTTCCCGGAAGGTGTAAAACCGATTTTCCGGGTGGAGGAACTGTAGGCGTAAGTCACGGCCTTTGCACTCAGCACACGCCCCTGGGCATCCTTGGTCAGCACTTGATACCCGCCAGCCGTAAAATCAATGGTTTTTCCGTCGCTCATGAGCCGGGTCCAGCCGCCGCTCTCGTTAAAAGTGTCCTTGACCCAGCCCTTGGCAAAACCCAGCTGGCCTGACAAAGCATCCGCGTCATAACGGATTTCCTTAAGAACACCGTTGGCATCGTAATCGCGCGTCTCATTGCGCATGGTCGTGGAACTGATAAACGCGGGTGAAGACCAGGTATGTCCGTTGTTGACGAACAAACCTACGTCCACGCGGTTTGACAGAATGGAGCTTCCCAGGGAAGATCCGGGCGCAGACGCTTCCTCGTGATAATCAATTTCGATTTTCACGCGTGAGCCTTCGTCGTTCAGCTTGGTAATCCGCACGTGGTCAGCGTCTCCACGAAGCACGCGCCAGTCAAATTCAAGCGGATGACCGTTCACGTCAAAGCTTGCCCCCGCGTCCACAATCATGGTCTTGGTATACTCAAAACCTCTGTGAATCCTCGAAACCGCAGCGGGTGTGTCGTACATCTTTTCAGTTTTGTTGTCAAAATTGCCCGTGCCTCCAAAGTTTTCGTCCTCAACCTTGATCTGGGCAAACGCGGGAATATCGTCCAACGTCATAGCATTAGCCATACGCACCATGGCCATGAAATTACCGCTGTCATTAAAAGCCCTTGGGTGGGCTTCGCCCGTCAGGTACTTATCCTCATCACCGCCCACCCGTGTCATACGGAAAATCATTTCAAGGGTCGGCATCAAAAGGCCTTTTTCCTTAAGCGTCTTCTTCACTTCCGGACGGAAGGCCGCGAGGGTGTACAAAAGTTTGGTCACCTCATCCATTTCACTGCCCGACGAACCCTGGGAAGTCAGAAGGTAGGCGTTGTTTGAAAAATAATAGTCCACGGCATCGTGGTCAATGTGCTCCGGATACAAATACAGAGCATTCGCCCGGTACTGATTGTACGTGGCCTGCGCCCCATAGCTCGATTCCAAAGAGCCAGGGTTTGAAGTTCCCGCGGCACTTCCGGACGTGGAGGAATTTCCGATAATGACACGGTCCGGATAAGTCGCGTATTCCGCGGCCCAGCCATCATTCATGCGGCTCAACTGCGGCAGAGAGGAAACGCCGAAGTCCGTGTGTTTGCCGTCACGGTTGTGGTAATAATCCCCCACGTTTCCGGCAGCAAGACCCAGTGCGGCTTGAGCTTTAAGGAACGTGCAGACTTCGGAATTCCCCGCGCAGATCGCGGGTGTCTTAACATCCAGGCTCATTTGCTGCTCCGCGCTATAGCCCTCAATATCCTTGGCGGAAAACGTAATCACATACTGCCCGGCGTGCGCGGGTTCCGGCGTCCAGTCAAACTTTCCGTCGCTGGTCAAAGTCATGCGCGCCGGCGTATTAACCTTCACTCCGTCCCTAAGAATTTCCTTAATGCTGAAGGTCACGGCCCCGCCGTCAGGATCAGAGGCCTCAAGCACAGCGCTGACTTTCGCGGCCAAAGATTCCACGGGCAGAACCGATGCGCCAGGGATGGATTTGAACACCGGGACATGCCCGGCCGGTATGATTTCAAACGCGATCACCGCGGCCTCTGAAATTTCTTTCCCGTCATTGACGGTAAACGAAAACTCATCGGTCCCGCTGTAGTCAGCGTCCGGTTTGTACGTAAACGCGCCGGTCTCGGCATTGATTTCAAGCCTGCCGTGTTTGGGCTGAGAGGCTGCGGCGAAGGAGAGAACGTTTCCGTCCTCGTCACTGCCCGTGACAAAGCCGGTGATCTCGCCATTCTGATTCACTTTAAAACTGGCCGCATTGGCCACAGGTCTATGGTTCTGCGGCGCGTCCGGTTTATAAGTAATCGCGCGTATTTCACTGCGGCCTATATTCCCGGCCTCGTCTTTATGCTCGATAAACAACCCTTCGTTGAGGCCTTCCACAAGGCTGAATGTTTTCTCCATCTCGTTTCCGCCGTCAAGGGTATAAAGCACCTTCAGCGTAGCTTGGTTCGTTGTTTCAGGAATATCGCTCGTGATCTTGATCGCGGGCGGAATTGTGTCGCGGCGGATACTCACCACCACTTCGGACTTGTTTCCCGCGTTATCCACGGCTGTGATCGTGTGCCGGTTATCGCCTTCCTGATCCAGCGAAACCTTTAACTCCTTAGCCTCGCCATCCAGCAGGTACTTCACGATCTCGCTGAGGCGATTGCTCAAAGAGACATGCTCCACACCTGAAATTTTAGGCGCGATGGTATCACGCGTAATCACAATGCGGATTTCGGTCTCGTTACCCGCTCCATCCACTTCTTTAATGACATGACGGTTTTCGCCTTCCTGATCAAGCGGAACCTTCAACTCCTTGGCCTTACCGTCCACCAGGTACTTCACAACCGCGCTATCCTGGTTGGTCAAGGACACGTGTTCCAGCCCGGTAATTTCAGGG
Source organism: uncultured bacterium (assembly GCA_964434115.1). Classification (GTDB taxonomy): domain Bacteria; phylum Omnitrophota; class Omnitrophia; order Omnitrophales; family Aquincolibacteriaceae; genus ZLKRG04. Next base: position 421,066 of record CAYSSX010000001.1, read on the forward strand.
GCCTTGGTGTCTCTTACCACTAGAAGTTCGATGCGGCTTTCATTCCCGGCCTTATCCAGCGCCGTGACCGCGAGCTTGTTATCCCCTTCGTTCTGGAGCGCGAATTCCTTACGCATGGCTTCGCCATCCACGGTGTAGCTGACCACAACGCTCATCTGGTTGGTCAAAGACACATGCTCAATGTTCGCGATTTCAGGCGCAATCGTGTCCAGCGTTACCTTGAATTCAAACAGGCCGATATTCCCCGCTGCGTCCACGACCTGAATTTTAAGTTTGTTTTCACCCTCGGTTAAATCAAAATGCGCGTGAAGAATTTCCCCGTTGGCGCCTGTGGGATCCAAAACATAATCCACCACCAGGTGTTTCTGATTGGTCAGAGCCGGAATTTCGGAAACCACTTTAATCTGCGGCCCGGCATTGTCCATGAGCACAGAAAGGACCCGCTCGGAAATATTACCCGCTTCGTCCTTGGCTTCGATCCGGAGTTCATTCTTTCCAGCCGCGAGCTGGAAGGTTTTCTCCATTTTGACCCCATCCGCCGTGTAAATCACAACCAGACTCCGCTGATTCGTGACTTCCGGAACATCACTTAATATCTCAATCGCGGGCGCCTGGGTATCGCGCACCACGATAAGCGCTATTTCGCTTTTGTTTCCCGCCTCGTCCGACGCGGTAATCAAAAGTTCATTTTTACCTTCGTTCGGGAGATCAAACGCCTGCTCTCTCGAAACACCGTCCAGCAGGTACTTCACCACGGTCTTCAACTGATTGGTTAAAGACACATGCTCCACGTTTGTGATTTCGGGGGCTTTGGTATCCAGCGTGACGTCAAACTCGTAAAAGCCAATGTTACCCGCCTCATCCATGGCTTCAATCTTGAGTTTGTTTTTGCCTTCCGTTAATTTAAACTCCGCGCGGCGTTTCTGCCCATTGGACATTTGCGGATCCACAATGTACTCAACAACAAGCTGCTCCTGGTTAGTCAGGGACGGAATCTGGGAAATCACCTTGATCACCGGCGCCTCATTGTCCATAAGCACCGCGAAATTCATTTCCGCGGCATTGCCCGCTTCATCCTTGGCCGCAATTTGAAGTTCATTCATTCCCGGCTTGAGTTCAAAACGCTTTTCCATTTCCTTTCCATCCACTTTATAGAGGACGGACAGGACCTGGGCGTTTGTGATTTTAGGAATCACACTCGTAATCGCGATTTCCGGAGCCTTGGTATCCCGGACAATCTCAATCACAACTTCGGTCTGGTTCCCGGCTTCATCCGACTCCGTAATCACGTGCCGGTTCTTGCCTTCCTGATCCAGCGCGAGCTTCAATTCCTTGGCCTTTCCATCCACCAGGTACTTCACAAGCGCGCTGAGCTGATTGGTCAAGGACACATGCTCGACACCCGAAATTTCGGGCGCCTTCGTATCCAATGTTATTTTGAATTTATACGAACCCTTATTCCCTGCCGCATCCATGGCATCAATCGAGAATTCGTTCCCGCCTTCTTTCAAATCAAATTCGGCCTTAAGAACGGCACCCGTGGCGGAATTGCCATCCACCAGATAATTCACAACAAGATGCTTTTGGTTTGTAATCGACGGAATCTCGGAAATCACGCGGATGACCGGCGCCACATTGTCCATGATCACAAAAAGACTGAGTTCCGCGGCATTCCCTGCCTCATCCTTGGCCGCTAGGCGAAGCTCGTTTTTTCCGGGCGCGAGCTCGAACTTCTTTTCCATCTCTTTTCCGTCCACGGTGTAAAGCACGGTCAACACCTGGGCGTTCGTAATTTGAGGGATCTCGCTCTTGACCGCAATTTCAGGCGCCTTTGTGTCACGCCGGATCATAAGCGCTCTTTCGATCTTGTTCCCGGCTTCGTCTGAAGCCGTAAGCACAAAATGGTTTTCACCCTCTTCCGGAAGTTCAAAGGTCTGTTCCATGGGGATCCCGTCCAGCAGGTACTTCACCAGCGCCTTGAGCTGGTTGGTCAGGGACACATGCTCGACGTTTGTGATTTCGGGGGCTTTGGTATCCAGCGTTATTTTAAATTCATAAACACCGACATTGCCCGCTTCATCCTTGGCTTGAATCGTGCGGGTGTTTGGGCCTTCCTCTAAATCAAACTCCGCGCGCAGTTTTTGGCCATTGGTCATTTGCGGGTCAATCACATACTCCACCACAAGGTGTTTCTGGTTGGTCAAAGCGGGAATCTGGGAAAGAACCCGGATCACAGGCGCCTCATTGTCCCGGAGCACCCCGAAATTCATGACAGACATATTCCCAGCCTCGTCCTTGGCCGTGATCTGAAACTGATTCATTCCGGGCTTAAGCTCAATCTTCATCTCCATGTCTTTTCCATCCACAGCATAGAGCACGGTCAAAACCTCGGCATTGGTGACTTTAGGAACATCGCTCCTCAACTTGATCACAGGCAGAGTGGTATCCCGCGTAATGACGAAAGCCATTTCACTTTTGTTTCCCACCTCGTCTTGTGCTGTAATAACAAAGTGGTTTTCCCCTTCTAGTTCGAGCTTGAACGATTGCTCTTTGGCAATTCCATCCAGCGTGTAAGTCACCATAACTTCGAGTTTATTGGTCAAAGCCGGAAACTTTAAATTGGCGATCACCGGCCCTTCCTTATCCATGGCGTTTGCAATGCGCTTAATTAAAATCGCAAGGTCCCGGTCGTCAGCCGCTCCATCCTGGTTAAGATCAAGAAGAGCTGCCGTTTCCTTGGGCAGATAAGCCAGAACACTCAGCGCCTGCGCGTAACCTGTTTTCGCGGCAGTAAAGTCATCATTGTTGGTAATCCCATCGCGGTTTATATCCGCAGAGAACGTGCCGTCCGCCTTAAGACTGATCCTTTTGGCGAATTCCGAGGCCACTTCAATTTCATGGCGAAGCGCGCCCTGCAAGGCCAGCGCTTCTTCGATCAAGCCCCGTTCAGACACAATCGCGTTCTTCAGCCCATCAATCACAGCATCGACATTAACTGCCGGCCGGCCCATGGCCCGAAGGGAAAGCGCCGGATGTTCAGGCACCTTGAACGCCGAGGGATCTGTTCCGGGAACCAAAGCTGCAGCAATTTTGTTCAACACCTCAACATACGCCATCAGGGCTTTAATGTCCTGCTGGTCCAGAGCCGCGTCACCCTTCATCCAATTCATGATCCACGTCACACCGTCAATGTCCTGCTTGGCCTTGGCATGAATTCCAGCGGCCGCTTCCAGAATCTCCAGCATTCCCGGGATGTTTTTATCAAAACCATTGATCTTCTCAAAAAGCCCGCCTTCTTCACTTGCCAGCGGATTGATAACACCCGCGATTCTCTCAGCCTCTTGATTTTTTGAAGCCGCGGATTGTTGAAACTGCGAGATCTCGGCAGACGCGGCATTGATCATCGCCGCCACTTTCGCGCGCAGGGCTTCAAGCTCGCCTTGATTATCGATGACCGGCTTCAGACGGATCACACCGTCGGCCATGAGCTCAATCTCCCACGCCTTACCGCCGATTTTCACCTTCCGGTTTTCCGGAAAGTTTTCAACAAGAACCTGATCCTGCTGCCAGGTTTTGCTCACCGGGTCCTGATACCAGGAACTAAAACTGAGCCCGTACACAGGCTTGCCCATGCGTCCATCCGCCATGTAAGTGCCCGCTGCCGTGATGCCATTTTTGTTCGAATAAGTCATACCGTATGACACGCTGTAATTCCGGCCCTCCACCGCAACACTCTGCCAGTTCTTGAACCGGAGCTTTTTCCATTGATCAGGCGTGCTTCCGCCGTTGCTGTTCACCACAATGTCCACGTTTTGATAATCGTTTTTATTGCGGACAAGACGCGGCACATAAATTCCGGCGTCATTGCGCACCGATTCAACACTGTAAAGCTGGTTGTTCCACGCGGCCGGAAGACCCGCGTAAGTCACGGCGGTCTTCATAAAAACCGAGGAGTGTGATTCCATCATTTGTCCGAGTTCCTTATAATCAGGGTTCCCGGATTCCAGGCTCGCTCTTACTTTCAGATACAAATCCTTGATGCCTTGAATCTCTTCACCGCCATAAAGCGAAACCGAGGTCTTGACCGGTTTGCCATTAGCGTCCTGACTGCCGATGTCTGTCCAGATGGAATACTGCGTGACCGGCCTGCTGCCCGGCCCCGCGCCCGCCATAGTCAAAGAGTTGTTCACTGCCCCTGTGTCTGCATATAAAGACGGGTTGTAGGTAGAACGGTTCACGGAAATCGTGTGATCCATCCACCGGCCCTGCGCGTCATAAGTAAAAGAGCGGCGGTAAAGCGAGTCGGAGGAGCCATAGCGCTCAGAGCTTGACGCGTACTCAATGTAGCTCAAGCGCTGTTGTGAAAATCCATAGCGCTGTTCATAGTTGTAACCGGTCTGATTCATGATCACGTCAAAACGTTTCAAGGCAGTCTGCGAGCCTGACTTTTCAACAAGGATATTCCAGCTATACCCATTGGTGACATTGTCGATCTCGATGCTCTGCGTAGCTTCGTCAAACTGGCCGGTGTAGGTCTGCTTTTGACCGTATTGCGTCAGCGTGACACTGGCCTTCCCGCCTTCCTTGACTTCCACACTCAGAAAATCTTTTCCATCCGGGGAAACGGGTGCCTTGGCGGAAAAAGGACGCGTTGCCGGCTTCGGGGGTTCACTCATGGAAATAGGGTTGTCATCCAGGGAAAGCGTGTGGAGATCTGCAGGCGGGATCGTGTCCTGCGGCTCCGTGTTTTTCTGCTGTGTTGGGTCCGTTGTGGCGGATTTCTCCTGCACAGGGGTAATAAGCCCGGTCGGAGAACCACCATCCGCCAGAGCTGCCGGCATGACCGGAACTGAAAAGAAGGCCAGGCTTACCGCGAGAAAGCCCGCCAGAACGCGATTTTCGAAGTGGTTTTTCATGATTGAGATCCCTCTCTGTCTTCCTGGAATAATTTCGATTTCCATCACCTGCTTAACAACTTTTAACAGCCTATTAATAAGTCTGTTTTAAAACCTTAACACCACATTCCAAGAGATGCAAAAAAGAAGCAAAAAAAGAGCAAAAAATAGCAGCAAAAACAGTCTGCATGTTATGAATGTATGTTTAAGCCGAAACCGATTTCGGGTTTCGGCAATAGGTGAAATAGCTGAAATGGCTTTTCATTTCAGCATAAGGTGAAGTGAAAACTCCGGCCTTAGGGAGTTATCACTTCATCGCGCGAGGAGGCCTGCTGAAGATAGGATTTTTCGGGACTGGCGGGGCAGAGACAAAAAAAACGCCGGGGAAAAATCCCCGGCGTTTTTGGTGGTCGTAATGAACGAACTGGGTTACTTTTCAGTCTTGGCCCAGATCTCCTTAGCCTTGTTCATTTGCCCCTCATTGAGAACGGCCCTCAGCTTGGCGTAATCAGCGAGTGTCGCTTTGGCCGAGGTCGCCCAACCGGCTGAAGCTTGATCAATGAACGCATTTAAAGCCGCCATATCCAGCACGGGTTCTGACATTTTATCCATCAGATCCATCTGGAAAATTTCCATCTCCGCCTTGGAGCGGATCATGGACTTCTTGGTCGTGCTCTTAATGGCCTTGATCTGGGAGACCTGATCGTCAGAAAGCCCGATCGCTTCCTTGTTGGAAAGGAAGAATTTTGCCTTCTTCATGATTTTCGCGGCAATAGGACATTCCCCCTCGCTTGAACAATCGTCCCCTTGATCGCACCCTTTCTTGTCATGAAAGGAGCAGCGCCCGCCTTCACATTCATGATTCGCAAACGCGGGGGCTCCAAGAAGAGACAACATCATCAACAAACCCAGCAAAAATCCAATCGACTTTTTCATAAGACTTTCTCCTTTAGGTTAATAATTACGTGGAAGATTAGACGAGCAGCCGAGATTGCTTTCCCATCTCGGCTGAGTTTTAAATAAACGGCTTTTTTGGGAGAATCTCAAATCAGGAGAGTGCGAAAAAGCAGAAAAATCGGCTGCGGCGGAAGCACATCCCTGCCGGAAACCGGAGCAAAAGAAACCTGAGGAACTTGAAAAACTGCAGGCACTGAATGCTCTGCGGCTGAAAACGCATTTAAAGAAGCACTGGGAACAATCCCTTGAAAGCGCCCGGCTTGTTCAGCCGCCGAACTGTGGTAAAAGCACTGGCCGGCGCAATCATTCCCCGCTTTCGCAGTCTTTTTGGCGCAGCAGTCATGCCCGGAAACCGCCATTTGATGGCCTTTCGGAGCTGTTTCAGACGCGTGCGCGCAGCGGCAAAACGCCGGGACAGCCGTGAAAATAAAAAAAAGCAGCGTAAAAATCGCTGCTTTTCGCTGGCCGCTAAACCGGGATTTAGGAAAGGGTTTTATCGCTTTCATAGTGGACAGGCTAACCCTGTTCTTAAAACAAGTCAAGCAGCCGATTAGTTTGAGGGCAAGCCGAGGCTTGCCCCTTACTAATCGGCAATAGGTGAGATGTTAATCTCATGCACCTGGGGATTAACATCTCATCGTCGAGCCAGCTGAAATAGCTTTTCATTTCAGCACTAGGTGAAGTGAAAACTCCGGCCTTAGGGAGTTATCACTTCATCGCACGAGGAATAACTGTAAGCTTCAGGCGGGAATGCAGCCGGTAAGCACCGCTTACCGGCAACAGGTGAATATTACTCTCACGCTTCTGGGGAGTAATATTTCACCGCCCAGGAAACGGCGTAAAGTGAAGTGAATCCTTTTATTGAATTTGGGTCGTTTGGGAGGGGTACCTAATTTTAGTTGTTTGTTTTTGCAACCCAAACATCCTTTTGTTTCAGCTGAACAGCCCCCCTCCTCCTTGTGTAAAACAACGGATGTGTTATCGTTTACATGAGAGTTGCTCATAACCTTCTGTGAGTGGCCGAAGTTCCAATCATAAAATACCCGGGGGTTCACATGAAGCACTTCAAACTTTTTTCTCTTAATCTTGTTTTTTGCATGTCCATTCTTTCCCTGCCTCTTCACGCTCAAGGGGAAATGGGCTTTGTTGAACAAGGTGCGGAGCCAGTTCAGCCTGTTGCCACGGTAGAGAACAGCGCGCCAGAGACTTCAACGGACCAGCCTACGCAAGGAGATGCCTTTTCTGATTTTATGCAGCCCGGTGCCTTAGCAGCGGCATCTGAGGATCCCATGGAAGGGACTGCAGAAAATCCGCCTGCAAACAATCCCAACAAAACTGAAACAGTCACAGTTGCACCGGACGGCACAAAGACCGTTATAACGGAGGAAATAGAAAAGGACAGCCAGGGCAATCAGAAGTCTCGAACGCTTTCAACCTCAGTTTACAACAGTGAAGGAACTCTTACGCATTGGGAGATGAGTTCTTTCGATGAAAATAATCAATTTGTTTTCAAAAGCTGGGATGACTTTAACAGTCAGGGATGGTTGATGGAACAAGGGACGGAATATGCTGATGGGAGCAAGGAAGTCACCAACTACACCTATGATCCTGACGGCTATGTCATCGAGATCACTCAAGTGAAAGTCAAAGCAAACGGTGAGACTACTACTAAAATCGACAATCCGAAGAATTCGCTGTCCGCGAAAGAACTTATCATTAAGCAAAGTAAATCGAAAAAATAATCCAGAGTGCGCGGGAGGTTTTGGCCATTAAAACTTACCTGTCCCGTGCGAACACTGAAGCCTCAAACTTCAGGGAGCCTGCCGAAAATAAGAACTTTTCGGCTTTGGTACCCGGTACCTTTTTTACACATCAGCTGCCCCGAAATACATATCTTTAAAACTCAAACGGGATGTATTTAAACCATATTTTTGAAATTTATATCTCATAAAGGCAGACATTTTATCCTCGTGAGTTGATAAAAATATCTGTCGGTCAGAAAATTCATTCCTTAGCAAATCAACCAAACTCGATATGTTTAACTCATCAAGCGTCTGAACAGGATCATCAATAAACAACATTTTATTCTGAGAGTATCTTTTATTTAGAGTTAAAGTAAAAGCTAAAATCAAAACCGCTAATTGCCCGGAACTCATTGTGAAAATTGCATCATAGGATTTCTTGGGGTCGGGTAAAAACCTAATGCCATTTTTATCAGAAATAAATAACCCCATCCCCTCTTGGCAGTCCTGAACAATCCGCCCCGAATATAAATGAAATAATATTTCAATATCAGCAATAATTTTTCTTTGATACTCCAAAAGGGATTTCTCGTAAATCCTCTTAAGCTTATTTAGCCCATCCTTCATCTTTGAGGCATTCTCGAAGCGCCCCTGACTTTCATCATATTCTCTCTTTCGATCTTTTAAAGATTTACTCTGATGTAATGAATACTGCCATTTAATGTACTCTTTTTTCTCATCAATATCTTTAATACTTATTTCCCTAACCAATTCTGATTTCTCATTAAAAAATTTCAGAAAAATGTCGGCAAAATACGGCTTTATCTTTGTCGCGTCTAAAGGTCGCTTTTGTTCTACTAATGCTTTTTTTAGAGATGCTAACTTTGAATCCAAATTCGATTTGGGCTCATCCAAATCCTGAACAATAATACCCTTTTGACGCAATTGCTCACCAATAGCTATAAGTGTAGATTGATTGCGAACCGCAGCTTGAAGCCCAGCTACAAAAACCTCATCAATGGGGTTGCTAATTAAATAATCATTCAACATTTTCTTAATGGGGATAATGAACTCGGCCTCGAACCTTTCAACCAGTGATTTTAAATCTTTACCGGATTCTTCCGTTAATTTTCGAAAGCGATTCTGTTGAACTTCAATTTGAAGCTTTAATACATCTAATGACACCCAGTCATGTCCGCACATCGGGCATTCTGTTTCTTTGCTTAATTCCGTAAAAGCAGTAAATATTCGAGCGAATGAGCTTCTGGAGTCTTCTAACTTAGCCACAATTTCTGAAAATTTATTTAGTGACGCGGATTGCTCAGCAATATTTTGCTTTACGCGATCATATGCTTTAAAATCAATTTGATGAGATAAAACAGATTCAACCCTTGCTAAAACCACATTCTTGTCCAACGCAAATTTTAAGGTACCCTTATCAAACTCCGCCAAGATTCTTTTGATCTCCTGACGAATACTCAATTTATTCACATAAAGTTCAACATCATTTAAATGCTTCGAATACAAAATTATTTGTTTTAGAGAGGCCTCCTGACCGATCAAACCATCTAATTCGCGGTTCCTTTTCTCCTGTTCGAAAATATCAATATTACCTATAAGTGATTTAACTTTTTCCAACAAGCCATCTTCGCCAATCCAGCTAGCATACTGACCCTCTTTAAATTGCACTTGTTGTCTATCCCAATCAAAGTCGCCCCACGCGAAAAGCTTCGCGTATGCCACCTCGCGAATATCACCTAACATCTCCGCCTCAATCGCTTCTATTTCTTTTTTTAAGATTTCTAGTCGGCTAGATTCAGCAGCGCCGCACAGTTCGCCGATCTTCGAAATCGAATCTTTAATTTTATCTACTTGATTTTGGAAGCTAAGAGTATTGAACAAATAATCAATAGCATCTTTTCTTTCTCGATCTTTACATTTCAGCAAAGCAATATTCTCTTCCTGCTCTACGTAATGGAGAAAACGAAAATTCTCACGGTAATTTAACCCTAACAACTCTTTCAAATAATCATTTTCATTCTTTACCAAATTGCCTTCTGTAGCTTCAAAAGCTGTCAGTTCATATAATGGAGAGACGAATTCAGATATCCTCGTCTTTTGAGATAGCTCCAAACGAGTACTCTTCCTCATCAATATTCTATCCTTACCATTAGCTTCGATTACGGCTTTGATAATAAGGTCACCGTCCTTGCGCCTACTATTTAAATAAGGATTTTCAGTAAAACTCTCACGCCCATCTGTTGCAAGCTTGGCCCATTCTTCATACCTACGAATTTTCCCAGTAAGGAGTAGCTCCATAGCGTCAAAAAATGTGGTTTTCCCAAAGCCATTCGGACCATCAAAAATAATAAAGTCCGAATCGTTAAGGTCAACCGAAAACGTTTGAAAAACCTTAAAATTTTCTATGTGAAATTTTCTAATTTTAATGCCCATTTTGATCACCTTCAAAAAACGGCCATAACAATTTGTAAAATTCGCTTGGCTTCATATTTTTTATATCACCCGATGAGACTTTATCGAGTACCGTCATTAGCGATTTATTAACGTCTAGCATTCCATCTTTAGCCAAGGCCTTGTCATGCTCCTCAAGTAATGATTGCAGCCCTTGAGACTCACCAATATTAATTTTTATGAAAGGCAATTTAATTGCTAATCGATAGATTAAAGATTGCCATGTTTTTACATAGGGATCATTTTTATAGTCATCAAATATTTGCTTAGAAACAATGCCGTCCTCTATGAATTTCGCGATGTCTCTTTCTGCAATTTGGTTTTGTAATTGCTGCAACTCTTTAGCAGCATAACCCAAAACATACTTTTTAAAAAAATACGGGTCTTCCTCTATTTTCATTTTATTTTTTTTAAACTGTTCGCGCGGCACGCTTCCATCTGTTTCCCACAGCACCAACATCGAAAGATTTTTATCAACTCCAGGTTCAGAGCAAATTTTCTTACACTCGTTAAAATTAAAAGCCTGTTGCTCTAAAACCGAATCGATTTTGTCGGTTACTTTTATTACAAGCCAATACTGTTCGCGATTTTCGTTGGCACTCTCACAGAAAAGTCCGTTTTTAAATTCGAAAGTTTTAAATCCGTACCGCTCGAAAAGGATTTTTGTCAGCTCAAGCATTGATAATTCCTTTCGCTTCAGCCAAAGGGATTAATGCGATTTTTTTCCATAATGTAATGCGATTATATTCGCTGGCTTTTTGAGAGTCATTTTTTGCTGTATCTAAGACGTGAGGGGCTTTATCGGTAATAGAATCCACTTTTATATCGGTTGTGATTAGATTATCTCTTTCATAGCTAAGTCCCAAATCTGTTCGCAGGGCATTTTGAATGATTTTTTCACAAATAGCTGCATCATGGCTTGGACCGGCTTGAATAGCTGTCGGATAGTAGCGCTCAGATGCGCTCAAACATTCAAATACGGATTTAGCTTCTTTAAAATCTAGCTGTTTAAGCTCGGCTAAGATTTTAAAAAAAGCACCCTGCACTTCCGATTGGATTAAAGTGTGGTTATGATAATCCGTTATCGAGTCAAATTTTATTTCTCGATGAGGTGTTATATTTTGAATGAAGGTCACAATGCTTTTAGTATCTAATTTTTCTATCGTCTCAAAGTAAGAAGCCATTTTTTTACAAAGTTCAGAATCGCTAAACTTTTCACAAAATTCCAGGTAATACCTGCGAAAATCCATTCGAATCAAATATAAAAAATATTTAGCATCGCCACTTTGACTTAAGTTAGCATTCAAAATTGATGTAAATTCGGTCAGGTTTATTTTTTCTCGAAAAGCAACGGCGGCCATACTTCCTTTACTTTTTTGACCCATCGCATGAATTTTCAAAACCCTGTCGTGGACAAGTTCAAACAAGAAGACCTTAACCTTCTGAATATAAGCGCTGTCACATCTCCAAGACTTTTCAGGTTCTGGAGAATGTTCAGAAAAATACTTCCTCACTTGTTCTTCTATTTTTGAATCAATGCCATCGACAGGACATTCATACCTTTCCTCATACTTGTAAACCTTGACGGGGGAGAATTCAGATTCTATTTCACTAATAGGTTTGTTCGTAATCTCATTAGCCAAATGAAAAAAGGCGCGATCACAACCGTATTCAGAAGCGCGATTTTTTAATTTTTCAAAAGCACTATTTCCAGCCGAATCGTTATACCCACTAAAAGGTCCTTTTGCATGCGCTTTCACTTGGTGAAGAGATATTATTTCGTTTTCTTTTTTCAAAAGAGCAAAATCCTCTAAAGAATCTAATTGGAGATAGCAATCTTCCTGGGGGCGTTCGCACAAGGTCTTGATGACGTGATATATAGCAACTTTCCCTTGATACACATAACCGCTCCATGAAGGAATTGCGGTATCTGGGAAGGCGGAGGCTTCGGGCATTATTTATTCTTCCTTTGTATCATCGACTGGTAACTCCAATGGTTTTATTGCTTGAAGCGCATTACCAGCTAACCCCTCTAGATCCCCATACATGCCAGCCGTATTTGAGACGATTCGTTCAATTTGCTTTTGCCTTTTATCCCAAATGCGTTGCATGGCTCTTTTTTCGGCATCGAGATCTTCCTGCATAGTTCGGAAAGCTTCGATAATCGCTGTAACCTTATTCCGAAATTCCGAACCTGTCACATACCGATAAATTAGTTCTTTTTTATCATCTTTGCTGCTTTCAATTTCCCGCGCGGTAGCCACTTGTATTAAAACCATTCTTAACGCCAAAGCGAGGCTTAACGCAGAGGGAATGTCCGTTACCCACACGTCTTGTATTTGTCTAAAATGATGAAATCCCGGAGGAAGCGTTTCTGATACTAAAACAGACAGATCTGCTTTAGCTTCTCGCTGATCGTCTTTAAGCTTTAACAACCAAGATTCAGTCCAGTTCTTAGCCCGTTTGGTTTCCCAAAGGATTTTTCCGCATACACGACCCGATTGCGTCCTGACAGTCTGTAAAATATCCCCGCCACGAACCCCCTTAGAAACCGGTTCAATTTCATCAAAAGGAAATTCTCGTCTGAAAGCAGCCTCAAGCTCAAGCTCTAATACTTCCCCCTGTGTTTGCTGCGAACCTTGCTCCATTTTTCGTTTAAGATCCTCAATCTGTTTTAAAGCGTCTGTTAACTTCTTTTCTTTTTCCGCATCCTTAAGCTTGTGCTGCTCTTCTAAACGGACAAACAGAGCATGCTCTATCTTCGCTCGTTCCTCATCAAGCTTTCTTGCCATATCCAACTCCAGAGATCTTTCCTTCTCTTCGAGTAAGTGTTGACGTTTGCGCAACTCAACTTCGTTATCCTGCGCAACCTTCAAACGCGCTCTCGCGGCATCAGCCTGCGCTTTCAGGTCTGCGAGCTCGACATCAACTGCTTCTTTGGCTTCCTTCTGAAGCTTTGTCTCCAATAACTTTCGTTGTTCTTTAAATCTCTGTTCTATTTCTAGCTCTCTTTGCACCAGCGCTTGGCGTTCGGCTTCGATTTTAGTTGCAAGCGATTTGTCTTTTTCCGCCAACTGTGACCGCAAAGCCGCTTTTTCTTTATCCAAGGCCTGAAGATACTTTTGACGAGTTCTCTCTTCAATATCATGAGAAAGAGCTTCGGTAAGTGGTATTAGCTCACCACATTTGGGACATTTAATTGATTCTTGGGCCATATTATCCTTCGCACATCTCGGTCAAATGATGGTTGCGTTTACTCTATCTATAAGCTGTTTCTTTAAATCATTCTCTTCTTCCCATAAAATGTGACTGAATTGCCGCGTATCAAAATGCAGGGTCTCGCCTTTTTTGCAAACCCAGATTACTTCTTTACCGATTCCTTTTGCATACCCCGCTTCGTAGTATGCACTCGGACGTTCACCGCTTAACTCAGCAACTACGAACTTGCTCTTTTTTATACCCGAAATTATCAGATTTGTTACATCATCGTTTGTTTGCTCACCTTTAACACGATATGCCTCATAGCCACAAGTGGCCAGCGCTTCAGCAATCTTTTCATAGGCAAAATCATAATTAGGTGAAAAATTCATAGCAACAAAACACAATCTCGCATTTACATTTATTTTTTCTAAATCATAAAAATGCCGCCATCCCGTCATTGTTAACCTGTATTCGAATATAGAGCTTGCTGCACTTTTCGATCTACCCTCGAACAGTTTTTCAGACATAAGATATTTAAGAATATCTGACAATTCTTGTGCGCTGGGTGAAAAAGTCAGCGAATAATCATTATCGCGATCAATATCTATATATTGTCCAAACGCATTACTCTTTTTGCCAATATATGTAACTATTTTGTCAATTTTATCCGGAACTTTGCGGGGTATATCCGCACCATTTAGAATACCGCTGATACTTTCCGTAGTAATAAGAATAGTATTCGCGTTGCGCTCTGTTCGCCACCGCAGCACGCCAGAGATTTCAGCTCTTCGCTCTGTTACTGAGCCTGCTAAGCAAGATCCCGTTATAGAGTACTTACCGCATCTTTTACATTCGATATGAAAGCAATCCCTTAGAGGCTCACGATCGAATTTCGAGTATTTCTTTCCGCAAAACGGACAGTTGTTCTCAGTCATTATCAGCCTTCGTTTTGAACGTTATCACTTTCCAAAAGCACCGGGTTCAACTTAAGCTTTTCTTGAAGGCACTTTTTTATACTTTGCCTTCATGAACTTATTAAAGTGAGTTGTGTACCTGTCATGAAAGCACACTTTGAAGATTTGCTTGTATGAGATCGAATAATCCTTTTCCCATGTAGCATCCGCGTCGTAACAGAATATTTTAAAACTCTCATCATGCATTTCAACAACTGGGCCGACATAAAACGCAGAATCTTTTCCGTTAGCGGATAGGGCTTCTATCCCGGGCCAAACTTGCCGTTTTTGACATTCTTTAATTACTTCCTTCAAAGATTCGCATCTATCGACCCATCCAGGAATTTTCAATTTGTTAATGGCACCGTTAAACCTGATAATTTTGTTGTAGCAACTCTCAAAACGATTATCCCTGAATCCTTTGATAAATCGCTTGGCCAAGATTGTAACGCCATCAAACTCCAACTCATCCATCTGAGCTAAAACAACAAAGGTCTGAGTTTCCTTTAACACGACTCCATCGTAATGATCTCCATCCGGATGCCTTGTTTTAAGGCGGATAACCCATTTCTTTTTTAGCGATTTGCAGTAAATGTCAGATAGTTTCATTTTCTTACGTACACTTTCCAAAAGTTCCGGGTTCAGTCTGGGTCTTTGCACCTGAACAAAAAGTTTTCCGCCGCGAGTTCCGCAGGCGCGCAGCGACGAGGACTGTCTGAGCGCCGGAAAAGCTTTTTGAGAAGGTGCTGACGCCTCAGCCATCCAGCCGACAACCTTCTAGTTGTCGGCACCGCCGTTCCCGAAGCTTCAGTCGGGAATGGCGTTGAGAAGAGAAGTTAAAAACTCTGACGCTGCGCTATTTCCTATACAGCGGTGCGCTGTTCCCAGCAGATGCATCTGGGAACAAGCTTTAAGGAAACAGCGTTGCCCACAGGGGGGAATAAAGCTAGAAGCTGCTTTATTCCCCTAGGTATGCCTGTTTAATCTGCGGGCTTTCCAGAAGCTCCTGCCCGCTGCCTTCCATCTGGATTTTGCCGCTCTCAATGACATAGCCGTAATCCGCGATTTCGAGGGCTTTGAAGGCGTTTTGTTCCACGAGGAGAACGGTCATGCCGCCCGCGTGGATCTTTTGAATGAGGGAGAAAATCATTTCGACCATTTTGGGCGCGAGTCCCAAACTGGGTTCATCAAGAAGAAGAAGCTTGGGGCGGCTCATGAGCGCGCGGGCCATGGCCAGCATCTGCTGTTCGCCGCCGCTTAGATTTCCGGCCAAGCCTTTCAAACGTTTTTTCAATACCGGGAAAAGTTCCAGCATTTCTTCGCGGTCGCGCTGGACTTCTTTTCCATCTGTGCGGATATACGCGCCCAAATCAATATTCTCACTCACCGTGAGGTGCTGAAACACGCGGCGGCCTTCCGGCGAATGCGTAATGCCCTGACGCACCACGCGGTCAGGCGTCATTTTTTCAATGGCCTTGCCTTCGAATTCAATACTGCCCTTGCGGGCTTGCACAATACCGGAAAGCGTCATGAGAAACGTGGTCTTGCCCGCGCCATTGGAACCGATCAAGGTGATGATCTTTCCCTCCGGCACCCGGAGGCTGATGCCTTTCAGGATCTCCACCTTACCGTAACCCGCATGAAGATTCGTGACTTCGAGAAGCATTTTTGTCCCGTTATTTTTTAGCGCATTTGCCAAGATAGGCCTCAATCACCCGCGGGTCGTTTTGAATGTCCCGGGGTTCGCCTTCCGCGATTTTTTTCCCATAATCCAGCACCACCACATGGTCCGAAACCGGCATCACGACTTTCATGTCATGCTCGATCAAAAGCACCGTGACCCCGCGGTCGCGGATGGCGCGGATCGTGGCCAAAAGCTCTTCTTTTTCCTTGGGATTCATGCCGGCAGCAGGTTCATCGAGAAGCAGAAGATCGGGTTCCGAAGCCAAGGCGCGCGCAATCTCCAGCCTGCGCTGATGGCCGTAGGCAAGGTTTACGGCAAGTTCCTGCGACTTGGAAGCAAGACCGAAAAAGCTGAGCAGGCGGTGCGCGTGATGAATCAGTTTCCGCTCTTCCGTGCGTGCCCATTTCGGCCTGACGATGCCGGCCCAGATGCCTGCGCGGGCGCGGCAATGAGCGCCGGCCATCACATTTTCAAGCGCGGTCATATGTTTGAACAAACGGACATTCTGAAAAGTGCGTGCAATCCCCCGGTCCGTAATTAAATGCGGGTCCATGGCATTGAGCAGCGTCTGGGAAGCGCCAAAACAAATCGTGCCTTCATCCGGGCAGTAAAGGCCGGTAATACAGTTAAACAAGGAAGTTTTTCCCGCGCCGTTGGGGCCGATCAAACTGACCACCGTCCCTTTGTTGACGGTAAAGCTCACGTCATCAATGGCCGTCACGCCGCCAAAACGTTTGGTGAGGTTTTCCACCTTAAGCAGCACCGAATCAAGTTCGGCATGTTCGGTTTTTTTCCGGAGCCTCATAGTTCAACCGGCTCCTTTTTTCTTTTGAATTCCTCGCGGTGGCGGCTTTCCCCCAAAATCCCCTGCGGACGGAACAGCATCATGAGGATCATGGCAATGCCGAAAAGCAGCATGCGGTAAATGGCAAACCCGCGAAGAAGTTCCGGCAGCACACTCAGGATAAAAGCTCCGAAGAGAACGCCCGTGATATTGCCGAGGCCGCCCAGCACCGCCATGGCCAGCACCATCACGGAAAGGATGAAGTCAAAACTGTCGGGCGAAACCGTACCCTGTTTGGCCGCGAAAATACAGCCCGCGACCCCGGCCACAAACCCGGAGATTCCAAAGGCCGAGAGCTTGGCCCACAGCGGGTTGATGCCCATGCAGGACGCCGCGAGTTCATCCTCGCGAAGCGCGACCCAGGCGCGGCCCAGACGGGAGGACTCAAGGCGCTTCAAGGCCCAGATGAGCAAAAGAACGCAAACCAGCACAAGATAATAATAAGGCTTGGGACGAACCCCGAAATTAAACCAAAGCTGCGGGTGCGCGATATTGAGAAGACCGTTAGGGCCGCCCGTGATTTCATCCAGGTTGTTCAGCACAATGCGCACAATCTCTCCCGCGCCAAGCGTCACAATGGCGAGGTAGTCCCCGCTCAAGCGGAGCGCGGGCCAGGCCAGCAGCATTCCGAAACCCGCGGCCACAGCAGCGGACACAAAAAGACCGGGCCAGAATGGCAGGCCAAAGTGAAGGTTCATGAGCGCGTAGGTGTAGGCGCCCACGGCAAAAAAAGCCGCGTAGCCAAGATTCAAAATACCCGTGTACCCCACCACCACGTTGAGTCCCAAGGCCAGCAGCATAAAAATGCCCGTGGAAACCAGGACATCCAGGTGATAGGAATTCGAATCAATGAGGGGGTAAAGGAAGAAAAGGACGGGAACCAGGTAAGACAAAACTTGGGAGTGCTGGCGCGTGAGTTTAAACTTCATACTTTTTTACACACCCTTGAACCCAGCAAGCCTGAGGGACGAAACAGCAAAATAAGAATCAGAATAAAAAACGCGAAAACGTTTTTCCATTCAGACGAGATATACCCCGCGCCCAAACCTTCAAAGACACCAATCAACACACCGCCCACCATGGCCCCGGGAATATTCCCGATACCGCCCAGCACCGCGGCCGTGAAGGCCTTAAGACCCGCGAGATAGCCGTCGTGGAAGTTGATGGTGTTGTAATACATGCCAAACATCACGCCGCCCGCGCCAGCCAAAGCCGCGCCGATCAGGAATGCGATCATAATCACCCGGTCCACATCAATGCCCATGAGGCTCGCGGCCTTCATGTCATCCGCGAGCGCGCGCATGGCCTTGCCGGTTTTGGTCTGGGTGATAAAAAGATGAAGAACGCCCATCAGCACCGTGGAAATCACGGCAATCAGAATCTGCAGATTGGTAAGCGTCACGGCCCCAAAAGAAAACTTATGGAGCTTGAAAACCATGGGGAAGCTTTTATCCGCGGGGCCGAACATCAGCATCACGGCATTCTGTAAAAGGAAGGAAACACCGATCGCGGTGATGAGCGGCGCAAGACGCGGCGCGGTCCGCAAGGGGCGGTAAGCAAAGCGCTCAATGGTCATTCCGAGAAACGCGGTTCCGGCCATGACCAGCATAAGCACAATCGGAAGCAGGTAAACCGTTCCCTGCAGCGCCGGAAAAACCTTTTGGAGAATCAGGAAGAAAAGAAGGCCGAGGTACGCGCCCACCATAAACACTTCGCCGTGCGCGAAATTGATGAGCTGGACAATGCCGTAAACAATGGTGTAGCCAAGCGCGATCAGGGCATAAATCATCCCGATCGTCACCCCGTTAATCACCTGCTGAAAAAAAACTTCCGTTGAACCCATTCCTGGATCAGAAACTCCGCTGATGGTTCAGATGAGGAAAACCGGGACAGTCATCCAGGCGCTATTCCGCCGGACCGATGTAGACAAGCTTGCCGCCCGTGAATTTAAAAATGCCGATACTCTGGTTCTTGTTGTCGCCGCGTTCATCAAAAATAATTTTTCCCGTGACGCCTTTGAACTCCGGAATTTCACGCATGGCCTTGAGGACCGCCAAACGGTCTTTCTTTCCGGCCTTGATCACGGCATCGATCAGGACATTGACCGAGTCGTAAGCGTACGCGGACCATTGCCCCACCGGCCCATACTTCCCTTCATAAACCCGCACAAAATCCGCGGCTTCGGGAATGGCCTTAATATCGCCCCCGACCATGGTGGCATAAGTGCCTTCCACAATGTCCGCGGAAGCCAGCTCAATCAAGGTCGGCGCCGCAAGGCCGTCACCGCCCATAAACACAGACTTTATATCCAGCCCGCGCGCCTGGCGGATCAGAAGCGCGCCTTCGGGGTAGATGCCTCCGAAATAAATGATTTCCGGCTGAAGCGGTTTGATCTTGGTGAGAAGCGGTGTGAAGTCCTTGTCGCCCTGCGTAATGCCTTCATGCCCGAGGACCTCAAAGCCCAGCTCGCGCGCCTTTTTGTCAAACTCATCGGCCAGGCCTTTTCCGTAGGTGGTCTTGTCATCAATAATAAAAATTTTCCGGAACCCCAGCTTGTGGTACGCATAGTCCGCGCCGCGCGGGCCTTGAACATCGTCTGTGGCGCAGGTGCGGAAGAAAGTTTTAAAACCCTGGCGGGAAAGTTCGGGATTGGTGGAAACAGCGGTCACGGAAGTGAGTTCAGCAGAGGCATAAATCGCGGAGGCCGGCTTGGTGCAGCTCGAATTGAAATGGCCGACCACGCCGACTACATCCGGGTCTGAGGCTAAGCGGTTCGCCATATTCACGGCCTGCGACGGGTTATGCTGGTCATCCAGAATCACAAGTTCAAACTTGAACCCGGTCAGCCCCTTGCCCTCGGCATTGGCCTGGTCAATGGCCACCTGCGCTCCGTTGCAGGTATCAATCCCCAATTTGGCCTGATCGCCGGTCAACGGGGCCACACAGCCAATTTTAATGGTTGAAGAGGAGGAGCTTTGTCCGCATCCAGCAGCGAACATCAGGGATAACATCAAAGCAGACGCGAGATAGGCTTTCTTCAAAAGACCCTCGGGGGTGTTTTTAAACGGAAATTCCAGGTTCACTTTTGTTCGGGCGGATTATACGTTCAAAAAGCCTTTGGATGCAAGCAGATGCATCACTTTTAGGAAAATTTTTTTACAGGTTAGGCTGGGGTAAAAAAGAGGGCGCTGAAACCGGTTAGTTCTTTTTCAGCTCAGCGGCAAGATGCCCGACGGTTTCCTTGGCGGAACCAAAAAGCATCAGGGTCTTGGAATTGTAGAAAAGCTCGTTTTCAACACCGGCGAAACCGGTTGAGAGACCGCGCTTGAGGAAAATGATCTGACGGGCCTTATCCACTTCAATGACCGGCATTCCGTAGATCGGGCTTCCGGGATTGGTCTTGGCCGCGGGATTCACCACGTCATTGGCGCCGATCACGATCGCGATATCAACCTGAGGCATTTCCGGGTTGATCTCGTCCATCTCAATCAAATTGTCATAAGGAATATCCGCTTCAGCCAAAAGCACGTTCATGTGGCCCGGCATGCGTCCGGCCACGGGGTGAATCGCGAACTTCACTTCAATCCCCCGCTTGGTGAGGTTATCAAAAAGTTCGCGCACCTTGTGCTGGGCCTGCGCCACGGCCATCCCATACCCAGGGACGATCACGACTTTCTGCGCTTCTTTCAGGTATTCCGCGGCTTCTTCAGCCGTGACGGAACGGTGGATCTTTTCCCCTTCCGGACCCGCCGCGCTCTTCTGGACTTTTCCAAACGCGCCAAACAGCACATTCGTGAAAGAGCGGTTCATGGCTTTGCACATAATAATGGAAAGAATCAAACCGCTGGCGCCGTCAAGCGCGCCCGCAATAATCAAAAGGTGGTTGTTCAGCACAAAGCCCATGGCCACGGCCGAAAGACCGGCATACGAGTTCAAAAGAGAAATTACGGTCGGCATGTCCGCGCCGCCGATCGGCATCACCAGAAGCACGCCGAACAGAAGAGATAAGAGAACAATCGTCACAAACATCCAGCTCTGCGCCGGATTAAGGACCAGAAGAACGCCGAGAATCACCGCGCCGCCCAGCACCGAGAGATTGATAAAATTCTGGCCGGGGTAAGTGATGGGGCGCCCGGAAATCACTTCCTGCAGTTTTAAGGCCGCGATAATACTTCCGGTAAAGGTCACGGAACCCAGAAGCACTTCAAACACAATGGCGCCGGTCACAAAGGGCGTCATTTCCGAGTGACTGAAAACAAAATATTTCCCAACACCCACAAGCGTGGCGGCCAAAGCGCCAAACGCGTGAGAAAGCGCGGTTCTCTGAGGCACCGCGGTAATGGGCACCGCGGCAAGAGGCACACCGGCGATTGTTCCAAGCACCATGGCAATGGCAATAGCCACGAAATGGTCCACGCTGGGGCTGAGAAGCGTACCGCCCACAGCCAGCACCATGGCCGCAACGCCTGAAAAAATACCGCGCCGCGCGGTCACCGGCGAGTTCATCCAGCGAAGGGAAAGAATAAAAAGCGCGCCCGCTACGATATAGGTCAACTGGGTAATCATGACTTCTTGACCTCTTCGGTTTTGCGCTTCTTGAACATCTTGAGCATGCGGTCCGTGATCAGGAAACCGGAAACAATGTTGGTCATGGAACAGAACACCGCGATGGAACCCAGAATCGTGCCGAGCGTGCTGTGGTGTTCCGCGGAACCCGCGACAAGAATGGCGCCCACAATGCAAATGGCGCTGATCGCGTTGGTGAGCGACATCAAAGGCGTGTGAAGGAGCGGAGAAACCTTTTTAATAACATCCAGGCCGACAAACGTGGCCAGCATGAAGACCATCAAACCGCTGACAAAGAATTCATTCATGACGCGAGCAATCCTTTCACTCTTTCATTAACGACCTGGCCGCCGTGCGCGACGCAGGCTCCTTTAATAATGTCGTCATTGAAGTCGAGGTTCAGCTTGCCGTCTTTCACAAGAAGGCCGAGCAGGGAAAGAATGTTACGGGAATAAAGCTGGCTGGCATGAACCGGCAAAGATGAAGGAAGATTCACGGGGCCGATGATGCTGACGCCGCCTGTGACCACGGTTTCGCCGGCCTTGGAGCCTTCGACATTCCCGCCCTGTTCCGCGGCCATGTCCACAACCACGGAACCGGCTTTCATTTTGGCCACCATGTCACGCGTCACCAGCACCGGCGCTTTTTTGCCCGGCACCTGCGCGGTGGTAATCACCACATCGGACGCCGCGACGGTCTCAGCAAGCGCTTCCTGAAGTTTACGCTTGGTGTCGTCACTGACTTCCTTGGCATAGCCGCCTTCGGCGCGCGCGTCGACTTCAACCTTGGCTTCCACAAACTTCGCGCCAAGACTCTGAACCTGTTCTTTCACTTCCGGACGGATATCAAAGGCGCTGACCACGGCACCCAGACGGCGGGCTGTGGCAATGGCCTGCAAACCGGCAACCCCGACGCCAATCACAAGGACCTTGGCCGGAGGTACGGTGCCTGCCGCGGTAGTTAACATAGGAAGGTATTTCCCGATGGTCATGGAAGCGGTGAGAACAGCCTTATACCCCCCAATATTGGCCTGGGAGGAAAGCGCGTCCATGCTCTGGGCGCGGCTGGTACGGGGAATGAGTTCCATGCTAAAGGCGGTAACGCCTTTTTTGGCAAGTTCGCCGCTGATAGAAGGCTCGGCAAGAGGATTCAGGAAACCGATGGTCACGGTCCCCTGTTTAAGACGGGCAATTTCAGCGGCTGCGGGCGCCGCGACCTTGACCACAATCTCGGAGGAAAAGACTTCCTCAACGCTGGCCATGACAGCCCCGGCCTTCTCATAATCCGCGTCGGAATGAAAGGCTTTCAGGCCTGCTCCGCGCTCAATGCGGACCTGATAACCCGCTTTAATAAGCTTGGCCACGGTTTCAGGCACCAAAGCGACCCGGTTTTCACCGGTCTGAACTTCTTTAGGAACACCGAGTATCATGAAAAATCCTCAAGGAGTGTGGATAGAAATATGGGGCATCATCATAAACACCTTCACGCCCAAGTCAAGAAAGACTTTAGAGTGCCTAACAGACTCGCTCGATTCAGGTTAAAAACTCTACGGCTTTCGGAAGGATTTCTTTAAGCAGCGGTTTCAACAAGGCGGTTCTGAAGAACGGCTTCGGCAATGAAGGCGGCCATGCGGATTTTGAAGGAATTCCCGGTAAGGGAACTTCCGGGAAGGATCTCCTGGATACGGGCTTGTAAAACCTGCCTTTGCGCCAAAGGCTCCCCAATGCCTTTTATTAAAGAAGCAGCTTTCAGAAGCGCGGGCAAAAGCAAAGCCGCGGCCGCGAGATCATCCTCGGCCAGGGTCCCGGCATCCAGAGAAAAGTTCGCGCCCAGGAGTTCCAGGGCCGGGTTGCCTTCATGGAGCACGGCCACCCCGTAGTCCTGGGCCTTGAGGTATTCCTGCACCCCTTCCGGAGCCACGGGCTTGAAAAGTTTTTGAAGATTTCCGTTTTCAGCAAGGTCCCGGATTTTCGCGTTCTCTTCCGGAGTAAACCCGTTGGCCTTTTGCTGAAGAATCCGGCCAATCTCCTTGAGCGTGCTTTCATCTCCGGTAATGGCCGCGGCTTCCTGCCCGCTTTGCCGGACGTGCTCAAGCGCGCCGACAAGAAGGAAGAGTCCTCTCGGGGAATGTCTCCCCCAGTTCAAAAGCCAGCTGCCGTCAAAAAGAATTTTCCCTCCGCTCGCCGCCCCTTCATCAAGCCAGCTCTGGTAAGCCCCGGAAGTCTTAAGCGGCATCACCGCATGGCCCTCGGACAGAAGGCTGATAATCTGTTCCGGAACAATACCCGCGGTCTCCGCGTACACGGTCCGGCCCAAAAGGTTCCCAAGCAGAGACGTGAGCGCGGGCACAGGGCGCGTTTCCATATAAGAGAGCGGGAGAATTTCCGCGCGGACTTCACGGAAATAGGAAAGCGCCGTGGGTGTGGGTGCCTCCAGCCGAAGTTCAGAACGGACCGCGGAAGGAAGCTGAGCCTGGGAAGACTCTAAAGTTCCGTCCGGGGCCAGTCTCGCCGAGGCTGTTTTAAAGACCCGGTAAAGAAAAGGCATCTGGTTCCCCCACGATGCGCCGGGAACATAAAGGGGTGGGCTTTCAATGCGGAACCCTCTTTCCCCGGCCATGCCCTTGATCTTCTCGATCACAGGGAGGTACTGATCGGGAACCAAAACACTCCCCACCAAATAGCCGCCATCCGCGACATCCCGAAGAAACCGCTCAATCAACTCTTCGCGGTTTCTCACGTTCGGATCATCCAGCACATTAAAAAACATCACGATCTTCTGGGAGGATTCTTCCACCGGAAATTTTAGATAATCCTGCGCAGGGTGAACGGTGTAGGCCCCGGATACGCGTTCGAAATCCTTGCGGTGATTCGAGACAAACATATTCTCGTTTTCCTGAAACCGGGGGTCCAGCGATACGGAATCAACCCGCGCGCCAAGCAGCGCGAGCGCGATCCCGTAGAAAGGTTCTGACCCTGTACCCACGGACAATACGCGGTCACCGGGTTTAATGCCAAACTGGCGGGCAAACAAGGCGCGCTGCTGAAAAGCCTCGACCCGGCTGTTTTCCCAGGGCGTGAGCGCGTCACCCTCTTTGTTCTCCGTGATACGGAGCTCGGAGCGGGTTTTCCTGCCTCTCTCCGGAACACGGTAAACATACGTCGAAAGCCTGCCGTGCGGGATCACTTTTTCAAGATCCAGAAAAGCAAGATCCTCATCCGTCAATTCCTGACGGAAGTGGATGACAAGCCGCGAACCGGGCGGAAGTTTTTTGAGTTTGGCGAGAAATTTTTCTTTTTCAAACATTTGGGCCGCGGAGCTGAGGTCAAAATAGTAGTACACGTTTTTCGAAGGGTCTTTGACGTTACCCGCCCCGGCAAGATCCGAGGTCATGTAATTCCTTTTCACAATGTTGACTTTGAGCGGATTAAAAACAAGCAGCAGCCGGGGGTCTTCAGAAAGAGTCCTTAGTAAATGACGGCTTACGGTAAAAAGCCCGGGGTCGCTTTCATAGCCTGTGGCTTTCGCGGCCCCCAGCGCGGCCGCGAGAAAAAGAACCACCCCGCTGCCGCTTCCAAGATCAATGACATGCTCCCCGCCCTGCAAAATCTCTTTGAGAATCTCTGCCGCCATAAAGGGGTCCGAAGGAATGAACATGCCGTCCTTGGTTTCTTCAGCCCGCGCGTCGAGCGGAAACTGTTCATCCTGAAGTTTGGCCAAAGCCGTGAGAAACACAAGTTCCAAACCGTTAAAAAGGGGCTTTGTCCCGCTTTCTTCCGCCCGAAGCTCAGCGCGGGCCGTGGACGCAGCAGTCCCGCTCTCCGGGTCCCGGGCAAACACGTACAAGGCCTCATCCGCCGCGCCATTCCCGCGGATATAATTCGTAAAGGGATAATCCCGGGGCGCGTGCGGAAACATTTTGACGAGGGAATAACCCCAGCGTTTAAACTCGCCGATCACGCCTTCCCGGTAAGCCCAATCAATTTCATGAATCCGAAGCAGCACAACACTGCCCCGGGGGTCCGCAAGATGCACGGCCTCATCCACGATGGTTTCCAGGGCTTTCTGATTGTCCAGATAAGGGGCATTCATAAAAAGAACCTGCGAAAGGAGTTCCTCGGAATGGTTCTTTACAATGCGCGGCGCTAATTCCTGCTGAACGGTTCTCAATTCATATCCCGCTCCCGTTTCCAGCGGCGTCAAAACGCGCAGATGATCTTTGTCCAAAGCCTGCGCGGACGCCACAACCCCTGCCAAGGAAGGGTCTGCAGTCATCAGGGACTGAAGAAAACTTCCGTCACTGGCCAAATCAAAGACTTTCAATTTCTCACTGCCGGAAATTCCCGGGAAAATTCCCTGCAGGAATTCCTTTGTCGTCAACGCGGATAAATCCGTCCACTCCCTGAGGGCTTTCAAATTCACGGCCGAAGGCTCCGTCTCTTCAAGTTTTTGGAGAAACGCGGGTTTTAAAACCTGATTTAAATCAACGGGCTTTCCGATTTTCAGGGCCTTCAAAATCACGGGCAGAGACTGCCTTGAGCGCAACCCTCTTAAACTGTCCATCTCATCACGCACCATCGCAGCGTTTTCCCAGAACGAATGCGCCTGAAAAACCTGCGGATAAACATGGTAATCCGCCAGCCCGGCTTTAACATTGCCAAGGGCAGGAGCGTTTCCATTGGCATTAAGCGGGTAACTGAAAAGAGCGGTCACCGGGCCTTGATATCCGTTTTGTCTCAGCTGAGCGACAACCTCTTCAGCATTAAGGCTTTTGTCCTCGATAAGAGGATCAAAGTACTCGTGGTCCGCCACAACGACCAGGTCAAACTCCCGGCTCAGATCGCGCCACGGTGATGATTTCACCTCGAATAGATGCTGATAAAATGATTCCGCGGAGCCGAACTCAATCACCTCAGCACCTTCATAGAGATTCCGGCCGAGCACATGCCGCGTCACTTCCACCACGCGCAGCACCGGTTTTTCCGGATCAAAAAGGGCCTGCCGGTTCAATCCCGTCAGATGTTTCTTTGCTTTGTAGAGCTGATCAAGAAGATAGCGGACAGCCCAGCCAAGGGTTTCCGGGTCAGAGCTTTCGCGGCTGTCAAAACGCTTCACCACCTCGGAGAAAACACTGCGGCCGGCTTCCCAATTTGCGGCATTCCGGTAAACCTCTTCCCCGGCCAAGGCCTCCCATTCTTTCAAACTTTCGCCAAAAGCCCGTGGAAGTTCCTCATCAGAATTTCCGGTCTCAGACCATGTCTTCAAACGTTCCTGACTGTTTTCGAGCCGGCGGATGGCTGAATTCAGCTTTAACATCGCGGCTTTCCAGGCACCTTCTTCCATGGGCGGAACTTCCTTGAGATCCTCTTCTGATGCTGCGGGAAGATTCACAGGCGCTTTCTCTTCACCCGGAAGGCTGGTCAAAAGAAGCGTCCTTCCGCCGGGGATGTCTCTGACGGAATACCGGAAACGGGGGAACTTTGCCCCCTCCCGGTGAATGCGTGAAAAAACTTCATAAGCAATATCCTGCTGAACGGTGAAGAGAAAACTCTTCTGCTTTAAATTAAACTGCGCGACATTAAAAAGAAGCACGGAGCTGATCTCGCCCGGATTGTGAAGAGCTTTGTTAAGCCTCTTCATGAAATCAAAATAGCCGTAAAAACTGTCGACGCTTCCCGATCCCTCCAAAAATCTCAGTTCAGAGCGGCTGGCGCGGCGGACATACAAGTTCTGCTGAAGAAATGTTTCTGAATCCAGAATTTCCTGAGGATTTTCACTGGCATAAAGAGTCTTGAAAAGCGTGCGCGCGCGGGCCGCGGTCTCTTCTGAAAAAAGCGCACCGGGGATGGTGCTATAAACCCGGGAAAGCTGTTCAAGCACGATTGTTTTCCTGCGCGGGTCCGTGAGATCGAAAAGAGCGCTATGGCTCCCCACAAAATCATTGCCGTCCGTACGCACCAGCGGCCGGTCAAGATTGCCGGTCATGGTCTGGCGGTGTTTTTCCGCTTCCTGAATCAAATCGTCCCGGCCTTTTTTCCGGGCCTCCGCAATTACTTCCTCCAAATGCACGAGCGTGGCCGATTTCCAGTCCTGACCGCTGAACCCCTGAAGGCGGTGAAGTTCAGCTTCCACTCCTGGATTGAAAACCGCGGCGAGGCCATGTTCCGAAGCCCAGGCTTCTGCCTGTGCTTGGGTCATCACTACCCTGCCAAGACTTTTATCCGCTGCCATGCCGTAAAACTCGGCCAAACTTTCACTGCCAGGTGTCAGAGCCGTCATAGTAAGACCTGTCCTGACCAGGAACCGCGGGGTGGCCGCGTATTTAACAAGAAAGTCCATCAGTACACGGGAAACACCGCGAAGATCCCCGTTTTGTCCGATGTTGCGGTAGTAATTTTCAATCTGCGAAATGCCGAGACCGTAGGTCCATTCCCGGAGAGGTCCGTCGAAACCCGTGTACTCAGGCTGAATGCCCACGAACCCCTCAAGGCGCTCTTTTTGATCTGTCACAGAGACAAGGCCGACACTATAGGGGCTGATGTAGCTGAAACGCGGCAAGCGGTCTGCCCAAACACCTTTCCTGGCCCATTGTTCCTGCCAGGCTGTGTCTTGATTAAGATCAGCCTTCCAATCTGAAATGAAGTGAAGGTCTTTTTCAGGATCAAGGCGCCTCAGATAAAAACGCGTGCCCGAAGTTTTGGCTTTGTTCAAAGCCTCGTTTCCAAAATAAGCCGTGATTTCGTCATCCGCCAATTCCAGGGCTTCTGGAAGGGCCTGCGTAAACAATTCGTCAAAGGAACGGAGTTCAGACCTCATGGGTTTAAACTCGTAAAGCACGGCACGCTTGATACCGTCGGAATACGGCACAGAAACAAAGGACGCTGAAGCCGGCCCCATCTTTGAGGTTTTCACCATTTCCATGGCAAAGGGTTCCAGAAAGGGAACGTTCGAAGTCATTCGTCCCGACACCTGGACATATTCCGGAACGCTGAAAAGAACACGGCCCGGCTCGGAGCTTTTCAATTGCGCGGCCAGTTTGAACATTTTCTCAATCTTGTTCTGCTCATAGGTCGGCGGCGCCTTTGGAGAACCCACGGCCATGGCACGGCTGGGCGTTACCACATCGGTCATCAGGAGATGCTTGAACTTTCTGCCTTCAAGGGTCTTTGCAGTTTGAGGGTCCGCAAGATCGCCCTCCACAATTTCAAAACTTCCGCCGGCCTGACGAATCAAACTCTCGAGGCGCTGGGCGTGAGCGCGAAGAGCGGTGACAGACTCAGGCCTTGATTCCACGGCCACAACCTTGGCTCCGAGCATGGCGGCGATAAGCCCAAGGCCCCCGCGTTCACCCGCGCCAAGGTCAATCAGGGTGTCCCCTGGCTGGATGTTGAGCGCCCGAAGCGCTTCAATGCCGCGCTGAGTGACGAGGTCCGCGCTGTAAACATCGTCCGCCTTACCGTCAAAAATCCGGTTCAGCAGGGGCCATTCAGGCCTGATGAGCAGCGCCGCATCCTGGCCTTCCTGCTTCGCGTAAAGTCTTTTGACTTCCTCTTTCACTTCCTGTGAAAAGGTCTGGCGGTAGAGATCCGCGGCGGTTTCAAACCCGGGCTGGGATTCCAGCAGGCTGAAAATATAATCCAGAGCCGCGTCCGCGCGCGCAATCCAGAGCGGCGCGGGGTTATCGGAAAATAAACTGATTTTGGCATAGCGGCCGTGCCGGTAGCGCGGATCGTTTAATAAGGGTTTCGTCCCGGTCTGCAGGACCCGGTAATAACTTTCCATATCTTCCTGCGCATATCCGAAAAGGGTCCCGTAAAACCAGTGCGCCTTTTCAAGATTCGCCGGAGACCCGGAAGCCATCTGCGAATGAATTTTCATCAGCAGTTCGTGGGTTTTTGAAAAAAGCGTGTTGATGTCACCGCCGCGCAGGGCCTGATCCATGGAATCAAGAGCCGCATTATCTTCAGTCCCCAAAA
Source organism: uncultured bacterium (assembly GCA_964434115.1). Taxonomy (GTDB): domain Bacteria; phylum Omnitrophota; class Omnitrophia; order Omnitrophales; family Aquincolibacteriaceae; genus ZLKRG04. The sequence goes on from CAYSSX010000001.1 coordinate 450,356, forward strand.
CTTTTTTCTGTGTCAGCCAACCGCGGTTTGAAAGAATTTTTACAGCGGCCGGCAGAAGCGCGATGAAATGGCTTTCGTCCGCGTAAAACATGAGCCGTGACCCGGCCAGAATTTCCTGGGCATTGATGGACGCGATCATTTCTCTGGGGTTCGGGGCGCCGTCTTCCACGGCGTAATAAAGCGGCTTTACGCCCAGCAGTACGAGCAGAAGGTTGGGGTAAAGAAACTTCTTTTGATTCTCTTCACTGAGTTTTGAAAAAACACTGGCAAACCAGCGTGCCTGATACTGGATGCGGCTGCCTTCCTGCTGTCCGAACACCTGAAACATCCGGTCTTCCTCCGGTGTGCGGAGTTCGGAACGGGCACCGGGTTTTGTAAACGTCAGAACATCCGGCGTGGACACAAGACCCATGGCCCAGAGGCTCTGGGGAACCGCCTGCCCTGTTTTGGCATCCAGCTGCCACGCATCCATAATGGGCGCGAGAAACTTTTCCCAGATCGGGACAAACTTTTCCCGGTTCGCCTGTTCGGGCAGGATCTCAACAATCAACTGTCCGGATTCTTGCAGCGCTCCCTTGACCCAGTCCCAGAAAGGCGCGGAGTCGAGAATCTGCGGAACATAGGCCCAGACATTTTTCAAACGAATGGTTCCGAACTTTTCATCCTGCCCGATCATCGCCAGCATGTCCTGACGGCGCACTTCGACCTGATCCGCTTTAAGGATCTTCGCAGCTTCTTCAAGGTATGCGGCCGCGAAATAAGAGTTATCCACGAAAATGAATTTCCGTGTCTTGGGAAGGTTTTTGAAAAACACGGCAGCATAAATACCCGAAGCAAAATCAAGATACGGCAGGGTTTGCCCGTCTTGCCCCGGCAAAGTCCGATTGAGGTTTCCGCTTCGTTCAGCGTCCGGAATTTCCCCCCTTGCCGTAATCCGGCCCATAAGCTCCAGGAATTCCCGCGCCTCAGCGTTTGCATCGGCCTGCTGGGTAAACGCAAAAAGGGCGGCGGCCTTAGGTTCCGGAACAAACGAGAACTCCGGATTACCCTGTTTCATCAAGGTCATGGCAAGTTCGTGGGAGGCTGCCTTGTTCAGCTGTTTTAAATAAGCCGCGGCATAGTCGAGCAGGCTGTAAGCGCGCGCTTTCAGAAGTGTTTCCAGTTGGGGATCCAGCGTTCTCAAAATCGCTTCAGCACGGTCTTCGTCCGCACTTCTTAATTCACTGCGTTTTTGCAGATCCAGGTTTTTAAGATTGAAATACATCTGCGTTCCGGAACCGGAAAGCTTGACCGGCGGTTCCGAGGCGTCCGGGTCCAGATTGCGGGTTTGATTCCAGTCTTTCTGAAGATTCTCAAGAAAATCAGGAAACGAAATGTCCATACGGACCCATTCCACGCCCTTGCTTTTGATCCAGGACAGGATGCCCCGGAGCATTTCCTGAGATGGAACACCCGGATAACCGGCGCTTTCGATGGCCATAATCTGACCCCCGGAATTCTGGCGGATTTCGAGCATGACGCGGTCTTTTCCTTTTTGAACCAGCTCGGAATTCTCATCCACAAAATCAAAGCTCAGGTTGTCACCGATGTTCCAGGCCCGAAGCTTCTGGGTCTTCAGGTCATTTGAAAGCCAGTCCCTTTTCCATTCCTGGAGCGTTTGCCAGGCAAAGTCACTTTCGGGTAAGCCGTCAGGCCAGAGTTTGTCCAGATCCCCGCTTCTCAGTTCGCTGCGCAAAGTGCTAAGCTCGATAGACTTCTGGCTCATCACAGACTGGATGTAGTTTTCCAGATCCCGCTTCTCGGAAGCATGCAGCACCCGGCCTCCGCGGTTCACATAAAAGGTGTCATTGACCATGGCCGGATGCGTGGACACCGGCGCTGCCACGAGATTAATGCCGCGCTGATTGAGAATCAGCGACAGCGCGTGAAGCAGGCCCAGCCGGTTGGCGGTTTTGAGATTAAAAACACTAGCGCGGGTTCCGTAAATCTCCGTATCCTCGAGAAACTGGACTTCGGTTCCCACCGCCTCAATAATTTTCTCAGAAACATACGGCCGCTTGCCGCGCTCAAAAAGGGCTTCGACCGAAGGAAGGGTTCCAAGAAAAACATCCCGCATGTCCCGTGTCATCTGGTCCTGCATCAGGATATGGGCATGTGCATCCGGGTAGTCATCGTGAAAAAAGCCCTGAAAGGTGTCGACCACTTCCCCGTTGGTCAGGGTGCGGATATCGGCTTCCTCAATATCAAAACGGTGATTCAGCAGAACGCCCGTTGCTTTTTCAAAAAAACCCTCGCTGTCGGCGGCGGCCCCCACCACGATTTCGTACCCGCGTTCATAGGTGCGCGAAAACTGAGGATTGAAATAAATCACAGGCGCCGGGTTCCCGGTGTCTTTCTGATAATCGAGGTGCAGAAGAAAAATGAGACGCTCCGCGGCCTGTTCTTCGGTGTAATCCCGGATCTGGTCCATGGAAAAAGCCGCGAGAAGCCGCTCAAGAAGATAATCAAACGCGCCGTCATCCGCCGCAGCGCCCTTTGCTTTAGCAATCAAACCGTCACGAACGCTCTCAAATTTGCCTTCATCCACAACCGCAACATTCTTGAAATAACCGCGTATCGTCTTCGGATCTAATTCTGAAAGAATCCGGCGCAGGCCCCCGCGGTTTTGTTCTTTATACTCGCTCCACTCTTTGTGTGTTTTAGCATGCGCCTGCCTCTGGATGTCTTCAATATGCCGGGATCGGTCCGGTTCCGAAGTGTCGAAATAATCCTCCAGCATGGCATAGATGTAATTCAGGCGGTCCAGCACGTCCGGACTCATGATCGGCGCCCAGGGATTTACGGAATCACGGTCGGTGAGGGATATCAGATAAAGCAGCTTCAGACGTTCCTGTGAAATTCCCGGATCCAGCGCGAAATGTTTCATGAGAACAGGCAGCTTGGCTTCAAAGCGGACATCCTGCATGCGGGCAAAGGCGTTCAGCACCATGTGATCGCGCACCACCCATGCAGCATTTTCGATTTTGTCCGCAGGCACGCCCAGTTCTTTCAGGCGCACCGGAACAATATCGCGGGAGGACACAATCGCGTGGTCCGGTTCTACGGGCGTTTTGGACATGCGTTTGCCCAGATCATGAAAAAGCAGGGTCAGGCGGATTTGCATCATCTGGTCTGGACTTAAGCCCTCAAGAACCGCCCGGCCTTTCTGAAGCTGCTCGTCCTCCGTCACGCGCAGGTCATCCAGTTTTTTAAGGTTATACAGCGTGTGCTGTCCCACGGTAAAAGCGTGGATATTAAAATTCGAGGGAATATCGCGGACATTCCTCAGTTCGGGAACAATGGCTTCGAGAATTCCGGACCGGTACATTTCCCAAAGCGCCCCGGTCACGGACTGCTGCCTCGAAAGCAGCTCGAGAAGGTTTCTGCCCAGTGCCTGAAAAGCCGCGGACGGAGTTTCCTTCACTCGTTCCTGATCGGCCCAGGCCTGCAGTTCCGGCTGAAAACGAAGAAGGGCAAAGCGGATCGAACTGCTGAGCGGAACTTCAAATTCCAGAGAGCGCAGGTACACGGAAACAGCACGCGAAGGATTGGCGCGGAAATACTCCAAGGCATCCGTGCCTGAGCGCAATCCGATCTGTTCCCGCTCCTCACGGACAAATCCCCGAGACAGGGAAAAATGCAGCGAGGTTTCCTTCTGCAGTTCGAGGCCGTCTTCCACATCATGAACCGGCGCCGCAGCTGCAGCCTGCTTCAAACGGGCCATGGCTTCCACCAGAACCGGGACGCTTTTGAAAGTTTCAGAAGCCGCATGGTAATAAGCCCGCAGGAATTCGTCGCGATCCGGAAGACCCGTGAGCTTGGCATCCGAATGGTATTTTCCGGCGGATTTTTCAAGAACCGCAAAAGACTCCAGGAGGTTCTTTTCAATGTCCTCATCAATAAGCCCGGATTTTTTGAGTTCGCCGAGAATCATTTCGGTTTCCTTGCGGGAGGAATATTTTTCCGGACTAATCGCAAGGCCGCGGTCACTAAGAAACTCACGCGCCGCCTCTTTTAGAAAATCAAATTCATAAATACTCCCCGGCCCGGTCTCCATGTTCACATCCCGGAACTGCACCCCCAGATGGCCTTCCTCGGAATCCGGTTTGCCGCGCTGGTGCAAATAATGATTTTCATTCCACTCCCGAAGCGCCTCCTCAAACCTTAATTCAGAACGAGGGACACCCGGCTCCGTTTCGCCGGTCTGGGGCTGCGGGGTTTGAAGCGCGCGCTCTTCGAGCAGCAGCATTTGTTCATAAAGGGCTTTAAAACTCGCGTATTGGGGCAGATTGAAATCAACAAACCTTTCGGCTGTCTCAGCGTAATTCTGTTCCCGGAAGTAATAATCCAGCGGGCCGGCAAAACTGAAGGTGCTTAGCGGCGCAAAAAGTTCCTCCGCTCCAGCCTCGTTTCCCGCATACCCCTTCAGAAATTCAAGCTGGAGTTCCAGGACATTGTTCTGATCTTCATGACGCCGGAAATAGCGGACGCTTTTGGAAAGATCGATCCACCTGAGCATGGCCGCCATCTCCCGCCGTCCTTTATCATCAGAGGCTTGAATTTCGGATCGCTCGCGGGTGGTTCCCAAATCACGGATCACAAGGTCCTGAAGAGTCAGCTGATTCCAGTCTGCCCCGGGTTTGATTCCGAAGTTTTCAAAATGCGGAAAGCGGTGGTAATAACCGGCATCATGATAAAGGCGCATAAGCTGCCCCAAAGCCCGGGCAAACCTTTCAGCGCCTTCACGGCTTAAGGGCGTCATCTGGCGGGTTTCATAATCCGAGAGGTAGAAAACGAGTTTGCGGGCATCTTCATCTTCACTGTCATCATCCCGCTCCACAAGGGGCTGAATACGGCGGTCGGTGCCGCGCATCCCGATCACCACAAAACCCAGTTTCTGTCCGCTGAACACGGCATCCTTGTAAAGGCCCACTGCAAGGGCTTTATCCGCATGAGATGAAAGGACCTCTGAGGCCTGCAGTTTTTGCAGGGTCGCCTTTTCACGCTGTGACGACTCTTCGCTGCTGCCTCCAAAGACTTTGTAGCCCTCTGTTTTTTTCCAAAAGCGGAGCACTCCGGGAGCCGCAGCTTCCACATCCACGGGAACAAAACCGCGCCCCTGTTCACCGTAGCCGATCCATGCCCCCTCCTGATCCACGCGCGGCCGGACTCCTTTGAGGCGCAGCGTATCGATCCCGTCAAAACTTTCGGAAAGTTTCAGATAAACCGTGCGGCCTTCAAGGGCGCTCAGCTCCCATCCCGACTCAGCCTGCTGGACTTCTTTCACATAAATTTTTTCCGGATACTGTTTCAAAAGCCCGCGAAGAACGTCATCGCCGCCGGTGATGATTTTCTCAAAAAGCTCCCGCTCCGTTTTGCGGGCGGGCACATCCGAGTTGAACCATTTCCAAAAGTCCTGATTGAGAGACTCCTCTTCCAGAGCATACCCCAGCGCCTGCTGGGTTCTCAGCTCCGAACGCGCCGGAAGAAACCGGTTCTTGAGATTCCGCTCGTCCGCAATTTTGACCGCAGCCTCTTGAGACAAATAGCGCCGCCCGCCTTCTGCCGCAGACATTTTGTAGCGGTCTGCAATAGCCTCACCGCCGTCGGTTGTAGGTGTCAAACCCACGCCATGCCGGATGGTGCTGGAAGGATCCGTCATCACCTTGATGAGAAAATCAAGAAGCAGGTCAGGAACCCCGCGGAGGTCTCCCTCACGCCCGCGGTTCCGGTAATAGGTTTCCATCTGATCAATGTGAAGGTAAGAGGTCCAGTGAAGCGTATCTTCCTCGAAATCCTGAATCCATGTACTAAGCCCTAAAAAGCCCTCAAGACGTTCCTTGCTGTTTTTGAGGGAGATCAAACCGATGGCGGGTTCTGAAAAGCGCATAAAGTGAGGAACCATCTCATGTGGACCAAGGCGTTCCTTCCATTTTTCTTTCCAGGCAGTGTCCGCGTTATAGTCCGCTGCCCAATCCCTCAAAAAATGTACATCCCTGTATAAAGACAGTTTTCTGATGAAAAAACGCGTCCCTTCACCGCGTGCCTTTTCAGCGGCCTCTTTTCCAAAATAGCGCTCCGCATCTTCAGCGGAAATTTCAATGTCCGTTTTTAAATAATGGGGAATAAGCGATTCCAGACTTCTCAATTCACTCGCTTCGTTTTCTACCACCCCGCGGACAGCTCTGGATGTCACCTGATTAAAACGCTCCTGGAGTCCGGCAGCCGTTACATAGTCCTGAATCTGGGTCTGCGTTAGAGAATGCAGGATGCCGGATTCGGGCTGCATCTGGTAACGCTCGGCAACGGCAAATCCGCCCAATGAAGTTGCGCGCATGGTGAACCCCTTGTTAATTCCGCTTTCAGGCTCCGCGGCTGCTTTAAACAGATAATCCAGGAGAACATCGGGCACCCCTTTTAAATCACCATTCCTTCCGATGTTCCTGTAAAAAACCTCGATGTGCTCGAGCGCGATCCGGACGCCGTCGTCTGGGGTTTTGGAAACCTGAACACCGGCGTACCCCTCAAGCTTTTCAATACCGTTACGCACAGAAAAAAGCCCGAACGATAACTCCGGTAAGTCCAAAAATTCAGGGAAGGTATATTTCCAGCTCGCCGCTGTCGTTTCCTGATTCTTCCATTCCATATCCCGTTCAAACTGTTCTTCCCACTGGTCAAGGAATTCCTGGTCTTCCGGGGCCATCAGCCGGAGATAATAGCGGACATTTCCAGCGGAGGCCTTTTCCAATCCAGAGGGTGCAAAATAACGGCTCACGTCCTGATCTGAAAGCTCAATGGGCTGGACAAGTTTATTCTCGAAATACTTTTTAAACTTCCCCAGCTCAGGAAGAGATCCTGCCGCGCCTGAATCCTCCGGATCGCTGAGTGAAGTGCGCAGCTCCGAGCGGTCAACGCGAGGAGCGTTTTGCTGTGCTGATTCACTGGAATCAGTGCGCAGCTCTGACCGCGTGCTGTCAGCGCCGCCCGAGAAAACCACAAGTGCCATTCTCTGGCTGAGGATTTCACGCGCCGCACGAATGTTTTCAACCGGCACGTTCAACTCCTGCATGATTTGCTCGTCGCTCGATCCGCTTCCAATTTCCTGGGCAATCGGGCGAAGATTTTCAGGCATTTGGCTGACAATCTCGTTAAACGCCGCGACAACTTCGTCCCACTCTGCGTTGTATTCCGGCCCCGGGACAGCGTCGACAGCCTCACCGCTCTCAGTACGGGCGTTATACCAGGAGGAAAAGCGCGCCTGAACAGCGGGCTGGTCGGTGAAGGCCGAAAGCACATTCAGATTCGTAATTCTGTAGATGAATTTCCGGTGCCCGGCCTCACTCATTTTCCCCTGCAGGACCATCTTCGCGGGGCCTACTTGATAGGAACGAATTTGCGCGGGATGATCCGGGTGGGTGAACAAAACTTGAAATTGAAAAGATCCGGCGTTCTGCACAGAAGCTGAAATCACGGATGCGCTCCAGACTTCACCCGTTTCATGGACCCGGTGAAGCGCCTGCCAAAGGAATCCATAATGTTCATAGGGGTGAAGGTGCAGCTGATGCGCGTGATTGAGTTTTCCCAGCGACAAACCCACAAGCCCTTCAATTTCCGGACGGCGGGAAAGAAAATCCTCGCCGGGCCTTACTTGCAGCAGGCTGGAAAGAATGTGATGGCCCAGTTTGACACTGATGTCATGAAATTCTTTCTCGCGGCCCTTAAGAGCGAGGGTGCCGTGAAGCATGCGCGGCGCGAGGCCAATCTGAAAAACGCGCCGCCGGGTTGGGTGCGTGCCCTTATCAAGAAAAACCTCAAACTCCATGAACTTCTCATGAAAAACCGCGGCCCCGAGCCGCACATCCCAGCCTGGTTCAGCTAAACCCAGAACCGGCCAGCCGTAATGGTAATAAGCCTCCGGAACCACCCCGACCTGTCCTGATTCGTTGGTGGTTCCCACAAAAAGCCCCCGCAGATCAGGCCATTCTTTTTCCAGGGTCCGCCAATCAAAGTTCGCGGGTTTGGGCATGGCCTCCGCGACGTAATCCAGCCCCAGATGCGGGCTGACCGCGAGAAATTCACGCTCCGTGTCTTTAAACTGTCCGCTGCTACCCGCGACTTTCCGGGTCCTGGAACCTATTTGAAAGTTCCTTGAAAAAGAAGCCTTTTCCGGGTGTGTGAACAGAATTGAAATCTGGACAAAGTTTTTTTCGTAGAGGACCTGCAGGATCTCGGCCGACCAGTTTTCATCCGTTTTTCCAAGCAGATGCCAGTCAAACGTGTAGCCCTTGGCCGGTGTCATACCAAGACCGTTTCGAGGGTCCACTTTACCAAGCCTGAGTCCCCGGAGGTCCGGCATTTCACCCTCGTGAGCCTTCCAGTCAAACCCTTGAGGCTTCAGCATCATATCCCCGATATGATCAAGCCCTAAACTGGTGCTCATCGCGAGAACCTGGCGGGTTTGTCCGGAGTGGTCCTGATTGCCCGCAAGGGTATGCTGACGCGAACCCACCTGAAAAATCGCCCGCTTCGGCGTTTCCTTTTCCTTGGTCAGTTCCACCTCAAATTCAAAATAATTGGGTTTGATACGCGTTTTCGTGACAACCGCCTGCCAGCCCTTACCATGACTCCCTAAAACCGGCCAGCGGTACGGGAACCCCGGCACGGGATTGAAAAGAATCTGGCCGTTCGCATAAGTCTGGCCAAGGCCTTTTCCTTCAAGCGACTTGATTTGATCTTCATGATCCAGCCACTGGGTGCCGGGCGGCAAAAGAAGAAGTTCGGATAAGGTTTTAAGGCCGCTGCGATCTGCTGCGCGCAGTTCTGAACGTGCAGACGCCAATGCCTCCGTCGGCGCAGCTGCCTTTGTTTCCTGTCCCTGCTTCGCGGGCACGCCAACTTTCTCAAGATCGATGACAATCGTTTTAAGCGGCCTGCCCGGTTCACGCCGGTGACGCTCCACCTTGACCACAGCGTCTCCCATTTCACGGATCCAGTTTTCATGAAAGGCTTGAGCGTCCTCCGTGCGGGCCACCCCGGTTTTAAAGGTCTCATACCCCCAGATTTTCAGGGTCAGCATCAGTTCCTGCCTCAAACGGGTTCCCAGTTTCAGACCGCTTCTCCGGTACTCGGGCGCCACGAAAAGTCCTTCAGTTTCCGCCTCCCTTAGCCAGTCCCAAAGCCCGTAAGCCTGGAGACCTGCCGGTTTGCCGTCCACATAAGCGATCAAGGCATTGGTGCGCGTTCCCTTCCAGGCGTTGTAGTTGATCGAATACTTCCACTTCCGGATCGCCTCCTGAACCTCCAGCCTTTCAGGACCGTCGAGAGGCAGCCCGGAATAAAACCGAAAACTCACTTTCGCGGAAGCCTCGGCTTGGGGCTCGGCGCTTCTAAGCTCCGAGCGGCCGCTGGTTTCATCCGGGACATCCGCAGGGATTTCAAGACGCTCTCCATCAGGACCGATCAAGACAGGCGGTTCGTCTTCAAGCCGCGGCTTTCCTGGGTCCTGAAATTTGGAAAGATTCACCCAAACCGACGAAAGAAGCTCAGGTTCATCTTCCCGGTAAAACACACGATCCACGGCATCGCCGAGTTGCGCTATCCAGACCTTGTGAAATTCCTGGGCCTCAACATTCTTATCCACATGAGTCTCAAAGGCTTTGATTCCGAATTTTTTGAGCGTGCTTAAAAGTTCTCCGCGGAGGCGCATGCCGATTTTTAAACCGCTGCGGCGGTATTCCGGCGCTACATAAAGGCCGCGCGCCTGAACAAAGTTCTCCCCCTCGAAACGCTGATACAGCTGCACGCCCGCGATTTTTCCATTCACATAGGCAATCAGGGCGCTGCGTGTGCGGCCGTTCAGCACGGGATCCCCGTCAAAAAACTGGGTCGCTTTCAGCCACTCGCGAAGGATTCCTCTTTCCTCCCAGGTTAAGCCGTTTCTCCCTCCGTAAAAACGAAACGCCACTTCCGGCGCCGTCCTTTGCCCGGCCTTTTCCTGATCCGTATCCGTTCTTAACTCCGAACGCAGCCGGCTTAAAAGCGCGGGCGGCAGAGGCGCCCGCGCCGGCGGAATGTACGCGGGATCGGTCAAGTGCGGAGTTTCCCAGGTGGCGCGTCCGGTAAATGTCAGCCCCATGTCAAAAGCGGATTGAACGTAGATTTCCCGGTCCTCCTTCGCGGCATGACTTAAGTTCGGAATGACCCGGAGGTAGGCATAGCCTTTGGTTTTTAAAGCGTCTTCAAACGGCCGGGCGTGAAAACCCCCGGTGATCACGGCGGCTTTGGAAACCCCTGTCTCCCGGATCCTTTTCTCAATTCTTTCCAGCATCAAGGCATCGCGTTCACGTGCGCCTTGATAAAAGTCGAGGGCACGTTCAAACAAGACGTTGATTTCTCCGGAATGGCCAAACTGAAAATCCCGCACCCGGCCTTCAGCATTTAAATCCGCGAAGCGGCCGGCCATTTGAACGGGAGTCAGCACCGCCTGCCTCTCCAGAATAGCTGCATAGTCCTTCGGCGCGGCTTCCAGGGAAAATAATTTGGACAGGAGAAAGTAATCTTCAAAAACCTCCACAAACTTCCCTTCCCGCTCATCCCGCGCCAACCCATGAAGGATTTTTTTTGACAGCCGCTGAATCTCATCGTGCAGCTCTCCGGCTTTAAGCTCTTCCTGCAAAACCCGGCGGCTTGCGAAAAGGGTCACTTGCGGGAATTGCTCCCAGGCAATCGCGAACCCGGGCCGGCTTACCAGGGCTTCAAAAAGCGGCCCGGCTTCCATGCCTTCCGGAGACTCCGTGGACAACGCGGACTTCAGGCCAGCCAGCAAATCACCGGGGATTCCGGGGAGGCTTTTGAAAAAGAGTTCGCGTTCTTTTTCGAACGCCGCAAAATCCAGACGTTTTTCAATTTTAAAAAGAGTCAGGAGCCGGCACAGCATCGGCCAGTCCAGCTGAGCGCCCGGGTCCGAAGGGTCCACCTTTAAAACATTCACGGATTGATCCTTCAATGTGTTTACCCAATCGGTCAAAGAGACAAGCCCCATGTCCCAATCTTCATAACGTTTCAAAAAATCCCGCAGCGCAGGCGAAAGATAAGCCGCTTTCAGGCGTTCAATCTGCATGTCGACAGACGCGAGGTACTTTCCGGTTTCCGCCTTGGCTTTAAGAACCGCTTGAAAAGACTGCCCGTTTTTTAAATAAGCCTCAGGGTCTTCGATTCCGTAAGCCTCGGCCTTTCCATTTTCATCGAGCAGAAAAAGCTCCGAGCCTTTCAACCATCCCTTTTTCACAAGCCCGTCAAGAATCTCTCCCCGCTTTCCGGAAGTTTCTTCGGGCATGGCCAGCCGCTCGGGATCCAGATGGCCGGCACTGCCCTCCACAAAAACCGTGTTGATTCCGTAACGGTCTTTCAGCACATGCAGAATGCTTTGGATTTTCCTCTGGGCTTCTTCATGCCCGTGCGCGGTTTGAATGTGAACAAGCAGAGGGCCGTATCCGGAACTGCGGGTTTCAATACTTCCGAGGGCTTCGGGAATTTGAACCGGAATCGGCGGGGCGGGGATTTTAACTTCAGAAGCGGCGGGTTGAGACGGCACGCCGGAAGCCAAAAAAGCCGCGTGAACCACGGGCAAATCCAGCCCGGTCAGCGGCATCAAAAAAGACAAAAAGGCGGCGACCGCCTTCTTATTAATAAAGGGGAATTTTCTCAATCGAAAATGGCTCCTGTTTTCGTAAGCTCAAGAATTTTAACCCCTTAAACACAGGTCTTCAAACCAGGGGCAAAAATACAGGGCCGAAGTGAAAATAATGATCGTTCTTGCTAGCGCCTTCTATTTTTGAAGAAACGCACTTTCTGACAAAACAGAAAATACCGGGAAATTCCCGGTCTCCAAATAACGCATAAAAAAGAGGCACGGGTTTATTGAGGGGACGTTTCTTCCGCGGGGAGTGAAAGCCGGGCACCGACTTCAGGCGAGTTGAGGGTGATCATCATTTCCAGCGGCGAAACATACCCGAAAATCCGGGCGCCGCGGATTTCCTGCCCCTGCCTGTCAAAAAAGAGAATCGTGGGAAGCCCTTCGACCTGAAACTTTTCAATCACGTTTTCGATCTCAGGTTTGCGCATATCCGTGACATCCGCTTTGACCCGGACAAAAGCATTCAAGGCTTGCGCGACCTTGGGGTCCGCGTAAGTGGAATGCTCCAGCTGATGGCAAGGGAGACACCAATCGGCATAAAAATCGAGAATCACAGGCTTCCCCTGCGCGGCCGCGGATTCCAAAACACCGGGCGCGTAAGGCGTCCACACCACGAGGGACTTGGCCTCACGTCCCACGCTCATGAAAACGCCTGCCAGGACCAGCACCGCGCCGGCGGCCGCGAAGATTTTTTCCCTTACGGGTGACGTCTGTTTTTTTGCCAGCACCAGATAGGTCATCACACCCGAAAAAACCAGAAGAAGGCCTGCGATTTTCCCGGGGATCATGAGGCGGGTCTTTCCGAAAAACGTTCCAGCAATTCCTGAAATTCTTTCACGCCCGTGACCGGAGTCTCGCAGGTGAAGTTCCGGCAAAAATAAACCACCGCTTCTCCGGGCTTCGCGGTCATGGATTTTAAAAACGGCATGAGTTTTTCAGCGGCTTCAGCGCCGCTTCCCTGGACCGGCCGCAAGAGCACCACGCGCCGCGGGTCAAAACTGCGCGCCGCCAGGCCAAGAAAAGTTTTGACTTGAGGATCCTCCGGATTGCCCGCGATGACAACTTCCGCGGCGGGGCCCAGCAAAAAATCAAAACCGGTCAGCGCGGTCGGGTACCCCGCGGGATGCGATTGAATCAAGCCGGAGAGCCCGGCCAGTGTGTCGCGGGCCAAGGTTTCGAGCGCGGAATTCTGAAGCAGGCGGCCTAAGCGTGAAAGCACATGCACGGCCATTGAATTCCCCGACGGCATGGCGCCGTCATAGCTTGTTTTCTGCCGCGATAAAAGGACCTCACCGTCAGAGGGTGTGAAAAAGAAGGCCTTTTCTTTTTCATCCCAGAAAAATTGTTTCATCGTGTCCGCAAGCGCGAGCGCTGTCTCAAGGTCCCGGATCCTGAAACCCGTTTCATAAAGCTCAAAAAGACCCAGCAGGAGAAACGCGTAGTCATCGAGAAAGCCATTCACCGCGGCCTCCCCTTCACGCCAGCGGTGAAGAAGACGGCCGCCCGGAGCGCGGCAGTTCGCCAGCACAAAATCCATGGCCCGGCGGGCCGCGGATTCATAGCGGGGTTCTGAAAAGACCCGGGCCGCGAAAGCAAACGCGGAAATCATCAGCCCGTTCCAATCCGTCAGGATCTTGTCATCCAGATGCGGGCGGGGCCTTTTGCCGCGGGCGTCCAAAAGTTTTTGCCGGGCGCGGGTCAGACGCTGCAAGGCTTCAGGTAAAGGGATTTCAAGCTGCACCGCGGCCTGCTCCAGGGAAAGGGCCTGAAACAGGACATTCTTTTTCACAAATTCTCCGAAGGGATCATGCTCCACATTCCCCTCTTCTTTGACTCCGTAGACAAGACTGAAAACATCGGCTTCCCCGCTGTCGAGAAGGCTTTTGATTTCCGCGGCATCCCAAACATAAAACGCACCCTCGGTTTTTTCCTGAGGGCGGGAGGCATCCGGGGCGCTGTCCGCGTCTTCCGCGGAATAGAAACCGCCGTCCGGATGGGTCAGTTCGCGCAGCACATAATCCAGAATTTCGCGGGCCGTTTTTTCATACGCGGGATTGCCCGTGGCCTGAAAGGCCTCGGTGTAAGTCCGGGCAAGCAAGGCCTGGTCATAAAGCATTTTTTCAAAATGCGGAACATGCCAGCGCTCATCCGTCGAATAGCGGTGAAAGCCGCCGCCCAAGGCATCGTAAATGCCGCCCCGGGCCATGGCCGACAAGGTTTTTTCCGTCATTTCCAGGGCGCGCGGGTCGCCGCTGCGGGTTCCGTAAGCCAAAAGAAAAGAAAGCATGTGGCTGCTCGGAAATTTCGGCGCCGTACCGAACCCCCCGTGAATGCCGTCATAACGCTGCCCCATTTCGCGGCAGGCCTTGAGTAAAATTCCGGAATCCAGAACCGCTTCATTCCCGGATTTGGCCGCGGCGTGCGAACGGAGCGCCTCCGCGAGATTCTTGCTGACTCCGCGGATCTTTTTTTCTTCCCCTTCCCAGCGTTTGGCGATGTTCAGAAGAATCGAAACAAAACCCGGCCTGCCGTAGCGGTCGTCGGGAGGAAAATAAGTTCCGCCGAAAAAGGGCTCCAGGTCCGGCGTGAGGAAAGCCGAAAGCGGCCAGCCGCCGGAGCCGGTCATGGCCATCACCGCTTCCATGACCGAGTGATCAATGTCCGGCCTCTCTTCGCGGTCCACCTTGATCGAGACGTAAAAATCATTCAGGATGCCCGCCACACCGGGGTTGGTAAACGATTCCTCTTCCATGACATGGCACCAATGGCAGGTCGAGTAGCCGATGGAAAGAAAAATGAGTTTGTTTTCCTTGCGTGCTTTTTCCAGAGCCTCGCTGCCCCAGGGATACCAATCCACGGGATTGGAGGCATGCTGAAGCAGATAAGGGCTTTTTTCGCGGCTAAGACGGTTCTGAAAGGCTTCGGGCTGTGACATAGGCCATCACACTAGCGGAAATAGGGAGTGCTGACAAGCGGGAGATTACGCGGCTTCAGGAAGTTTTACAGGCAGGGTGAAAATAAACTTACAGCCTTGGGGTTCATTGGGAAGCACCTTGATGGTACCGCCATGGAGTTCGACCAAACCCTTGCAGATCGAAAGACCCAGTCCCGTCCCCTTTTCACCGGACACGGGTTTACGGCCGAATTGCTCAAACTTGGAAAAAACCTTGATCCGGTTATCCTCGGAGATGCCTTCTCCGGTGTCCGCGACCTCGCACTCCACGAACCCGTCCTCGGTAAAGCGGACCCCCACGGTCAAGCCGCCCGTGCGCGTAAATTTGATGGAATTGCTGATCAGGTTGGTAAAAATCTGAATGATGCGGTCCGCGTCGCCCTGCACCATCATTTGTTCCGCGGAAAACTCGGTTTTAAATGAAAGTTCCTTTTCGCTCAGTCTTTTCTCGAAACCATGCGCCACGTCGCGGACCAGCGCGGTGATGTCCACATTCTCGTAATGAAGCTGCATTTTCCCGGCCTCGATTTTGGAAACATCCAGCAATTCATCAATGATCCGGCTCAGCCGGTCCAGAGCGCTCACGGAAGTTTTCAGCACATGCCGCTGCAGTTCATTGGTCGCGCCCAGAAGCCCTTCATCAAACTGCGACATGGATTCGCGGATAATGCCGAGCGGGGTGCGGAGTTCATGACTCACGGTGCTGACAAACTCATCTTTCATCTGCTGAAGGCGCTTTCGTTCCGTGATGTCCTTGATCACGCCAATGGCGCCCGTAATCTTGCCCGTTGGGTCTTTCAGGACGCTGAGGGAAATATCGACATCCAGCAAAGAGCCGTCTTTCCTGAAAATCCGTGTTTCAAGCACGTGCTGCATGCCCTTGGTGCGGATGTTGTAACTGCGGATCTTCGCCCACTCCTCTTCCGGGTACAGGGAGCTCACATGACGGAGGTAGAGGTCCTCATACGTCATGCCGAGAAACTGCTCCGTAAATTTGTTCCAGGAAATAATCCTCTCTTCATCATCGGTCATCGTAATCGCGACCGCGGAGTTTTCAAACACCGCCCGGTAGCGTTCTTCCGCCCGCTTGATTTCACGGGCCGCGCGTTTGCGCTCGGAGACATCTTTCATGATTCCGATGGACCCCGTGATATTCCCGGCCTCATCCTTCAATACTGTGATCGAAATATCCACATCCAGAACCATGCCGTCTTTACGGATCACCTGGGCTTCCAGGATCGGCTGCATGCCTTTTTCCCGGATGCGGTAGGAGCGGATACGGCGCCACTCCTCTTCAGAGTAGAGACTGCTGACCGGCCTGCCGTAGAGGTCATCATGGGTCATTCCGAGAAGGCCTTCGGCAAAGCGGTTCCAGGAAACAATGCGTTCATTGCGGTCCGTCACCGTAATCGCGATCGCGGAGTTGTCGAAAATCGTCCGGTATTTCTCCTGCGTGAGGAAAACTTCGCGCTGGGATTTTTTGCGTTCAATAGCGTAGCGGATGAGACGCATCAGGAGTTTGGTATTCAGATGAACTTTTTGGAGAAAGTCCTGGGCACCCCGGCGCATCAGCTCAAGCGAGATCTTATCTTCGGAAAGCCCGGTAAGGACAATAATCGGAAGTTGTGCGGCTTCGGAATGAATCCGGTCAAAGGTTTCCAGGCCGTGGCTGTCGGGAAGCGAGAGGTCGAGCAGGATAATGTCAAAGGCCTGCTCATTCAAAATTTTAAGGGCCTCTTCGACTTTGGCGGCCGGGGTGATTTCATAAGCCGGGTTCCGGATTTCCCCGAGGCTCTTTTTAAGGAGCTCGACATCATCGGCATCATCCTCCACCAAAAGAATCCGGATTGTCTGGATTTCACCGAAAAACGATGACGGCTCAGGCTGCATGGGTTTCATATTAAGACAAGGTCCCCAAATGAGTCTTGTGTTAGGTATGTAACTTTCTAAAAGTATAACCCCTATTACGGGTTATGCAAACGCAGGGGGGCCTGTTTTTTCGAGGAAAAAAGGCGTTCATAGAGGGAAAAGTGAAAAGCCGCGTCGTCGGCCGTGGTTTTGACGCTTCTCCGGCCGGTTCCGGGGGCGGTCAAGGGCTGGGAAGAAGGGCTTTGAAATGCTTCCAGAACCCTTCGCAGGTCCGAGGGATCCCCAGGGTTAAAAAGAAGGCCGTTTTCCCCTTCCCGGATGAGTTCCTCCATACCGGGTAAACGCGAAACCGCGACCGGTATCCGGGCCCGGAGCGCCTCTTCAATGACCAGGGGACGGTTCTCCAGCCATAAAGAAGGAACTACCAGCAAGTCCAGACCGGCCAAAATGCGGGGTAACTCCTCGCGGCGGTAAGGCCCCTTGAGATGAATGCGGGGGTCTTTCCGGGCCTGCTTCCGGACCCAGGCTTCATACCTGGGAAAGCCGTCATAGGGGAAAAAAGGCCCGTACAATTCTAGAACCGCTCCCGGGCAATTGAGACCCTGAAACGCCTCCAACAAATCATGGATCCCTTTTGAAGGAATCAGGGTTCCGAGAAAACCCGCGCGAAGCCCTTCCCCTTCGCGGCGCGTTTTGAGCGGAACATCCAGGAAATCCACTCCCTTGGGCGCCAACAGCATTTTCTTTTCAGGAAACCCGGCGTCCACGGCCTGGCGGTAGAGCGCTTGAGAGGGCACGAGAATAAGGTCCACTTCTTCCAGGCCGCGGAGGACCGCCATTTGGCGTTCCACCATTTTCTGGCCCGCGGCGGGCGCGCGCCAGGCCGCGTAGCGTTCATGGAGGCGCCAAAAAAATTCGAGCATCCCCGCCCGGCCTGGCGCCCGGGAGAGCGGCAGACTCAAACGGTTCAAAACCGCGGGCCATAAACGGGTGCTCCACGGAGTGCCGAGATCTTTGATCCGGCACGCCGCGCAAACCGAAGGCACGGCTGACTCGCAGCGTTTCAGATCCAGGCGCATCATCTGTCCCTGCGCGCAGGCAAACCAAAGATCATGAAGGGTCAGCACCAGAGCGGCGGAACTTTTTTCCCGGACCGCGGCAAGAAGGTCAAGACCCAGGCCGGTCAAATGATGCACATGGACCACATCCGGCTTAAAACTCTTCAGCACGTTTGCAAAAAGACCGGCCATCCGGGAATTCTCATACGTGTCTGGAAATTCCCTGAAATCCCGGTAATTGTAATTCACGGAAGTGTAGGGAATTCCCTCAAAGCGGCCTTGGGTGATTTCATACTCCGGGCGGAAACGGTTGGCCGCGCGGTAAAAGACAGAAACCTCGTGGTCTTTCTGCAAGGCCTTGAGAAGCCCCAGCGCGTAAAGCTCGGTGCCGCCTTTTCCTTCCGGCGGAAAGGTATGAAGGACAACGAGGATTTTCATCACACCCCCCGGAACGCGGGCTGCTTGCCGGCCTTGGCATAACGCACGCCCCAATACTGAGCGCTGACTTCGGCAACCGCAAGCGGCAAAGCCGTGATCAAGAGACGGATCCGGTCCCCGGTCTTAAGCGGCGCGCGCAGCACCGCGCGGATGGAATCAGAAAAGGAATGAAAGGCGCAGCGCACCGCGGCTTTGAAACTGGGAATGGTTTCCAGGCCAAAAAGCCGGTAAAGAAGGCAGTGATTCAGGCAGATGCGTTTGAAAAGATAGGAAAGGCTGCGGTCATGCGAATGCACCACCACGGCCGAGGGTTCATACGCAAGACTCTCCCCGGCCAGCAGGGCCTTTCGCGACCAAAGTATGTCTTCCCCAAAGGGCACCTTCTCAAAAGGGATCCTTTCCCAGACCGTGCGGCGGATCGCGGAACAGACGTTGTCAAAATAGCAGGTCACATAACGCTGCCACGGGGTAAGGCCTGCGAGTTCCGCTTCCCCCTTCAGGCGCACTACGCGTTTTTCAGAAGCCGCGGTGATCCAGGACAAAACCGAACGCTTCACAAAAAAACTGGAATCCGGGCGCGGTATTTGCCGGGCATAGACACCGGACACCTCCGCACTGCAAAAAGGCTGGGTCAGGCGGTCCAGCCACAGCGGGCTTGCGGGCACCGCGTCCTGAACGAGAAAAACAAGAAGACGGCCGGCCGATAAGGAGGCCGCGAAATTCCGGGTCTCACCATGATTGAAATCCGCGGAAGCGATGCGGCGCTTGATAAGCCGGGGATCCTCCAGAGACTCCAGATACTCCCAGGTCCCGTCCGAAGAACCGGAGTCCACGACCACCACCTCGTAGGCAAACGGCGTGCGCTGGCTTAAGACCATGGCCAGGCATTGGCGGAAAAGGTCTCCGCCATTCAGAACCGGAATCAAAACACTCACGTCATACAACATAGGAGGGCCTCAAAACCTGGTCATAGATTTTCTCAACCGCAGCGGCATGCTCTTCAAAATTCTGAATAGGAAGGCTCTCCTTGAGTTTTTGCGGATCAAAAAAATCCGGGTTTTGAAGATGCCGCGTCAGGGCCTTGCGAAGACTCTCTTCAGAACCCGCTTCAAACAAATAACCGTTCACGCCGTCCTGAATGAGCTCTTTCATGCCGCCTAAATTGGCGGTCAGCACCGGAACTCCATGCAGAAGCGCCTCATGAATCGTGAGCGGAGAATTTTCAAACCAGCGCGAGGGCACGACCAGCGCATCAATGGATTCATATGCCCGTGTGATTTTTTCCGGCGGCAGAAAGCCTTCAAAATGAATGCCGGGATGGCTGGCCATGGACCGGAGCTTTTGCCAATACGCCGGATTCGCGCCCGGATCACCGTAAATTTTCAAAACCGCGCGGCCGTGTTCGAGCGTATTGAAAGCCCGGATCAGCAGGTCCGTCCCCTTATGCGGGGTCGGGGTTCCGATGAAAGCAAAACGGACCGGCCCCGAGCGCTTTCGTGGTTCCTTCGGGGTTTGTGGAACATGAAAACCATAATCAAGAGTCGTGATTTTCGCTTCCGGAATCCCCCATTCCACAAAGGAATCCCGCAGGTACCGCGAGGGGGCGATAAAGTGATCCACCTGGGCAAGGGCTTCACGCATCACCCGTTCCCGGTCCAGGACTTGCCGGAGCGCGGGGTCCCTCGGAATTTTTCTCTCAAGATCTCCGCCGGATTTTTCGAAAATCCGACGCCCCATCCGGGCCGCTGTCTGAGCTGCTTTTTTTAAGCGCCCCGGATGCTTTCCTCCGCGGTCCACAAACGGCGACGCAAGCAGGCATTTCGCGCATAACCCCGGATCAATCTTGCGGCAAAGACCGAAATCCGGCCGCATGCGGAGTCCGCTGGCCGCGCATTGCGTTCCGTATTCATGCAAAGTCATGACCACGGGCACGCCGCGGTCCTTGGCCGTGCGGATGAAATTCATGGAAAGGTGAAAGAGGTGCTGAACGTGGAGAAGGTCGGGCTGAAACTCTTCCAGAACTCCCCCGAAAACCTCATCCATCCGGGGGTTCAGGTAGGTTTCCTTAAAATCCGTGCCGTGATCATCCCGCGCGGCTTCGGTATAGGAAATCCCGTGGTAAACGCCTTTTTGAACGGAGTAAGGAACACTTCCGGTGCGGAACTCCGGATAAAACAAATGCACTTCATGACGCCGGGCAAGTTCCCGGCATAAGTGATAGGTGTAGATCTCACTGCCGGCTGTGTGGCGCGGAAGAAATTGATGAATGGTTTTAAGAATTTTCAAACCGTCACCTTGGAGCGTGTGTTCTTTTTTGTCAGCCCCGGGGAATAGACCAGCCCTGAGACCATCCCCCCAAACATGACCAGCGCGTCGAGCGGAAGAAAAAGAAAGGTCTTAAAAACAAACCCCGCCCCGGCCTTTCTTACCCGGATCAAAAAAGGCAGCCAGTAAAGATAAAAGCCCAGGAGAGAGGCGGCGGCAAGCCCGGCAAAAAAACTTTCCCGGGTGAAAAGAAGGCCCAGAAAAGACGCCGCAGAAACAGCAGACAGAAAAACCGCCAAAACCTGGGAAGACGAGGCGTGGGAAAACCGCCCCCGCGCGGCCACGGAAGATTCCTTGAGCCGGGAGAGAAGAAGCCGCATGAACATAAACGGAATCACATAGTCATTCCAGAGCAGGGAGCGGAAGCCATACGCTTTTAAATGCTCCACTTCCAGTTCCGGATCCAGGATGAGTTTTCTTCCCTCTCCCGCGATCCTCATGCCCAGCTCGGAATCCGCGACCTCCGTAAAAGTAAAGGGTTCGCGCACGGGTTCAAAATAAATCATGGCCTCTCGCCGGAGCGCGAAAATCGAACCGAAAATAAAATCGGTCCGCCCGGCCCTTGCGCGGAAAATATAATTCATATACTCATTTTTGAAGCGTGTGAAAAAACCAGGCGTGCGGCTTTCCCGGCTGAGAAGGCCCGTGACCGCGGACAATTCCGGGTCCTGAAAAAGAGTCAAAAGGCGCTGAAAAGTGGAAGCGCGGACCACCACGTCGGAATCCACGAAAACAAGAAGGTCATGACGCGCGCGCCGGGCGCCTTCAAAGCGGGGCTTCATGCCTCCCCCCGCGATCTTCACAGGAACGACCTCGCAGCCATACTGCCTGGCGATTGCCGCGGTGGCATCGGAAGAATCATCATCCACCACAATCACTTCATCAGGCTGGGGCATCGAATGAACAACGGCTTCGAGGCAGGCGGCAAGGGTTTTCTCGGCATTCCGGGCGGGAATGATCACAGAAAACCGGGGCCCGCTCATCCGTGAAAACTTCCCGAATGAGCCGCGTCGGGGTCCACGCTCCAGAGGTCGTGGCGGGCACCCCGGATATTGCGGGCCGCGTAAAGGCCGGTGAGAATCGCGTGGTCGGAATTGTTGTACCGGAAAAGGCCGGCACGGCCCATGACTTGAAGGTTTTTGAACCGTTCGATGTAACGGCGGATTTTCAGCACCGCGGCTTCATAGCCGGGGCCGTAAACAGGATAGGCGTTGGCCACGCGCACCGTAAAACCGCTCACAAATTGTTTTTTGGAGGCAAGCCCCAGAAGCTCCAGCTCCCGCAAAGCCAAATCCATCATCTCCTGGTCATCGTAACGCCAGAGTTCATCCCCTTCAGAAACAAAATACTCCATGCCAAGAGAAGTCCTCGCCGGGTCCGGAACCATGCCCTCGCTCCAGTTTTTATAGTTCTGCAAACGTCCGGCTTTCACGGCCGGTGAATGAAGGTAAATCCAATGGTCGTCAAAAAGCCGGCGTCCTTCAAAAATGAGATTCACGGCGATGAAACTTCTGAACCGGAGACTGGCCGCGGCTTTTAAAATATCTTCCGGCGGCAAGGGCCGCAATTTAAAAATCAGCAAAGAAAGCGGAATGCTCGCGAGAAAGGCGTCTCCCTGCCAAACCTCGGGTTCGCCGTCCTGGGTGACCGTCTCAACCCGCGTGACTTCCGGACCGTCCGTATGGATCTCGCGCACATCGCGCCCGAAGAAGAAGGAAGCTCCGCTCGCCTCACTCTTTTCGCGCAGGCGGTCAAAGAACTGGCCCGGTCCCCGGCGCGGATAGCAAAACGTATCGGTCAGGGTTTTGATGGCTTTTTCGCGGCTGGGGAAAAGCGCCCGGCTGATGGCCTGCCGCAGTGTGAGCTGCTGAATCCTCTGCTCCGCCCAATCGCTTGAAAGCTCACTGCAGGGAATGCCCCAAACCTTCTCGGTGTAAGTGCGGAAGAAGTTTTCATAAAGCCTGCGGCCGAACCGCCGGATCATCCAGGATTCAAACGAATCCGCTTCCGCGGGCGGTACAGTCTGCGCTTTGGCGTAGCTGAGCACACAGCGCGCGGCCTCCCAAAAGCCCAGTTTTTTGAGGGCATCCGCGGGCCTGAGCGGGTAATCAAAAAAACGGCCCCGGAAATAAATTCTCGACTTGCGGTTCTTCACCAGAAGATCCTCGCCGAGGATTTCCTGCCAAAGCGCATTGACTTCCGGACTGCGGGAAAGAAAGCGGTGGCCGCCGATATCAAAAAGAAAATCCTCGAATTTGAGGGTCCGGCAAAGGCCTCCCGCGGCGCTTGATTTTTCCAGCACCTGGCAAGGGCTGTGTCTGCGGGTCAGTTCATAGGCCGCGGCCAATCCCGCGGGCCCGGCGCCCAGAATCACGGTCTTCATAAGATCCGTGTCCTCTCTTGATTCGCGTGGTAACGGTTGGCCGCAATCACTTCATTCAAATAAGCCTCAACCTGGGCCGGGTCTTTTTTCAGAGTCAAAAGCTTGCGGTAAACTTCCTCCAGGGAATGCGCCTCCGTGTACCCCTCACTGAAAAGAACCGCGATTTCGCGAGCCTTGTCCTCCTGCCCCAAACGGATATAAAGGTTGTAGGCATTGATGTACGGGTAAGGCAGCACGGGACTGCGGGTCATGATCTCGCGGTAAAGGCTGGCCGCTTCTTCAAAACGGCCCTGATCTTCGTAGTAACCCGCCAGCTGCATATCCGCGGTGAACCGGAAAGGGCCTTTCACCTTCACGCTTTTCCACAAAGTCTCACTGTTCTCCCAAACATTGATGCGCTGATGCGTGAACGGAATCAGATAAACGGCCCAGGCCCCCAGCAGCACAAGGACCCCCAGACGGGAAAATTTCGCGGTCATCAGCACAAGACCGATCAGCCCGATCAGGGGAACATACAAATGCCTGTCCCCCATGGGGACATAAAGCAGATTGGCCACAGGCAGAAGAAACAGAATAAACCACAGCATCCAGAAACCTGTGCGGACCTTCTTCAAGCTGAGCAGAAAAAGGAGCGCGAGAAGAAGCACTCCGGCCAAAGCCGCCCAGCCCCAAATTCCGGGGACCTCCGGCAAAAGCACCGCATCCTGATAGTTAAGATCCAGAAAATCCGGCTTGAGCGCGAGGCGCAGGTAGAAAAAAAGCACGGCCGGCCAATGGGCAAAACGCTCCAAAAACCGGGTCAGTTGAAAACTGTGGACCGCGTCCGGGTACAGCAGCAGCGTGAAAGCCCCCATGGCCAGCGCCGGAATCAGGAGAAAAAGGACGGGCAGAAGGCTCTGCCTTTTGGAAGTCCCGCGGTAAAAAACATCAAAGGCAAGCAGGACAAAAGGAATCATCACGGCCGTGGCTTTGGACAGGACTGAAAGGACAAAACAAAAAACGGCAATCGCCATGAGGCTTCGCCGTTTGGGTTCTGAAAAAAAGCTGTGAAGCACGGCATAAAAACCGCTGAGGAAAAAAAACGCAAAAAGCAGGTTCTTGCGCTGCGAAATCCAGACCACGGACTCGACCTGAACCGGGTGAACCGCGAAAATCAAAGCCCCCAGAAAGCAGAGGTAAACGTCGCGGTGGAAAAAATAAAAAATCAAAAAGACGAGAAAGGTGTTCAGGACGTGCAGGACCAGATTCCAGGCGTGAAAACTGCCCGGATCCAAACCCGAAGCGAGGTAGTTCAGCGCATAGCTTGCCATGGGCACGGGAACATAAAGTGCCGCAAAGGGGTGAAGGAACCAGCTTTGAATGTTGGCCAGGGTAAAGGCGCGGATGGCCGGGTTCGCGTAAACATAGAGGCTGTCATCCCAGTTCACAAAATCAAACGCCAGGGTGCGGGCATAAAGAAGGCCCGGAACAACGATCAGAAGAACGAGGCAGAGCCCCTGGAGCACTTCGCGAAAAAAACTGATTCGGCGTGAATTCATTCGGTCGGGAGACTCGGGTCCTGGATTTCTGTTAAGGTTTGCGCATTATAACTTTAAAGTGAAGGCCCCCCAAGTTTTTTCTCCCCCGCGGCGGAGCCAATTTTAACTGGCAGGCTTCCGTCCCCTCATGCTAGTCTTTGGTTCATGTTCGTCAGCATCCTCATGCCCAGCTACAATTACGCTTCCCTCATGGGTGAAGCGATCGACTCGGTCCTGAACCAAACCTACCAGGATTTTGAACTTCTGATCGCGGACGACGGCTCCACCGACCATTCCTGGGAAGTTTTAAAGCGCTACGCAGGAAAGCATCCTGGAAAAATCAGGATTTTCCGCCACCCGGAAAACCGGAATGCCGGACTTGCGGCAGCTTACCAGCTGGCCTTCCGCCATGCCCGGGGCAGCTTGATTGCTTTTCTCGAAGCCGATGACACCTGGCATCCCCGCTGCCTCGAAACACGTGTGAAGGCTTTTGAATCCTTTCCCTCGGCGGGAGTGGTGACCTCGGCCTATGATCTCCAGGGCGATCCCCGGGGCTGTCTTTACTGGACAATCTATCAAGCGGTCAACCGTCTCAGCCTTCAGGCGCGCACCCCGCAAAACACCTTGAGTTTTTATCTCAGGCGCAACCCGGCCGCTTCGTTCAGCCATTTTATGATCCGCCGCGAGGTGTATGAATCGGTTCCTGAGCCTGGGGCCATCGAACTTTTTTTCGACTGGTGGGTTCTAGCTCATGCTTCGGCCGCCGCGGATTTCGTCTACCTTCCGGAAAGGCTTTCCACCTGGCGCATTCATTCCAAAAGCGCGAATTTTGGAGCCGTGGATCACCCCAAACTTATTCGCCTGAAAAATTTCATGAACCGCCTTTACCTTTCCCTGAACAATCTTCCGCTGAATGCCGCCCAGAGAAAAACGCTGGACAAGGAACGCCGGAGGATGCTTGATTACCCGGGGTTTTTGGAAGGCCGGACGCTGCCGCAGCTTTTCAAAGAACCGGTAGAGGCCCTGCGCTTCCTTTGCCATATGACTCTAAACCGCTTCCTTTTAAAGAGAGCCCATGAAAACGCTGCGGCAAAACCTTAACCTGCTTTCGGTCCTCTGCCGCGCCAATTTCCGCTCAAGCGATTACCGCAGCTTCGCGGGCGCGCTGTGGAGCTTTATCGGGCCGCTCATTGTTTTTTCCGTCACTTATTTTATTTTCGTGGACCGCTTCGGGCGCCAGATCTCCTACTTTCCCCTCACGCTTTTGACCGGCATCATCACCATCGGTTATTTTTCAAATACCGTGACTTACACCATGCGTTTTTTTCCGGCTCACAGGGAAATCCTCATGAACTCGCGCGCGCCGGCCGCGGTGCTTTTACCCGCCTCGCTGTTTGTTCCCAGCATCAAATTTTTTGTCGAATTCACGCTCTGCGTTCTCTTTGCTTTTTCACAGGGGATCCTCGAACCGTCGAACCTGGCTTTGGCCCTGGCCTTGATTCCCTTTTTAATCCTGCTCGCCGTGGGTATTGGCCTATGCCTGGCCGTTCTCAGCCAGCTGGCCGGCGATGTTCAGGAGATCTGGTTTGTCCTGGCCCAAATGCTGCTTTTCATCACTCCGGTTTTTTACCAGCTCCCGATGATTTCTCCCTTTGCGCGGATTGTGGTCGCGGTATTTAACCCGGTCACGCCTTTTATTCTTTCCTTTCAATCCCTTTTGACATCTCATCCGGTTCCCTACTTTCAAACCGGGACCCTGGTGCAGGCCGCGGCCTATGGCATGGCCAGTTTTCTCGCGGGCTGGACATATTTCAAGCGTATGGAACGGCAGATGGTGGAAAAACTATGAAGGCCCCCATTCTTGAAGCCGTCAACATTTCCAAGCGTTTCCACGTCTACACTCAGCAAAAAACACTTTTCCGTTTGGGCAAATCCCTGCTGAAAGGCACTCCGATCCGCAGGGAATTCTGGGCCTTAAAAAACATCCATTTTCAGATCGCGGAAGGTGAAAAAATCGCGGTGGTGGGAAGAAACGGCGCGGGCAAAACAACCCTGCTCCGTTTAATGGCCGGAATTTACCGGCCGAACGAGGGCGAGATCAAGACCCGGAAAACCCCGCAGCCTCTTTTCAGTTACGGTATCGGGCTCAACCCTTTTTTATCTGTCCTTGATAACATCTTTGTTTTGGGGGCCTTTCACGGCCTCGTGGCAGGCGAAGTCAAACGTGCGCTTGAAGACATCGTGGAATTTTCCGGCCTCCGGGATTTTCTGCACGCCCCGGCCAAAGACCTTTCGAGCGGCCAGAAGCAGCGGCTTCTTTTTTCCGTTTTCATACACAACCCCAGCGACTTTCTTCTATTTGACGAAAGCACGTCCATGGCCGATCTGGAGTTTCAGATCAAGACCGATACCTGGTTTGAGAAGCTGATGACCTCTGAAAAAACACTCCTGATCTGTTCGCATAACCTCAAGTTTCTGGAGAAGCATTGCACGCGGGCCTTTTGGCTTGAAAAGGGCGAGATCAAAGCATCAGGAGAACCGGCGGAGGTTATAAATCTCTACAAGGATTTCTGCCGCGCTCAAACCGAAGAAAGACTGCGGCCCTCGGGCTGGTAAACCGCTTTTACGGTGCCGTGGTTCCAGGCGGGAAAATTTTGAAACTGTCTCAACAGCCGCAGGGCTTCCGGAGACGAAGAGGCCTCGTGGACATTCCCTCGCAGGCCGCCCGCCCTTTGACCTGAAGTGGTCACAAGAGGCATCCCCTGATCCAAAAGCACATGAACCGCTTCGGGCACAACGCTGGCTCCGGCGGCGGAGGCAAGCGGATAAAACAAAACAGCGGTTTTTTTCGCGGCAAACCGGACGGCTTCTTCCAGGTTTTCCCAAAAAATAATTTTTAGATTCACGGGGTCAAAAGACCCTTCGAAAAAATGCCCCCGGTCTTCCGGTTTTCCCCGGAGGCACACCCAAATCGGCCACGGCGAAAGGCGCGCGGCCTCAAGCAGCGTTTTCCAGTCCAGATCATTTTCCCACCCTTTAAGCACACACCCCGCGGAAGGATAGGAAATACGCTGAAACTGCGTCTCAAGGGTTTCCCGGAGCGCGGCCCCTTCTCCCATCGTGTGCCGCCACAGCAAAAGCTCCGCACGGGGGATCCACCCGCAAACTTTTACGGGAGCTCCCTTCAGAATCCCCGCATTTTTCCGGATCCGCATCCGGTTAATCTTCCGGTTCCAGCGGGCCAAAAACGGAAACCGCGGATTTTCCGGCAACAGACTCCAGAGCTCCATGGAGCGGATTCCCAAAGGCCAGCGCCACACCGTTGCCATCCCAAAGCAAAACCGGAAAAATCCGGCCCACGAGTCCCGCACATTCCGCGGAGGGTCCACGGAAAGAACACGGACGGACGCTTTCTTTTTCAGGCCCGTCAAAAATGAAAAGGAAGCATCCCAGGGTTCGCAGGGTTTATCGCCAAAAAAAAGAACGCACTCGGATTCCTTGGCGGGTGCCTGCCTGCGCTCCCAGTGTTGAAGGGACTTCCGGTAACCCAGTTTTTGAACCGTGATCCGGAACAAGCGGCCAAGGCGTTCCTCAAAAGTCAGGGTGTCTTTTTTTCCCAACAGTGCGGAGACCGATTCAAAAACGATTCTTGCAAAAGCCTGCAGAAGAATTTCCGGGGTTGAACGCGGAAGCCAGCGAAGGTTGCCGTCGAAAAAGGAAACATACTTTTCATAATGGGCGAAAAGACCGCTGCCGATGCGCAAATGACGCGTGAACCAGGCCCCCAGAGTGGAAACATCTTCATGAAAAACAACCGCCCGGCCCTGCAAAACTTGAAGACGCCACCAGCCGGAAGCCTGCATCCGCCAGGACATCTCCACATCCCCGCCTGAAAGACAGGCCCCGTCAAAAGGACCGCATTGAAGAAAAACCTCACGGCGGTAAAGGATGTTCATGGTGATGCCATAAGGGGGCCGGAGGTCTTCGCCGCTAAAATTGGAATACCCTAAGAAACGCCTTTCCATGCGGGAAATTTTACTCTCCGGGTGAAGCGGTTTATTGTCCCCGGCAACAGCTCCGATGCGCTCATCCTGCATCATGGCTTCCGTCAGTTCTTTGAGCCATGAAGGTGTGACCCGGCAGTCCGCATCCAGAAATGCAACCCAGGGAAAACGGGCGGCCCATAAACCGCAGTTCCGTGCCGCATAAGACCCGCCCGCAGGCTCAATCAAAAGCCGGACCTCCGGAAAATCCTTAACGACCTCCCGCGTCTTATCCGAGGAAGCGTTATCCACAACCAGAATTTCAATGCATGCTTCCGGGTAATCAAGATTTCCCAGGCTTTTCAAAAGCTCCCGGAGCTGAACTTCACTGTTTTTGACCGGAATAACGATACTGACGCAGGGCCAATCCCTTTCCATCTCCCGCGCATGCTTTGAAACAACCCGGGGGCGCACCACAACTTTTTCTTCAACCCAAACCTCTGCGCCGGGAACAGGTCTTGCGGTTTTTTGTTTGCTGAGAAAAGTATTTCCGGGATCCGAAAAACGCCGGTTTTCGAAAAGCAAAAAGAACGGGTCCCCGGCCGCCCCGGCAAGACCGGATTCGGCTTCGGGAGCGCAAGAAGAAGGTTCTTTCCATGCTGAAACAAACCGGCATTCCCTTCCCGCGGCGGCTGAGGCCAAATCCTCATAAGCTGCGGCCGGAAGCGCATAAAAGGAATCCCAAAGAAGGATGTGCCTGCCCAGGATTTCAGGACTAAACCTCCGGACGGCTTCCCGTTTCCAGGCCGCGGTCTCTGAAAAATCTATTTCCGGGAAATAAAAAACCTTTTCACCGTAAGGGGCCAGCACCTCGGCCGCACCGCCCCCGCCCGAACCATCCACAAAAAGAATCTGCCGCCTCTGCCCCGCGGCCAGGAGCTTCAGTTCCTGTAGCATTTCCTGGGTGTAAAACATTCCGGCATGGATAAAGACAATGATCGAAAGATCGTATGGCAAATGCCGGGTCCGGACTTTTTCCAGCATCGGCTCGTGCGGCAAGCCCCGCCCAAGGATCTTCTGCGTCGTGCTTTCGGGATGCCTAAAATACCGGCACAGCCTTGCGCGGACCCGGCGGATTCTCCACCCCGCGCGCAGAAGGCTCAGCCACACATCCCAGTCTTCGGCATACTCCCCGGCGCCCGGAACAGGGATGCCAAAAGTCCGGTCCAAATCCGGCCAGGCCTTTTTCCGGATGAGCAAGGCAGACGGAATGCTATTGCCTTCAAAAAGTTCTTTTTCGTTCCAGGGTTTGCCCTCCTCATCACCCGCAGTCAGCGCGCCTGGCTCCGCCGGCTCAGTTTCCTGAAGGCAGAAAACCGCTCCGGTTGTCTCGGCTTTATCCTCGAGGTACTCACCATACAGTTTTTTCAAAAAATCAGGGAAAACCCAATCATCCGCATCCAGAAAAGCCACCAGGTCCCCCTGGGCTTGACGAACCCCGGCCGTGCGAGCGGCCATCTGGCTGTGCGCGTCAATACGGAGATACTTCACGCGTTCTTGATACCGGGTCCAGATTTCGAACGTCTCATCCGTCGAACTGTCATCCACAAGAATCAGCTCGTCAAACGGATGCGTTTGCGCGAGAAAACTATCAAGGGCGCGCGCTAAAAAGCGGCCATAATTATGGCAGATCACAACTCCCGTGACTTTCAAGCGGGCCATTTTCCGCTCCTCAGGCAGTTGTCCCGGCCTCTCATCCGAAAACGCTTCCGCCGCCGGACCTTTAAGCTCTTGCACGGTCATGCCCGCGGCCGCAGCTTGACTCCCCAGCCTGGCACCTAGTTCCCGAATGTTCTGCAATTGGGAAGAGGGTGCGAGAAAGAGCGTCCCGCCTTGGGAAACCGCCATTTTTTGAGGATTTTTTTCTTCATCTTTTAAAGAGCTCACGGCGTCTCTGGCAAGTCCGCAGGCGGTCCAAACCAAGGTTTTCCGTCCTTCGACAAACATTCTTCCAAGACGGTAAGCCCGGCTCACAGAGCGAATGCTTTCCTTCTTCTTCAGTGAATCGCTGAAACCGGGAAGTCTGCTGGCGGGATGCGGAAAAGAGAGGACGGGAAAACCCAGCTTTTTCAAACGCTGATGAAAAGCACGGTCCCCTGTTTGATTCACGATGAGGCGCTGGGTGCTGTCCGGAACTTGAAGTTCCGCGAAAGAAGAAAAGAAAGGATGAGCCTCCGGCAAAATCTCGGGCACCAGTACCAGCAGCGTCAGTTCATATTTCGAAAACCGGTATTTTTCGTGAATAAGTTTCTTTGCCGCCTCCTTGGCAGAACGGTAAAGCCCGGCATCCATAGCGCGGGTATGCATGCGGTAATAAAAAAGTTTTTCCGGAACCAGTTCACCTCTTCCTCCTCTTTGAACGATCCGGAGCCAATGATCCCAGTCTTCCAAATGCCCGGAGAAAGAAGGGTCCTGCCCGAGCCAGGCCGAGCGGCGGACGATCGAGCAATTATCAATGTAATTAAATTCCCTCAGCAGCCGCGGATTGAAGTGTACGCGGGGGGCCATACGCCTGGGAACATAGGCCGCGTCCTCGGGATGTTCAAAATGAAAAATCCAAAGCGAATAAGCGAACGAAAGTTCCGGGTCGCGGAGAAGCGGCTTCATCAGCATCTCCGTAAATTCCGGCACCAGCCAGTCGTCCGCGTCCACACAGAGAAGAAATTCAGAGGAAGTCAGACGCACGCCCGTTTCCCGGCTCAACGCCACGTTCCTGAAATTCACACGCTCGTACCGGACCCCGCGGTCTTTATACCGGCCCGCGATCTCCGCCGTGCTGTCTTCCGAGGCATCATCCACCAGAATGATTTCCGTGAAGGGCAGGTTTTGACGAAGGAGACTCTCCAGGCACGTGGAAAGATAGCGCCCGTAATTATGACACGTCACAATAGCTGCCAGAGAGACGGGTTTCACCGGGACACCTTCAAGTCCGAAATTTTTACGCTCCCGAGCGGTTTGATGCCAAAAGGATTCAAAGGCCAGTCTTCAGGCTTCAAGCTTAAATAAGCCAGAGAAAAGCGCACCTCGTCCATCTCGGCCGCCCAGGGATTTCGATCAAGGATCATCCGCGACAAATCTTCAAGGATACGGGCCTGTTCTTCCGGGTCCTGAGTGCTGAGTACACGGTTCCTGAGAGTGCTCCATCGCGAGGCATTGAATCCGCCAAGCAGACTGGCGAGATCCCCTTTTTGTACGCTCCTGGCAGAAATAAATTCCACCTGAATCTTCGTCATGGTCGAAGAGGCCCGGTAGCCGAAGTAGGGATAAATCCCAAAAGGCCACGAATCGATACGAGCGGTGCTCACCGCCGCCTGCAGCAAAAAAATCATTCCTCCCACGCCAAGCACCGGCCAGGGAATTCCCGCTTTGTTTCCCCCGCCGCCCAAGCCCGGGGGAGCCGGCGGTAAACCCGCAAAATCTCCAGCCCCCAAAACCGCAAGCCCTAAGCGGACTGGACGCGGCAAAAAATCCGGGGCCTTAAAAGAAACCCCGGACTTCACGAGAAAGCCTTTGAAGCTGCGGATCAAACCTTCCCAATCCACCAGCACAAAATAACAAAGCGTCAAAGTCAGAAAATTGATGCGGAGAAAGTAGCGGATCATCAAATGAAAGACCAGGCCCGACGCGGCCGCAAAAAGCCTCAGTTTGGGATGAAAAAGAAGCGCCGCGAAACTCAATTCAAAAGCAACCACGCAAAAGGCCGCGGCCTGATAGAGCATCGGGTATTGGTCCAGCCGGAAGGCCGGCACAAAATTCCTCTGGAGCCAGTGCGTCTGGAGGATAAGCTTGAGGTTATCCGAAAAAATCCAGTCAGTCCCCGTAACGCCCAGTTTCCAGAAGCCTGAGAAAAAATAGCACAGCCCTATCAGCAGGGCCATGATTCTGAGCGGCAGCGCATAAGCCTGGGAAGGCCCGGGAGTTTGGAAAGAACCTGTCCGCAGCGCCCGGAAAAAGGCGTCTAAAGACAAAACATCCGCGCACCGGGAAGAGGCCAGGAGGCATGCGAACCAAAAGTAAATATGATAACCGTGATTAATTTTTCCGAAAAAATTACCCAGTCCAAACACATAAAATCCGGCGGCTGCGGCTGTCCAGGCGGAAGCACGCGTCCAGCATCCGAGCATCGCAAAAAGGCTGGAAATGAAAAGGACCTTCTGGGCAATGTGAATGGAATTCAGGTCAAACGGAATCCAGGGCATCAGCAGCTCATACCCGGGAGGCGCGGCCCGGAGACTTTCAGGCACCGCGCTCACCCAGTCCATCGAAGAAGTTCCAAAATAGTGATAAAGCGCGAAAAAAAAGACCCGGAAAAGCGCGAGGTTCCACGGCCCTTCCGGCCGGGTTAAGAAATCCTTCGCGTGGCGGAACATGCCCGTCCCCGGCCAGAAAATAAAAATATAAACACTCGTAATAAAGGCAAAAAAATCAGCGCCCTGCATGACACCTCCCGCCCCTCAGTCCCGGAGGCGGACCGTAGCGGCCGATGAGAAAATCCCAGGCTCCCCAAAGGGCGTAAAAAAGCCGGAGCGCTTTCTGATCCTGATAAAGCAGGATATTCCAAAGCGTCCTTTGAAAATAAAACCGCAGCCGGGCATGGGCATACTCCGGGAAAGACCGCCGGTAAACACGCCAAATACGGAAATTATTCCGGGTAATCGTATAAACCCGAAGCGGCGCATGCACCGTGACATGAATTTTCCGGCCTTTGACTACGGGGTAAATCGCACGCCCTATTTCATGATTAATATAAAGGAAGTCAAACTGCACCACCCGCCAGCCGGCGAGTTTGGCCCTAAGGCAATAATCATGATCCACGGTATCAATAAAAAGGCTTTCGTCAAACCCCCCCAGTTTTTGAAAAATCTGAAGGTTCAAAAGCGAGCCTGAAGTGATCACGGTTTCAGGTTCAGAAACAGCGTCCTGGGGGGAATCCCCCTGCTTCTTTTCTTTCCAATGGCTGGGCGCGGCAACGGCGCATGTTTCAAGTCCCGGCAATTTCTGAAAAGCCTTCAAAAAGGCTTCCAGCATTCCTGCTTCAAAAGAGCTGTCCTGATCCAAGGTCATCAGCCAGGCGAACCCGTCTTTCAAGGCAGCCCGCGCTGCGGCGTTCAAGGCAAAGGCCTGTCCTTTGTTGCAGCGTTCGGGCAAGTGAACAAACCGCGGATCGGCCAGAAAATCCTGCGGAAGTTTGGAAGGCTCATCAGAATTATCAACCAGGTAAATTTTTTTAAAAAAAGAGGCATAGGTCCGGATGTTTTCAAAAACCGCTTCTCCCGGATAAAAAAGAACCACCGCTCCGGCGGCTTCCGGCAGGATCAAAGAAGATTTTGTTTCGCGCATAAAACGAGTCCGGAAAGAAGAGTTCCTGAAATAAAAATCTGGGTTATACTATCACGCGTTTTAAAAGACCCGAACAAAAACCACACCTTGGCAGCATTTTCAAAAAACGGTTTCCGCGGATTTGTCCCGGAATCATTCCGAGGGTTGATGAGAAAAAAAGAATTTCCCAAGAACGAGGGGCCGGACTTCCGCTTCCTCTTTGCCGCTGCAGTTTTATCCGGCTTCGCAGGCTCCGTTCTAACGCCTTCTTCCGGCCTTGTTTTCAGTTGGGAGAAACTGCCGGGTTTTTACGCGCTGTTTGGAGCGGCTTCAGCTTTCCTTTTCGTTTCCGCGGCCCCTTTTGTCAAAAAGGCCTTACCCTCTTCAGAACCGGAGCCCGGAACGTAGCATGTTTATTCACCCCGCGCTGCCCTTGCTCCTGGCTTCCTTGCTGACCCTTGTTCGCGGAAAAACCCCGCTTCAAAGAGCTTTACACCTGATCGCGCCGGTACTGGCTTTTTCCTGCCTGTATCCTTACCTGCCTAAAGAGGGACTTCGGGAACTTCACCGCCTGACGCTGCCTTTCGCGGGTTACAACCGCGTGATTCTTAAAACCGACACATTGGCCCTTTTTTTATCAGTGTCTTTGCTGCTATACGCTCAAGTGAGTTCTCTGTTTTCCTTTCAACAGATCCGCAAACTCCCCCTCATCGGCCACTACCTCTCGATCGGCGCCTCCCTGGGCATTCTCTTGTCCGGTGATCTTCTCGTCCTTTTTGTTTTTTGGGTGATCCTCGCGGCGGCAAACTTTCTGGCCGTAAAAAACCCGGATGAACCCTGGAATTTTCACAGCCTGTATCAGCCGCTTCTTCCCCGGGCCGCGGGAATTGTCTTTTTCGCTTTGGCCTTGATTCTCCGGGGTGCCCAGGGCCAATCGCTTTCCTTAGGACCCCAGCCTCTGGATACCGCGGGAGTTTTTCTCTTCGCGGCCTTCACAGTCACTTTTCTCCTGCCGGTCCTGAGCCTTCGCTTAAGCAATGAGAACCCGCCGCCTTCCACCCAGGTGGACTTGAATCTCTTTGGCTATGCGCCGGTGGTCTCTCTTTTTGCGTTTCAGCGCTGCTACGCGGGCGTGGATTGGCTTTTGTGTCTGGGCGTTTTGACGGTCACGCTCGGAATTCTTTTTTCCTGGGTCGAGAAGGATTTGAGAAAACTTATTTTCTACCTTCTCCTGACCCAAACAGGTTTGGTTCTGACCGGTGCCGGGATAGGCTCCGACCTGGGACTCAATGGGGCTGACTGTCACCTGGCGGGGACACTTTTTTTCGGGGCGGTTCTCTTGATGAGCGCGGGCCGGCTGCGTGAGCGGACAGGAAGCACACATGTTTCCACGCTTGGCACTTTAGGCGGAAAAAACAGGGATTTGCTCGGCCTGATGCTGATGGGCTCCCTTGCCCTCGCGGGTTTGCCGGGCTTGATCGGCCACGCGGGGCAAAGCCTTCTGCTGCATGCGGCAGGAACCGCGGGGCTGGACTGGGCCGGTCTTTTGATCCGCGCGGTTCAGGCCTTTGCGTTTCTGACGCTTGTTTTGAAAGTCCTGGAGCCGGCTTGGAGCGGCGCCGCGCCGCAGAAGAAAAAAGCCCCCGTCAAAGTTCCGGTCAGCACACTCATGGCCTTAAGCGCTGCGGCCCTGCTTTGCATTCTTCCGGGACTGGCCCCGAAGTCTTTGCTGGACCCTTTTCTGCCTTACCCTGTCAGCGTGCCGGTCTTTGAACCGATTATTATTCTCCACACCTTGCAATTGTTCCTGGGCGCCTGGGCCTGTGATGCATGGCTGAAGAAAAAAACCGCCCTTTAACTCCTCCCGGCGCCGGGAGGTCTAACATTTCGCCCCAGAGGCGGCTTTTTACAGCCGCGGTTTTTGCCGCGCTTGCCCTCACGGCCTACGCTTTGGCCCCAGCCTCGATGCCCGAACTGGCGAAGCGGACACTGGGGCTTTTTGTTTTCAGCGCCCTGCTGTGGGCCACCGAAACACTCCCCCTTTACGCGACCTCGCTCGTCCTGATCAGCCTTGAAATTTTTTTCCTCGCGGAACACGGCGGTTCCGCCGGTTTAGGAGGGCTGAGCTATCAGGAATTTCTGCGTCCCTTTTCGTCTTCCGTGATTATTCTTTTTTTGGGCGGCTTTATGCTTTCCAGGGCGCTGGTCAAACACGGCTTGGCGCTGGCCCTTGCCGGCCGCCTCCTCGCGCCTTTTAACCGCTCGCCCCTGGCTTTTTTATTCGCCCTGCTCGGCATCACCGCGTTCCTTTCCATGTGGATGTCTAACACCGCCTCCGCGGCCATGATGTTCGCGATTCTCACCCCTTATCTGGCACAATCTAAAGGCTCGCGTTTTCAAACAGCTGCCGTACTCGCGGTGCCCTTTGGCGCCGCCATCGGCGGCATTGCCACACCGATTGGATCGCCTCCCAACGCCATCTGCCTCGCGATTCTCCGGCAGGCCGGCTACAACATCAGTTTTGACACCTGGATGCTTGCCGCGGTGCCGCTGGCTTTGCTCCTGCTTTTAATTTCGGGCTTTCTGCTTTACACCCTGTTCAAACCGGAAAACACTTTAAGCGTCAACTTCCCTGTTTTTGTTCCAAAAAAACTGCCGTTTAAAGCTTCCTTAACGGGCGTTATTTTTGCGCTGACACTTCTCCTGTGGGTGACTTCCCCGTGGCATGGTCTGGACGAGGCTGTTCCCGCGATCGGAGCCGCAGCACTTCTGACAGCCCTGGGAATTCTGGATAAAAAGGATCTGGATTCCATTGACTGGGACATCCTGATCCTGATGTGGGGCGGGCTTTCGTTAAGTTACGCGATCATGGCTTCCGGACTGAGCGGGTGGATCGGAGGCCTGCCGTTTGAACAGCTGGCCCCGGACCTCCGGATCGCCGTGTTTGTCATCCTCAGCGTCCTGCTTTCGACCTTTATGAGCAATACGGCCACAGCGGGCATGATTATCCCGCTTGCCATGGCGGCCTCGCCAGAAAATCCGGTGATCGCGGCCTTTCTTACGGCGCTCGCGACTTCCATGGATTTGGCTCTGCCGATTTCAACGCCCCCCAATTCCCTGGCTTTTGCAACCGGGAAAGTCAAAACTCCTGAAATGATCCGGGCGGGCGGAACTTTTTCGCTGATCGCGGCACTCTTACTGCTGGCGGGTTACCGGGTCATTCTGCCGCATTTTTTCCGCTAAAAGTCCTCAGCTGGTCCTGAAGAAAAAAATCCAGACAAGAAAATAAACGGGGATTAAAACCGGCAGGCTGTAGCGGAAAAAATAACCGAAGAAGCTTGGCATTTTAACACCCGACTGGTCCGCGATGGCTTTCACAAGAAAATTCGGACCATTTCCAATATAGGTCACGGCTCCGAAAAATACGGACGCGACGCTGATCGCCTCGACGTAATGAGGCCTTTGAACAAGCAGCATCCCGACAGCGTCATGCCCCCCGCTCTTAAAGAAAAGCCCCGTCGCGGCGGTCAGGAAATTTAAATACGTGGGTGCGTTGTCCAGAACGCTTGAAAGGATTCCGGTTCCCCAGTAAAACTGATCCACGGTTGAAAAGCCGAGCGCTTCCGCATTTTTCTCAAGCCACTGCAATGCCGGAATCATGGTCGAAAAAATTCCCGCGAAAAGAATGGCCACTTCTTTAATCGGTCCGAAATTAAAGTCATTGCCGGTATGAACTTTTTTGGGGGTCGTTTTATAGGAAAGAACCGCGGCCAAAACCATCATTATTTCCCGCAAGAAGGGCGGATTCTTGATAAAAACAGACCCGATAATCATGGCTAAAAAACCAACATTGTGCAGGCCTTCAAACTTCCACTCCTCATGCATGTACTTATCAAGGTTTCTAACCTTCTTTTTACTTTCCAGATAATTCCTTTGATCCAAAAGATAAAAAATTGCCAGAACAAGAGCAAAGGTCAGCAGCCAGATCCCCCAAACATGTTCCATGACCCAGAAAAAAGGGACCCCCTGAAGGTAGCCCAAAAACAGAGGCGGGTCTCCAATCGGAGTCAAGGCTCCCCCGATATTGCTCACAAGAAATATAAAAAAGACTATGTGAAATGGGGCCAGCCGGTGCTTGTTGGTTCTTAGCCAGGGCCGGATGAGAATCACGGACGCGCCTGTGGTGCCAAGCAGATTCGCAAGAACGCCCC
Organism: uncultured bacterium; assembly: GCA_964434115.1. Taxonomy (GTDB): domain Bacteria; phylum Omnitrophota; class Omnitrophia; order Omnitrophales; family Aquincolibacteriaceae; genus ZLKRG04. The sequence goes on from CAYSSX010000001.1 coordinate 488,206, forward strand.
CGGTAAAAAGAAAAAGGGAATTGGTCAAAGGCGTTGCCTCACCTTTGACCGTGATATGAATACCGCCGGAGACAACAAACAAAGAACCGATGAGCACGGTAAAACTCACATACTCATGCGCTACCTCCAGGAGGTGGTACCCTTCATGAAGGACGAAAATATAATAGAGCGCGACAATGGCCCCAAGAGACAAGGAAACAAGCGGATAGTTTTTTTCCCACCAGTGTTTGTTCACAAGCGGAACGACCGCAATCGCTCCAAGAAGAAGCACAAAAGGAATAATCCACAGAACTTCCGCGTGCATAGAAATCCTTTCTTTAAAGCGGCACCTGCTGCTTGCCGCTTGTTTACCGGGCAGACCTTTTTACCGCAGGCATACGGCTCTGTCTAGAAGTTTTGGCAGCGCTTTGTAATTAATTTGAAAAGCGCGGATGCGCATGGGGAAACCCCGCGCGGTCAGAACCGAAACAGAAGGAATATCTTTCGGAGAAATCGGGGATTACGCGGACGCGCGGACCACAGCCTCAGCAGCTTTGGTCTCTGCAAGCGCGTTGAGGAAACCGATAAAACTGTTCAGCACTTCTTCATCCATGACGCCGAAGGCAAACCCTTCTTTTTCTTTTAACTGCCCGTAAAGATAGGGCGAATGAACCACGAGGTCGGCGAGCAGAAGGTAGTCTTTGTGGCTCAGGGCTTCGGGACTGAGAAATTGCTCACTGCCCACAAGCCCTTTGGCCTTGTCCAAATTATCACGCGGGGAACGCTGAATGGTTCCTTCGGCGGCGCTGAGCACAAACACCGGGCTCTCCGCGCTTTGGATTTCATAACCCAGTTTACCGGCACGCAGAGACTCGCCAAAACGGCGCCCCACGGCCAAAGCCGCGGTCAGCATCTTGGCAATATCCAGCGCCACCCGTTCTTCGGGGGTTCCCACGGTATAGCCCACGGTCAGAGAGGCCCCCTTACCTTCAAAGAACTCCTTGATCTGTTTCTGCATCGCGGTTTTTGCCCGGTCCTCAGACGCATTCAGGTAAGCCGAGGATAAAAACCAGGCCTCCTTGGAAGGTGCCGCTGCCGAAAGAAAATTTCCCGCAGGCAGGCTGAACGTCCCCAAAGTCCGCAGCTCCTTGTAAGCGTCTTCAAGCACGGCGGCATTACGTGATTCCAGCAAGGCCCTGGCTTGCACTGAGAGCCGGCTCATGGCAGCAGACGAAACAACCGTTGCGCTGATTTCACTGGCCAGAACGGAGGCCACAATACTTTTCCGGATCCGTTCTGAAAGCTGCTCCGAGGCCGCGGCAAGAGCCTCTTGGGCGGGCGCATTCAAGGCCCCCGTATTTTTTCCCATGGCTGCGGCCATCTGCGTATTGAAGTCCCCTTTGAAAATAAAATCCAGAAGATCATCCGTGGTTTGCGCCTGACGGAGCAAGCCGCTCACATCCACGAGAAAAGCGGTGAAGGCCTGATTGATTTCGGCCTGCTGGCTCTCAGCCTTTGCCATCACTTCGGCACGGAGACTTTCGATCGACTGCCCAATTCCCTGCGCAACAGATGCGAGCTTTTCAAGATCGCTTTGGGAAAGGTAAATACGTGCTTCGCCGGGCACGGCGGACGAGGAATCCTCCGAAGATCTCAACTCAGCCCGGGCCGAATTAAAAAGCCTGTCCACGATGGGCGAGATTTTAGCGTTAGCCAGACCCGCGTACCAATACTCGCTTTTCAATCCCTGCTGCAAGACGGTTCTAAAAAAAGTTTCTGTCTCCTTACTGCTGCCCAGGGTTTTATTTCTTTCCTGGGCATTCAAAAGACTTATAAACATCCCGGCTTTGATGGAGTTTTTTGCCTGTGTAAGCGATGTCAAAAAATCTGCCAAGCGAAGTGCGTTCGCGAGAACAACCGCCCTTTCCCGGGCACCGTCAGCAGAATTTCCAGACGCCGCAAATAAATCCAGCGCGGCCGAGAAGTACGGTTTCATGGCCGGCGGCAGATGCTCATCACTGACGGAGAGTCCGCTCAAATCAGACAAGGTAAGGAGTTTCGCGAAATCCACCTGAACACCGCGTGCCGCGCGGATTATTGTTCCCTCAGAAAATAGCCGCTCAAGAACCCATTCGGCTCCGCGGTCCTGGCGCATCAATTCTTCGGGAGACCAGGCCGCGCGCGCGGCCCGCTCCTTCTCCGCCTGCTCCTCGAAAAACGCCTGGGCGCGTTCCGCTTCATCGGAATCAAGCTGCGGGGTCAGGTCCGGGATTTCAAAGGTTCCGGCGTTGTCCTCCTCCACAGGTGCAGCCATGGGTACCGGTTCAAAATTCAGGACTATACTGTTGACTCTTTCACCACCCTGCTCGCGGATTCCATTTCGTGATCCCTGGTCCACAACCCGGTAAACCCCGTCGTCACCAAGACGGATTTGAGCATGATAAGCGGACACATTCGTATCATTTAAGACCAGGTCGTTGCCTCGAGGGTCACGCCCGATTTTGAAAACCAAAATGCCTTTTACAGCGACGGATTTTGACTGGGCAGCCCGATCCACACTTACGACAGAAATGCTTTGCCCCTCCTTCTGGACTTGAAAAAGACCATGGCCAATCGCAATCACCTCTTTGGAGATTTCGACCGGGGCGGAAGCGTTATGCACGGGCGTTGAGACCTGAACGGGCGTGGGAGCGGTCACGGCTTTCACAGGCTGAACAGCCGGTTTTAACTGAACCACCGGGGTCTTAGAAGGCTGCTCTAAAAGCTTCCAGACCTGCCCGTTCCTCTCAACCTTCAAAAACTCATCTCCTATTTTTTGAAGATAGACCTTGTCAAACTTTGCGGTAAAGGGATCAAAAATGTATGCTCTGTAAACCTGGTTCGCGGGGTCCACGGGAATACTCACCACGCGGCCTGCACTCTCCAGCAGAAGACGGCGCGTTTCCTCATACTTAAGCCGGGCATTCCGGATTTCATTCTTTTTACCGTAAGGTTTTGAAAGGTTGTCACCTGAAATAGAAAAGGCCAGAATTTCACGCAGGTCGTTGTGATATCCGAAAGCGTGGACATAAAGGTTTCTCATGAGATAAAGCACTTCCTGGTCCGACATTTCGGCAATCCTGGAAATTTTCAGCGACTCATTGCTAAAGCTGATACTGTAGCCTTTCTCCATAGACTCCTTCAGTTCGTCGGTGAAAGGAATCAGGGTTGTTTCACCGTTCAGTTCCCCGATTTTCAGCCACGTTTTTCCATCCACAATCATGTTCCACGCGTCAGGTCCTTCGAGACGTCTGACCTGGCTGCCATCCGCTGAGAGTTCAAATTTAAGGGCCTTGGTGTTATGCCGCTTATGTCCCAGAATTTCGTGAATCGTGGTCCTTCGGGCATCCTCTTCGGTCTTAACTTCTCCAATGCCCCCGCCCGCCATCGTGTTTTCTGTAATTTGAAACCCCGCCACCTGGTCTCCGGTTTCTGTCAGCTCATACCCTTGAGGTGCTGTCATTTCCCAGAGCAATTCCTTAGGCAGTGAATTAAACACCTTTTTTAAAATATCGAGCTGGGGTTTTAGAATCATATCGAATCCCGCTTTTCCATAAGCATCCTGGCTGACCACAAGGAGGATGTTGGACTTCCGGGCTTCCATCATATAAGGCAGAAGAAGAGGGGCAATCACAGGATCTGTCAGATTTTTAAGGGCGTGCGCCTGTTTTACAGGATCTTTGACATAAACAAGGATGTAGTTCCTGATTTCCTCCACGAGTTCCGCAGCTGAGGGCATCTGGCTTGGTACAAGAAGCTTTTCGACGTCCACAAGACCTTGAGCATCCAAAGGAACCGCCGTAAAATTGGTGCCCGTGGCATAAACAGTCTGCTTCACACTCGGCTTTGCTGAATTATCAATTTTTTCCGTGAACCGAAGCTCTTCATGCTGGATCTTTTGACCATCAGCATAAGTCCCGTTGAGGGAAAGCCCTTGGTCAGAGAGAAAATATTTATCGCCTCGCCGGACTATAGTGGCCTGAAGGCGGGAAGCGTGAACGTATTTTTTCCCAGGAATCACAAAATCGCTGCCACCCCTGCCAAGCGTAGCAATTTTCCCATCCTCAATGTATTGACGCTTAAGTTCTCCGATGATCTCTCCTGTAGGCTTGGTCTCGTAAACAATAACCCATTCGTCCTCAATGGCGATTTTAAAATAGAAATCTCCGCCGTTGAACACGCGGGTATCCCGGTATTCCCCGGCAGGTTTTGAAATTTTCCCGGCGCCGGGAATTTTGGGCGCCGGCTTCGCTGCCGCATTTGCGGTGGAGGGTGTAAATGCTTTCGATGGCTCCTGTTTAGTGAGATCCAGAACGCGGAAGGCAGACTGTCCCTGCGGCGCCTTCAGCTGCGCGGGATCCGCGGGCACGCCAGCAGAGGGATCGATCAGAAGATAGCCGACTTTTTCCTTTGCGTAGGCGGCATCAATCACGATCTGATGCTGCCCTTCATCTGTGGACATAATCCCGAAAACCGCGGCACTGCCGTCGGTGTAAACCGTCATCGCTGTACTTTTCCTGAAATTAGGAATGGGGGTGTGTCCATGAATTAAAAGCGATAATCCTTGTATCTTCGAAAAATTTTTCAAATGCTCCCGGGCCTGTTCTCCTGAACTTTCTGCTTCCCGGGTCCAGAGAAGATCCCGGTAAGGTGTAGCGGCCCTCCTGTCAGAAGTCACGCGTTCAAGCTCTTCCCGGCTGATTTGAGAATCATTCGCGGGCGGCCCTGCGTGCACGACACCGATGGCCGAGTTTCCCGATTTCTGCTTAATGACCACCGGCGTTGCCCTGACGGCATCGACATACATATCGAACAGCAGTTGCCCTACTTCTTCTTTGACATATCTCGTTTTTACTCCCTTATCGTTCAAAACAAGCGGGTTCCAGCCAGCAGCATCACCCGCTTTGTTCCGGATGGCTTTTTTCAAAACTTCATCGAGATTGATCCTTTCATCGGCTTTGTTTTTCCGGATCACATTATTCTCGTCTTCAGGAAGGATGGAAGATTCGTGGTTGCCCACCGTAAAGGCGATTTGGTCCGGCATCGCGTTTTTCAAGGCTAGAAAAGCCACGAATAGCGCAAAGCTTTGTAGATGCGCTTCTTCGTTTTCATAATCAGAGGCCGGATGGATCAAGTCTCCCACCTGGGTCAAATTAATCAGACCTTGCTTCAAGGCTTCCAGCACAGTCATCTTTCCTTCTTTCAGTTGTATGGTGTCATGAAGGATCGCCAGAAAAACATCGACGCGTCCGTGAAGATCACCGATATAAACCGTAGGCCTTTGATCCGTACGCTCGACAACTGCGGAAACGCCATCGGTCCCAAGGTCCCTGCGTCCAATTTTTGAGGTCACTTTTTCGTACTTGAAGAGTGCATTAAAGATGTTTCCTGACTTTGCGAGCACGCCCTTCACAAAAGCCTGCGGATCACTTGTTTCAAAATCAAACGGAAGTTCGCTGGTGCTGCGCAGTTCGGACCGCGCCGTATCCCCCTTTCTGTCGTCCTCTAAACTTTCTGGGTGTTCTGAAATAGGAATGGCCAAGGGAAGACCCGCGGCTTCCTCGTCCGTGACATAGGTGAGCGTTACAACCGACGTGTCGGAATCCTCTTCCAGAGGAATCGCTTTGGGGAGCCCTGCCACTTCCTCAGCGGTATAATACCGGGGCGTGACAACGTCGGCGTTGGGATCTTGTTCGTCCTCGTCAAGAGGGATAGCCATTGGTAAATCTTCAGGAATTTCCCCCTCTGGCAAAAAATACCCCATCACTCCGCGCGGCTTTAAATATTTTTCCTTCAAAAATTCAGCGGCGTCTTCATAAGAAACAATCTTTCGCAGGGTCGATTCCAGGGTCTCGGCTTCCGTTTTTCGCGAGGGGTCACTCCGGGCCTCTTGAATCAACCCGTTCACATAACCGTATAAGTCAGGAATAAATTCCTTATTCACAACAATAAGCATGATATCGCGCATGGGACGGAACTTCCCCTCTTCATCCTCCTCGTAGTGGTATATTTTTTCGGGGAAAGGAATGAACATACCCATCCCCCCGCTGTCATGCGGACTCATGTTGGCCGCGGAGCTCTCGCCCTGCACATTGAGTTCTGTTAACGCCCCGTAAAATTCATATCCTTTTGAGTGCTGGATCCCATTGCTTTGAATAATATAGCGGGTCGAAATTAACCCGCCCCGGGTTTTTCCTTCTGCCCCCACCCCGTGCCCCATGAAGAGAATCCCTGTTTTATCGCGGATTTCCTCAGCCGCTCTTTTCAGGATTCTTCGCTGTTCATTCAACGGCTTGATATCAAAATCCAAATCCGCAAACATGCTGCTAAACTCTTCATCACTCATTTCATCCCAAGTATCGGATTGCTGCCTCAACTCGGAACGGGCCGCGTCCTTTTTAAGGCCGATTAAATCCCGCTCCTCATCGCTGAGGTTTTTAAACATAAGTTTAACGGCCTTATTCATAAATGCCGCTCCCTCCGGCGAAAGCTGGCCGCTTCCGAGTGAAAGGTCGGAGATTTCCTTCATGGCTTCCAGTCCTACCGCATAAACTGCACGACCTGCCAGAGCACCGCGAGAACGGTCCGCGGCAATCGTGTGAATGTGCCACTGATCCAATAAGTTATGAGTTAATCGCGCCATCGCAACAGGCTTCAATTCCTTGTCCCGGTAAACAATCTCAATGACCCAAATGGGAATCTTCCCCCGCATGATTGTCCTCTTGGCACTGGAAACCCCTTCTATATCGGCTCCGGTCGTGACTTCACCCAGCATTTTTGCAACCCACGCCTCATCACGGCTGTCAGCCCCGGTCACGGGGTTGTTGGCGAGATTCACGGCGGAGTTCATCATTACCACACTTTTGAAACCTGCCTTTTTCGCAATTTCAGAAAGTCTTACCAGCGGATCCTGCGCGGCTTCGCTGCGCAGTTCGGACCGTATTTCTTCCGCGAACGGCAAATCCTCTTCACGTTCAAAGGTGCGCAAATCCTGGATGCCGGAAGCTTCCACCGCCGGCGTTCCGTTTTGCAGCAGTTCCGCGGCTCCGTTGTACATGAGCACGCGGAGAAGGCCGCTTTTGGCGCCTTTTTCATCCGTGGGAGGAAACATGGCCACAAACCACACGCCCTGCGCATCGACAGACGCCGGAAGTTCAAGTTTTTCGCCTACAACGGTAACGGATAGCACATAGTTTCCAGCGCTTTGACTTAATCTCTCAACCGCGGCGCGGGCTTCACCCTCCCTCTGTTTGACACGCTCCAGATAATCCTGCTGAAGCTTCAGGATTGTTTTATCCGTGATGCGAGTTTCAGATTTATTGAAATCGTACGACGTCAGATCCACTTCAAAAGAGCTGGCCGCGGAAAGCGCATTGTAAGCCATTTTTCCGGTAAGATAAGGAATGTAAAACCCTGCGGAAAAACCGTCTGCAGTCCAACTGACAGATGTCACGCCTATTGCTGCGAGGTCCCGAAAATATCGATTCAGCAGGCTTGTGCCGCGGCCCGCGCCCGGCCGCGCGGCAAGGCGTTCAAGATAAGCAGTGTGGTTAGTGTCGTTCACTTTCGAATGAAGATACCCTTTCAATTCACCTGATTTGTCAAAAAGCACATAATAAGTTTCGCCTCTTTGAATTGCCCCAAGCACCTGATCGACCTTTGATTCAGGAACCTGGCCCTTTCCGCCAAAGGCCTCGTGATCAAGCTGGGCAATGACCTTGGCCAAGGCTTCCCGTTCTGATTCAGACAAACTCAGACCCTTCACCGGAAGAATGGACTCTTGATCTTTGACCTGGACGGCCATTTTTTGCTGTAGGCTGGACAGCGCGTCGGCATTCTCGGAACGAAGCTCAGAACGGGGCGCTGCCGCATAGTTCGGGGATTGGTAAAGAACGCCTAGATAAGAGGTGACCTCACCATGAAAGTCTTCGATAACTACAGGCTGAATCAACCACCCTTTAGGCAATCCATCACGATAGGCATCTTTTGAAGCCATTTCATGACGGTGGCTGTCCTCGTCATACGAAGACCCGGCAATGGCGATGTGTGATGGAGCCGGAAGTCCAATATAGGAAGCGGCAGAGGCATTGATCCATGCCCCGAGCTCTTTGTTAATTAAATCAGGAATGGACCAGGGCTGAGGGTTATTGGTAATAATCACGGGATGTGCGCTGACTTGAGTGCGGAGCAGGTTGAAATTGTCTGCGGTTATTTGCTTTCCAAAATCAGCGAAGGTTGTTGGAAAAGAACGAAACTTAGAACTCAGCGATCCCGGCTCAAGTCCATTAGCTTCTTCCGTAAGACGCAGAGACTCCTGCGCTGTCGCAAGCGCTTCCGCATCCATATCAACGGCCAACACACTGCTCGCGCCGTCTCGCAAAAGCGCTGTCACTCCCAGAATTCCAGAACCCGCTCCAAGGTCAATGAGGGTTTCCCCGCGCACTGCCGCAGACACCTGTGAAAGCAACGCAAGCGAAAGAGCCGTATGGAAATGATGCTTAAAAGTTAAGGCCCCGCCGTACTGCTTGGCTTCTGTCAAAACAACGATTTTTTCATTTTGGCCGCGGTTCGCAATTTCCTGCTTTGCCGCTGCAATACTCGCTTGCAGGTTGGCCCCCTGCTGAACATAGAAGACCCCGTCCATCCGGACATAGTCTTTAGTCCTCTCGAGGCGGTCACCAAGATTCAAAGACGGATATTGATAATACCGTGGCAACCATTCCTCAAGAGGGATGGGGTGAGTCACCGGTTCTGCCAGCGGATCTTCCGCCATCCGGAGCTCTGAACGGGCTGCGAATTCTCCGACCCCGTTCAAAACTCCCTGCGCTTGAAGCAATTCCTTTGCCGCACCATAGGATTGACGGAGGAGTGCCTTAACCTCCTCGCTGCTGGATGCATTAATCGCGGACGCTTGCTTTAAAAACTGTCCAAAGGTGTACTGGTTGGCCTCGACATCCGCTTGACTCGCGATGCGGCGGAAAGCATCAAAGTCATTGACCAGCGAGATCTGAAGCTGCCCCTGATTTTTGACAATGGTAAAGTTTTGAAAATGCACCATGTCACGGCCGCCCGCCCAGCCGTTAGCCATGACTCCTTGAAAAGTCAGTTCGGAAATCTGTTTCGAGATTTCAAGCGCCTCGGCTTCTGAAACACGCCCCGTGTTTGCCGCAAGGTAATCGGACAAGCGGCTTCTTTGCTGATGATCTGCGATAGAATAGTCCGAAAAAATAACATTGAATGGGTAGCCCTCCTTCGCAAAATCCACTTTCATTCCATAAAGGCTGTAAACAATCGCGGGGTATTCGACAATGCCCAAGGCTTTTTGATAACGCCCCTGAAGTTCAGGGATTTTTTCAAACTCCTCCGAAACTTCGTAATCCTTACGGGACACTTCCAGTTTGTGCTGCTGTTCGCCCGGTATTTTAATTTCCAGCGCATGTGTTTCTCCTGAAGCACTGCGCTCCGCCAGAATAAAACGCCGGTAGGAACCCGTATCTACGCGCAGGAAAAGAGTGTCGTTGAGCGGAATATCAAAATTGTTTGCTTCCGTTTTCTCGAATGTCAGGATGAGCCTCAAAACTGAAAGAACCTCAAATAAGGCTTTGGATTTTTGCGTGTCCGAAAGCAAGGCCGCAAACGAAGGCATCTCAGAAAAACGGGCTTGAAGCTCAGGCATGCCTTCTGGCATGGAAATTTTTCCTCCGGCCGCGGCTTCCTGCACATGCCGGCCCGCCCACTGCCCAAGAACTCCGGCCAGGACTTCCGTCTTCAAACCGCTCGTGATCGCCATGCTCAACTGCTTGGCAATCGTTCTAAGCTGCTTTTCCTGAAGCGATTGTCTTCTCAGGATTTTTTCCTGAGAAATCAGCATCTTCGATAACTCGGCAGTTTCCGCGCTGATCGTGGGGTCTACCCGGGGCCTGATGTCTTCGCTCAAAGCCTCAAAGTCCAGGGAGGTGAAGGCCTGAATAAGGCTTAAGGCTTGTTCCTCGGTAAGACCCTCCGCACCCCGCAGAGAAAGGGCATCGGTAACCGCGCGCCAGGCATCCTCGGACCGAGGATTGTCCAGCACGGCCTTGAGGGCTTGCTGCAATGCGCGCGCCGCTGGCGAAAGCTTCTGACTTATTCCTGAGACTTCTTCAAGTGAAGCCGGTGCTTCAATATCCTCATCAAGACTTACCCATCCATCGTCATCGATTTCCATCACCAGTTCTTCACCGGCCTTCAAACCTTCGATTTGGGCAGTCCGCTGAGCAAGCACGTCTTCAAGTTCCTGAATGCGCGCTTCGACTGCCGCAAGGTGTGCCGCGGGCGCGCCATTTTTCCGGTAATCAAAAGCGCTTTCCAGAGTGAACTTGTACATCCGCAAAGCCTCAGTGAAGTTGCCCTCGCGCGCCGCGAGCCTGGCCTTGTTCAAGTTGTAATCCGCGATGTAGAAAACCCCGCCGCCAAGGGGCGAAGGCTCCGGTGTTTTTAAATTCAAATAGGCTTGCACCGCTGCCGGATCCACCGCAGGGATTTCCTCGACATACTCCAGCTCATCATCCTGGGTTCTCTCCGTACTCCGGAGTTCGGCGCGATTGCTCCAGGGAACGGTTTGCAACACCTTGCGGTCGGGTCCCTTGGTATAGCTGGGGAAAACTTCAACGCCCGTCCGGCTGACTTCCATATCCACGACAAAAGATTCCTCACTTGAAACACCGCGGCGGTGAAACGTCACATTCATGTCTTTAAAAAAAGGGTCATTCCGGAACTCCTGCTCCAGAGCTTCCGGAGAAATCACCTGAGCACTTTGATAGAAGGGCGCTTCACCGGTCCTTTTATCCTTGTAGGAGCCATCCCGGTAGCTGATCACCAGATCCTTAAAATCCGATGCTTGAAAGCCGCCCTGCGTGAGAAGCCTGTCGAGGATCGCTTTCACGTGCTCCCGGAGTGAATACTGCACCTGTCCGCCGCCCTGGATGAAAACATGCCCAAGACCAAGAAACGGTTCTTCTGCCCTGACGGCACGCATACCAATGGCCGTGCAAGTATCCGCGCAGTCGGTTCTCAGCCTCTGCATTTTTTTATACTCCTCGGCACTGAAGAGGCCAAACGATCCTACCCCGATTTTAATTTCGGTTTGATCGGCCGGCCGCGTAAACACACGGTCACCGCCGGCGGGATCTGCGGAATAACGGTAAACACCCCGGTCCCCTTCCGGCCCCACGGTTTCAGCACGAAGTTCCGCCCGCGCGGCCTCTACCGTCGGAGCTGCGGGCTGCGGAAGGGCTTCGATTGCTGCGGGACCCTGCAAAGCGCTTTGCGGATAATCTTTTTCCAACAAACCTAAAATTTGACCCCGGGCATTGACCCGTTCTCCGGGCGGCAAGGTCTGGACAATGGCCTCGACCCGGTCATTGAGCGTCCGAGCAAACTCTACCGAATTGGTTTGGCCTTCGAGACCTAAACGGTCACCCGCTTGCGCGGCGAGGCGAAGCTCATTTCTCAATTCAAGAACCGCGGACTGAAAGACTACGTCCGTCGGTTGTGAAGCCTTCAAGTCGCCGAGAACTTTGGCGATTTGCGGCGAACTCAAAGCAGTAAACGGTGTCCGGGGCGAAGAAACCTCGCTTTCCCGCGCCATCTGCAAGGCCCTTAAAACGCCTTGCGTGGCGGCAACAAGAACCGGGTCTTCAGGGCGGAGTTCTGAACGTATCAGATTCCCCAGCGCAGGACTCAAAACCGATTGCGGGCTTGGCGCCGCGCTGCTTCCGGATTTATGGGTTACAAAAAAGTCGTTCATGCCGGATTGAAATTTTGTCCACAAACCCTCCAGGGTTTCTTTTTTAAAATCCTGCATCACACGGTCGGTTTCATCGAGAATTTCCGGAAGGGTTTTTGATTTGGGATTGCCGCCGAATTTCTTATTGTAGATACGCACCAGCTGATCCAGACTCCGGGTATAGGCCCCGGCCTCGACCGTGCGCCCTTCGGAAGCCAGCATGCGGATAATCTCATCCCGCCAAAGTTTCACGGTACGGCGGAAATCGGGTTCGTTCAAATCCCGGACAAGGGCCGCCGTCGAGTGGCGGACAAACGCGTCATAAAAACTCTTTTCAAGGTCTTTGGCATACGACAATTTGCCGGTCATCACGCTCTGGTAAACGCTCTGCCCTTCAAGCGAATCAATGGCGGGTGTGATCACGGCATAGGAATACCCTTTGTCCTGAAGCTCCCGCTCGAATCCTTTGGCATGAAAACCGCCGGCAAGCACAATCGCGGAAGAGGCTTTCTCGCTTTTCATCAGCCGCTCGATTTTCTCGTGAAAGACCTGGTCGCGCTCAAGGGCGATCCTGTAAAAGTCGAGTGCCGGATTCAGCAATTCACGGGCCTCATCCGGCAGAAGAGACAGATGGCCTTCCGCGTCTTTCTGATAAATTTCAAGCTGCTCGCGGGACAGTTCGAGCCGGACCAGGTCACCGAGCAGGCGAAAACGCCGGAAATCCTCAGAAAGCCGGGCTTGCATCTCATTTTGGGTCAGCGCCCGCTCCCTTTCCGCGGCAAAAGCCTCCAGCTCTTCAAAAAGACGGGTTCCCTTAATTTGAGAAAGCTTTTCCGTATGCCCGATGAGTTCGCGCATCTCCGGACTAAGCCTGGGCGAAAGCCCGGCGGCCTTTCCCGTCTCGACAAGGTAGCGGAGAAATTTTCCGCCATCCACCTGCCCGGAGACAAATTTCTGATGCATTCCGTTGAATTCCATCTGCGTCTTGCGGTCCAGCTTGTCCGCATAATGTTCCTGAAAGGATTTCGCCATCCGCCGTATCGCGGCGTCCAGATTCACGGAAGGAGCACCGCGCTCCCTGCTTATTGAGTCGAACATCGCGGCCAGGTGCGGGTATTTTTTTGCGGTCTCTTCCTTCTCCTCGCCTTTTGTCTCCGGCGCGGCACTGGCCAGGTATTTGAGAAATTCCAGCAAGTGACTGCGCTCGGTATAAAATCTTTCACTTTGATTGTGAAACTCCTGAAGCTCCGGCGTAAAAACCGCCTTGGCCTGCATGTTCAAACCGTCTCTGACTTTCGACAGGGTTTTCAGGGTCTTTTCGCGTTCAAGAGTGGTCTTGAGATAGGCCACATAGTTCTGCTTGTACAGTTCCCAGTTTTCGATTCCAAAATAAGAGGAAGTACGGGGTCCAAAAATCGCGGCAAGACCTGAGCCCGTGATCTCGCCCTGCTGCAGGTAACCATGCATGACTTTTTCTTTCACAAAGGCGTCGGGAAAAGCACGAAAGACCAGGGGATCAAGTTTTCCCTCCCCGCCTTCCACGCCAACCAGCTTCACGCCGTAATCTTTTTCAAAAAGCCCGATCAGATTCCGGATGCTTGTCTGGGCATCCACAATCGCGTGCGCGTCCTGAATAAAAAAAACAAACGGCTTGCCCTCCCCCGCGTTGTGAAAGGACTCCACACGCCCCAGATTTTCGGGAATTTTTAAAGCTCCGGGCACCAGGATCATGGCTTGAGGATTAGAGACAGGGGAAACCAGCGCGGGCTGCGCGGACACCGAGGTCGTGGAAAAGCAAAGCGCGGCAAACACCGCGGTCAGGCGGCGCAGACGTTTTGTGCACAGATACTTTGCGAACGGACCCAAGGATTTTCTCCTTTCACCCGTGCGGCCGTAACGTTAATTCCCGAGTTTATTTAGCGCTTTTAGGAACAATCAAAGTATCGCATGGAATGGGTCGAAACAGAAAAAATATTGCTATTTTTTGATAGCTATTGATAGTTTTAAGGCGGGTTTATTGCTAAAAACTGCTATAAAAAGGCCCTTTGGAGTGAACCCAGAACTGCGGCGGAAAAAAAATCAGGTGGGGAAAAACTTTTTAAGAATCCCTTTTTCAAGCGACTCAAAACTTACAGGCTTTTCAAGAAAGGTTTCAGCTCCGGAAGCAAGGGCCTCATCGAGAATATTTTCCTCGTTAAGACCGCTCATGAGAACTACTTTTTGCGTGGGGAATGCGGCTTTGATCTGTTTGAGAACCACAAGACCGCTGATGCCCGGCATGACGACATCACAGAAAACGAGGTCCGGGGTATTATCACGGATGAGGCCTAAGGCCAAAGGCCATTGTTGGTTTGAACGACATGAAACCCCAGATCTTCCAAAAAGAAAGCAAGCGAAGACCGGATGGCGGCATCATCGTCGATAATTAGAATTTTTCCTCTCAAAGAAAACCTCAGACCACATTCAAAAGCAGGTGCTTTTAGCGGATTTTTCGAAAGCCAAATTTTCCCTTAATTTCGTCTTCAAGAAAATTCGCGTAAGAAGACGCGGCGAGAAAATCATAGTAAAGATGTTCAGGCACATTATCGTACTGGTAAATCGAACCGGACAAGAATTCGACTTGAAGCATTTTTCTGTTTTTCTCGTAACCAATCCATTCAATTTCCGTCGAAAGAACCATTTGATTGACCATAGCACTCTCCTTTCTCTGGGTAATGTATCGGAAAGGGCGGCTAAGTCTTGAGCGGATAAGCAGAAAGAGATGAATTTAGGACATGCGGAGCAGCCAGCGGAGCAGGGATACGCCAAAACGGACGTACTGATCTCCGACTTCCACCCCAAACAAAGGCGTGACAGGAAGCTTGAGGTGCTTTGAGCCCCAATCCACCCAGCCGCCGCACCAATGCGGCGCGAGATCCGTGGTAAGGGCAGCCGCGCGTTTGACCGGGTCACCGTCCACAACAAGCAGCGGATACTCCCGGGACATCAACCGCACTTTCCCGTTTGAGTTTTTCATGGGAACCGCCGAGAGAAGGCAGCGGGAATTTTTCTTGAGCTTCACTTCATTCAACCCGCAAAGCGCGGGCGAAGCCTGAAAGGAAAGCCCTTTGAACATGGCGTGCTTTGCTTTCTCACGGATCAGCATACCGGCCGAAACATTGATCCGGTCATCCCTTTTAAGGCATTCCACGGGAAGAAGCGATTCAACTCGGGAACCCGACCATTTTCCGAAAGGACCTGAAAATGACCCCCACCCTCCCACCATCAAAAGGCCCGCACCGTTTTCCCTCACCTGGGCAGCCAGTATTTTTTCAGACTCTGCCGGTAAATCAGCCCTGGAAAAATCACTGAGAATAAACGCATCGAATTTCTCCCTCAGAATTCCAGAAGTCAGTTTCCTGCCGGGCGGGATATGCGTCAGGGAAACCCCTTTAAGAGTCGCGATCATGGCGAGAAGATAATTCGCGGGACCGCCGGCCGGACTGTCTCCCGCGTACAGAAGTTTTTTAATTTTCATGGTGGGCATGATAGACAACGCGCGGCCTGGATGCAAGCGGGGTTTTTCGTGATGATCTTCTTATGCGGAAGCAAGGATCTGGGCCTCGGCGTCCGCCAGATGAGCGAGACGCGTGAGGAAATCTTTTCCAATAAAGGTGAGCCCCGTTTGCGGATCGGGGCGGAGTCCAAGTTCGTCACGATAAAACTCGCGGAGGCGTTCCGGAACCAGCGCCAGATTTTTTAAAATACGCATGACCTGGGAAACGGACAAGAGGGACAGCACCTCCGGATCGATCACAAAAACAAGCCCGCGTTTCTTTTCTTCGGCTCCTGCCATTTCTATTTCGCTGTCGCCGCGCTCCACGAACACCACAAAATGGTTCACATCAAAATCTTTTCCCAGTTTGTCCTCGAATTGGCTGAGACTGGCCTTGGCTCCGGTCTGAAGACGTTGAATACGGTCGGTTCTTACTTCACCTCCTAATTCCTGAAGCGCCCGGTCAAGGGCCTGCGAAGCGGCCGGCGCGGAAGTGCTGGAAGCCTGTGACGCGAGAATAAGGCGCCCGTCATTCTCAAGGCTTGTCCGCACGACGTTCTTCACATCCCCGGAGGAAGCGGGACCGCCTCCCAGGCTGGCCTGGTAAATTAACTTTTCACCCACGGCAAAAGCCACGGGTTGCTCCGGCAAATCCGCCAAAACTGAAAGGTCCCGCGTTTTTTGAGCCGCCAAACGGTTGAGAACCGCTGTCAGACGGGAACTTCCGGCAAAAGCCCGCAGCGCCTCACGGTCATAGGTAGTGCCCGCAGCCGCCTTCGTCCAGCTGGACTCAAATGCATGCCAGAGCTCATCCCGGTTCGGGACCGCAAGAAGTCCCGCAAGTTCCAGGGCCCAAAGATCAACCCTTCGGTTCTGGCGCACAGCCGCCACCATTTCAACCGCAAGTTCCCGGACCCGGGCTTCGGCTTCGAGGTTACTTGACCGCAGCTCTTGACGCATCTCAGATCTTTGGAAAATCTCACTGAGCCGGCCGCTTGCGCCCTTGAGCAGCTTGTTATTCTCACCGTCTTCCTGTTTGGAGCGCCAGTTTTCAAATGCCGCACGGATTTCAAAGAGAGAAACCTTGAAGGCATCTCCCGTGACTTCATCTTCGAATTCATACGCGTCTTGTGCGCGGGGGGGTATTCCCGGCTCAGGCTGCAAGGGCTCGCTTTCGACAAGATCCCCGCTTTCATTAAACCGGCGCAGATAAACATTGAACGTCACCGGCTCTTGAGGATCTTCGGGAATGGTCACCACGTAAAGAGGCCCGCTCCACCCCCTGCGGTCTGAAATATACGGAAACAATATTTTTAAATTTCCTTCCTCTTCCTGGACACTGGGCTCCTGTCTGAACTGGACTTGGATTTTCGCCGATGAGTCGCGCTGTTTGATTTCCACGACATCCGGCACTTCCGTTTGGCGGAAAACCCTGCCGATCATCCATTTCACGGCAAGGAGCCGGGCATCCACGGCCCCCTCCTCGCGGCTTTGTTTTCTTTCAATGGCTGAAATCCCGAACAGCGCTTTTGTGATCTGGGCGTAATACCCGGGATCCACGGCTTCATAGTGCGTGTACTCCTGACGTTCCGAGATTTTCCCATCCGTGCCGGTTTTCAAAAGAAATCCCCTCAAGGTTTTATTGACAAGATCCAGCTCCAGATACCGCTGCTGGCCATCCTCGGCGGGAAAGAAAACCATGGCGCTCTGTTCAGAATCGAGCGGGTTGTTTTGAAAAATCACTTTGGCCGAGAAGGGCAAAGCCCCTGAATTATCCGGAAGATCGTAGGACAATGAAGCAGAGCGAGCTTCGCGGGAAACCTCCGACCACGGAAAGGTAAAAGAAATCCGGTTCGCGGCGATACGAGAGGTTTCGGTAAGTAAGCGGCTGGACTCATAGGGAATCCCGGCTTCCTCAAATGAAAAAAGGCGGTGCGGGTTCCGGAGGGAAGGATCGCGTTCCCTCAAATTACGGGCGGTGTCAAAAACCTGAAAACGAATCCCGTCCTCGTCCAAGGACCACGACAAAAAAACCGGCTGAAGATAATCTTCCTGATTCCCCCGGCGGAGGGCGGTTTGCAAAGCATGGTCCAAAGCTGCCGTAAAATTTCCGGGGATTTCCCGGCCTTCGGGGTAAATCGATTCAAGATAGGCGCGGAACGAAAAAAGAAAGCGCTGGAGATGATCCCGCGCGAGCGCGGCGCTGCGGCTTTCCAGACCGCCCAAAGAAAGAACACCGCTGGGGACCTTGGGGACTGAACCCATGCCTTTTTCAAGCGTGACTTCATACACTTGGGAACTGTTTGAAGCCTGAGCAATCACTTTATTCCGTTCGCGGGCGGAAACACCGCCGCCTTTTGCCGCGGAAGGAGGCACTTTATCCGGATGCAGAGCGCTCCAAACCACACGCTCTCTTTCCCGGAAGGTCGTCCCTAAGGTGCGGTAGCGCTCATAAAGACGGAACTGCCCGTTTTCCTTGTCTTGTTCAACTTCATCATAGAAAACAGGATCCACGATTTTGAAATATTTATAAACATCCGACCGGGGAACACCCACCAGCTCATACTTGTATTTCTCGCGCAGTTCAAGGATGCGGGAATAAACCCTCTCCCAGCGGATGGCGTCCATCGCCTGGGGGTTGGGCTGAACCGGGTTCTCGCGCACAAGTTCCGGCTGATCAAAAAAGACAACCTCCAGCACGGGGTCTTGGGACTGAAAGGCCTCACTGACCGGGACTTTACGTTTCTTCAAATCCTCACGCACTTCTTTGACACGCAGCTTAAACCAATCCTGAATACGCCGGTTCACATCCTGCCTGAGCGCGTCATCCACCTGCCCGTCACTGCCTTGGACAAGTTTATTGCCGACTCCCCACAGCACCCCGGAAGGCGCTTCGTGAAAGAGGAACGGCGGATAAAGTTCAGGACCTCCGGCCGTGAGAACGGTCCGGATGTATTTTTTCATCTGCGATTCATAACCTTTGAGCCATCTGGAAAGCTGCGGCCTTTCCCTGGAAGTAACACTCTTGAATTCCGCAAGCAGGTTCATGCGCGTCCGGAGATTGCGGACAAGCCCGTCCGGGGAAGCTCCTCCTGTGGAGACCCGCGTTTTCAGAGCAAGGTTCAAAACCTTGTACGGTCCGCCGGTTTCGTAGGAACCTTCTTCAATGCGGCTCAAAAAGTAATACCCGAGTAAATGGCCGATCTGATTCTCATCAAACAAATCCCCGACATTGAGGGAGTCATCAAGTCCCGGCACAGCCGCGAATTCCTGCACCGCTTTCAACAGCCGCTCATCGGTGCGCGGAGAATAAAGAAGCTCCACAAGATTCACCAGGGCCTGCGGGCTCCGGAACCCAAACGCATGTTCATACTGGTCGCTTAAAATTCCGGAAATCTCCGCCTGTTCCGCTGCATTCAAACCAAGCTCGGAGACAATCTCTTGATAATATTCATAAATATCGAGGCTTCGGACAGCTTCGTCAGCCCGCAGTTCCGCACGAGCAATGCCGGCGGCGCGGCCTGCGTCAAAACTCACAATCGCCCCGCTCTCGCTCCGGACTTTTCCGGTCCAGACTTCCCGTCCATCGCGGTTCTCATTAAAAAGAATGGCCCCCCTCTGCGCCGGGTCAAGGGTCCCTTTGGCTTCAAGCGCCTCAAGGCTTTTCAGCACCGCCGTGATGCTGTCGATTCCGATCATCAGGCTGGCATGCGCGACATCATCTCCTTGAGGGTGTCCCCGGAAATGCTCGCGGTAATTGTGAATGCGGGTGGAAACACCGGCCCGGATGTCAATCTGAAGCGTTTTCTGGATCTCTTCCCGGACGTCAAAAAGAAAACGGTCAAGACGCTCGCCATTCATAACATCCCCATCCACGGCAAAAACCACCTCATCGCCCCCCATCATCGCAGGGACGCTCCGGAACTCCAGTCCGGCCTCCTGATAGTACCGTCTTAAAACCCGGCGGATAATGGGTTCAATCCCCTGTACCTTTTCCGTGACTTCATCCGCGCTGCTTCTCCAGATTCTTTCAACTTCCGGGGTCACACGCTGGTGCTCGGCAATTTCCTTTTCAATCGCCTGGATTTCCAGCTCAAAGGAGCTGACATTCATCAGCCCCATGCCTTTGACATCAAAATTAACGTAAACGGGATTGGGCATTTCAGAAACCACGGTATGAAACCAGCGGGCGCTGGCAATGGACAGCATCCTGGGATCATTGAGCAGCATCACGGACAACGGCTGAAGGGATTTTGCGTCGCGGTCCGAAACAAGACGGTTACTGTCGATCCTATCCCTCAGCTTCATCAGTGTTTTCATGGTTGCCCGGATCCGGATCGCTTCACCCACCGCGCGGTCGAAACGGACGTTCCACTTCTTGATGTAATCCTGAAGCCTCAGGAAATCAAAATACCGCTGTGCCTTGGCGTAGTAGTCTGCATCATTCCCAAATAAGGCTTGCTGCGCTGAACTCAAAGAAGTCCAGGGGAAGCGTTTACGAAGCACTTCGGAAATGGAAAGTTTTAAAGTCCGCGCTCCTTTTTTCCCCTCAAAGATTTCAATGCCTCCGGGGGCCTGTTTTATCAATTCGTTCTCCCTCAGATCCGCAATGCGGAAAATCTGCTGCCTGTACCGGGTGTTCGAGAAAAGACGGTTCGCAGGGTCCCCTGAAAGATTCGAAAGCGTTAGCGCCTGGTGAGCATTGATATCCGCGTTCAACCTTGCCGAGGCGGTTTTCCCCATCACGCGGCTCACGCCGTAACCCACTTCAAAAAGCGGGGCTTTATCAATATCGAGAATCCCCTTCTTCGCGAGATATTCCCGGCTGGATTCCTTTTCCAGGAGATGACGAAACGGCCCCGTGGGTTCCCGCAGCGCGGCGGTGACTTCTTCAACAACACGGGACTGCAGTTCATCCCCAAAACGAAGCATGCCGTCCGGCCCCCCCCAGCGCTTGGCAAAGCGGGGAAACTCACGGGTGTCCCGGAATCCCCGCACCGCAAAAACATCCTCTTTATAGGTACTGTAAAGCGGCTCGTGGAGTTTCTCATAGCCGGTCATTTCCCGGATCTGCTGGGCTATAATTTCACGCTTAAGGGCCGCCAGCCTGTTGACCATCTCCTCGCCCAGCAAAGCATTCAATTCTTTTTGTCCGAGCCCCTGGACACCGACGCCTGGAACTTCAAAAACAAAAACGTGATCTCCCTCCTTCAGGGTACCGGGACTCAAAATAGAGTAATGGGGATTCGCGGATTGCAGGCCCACCACAAGCCTGTCAATCAAAGGCCCCGGAACTTCGTTCCAGCGAAGATCGCGTTCGTCAGACGGACGTTCGAGCGCATCCAAAAGCTGGTTGATCTCTATTTCAAGACTGCGTCCGAAAGAAACCTGCCGGATAATTCTTTCATACCTTTCCCGCAAATCACGGTCACGCTCGGTTTCTTCCTCATTCTTCCGGAGTTCAGAACGAACAGCTCCTTGACGCAAAAAATAGGCTGCACCAAAGGGCTCCACGCCTTCAGGCGCCGCAAGGGGTTCTTCCAGCCCGTCCGTCCAGCCCGTTTGAATCATGATTTCCCTGAAGACTTCATACGCGGGTCCCTGGAAATTTCCCCGGATCAAGAGGAACGCTCCCGGCTTTGCGTGAACACGGAGATCTTCCATCACTTTTCTGAAATCTTCAGGGTGCATTCCAATATTCAGTTCGCGGGAATCCCGGTATTCGATGACGTCCGCCGCTGAAAAGCGCGGGGCCGCATCATTCAGATTCGGGAAATTCACCACATAGCCATCCACAGGAGGAATCTCTGTGACGGAACGCGCTTTTCGCGGGTGGACTTTTTCCAGAAGCCCGTTCACCCGCGCCCAGGCCTGTGTGTTCATCGCTTTGAGAAGCGTGAGGTCATACGCTTCAACCGAAGCGCCCATGCTTGCCAGGACTTCAGAAACACGTCCGGCACCCGAACCCACATCCGCCAAAGTAAGGCCTTCCAGATTCTGGCGGCCCAGTTTTTTCAGCAAATGTTCCCGGAGGATGTCCAGCGTGTATTCCGTGGAGTGTTCCCAGGGACTGTAGGATCCGGGAAAAGCAAACCCCTGGTTTTCATTTCCATACCTGCGGATCTGCATCGCAGACTGAGGAGACTCATGATAAGGATCATCCAAAATATTCAAATTAAACCGGTAGCCTTTAGTGCCGTGCGCTTTTGAAAGGTACGGGCTGATCACGGACTCATAAAAGGAATTCGCAAGCTTAAAGTCCGGAAAGGGCGGGTAGGTTTTATCCCCGGGATTGTTTAAGAATAAAGCTCGCTGCTGAAAAACAAGAAGCGGATAAACCAGGGTTTTGCGGGTGTCAAAGTTTGTCGTCCCTTCGGAGGGAGCCTCAAGCGCCCAAACAAACGCGGCCGGACGCCCCTGATAGGTTAAAAGGTAAAGGTTCTGAAGGGTCTCAAGCTTTTTTTCCTGCACCGCCCGCACATAGACTTTTGCCTCCCGGTAAACATTTTCGGAAAGAAATACGGAGGCCGCGCTTTCCATCGTATCCTGAGAAATAGAAACAGGAAATCTGCCGAAACCCGGCTGATTTTGAACGGGTTCAATCACAGCGGTCTTGAGATCAATCCCAAAAGCCTGC
Organism: uncultured bacterium; assembly: GCA_964434115.1. Classification (GTDB taxonomy): domain Bacteria; phylum Omnitrophota; class Omnitrophia; order Omnitrophales; family Aquincolibacteriaceae; genus ZLKRG04. The sequence continues at coordinate 510,160 of CAYSSX010000001.1, forward strand.
AAAAAATCCACGATCGGCATTTTTTCCGTAACACCCGAAAAGGCCCCCAGCACCGGTTCTGCTGAACGCAGTTCAGACCTTGGGGAACTCAGTGACTCAAGCAGGTCCGGAGTGCCGCTGTTTCTTTGGGCCAGCTCAAGATTCCCGTTGCCCCAAAGGTTTTGAAAATCCCCCAGCCACAAACCCGGCCATTTCCTGACGCGAACAAAATCCTTATCCGCCTGGAGAAGCACACGGTTTGAAGAAGGCCAGTCATCCGGCTGTTCATGGTCCCCAAGGATTTTACCGCCTTGTTTCAAAAGTCCTGTCTTAAGACGGTTCACGGCATCAATGCGGACGCGTGCAAGGGCTATCTCCTCACGGCCTCGTCCGCCTATGTCTGTACCTCCGTCTTCCAGCCGGGTCATAAACTCTTTGTAATAGTTGGGGCCTTTCTCAATCAAGAGGTCTAGTCCTCCGGAATCGCGGAGAGCGTTCCGCAGCGGTTCAGGAAGACTGGGAAGATTCTGGACAATGGATTCCGTGCTTTCGCTTCCGAGAAAATAAAGAGTTCGGGGCCGCACCTTTGCTTCTCCCGGATGGCGCCAGTCAAACGACAATCGCCAGCGGTCGCCACCCAGGTTTTCTATTTTCACATTTTCGGAATTAACTCCAAGGGCCCGCAAGGACGCCAAAACCATATCCCGGAGATCTCCTCCCATGGACACATAATCCTGAATAGTTCTCTCACCTTGCGTCACATAATAAAGCGCCAGAACATCCAAGCGGAACCGCTTCGCGATATCGAGATGCTGTTCCTCGCCAAAGGCCATGGCATCCGACATGACAAGGGTTTCCGCATTCGAAGCGAGCAGCGCGTGAAGGACGTCGCCTCCGGAGTGAGGATACCAGGCTGTAATCGGGTCACCCTTGGGGTTCGCCCACCCTAAAATCGACGTGAGAAAGCTCAGCCTTTTTTGCCAGGGTCGGCTTTGACTGATCTGACGAAGAAAGGGATGATCGGGGTATTGCGCTGCTGCGGAATCGTCTGACCGGAGCTCTGCGCGCGGTCCTGCTGTAAGTTCCTCGTGAGGGAAAACGGAATCAAGCGGAACACTCGATTCTCCAGACTGGGCCGACAGCTCAATCCCAGACTCTTTCATAACTGCTGCCGAAATTGAACCTATATTAATGTTCGTGTACGGCATCGCGGCCGCCGCGCCCGCCAGCCTGAGCACATTATCCGGCGTCATCTTGTTTTCCACAACAAGCCGGCGGAGCGCTTGGAGTACTCCCTCCGCCGGATCAAGCCCCGGCAATCTCCCTTCACGTCCGCTTAACTCATCAAGATACCTTGTGAAGATTCCAGATTTTTCAATTTCACCCGCGGAGGCAAGACGCCGGATGATTTCATCGCGCCACGCTTTGATCTTCGCCCCCCGTTCGTCCCCCCACTCTTTTTTGATCAGACGCCTTACTGCGCCCCGCAGAAAGGCATCTTTCAGATTCACCTCTCCGTTTTCTAATTTGAAAAATTCTTTCCATGAAACATCCGCGCGCATGGCTCGTTCATAACTTGTTTCCGCGGGGATTTCCTGAATGCGCGGCATCACCAGCACATAGGAGCATTCCGCGGACTTCAGAAGAGCGGTGAGTCCCTCCGAGTGAAAACCCCCGGCTAGAAAAAGAAAGCGGTCGGCATTTTCACCCCGCATGGCTTCAAATATCTTTTCAAAAAAAGCAAGGTCACGGGCTTCTGCCGCCGAGTAAAAATCTTCCGCGTCTTGAAGGGAAAGAAAATCAGAACTTCCCGAAACACTTTCGCCAACCTCACGCAAAAAAGCCTTTAAAGAATCCAAGGAATAATCCTCCCGTGAGTCCCGGTAGGCTTTCCATTCCCGGCTGGTCAGCTGTAAGCGCACAAGACGGTCCAAAACTCTCAGGCGTTCCGTGAGGGTCTGCAAAACCTCCGGGCTGCCTTGGGCAAGATGTTTTTTAACTTCACGGGAAAACGTCTCAAGTTCTTGAAAAAACGCAGGTCCCTGCATGGCTGCAAGCAAAGGTTCATTTTTAGCCGCTTCCCGCAGGGATGAAAACTTTCCAATGGAGATTCCTTTCTCCGAAGCCATGGCCAGCAGAAACCCCGAAAGGCTTCGAAGGTCTGCCTGAGACGTCTGATAGTCCTGAATCTTTTCATTAAGGGCCCGGGATTCCTCGCGCGTCAGGGCCTGCGCTTTGAGTAAGCGGATCAAGTCTTCAAGTTCCGCGCCGGCGGCAGCAGGCGTTCCCTTTTTCGAGTTTTGAATTTCTTCCCAAAGGGCAGAGAGATGCGGATAACCGGCAGGTAATTTAGCGGCCGTCAGAAGTTCAAGATACTCCGCGAGGTTTTGCTTGCTGCCGTTCCAGAATTCGCAGTCTTGGCGGTCCAGGTTTAAAAGCTCGGGAGAATAATTCTTTTCTTTTGCCTGACGGAGGACCTTTTCAAAAGCGGAAATTTTTTTCAGGTTTTCTTCTTTGACTTGAAAGGCCCGAAGATAAGACAGAATTGCTTTTTCATAAAGAGGCCTGTCTTCCAGCCCGAAAAGCTTCAGGCCCTGTTTGGCGGAGACAGCGGCTGTGACGCTTCCCGAAAGCTCGCCTCTTTGAAGGTATTCGTCAAGAACCCTGCGGAGATACTTAGAGTCGGGATAGCTCTGGAGAAGACGCGGTTCAAAGGCGCCGTCTCCGCCCTCTACGCCGGTTAAGTGGATTCTATAATTTTCTCTAAAATAAAGAATCAGGGACTCGATCGATTTTTGCGCTTCGTAGACCGCATGCGCATCCTGAATCAAAATCACGGTCCGTCCCGGTTTACCTTGATAGGCTTCCTGGATCTCTCCGAGTTCCCTGGGAACGCTCAGATTTTTGACTGCGGGAAAAACGGCTTCCAAGGAAGGCAAAGCCCCTGACAGTTCGGCGTGTGCCCTGGGGACACCGGGGCCGGACAAAGCCGTAGACAAAGCCACGAGCACACACATGGCCTGCCTCCCAGCTTTCCTCATAAAAGAAAAAGCATCCATTCGAAGCATCATTTTTTCGTAAACCTTTCCAATATAAAAGGATACCCGTCAGATAACAAGGCCGCAAGGAACCGGGATAAAAGGTTGAATCAGGAAACGGAAGGGGCTGTCTGGGGACGGCATTGAGGACAGCGGCAAAGGCGCCTTAACTGCTCAAAGGCATAGATGCCTGTATCATGCCCATCGCTCCAGCGGAATTTGACACCGTAGCGCCCCACGGGTTCGGTTTCACGAAGGGAAAGCTGCTTGGGAATGCGGCTTTCGTTGATGATGACTTCCCCTGTCCATTCATCCACGCAATGGGCACAGCGGCAGTTAAGCCTTAGAAACGACAGTTCGTAAAGGCTGCGGTGCTGGTCATCCCACAAGATAAGAATTTCGTTCTCGCCGACATTCCGGATATCAAGAGGCTGCATGAAACTCCAGGAAGGGTTAAGACCCGCCCTTGCAGGCAAGGGCGGGTTTACAATTAGAAGATGATTCTGTCTTTCAGCGTCAAACCGTCAAGTGAAAGATTATCCACAGGCGGATTCACGGGTTCATAAATTTCGAGAATGTGAACCCTTCCATCCGGATAGAGGATTTCAAGAATCGTCTGGGAGATTGCCGGTGCATCCTTGAAAATCTTGGTCAAACGCGCCGCATCCTCGCCTACTGCAAGGTTGAAGAACATGGCCTTAGTCATGCTCAGATTGTTCAGATTATCATGGATGCCGCTGTAGTAGTAACGCTTATTAACAGCAGTCGTAACGACGTCAAAGAACTCCTGATAAGTCTCGTTGTTAGCATAGTCTTTCACGAGGTTGAGCCCGGGACCTTGTGGAAGAATCGTCATGAGCAGAGTCAAAGAACCCGTATTCGTGGATCCCGGTGGCGGAAGCTGGTCGAAAATGTCCACACGCAGAGTCTCGAAATTGATCGGGTCAAACCAGATGTGCCGGGTCTGCGGATTAAAGACTCCGTTTCCGTCCGGATCACTTTCGTAATCCAGAATCAACTGTTCGGAGCTGCTCAGGAAATAGGTCTTTTGAACCGGTGTCTGGCCTTCAATCGTTTCAATAATCCCCCGGTACAGGCTTTCCATGTTGATAAGGCCCGTCTGGTCATCGAAAATCCGGTGGAAGGTCCGGTTGTCCTTGTGCTGCTGAATCAATTGTTCGAAATCGCCGATGAAGATCGTGGTCGTGATCTTCTTGGCAGGATCCAGTTCTCCCAAGGTATCCGCCATTTGATTGTAAAGATGCTGACGCGTGACGCGGCCAGACACATTCAACTCAATGTGAGTGGTCTGGTTGGAGCCGCCGGGGCCTGTCCCGATTGTCTGGAGCAACTGATTCGTCGCATTGATGAAGAAAATGCGGCGAACCAGATTGGCGGGATTGAGATCTTCCACACGCGTAAAGATGCCTTTGTAGACATCATTACGAATCGCGCGTCCATCCACATCAAACAGCGCGTAGGTTGTCTCATTGTTCGTTTTATCAAGAATCAGCTGTTCTGTCGGACTCAGGAAAATCACGCTTTGAAGGACTTTCGCGCCGCGCACATCCGCCGCGGAGATCGAAAAGACTTTTTCCTGGGTGCTGCTGATTCCCTTCAGCTTCACACTGTACTTGAAACCGTTTTTATCAATGATTTCAAGCTTCACTTCAGAGGCATTGCCCTTGAGGCCGAAAGCCAGCTGGCCAAAAGTGCTCAAGTTGCCTGTTTCAATACCCTGCGTGAGGAAATCATCATACTTGAATCCGCCGCCGCTGAAACCGGCCGGGTTCGTATCGTAATTGAGGGTAATGCCGCGAGCCGTGCTGTTCACACTGGCATTCGCGGGATCAATCGGCGTGCTCGTCACGGCACCAAGGGAATTGTTCGGAAGCGCGGTCAGGTTCGCCGTCGTAAGACTGCCGGAAGGCGCAAGAACACCCAGATCAGACGTCCCCGCAATCCTGTTGATTTCAAGGTATCCTGAAGGAATCACGTCGGTCCCTAACACAATAAAGAACATGTCCACAATCTGGCTGAGGTCAATCGAAGCGCTCAATTGGTACAGAGGAATCGACCAGACCTGTTCTTCTTCGGTGATTCCCGAAAGAGTGACCACATCAGAATGGCCCGCCTTGTCCGTGATCTGAAAATTAATGGTAGAGGCCTTGCCCTTGATACCGAAATTCAAACGGTCGAGCATATGAAGATCAACAACCTCTTTACCTCCTGTGCCAAAGTCGTCGTAACTAAAACCAGCGGCGCTGAACTCGCCGTCCGACGAGCTGTAATTGAGACGCACGCCGCGGGCGGTATCCACAACGGTTCCACCGTGACCCAGGTCGTTCGCTGCCGCTGAATGAGGCACGCCAATTTCTCCGTTGGGCAGGGCTGTGATATCCGTAACACCCTTATTCGTCTTGGCAAGAAGCCGGCTGTCATGAATATCCGCAGGCACATAATTAATTTCCAAAGCGCCCGCCGTTGACGTGTTTTCAACGATAAAGAACATATAAGAAATCTTGCTCATATCCACACCGCTGAAAAGAGATGTCGAGACTGAGAAAATGCCTTCCTGATTGGCTGTAATTCCTGACAGGATCACGGAGCTTGAGTGGTTGGTGGAGTCTTTGATCTCAAGCTTGATCTGCCCAGGGTTACCCTTCAAGCCAAAAGTCAGCTGCGAAAGCTTGCTCAGGTCCGCATACTCCGAGGTGCTCTGAGTGTCGAAATCATCATAAGACAGCACTGCACCGCTGTAACCGCCGTCCGCGGAACTGTAGTTCAGAACCATTCCCCGTTTATCCGCTTTCAAAGAGACTGAGGGGTTGCCGTTGGGATTGATATAGGCCGCCATAGGATCCCCGATCTGGCCTTTCGGAAGCTTCGGAATATCCATGGACGAAAGCGATTCCGACGGACGGATATCTCCCGCTGCCGGCTTGTGGTTAATTTCAAGAGAGCCGGTCTGTCCGGCGCCCTCGACCACAAAATACATCAGGCGGATGTTTTCAAGGTCCACACCCAGCATGTCCTGAAGGTTATCATAAAGGCCTTCATAAACGTCCTGGCGAACGACTTTTCCGGCCTGGTCAAACATGATATGCACGGTCTGGTGGATTCCATTAGGACCACGGTTGAATTGCTTGATAATTTGGTTCTGCTCGTCAATCGTGATCAGTTCCTGCGTCAAAGGCGAGCAGGAGCCGCTATTCACCTGGGCTGTGGTGCAGTCCGCATCATACGTTCTCTGAACAAGCTTGCCGTCCTGATTGCGAAACGTATGCAGGGTCTGAATACGCGTCCCGTTTTGAATGATGTAGGAAATATTTTCTGAGCCATTGAAAAAGTAGATTTCCTGAACAAGCGGCGAACAGGTACCGGCGGAAAGTTTTGTGTGCGTGCAAACCGCATCGTAAACCCGCTGATCCGAAAGACCATTTCCGTCAATGTCCTTCACCCACGTCGTCTGCTTGCGGGCGCCATCAGAACGGTTGGTCGCATAGATCACGGATTCTTCACTTCCCACCGTGATCACTTCCTGGATCTTATTGCCGCAGGTCCCGGCGATCACATGGGCCTCCGTGCAAATCTCGTCATAGACGACTTGATCGACTTTCCCATCGGTGCCGAACACGCCATCCTTATCAAAAATATCTTTGCTATGCGTGGTCTGCGTCGAAGACGTGGTCGAGAAGTCGCTGGCATTCAAATTGTTGTAAGTTACCGTGCCATTGGCGCCAAGGTTCTTTTGAGTCGAATAATCCAGGCTTCCAATCGTGAAGCTCATGTCAAAGTAACCCGAGATAATGAAAGAGGTGTCAATCGCCTCATCGGTATACTGGCGTGAGAATCTTGACTTTCCAAGAATGGAGTGGAAACTGCCGTCAAGATCGGAGGCTGTAGCAACCCAGTTACCGGTCTTTCCGGAATAGGTTCTGATGCCCTCAGAAATCTGAACACTGTAAGTCGTCCCCGTCTGAACCGCAAAGGCAGCCGTGAGGTCGCTTGTAATAAACGTCACGGGATCGTCCTTGCCATCCCCGTTCATATCAGGGTTATCGGTTCCATTAACTTGCTTGGTGTAAGTGGTGGCTGCCGTTGCTGCAAAACTGGCATTAAGGCTTGAGGCCACATAGGTCACAGAGTCGTTAATGCTGTCACCATCAAAGTCCACAGCCTTTGTGCCCGTAATCTGTTTGGTGTATGTGGTAAGACCCGTTGCCGCAAAGTTGGAGTCAAGGTTCGAGGCCACATACGTGACGGAGTCATTCTTGCTGTCTCCATCCACATCCACGGCTTTAGAGCCCGTGACCTGTTTCGTATAAGTTGTTGTCGCGGTCGCGGCATAAGCAGCCGTGAGGTTGGTCGCAACAAACGTCACAG
>CAYSSX010000002.1:0-413236 GCA_964434115.1 uncultured bacterium
ACCACCATTGTGACAACGTGGGCTAATCCTAAGGAGACGTGGGAAGAAGTGTTGAGGCCTGTGCGCGATGAACTTGTGGAGTCAGGATTGAGTAAGAGTGCGGCAACCACCGTTGTGACGAAGTGGACGAGCCCTAAGGCGACGTGGGAAGAAGTGTTGAAGCCGCTGCGCGATGAGCTTGTGGAGTCAGGATTGAGTAAGAGTGTGGCAACCCATGTTGTGATGCGGTGGACAACCCCTAAGGAAACGTGGGAAGAAGCGTTGAGGCCTGTGCGCGATGAGCTTGTAGAGTCAGGATTGAGTAAAAGTGCGGCAACCCGTGTTGTGACGACGTGGACGAACCCTAAGGCGACGTGGGAAGAAGCGTTGAGGCCTGTGCGCGATGAGCTTGTGGAGTCAGGATTGAGTAAGACGGAGGCAACCCATGTTGCGACAGGGTGGGCTAATCCGAAGGCGACGTGGGAAGAAGTGTTGAGGCCTGTGCGCGATGAGCTTGTGGAGTCAGGATTGAGTAAGAGTGCGGCAACCCGTGTTGTGACGGGGTGGGCTAATCCGAAGGCGACGTGGGAAGAAGTGTTGAAGCCGCTGCGCGATGAACTTGTGGAGTCAGGATTGAGTAAGACGGACGCAACCCGTGTTGTGACAACGTGGACGAACCCGAAGGCGACGTGGGAAGAAGTGTTAAAGCCGCTGCGCGATGAGCTTGTGGAGTCAGGATTGAGTAAGGGTGCGGCAACCCGTGTTGTGACGGGGTGGACGAACCCTAAGGAAAAAATATTTGCAATCAACAGCCGCGTCGATGATTTTGCCGCGATCTTGAATAGCACGCGGAACCAGGCTCTCCGTTATCTTTCCGAAAATAACCTTCAAGGGGTCCGGAAAGAACTTGAAAGCAGGGAGGGTTTGAGCGCTGAAAGAATCACGGAATTGCTCAGGCCTCTTCAGGAGTACGAAGATCTTTACGGCCGCGCAGAGCTTCGCAATGTGACGGATGGAAAAATTTCTGCCCATGACCTGCGAGGCGTGATCAGGCCCATACTTTTTGAACTGGCTCGGCCGTCTGCGAATCCGGAACCCAGCGGAATAGAAGATTTTCTTCTAGCGATTGAAGTTTCCGGTTTTAGAGCTGTTGCGGAGGGGCTTGAAACAGAGGCCTTTGCAAACCCTGCTTATGTGCTTGCTTTAGCGGGGCAGGGAAGTGATGACCAGACGGTCCTTAAACGCATTCAGGCAGAAGCGGAATTTAACCAGCGCTATCCCGAGGCCGCAAAAGACTTGGATCTCTTTGTGCGCGAAATTTTGAGAAATCTTGAAACAGATGCCGCGCGTTTTTTTGAAACCTCACCCGAGGGGAAACTCAATTACAGCTTTGCTTTCCCGCTTGCGGGATCGGGGCAAATTCGTGACTGGTTTGGCGAGTACGCAGAAACCGTTCAAAAAATTCAGGCCGCGTATCCCGGACGCGTCAATGCGGACCTTCGGCTGCTGGTGACCCGCGCAGAGTTGAGGGACGAAGGGGATAAAGACTTCTTCCGTGCGCTGGCACGAACAGGTGTTGTCAAAACCGTTGAAGTCTCTTCCTCGCAGGCTGCCGAACTTCAGCTCACGCGCTTTCTCGAAAAGAACGGCAACGCGCTCGTTTATGGATTTGAAGGTTTTTCTCTAGATCAAACCAATGCCGGACGCCTTGTGAAATCCGCAGTTGCTCCTGAAAATGCTTTCCCTGTGGCTGTCTTGTTGACGCGCAAGCTCGCCGAGGTTCAAGGCAAGGTTTCCGCAGAGCTTCTCGGCCGCGTGACTCAGGATTTGCCCGGCGCGCTTGTTTTTAACGGCACCGGTCTTGAAATCACGACCTTGGCGCTTGAACTCATGTACCGCTTCGAAGCCTCCGAGCTTATCTCGGCCGCCGCGTAAAGACCGAGCTTTAAGGCTTGGCCGCTATGAGCACCCGCAAGCGCCCCGCATTGACAAAGCCTTAAATTGTGAAATAATGCCCTGCCTATGAACTTTTTCTACTGTGTTTACCGTGATTTCAAAGCCTGTTTTGAACGCGACCCTGCGGCGCGCACGCCCTTTGGTTTTCTGGAAGTGATTTTTCTTTATTCCGGTTTTCATGCGATTTTGATTCATCGGGTCACACATCTGCTCCACAAGCTCCGCATTCCTTTTTTCCCAAGGCTTTTTTCCCAATTCGCGCGCTTTCTTACGGGCATTGAAATTCATCCCGGCGCCAAAATAGGTCCCGGGTTCTTCGCGGATCACGGCATGGGTGTTGTGATTGGCGAGACATCCGAAATTGGCGAAAATGTGACCCTCTATCAGGGAGTGACTTTGGGCGGCACGGGGACTGAGCGCGGGAAGCGCCACCCTACTTTGGGAAATAACGTCGTGGTGGGTGCAGGCGCCAAAATCCTGGGAAGTATCCGGATTGGCAACAATGTTAAGGTGGGTGCCGGTTCGGTTGTGATTCGCGCGGTCCCAGACAACTGCACGGTGGTCGGAGTTCCCGCCGAAATCGTCCGCAAAGACGGCCAGCGGGTAGGCGACAAATGCACCCTGGACCACGGGGACCTCCCGGATCCCGTTAAAGCCCTCAAAAACCGCATTCGTTCCCTGCAAAAGGAAGTCGAAACCCTCGAAGGAATGCTTCAGAAAAGCCCCGAAATAAAAAAAACAGACGATCATAAGCCTTCTATTTAAAACAAGATACATTAATTAAGTCCGATAACTCATTGACGGGGTCTGTGCCGCGTGCTACGGTTTCAGTGGCCCCCCTAGATCATTTTATAGGGTTTAAAAAACGGACTTTTAGAGTTGTGCTAGAGAACGCGGAGGGCCCGGCCAGGGTTGTTTTCGGGCCACAATAGGGAGGTGTCGGACATGTCCCTTGATATGAAAATGCTGACTGGGATTGTGATCGGCGTCGTTTTGGGGCTGGAGTATGAACGGGATCTTTCCCGGTTCCTCCCCATGCTTGTGATTGCTGTGGTGATTCTGCTTTTCAAGACGCTTTACCATCCGCGGGTTCGCTGAGTCTGGCGTAACGCTTTCCGTGGAAATAGCGGGGCTTCACCATCAGGGGCTGGGAAACGTGGAGTCCAGAAAGGGGGTGCGGCGATGAGATTCGACGATCATTTAGTGGCTGGATTGTTTGTCGGCATTACGATCGGGCTGCATTATGGAACATCGCTGTCTCCGTTCATGCCGATTTTTCTCGTATTGGGATTGCTTTACCTGCTTCGTTTCGTTAAGGTTCATTGATCCCAGAACCTTACGGGCACGCTGACTCCTTATTCAAAGGATCGGCATGAGGCCGGCTGCGGTCACCCAGGACCGGTGTCCGGCCTCAGGTCCCGCTTCAAAAGGCGGGTAAACTCTCTTAAATCCTCACGGACTTGTAAGCAAGAACGCAGCTTTTAACCCCCTAGAAATCGCTTCCTGAAAAACAACCCCCGGGAGTATAATGTCGCCTCTTTTGACTCCCTCGACAGACCCCAGAGGTTTCACATGGCAAATCATCCCAATCAGTGGATGTTTACGGAAAGCTATTCCCCGGATAAGGCCAAGACAGGCCTTGGAAAGGGAACGCCTCTGCACGGGTTTCTTTACAGCATTTTCAAATTTTTTGCCTCTGTAAAGCTGGCCATTCCGATCATTGTCAGCCTGATGATTATCCTCGCGGCGGGAACCATTACGGAATCCCTTCAAGGTCCCGATGCGGCCAAATTGCTCGTCTATGACACTTTCTGGTTTGCTTTGGTGCTCGTGCTCCTGGGAATCAATGTTTTGGCCGCGGTGCTGGACCGGATTCCCTGGAAGAAAAAACACATCGGTTTTGTCATCACCCACTTTGGAATCATTACGATCCTGGTTGGATCCTTCATGACAAAGCATCAAATGATTGACGGTCAAATGCCTTTGGCCGAGGGCGAGACCGGCGCTTATGTCACCCTTTCTGATCCCGTTGTCTACATGCTCGCGGAAACCACGAAAGAAAATCTTACGGTTCGCATTCCCAAAAAACCTTTACCCTGGTCAGGAAAAGAAACGCTCAAAACGCCGCCCTCCTGGCCCTTTAAGATGCACCTTCTTCATTACTACCCCAAGGCGAGGATGTCGGAAAATGTGGTTTCCTCAGAGCAGGGGCCGCTCGGAGTTCAGCTCACGCTGCGGAGTTCTTTTGTCAACCAGCAGCTCATCCTCCGCGAAAAAGATCCGGTGCGGAGCGCTGTTGAACTTGGCCCGGCGAAGGTAGTCCTTACCGATACGCCGATTCAGGAAAGCAAAAGTGAAAGCAAGGACCCTGTCCTGGAATTCTCATTTGAAAAAGAAAAAAGGATTGTACGCCTTCCTCTTCCCGATGCCTTTCCCGCGAAGACTGCTTTGGAAGGAACGCCCTACACGGCTACGGTCACCCGGTTCCTTAAAAACGCCGTGGTGCATGGCCGTGAACTGACGGATGAAGCGAAGGCCGGGGAAGGTGATCAACCCTGGAAAAATCCGGCGGTTGAACTCACGCTTGAAGGAAACGGAATTCTTGAAAACCATACTGTCTTCGCGCGGTTTCCTGATTTCCCCACGGCTCATGGCATGAAACCCAGTCAGGCCGGAGTGACTGTCCGGTTCCGGATGCCGGATTCCGAAGAAGCTGCCAAGGGCCGCGAACTGCGTTTGATCAATGACCCGCAGAAAGGGCTGCTTTATCAGATTAAAAACGGATCCCAGATTTCGGCCGGCACCGTGAAACCCGGGGAAGAGGTGCCTACGGGGTGGATGGATATGACTTTCCGGGTTGATAACGTTTGGCCGCACTCAAAAGTTGAGAAAACTTTCGAGCCGCAGCCGAATATTTCGGAAGCCGAAGATCTCATCCCGGCCATTGAAATTGAAATCACAGGAAAAGAATTTTCGGGAAAATACTGGCTCACTTCCGGAGCCAAGGAAAGTATTTCCGCGGGCGGCGAATCCTACCTCCTGCTTTTCGGCCAGCGCCGCGTGCCGCTGGGGTTTAAAATCGAGCTCAAAGATTTTCAAATCGAGCATTATCCCGGAACCGACAAACCTGCCAGTTTTTCAAGTGACGTTGTTTTAAAAGATGACATGCGCGCCGTGGTTCGCGATTCGCATATCTCCATGAATAACCCGCTTGTTTACCGCGGGTTCCATATTTATCAGGCCGCGTACAGCCAGAACCCGGGAGAACCCGAAGTTTCTGTTTTTGCGGTGGGCCGTGACCCGGGCATTCCCGTCAAGTATGCCGGGGCCATCATTCTTATTTCAGGCATTGTGACGATGTTCTCAATGCGGCGTTTTTCACCCCGGAAGGCGGAACCCACATGAAGGCACGTTTCTTGACAGTTCTTTCTTTTCTTGTCCTTGCAGCTTCTGCGGCAGTATTTCCGGCTCAGGCCGCGGCCTCCGATAAACAAACGCTTCAAATCCTTGAAGAAATTCCTGTTCAGCACGCCGGGCGGATAAAACCGTTTCAGGGTTTTGCGCGCGAAGCGGTTCTTTACGTCACCGGCAAATCCGCGTATGGGAAAATGCCTGTTTCCGAACTCGTTTGGCATTGGATCGCGGAACCTGAGAAGTGGAATACGAAGCCGTTGATCCCGGTGTCTTACAAGCCGCTGCGGCAGGAATTCGGCGTGATGCTTGTAGACGGGCGGCTTTCACCGGAGCTGGCGCTCAGCTACGAACCCTTTGTGCAGAAAGTTCAGGAAGCAGCACAGAAGCGTGCGCGTAAAGACCCTCTGACGGAGCTTGAGAAAAAAAGACTGGAAGCCTACGAGCGCGCGGTTTCTTTCCGGGATATTGCCCAAGGTGTCTCACCAGGCTGGGTCGCGCACCCCGAGGAGCCCCGTGCGGGCTGGCTTCCTTTGGAATCGATTCTCTCTCCGGAAGGACAGAAAGTTCTGGAACAGTTTTTTCCCGCGGAAAAAATACAATCTTTTAAGGACAGCCTTGCCGCTCTTTTGGAATCGATCCGGAAAGAAGGCGTGCGGCCGGCATCGGCTTCGCCTGCCAAGGCCTTTGCCGAGTCTCTCCGGGGCCTTCTTGCCTCCCGCAATGTGATCCTTGATCAAGGGCTGATCGCAAAAGAGAATTTTTATTACCGTGTTCATCCATTTAATTTTGCCTGGATGTTTTATTTGGCCAGCTTTGTTCTTTCGCTGGGGCTTTCCCTGGTGAAGGCTGGACGCGAGAAAAAAGAAGGAAAAGCGTCCCAAGTATTTTCTGGAATCGCGCTGGGACTTTTTGCCGCCGGGTTTATCGTTCACGCAGGAGGCTTTTATCTTCGCTGCGCGATCGCGGGCCGGCCGCCGGTTTCCAATATGTACGAATCCATGATCTGGGTTTCCTGGGCGGTTGCGCTTTTTGCCCTGATTCTTGATGCTGTTTACCGCAACGTTTTTATCCGGAACACGGCCGCGCTTGTTGCGGCCATGACATTGCTTCTGGCCGAGAAATTCCCTCTGGCCTTGAACCCGGCCATTTCTCCGCTGGTGCCGGTCTTGAGAAGCAACCTTTGGCTGACGGTACACGTACTCACCATCACGATGAGCTACGGTGCCTTTCTGCTGGCCTGGGGACTTGGGCATGTTGTGATTTTTACGTATGCTTTTCAACCCTTGCAGCATGAGCGGCAGCGCGGGCTGTCGCAGTATCTCTACCGCACCCTGCAGATTGGCGTGGTGCTTCTTGCCGCAGGAACCATTTTAGGCGGGGTTTGGGCCAATTATTCATGGGGACGTTTTTGGGGCTGGGATCCCAAAGAAACCTGGGCCCTGATTGCTCTTTTGGGCTATCTTGCGGTTTTGCACGGCCGTTTTTCGGGGTGGCTCGGAAATTTTGGAATCGCGGTTGGGTCTGTCGCGGCTTTTCTGGGTGTTCTTATGGCCTGGTACGGTGTTAATTTTGTCCTTGCGGCAGGGCTTCACAGCTACGGGTTTGGCGGCGGCGGGCTTCCGTATGTTTTAACCGCATGCCTTGTTGATTTGGCTGTTATCGGCGGAACCGCCAGCCTTGCAAAGAAACGAATGAAAAATCCCGGAAAAGAAGCGGCTTCTGCGCGGCATTGATTCTGTCCGGGAAACATGATAAATTGCGGCACAATTTAAGAACAGGTGAATCCGTTATGAAAAATGACTCGACACTCGAAGCACCCATAGCCATGACCCCCTCTCAAACACGCAGAAATTTTCTTTCTCTGGGAGCCAAAGCCGGATTTGTGCTGCTTGCCTCTTCCGCCGCAGGGTCGGTCTGGAATGCCGTCCGTTTTTTGATTCCCGGAGCACCGCGTCAGGGCAAGGAAGCCTTTTCTGCAGGGCAGCCCGAAGAATACTCATTGAATGCCGTGGATGCGCGATGGAAAGACAGTAAGGGAATCTGGGTTGTCAGAACTCTTGAAGGCGTGTATGCGTTGGCTTCGGTTTCCCCGGCCGGCTGCGCAACCGAGTGGGTGGCCAAGGAACAAATTTTCCGCTGCCTTTGCCATGGAAGTGAATTTTATAAGTCCGGAGTTTATTTTTCCGGCCCCAAACAGAAATCCCTGACCCGCATCGCCATTGAAATTGGCAAGACCGGCGATGTGAGAGTCGATCCTGCTCAGAAGTTTTCTCAGGAACGCGGAGAATGGGGCCGCCCTGGAAGTTTTCTCCCCATCCTCAAAGCATTATAAAAAATTGCGGGAGTTTGCAATGACCCTCCGGCATCTCCAGGTCCTGGCAGTTTTCTTCTTTTTTTCCTCCAGCGCACAAGCCGCCGATTTGACGGGCAGAGTTGTTTTTTCCGGGACCGCGCCCGCGCCTCAAACTTTGAATATGAAAGCGGATCCCCTCTGCGCCAAACTTCATTCAAAGGCCGTGGCGGATGAAGAGCAGACTGTAAATAAAAACGGAACCCTTAAAAATGTTTTTGTTTACGTCAAGCAAGGCCTTGAAGGCCAAACCTTTGAAGCTCCCAAGCAGCCCGCTGTCTTGACTCAGGAAGGCTGCCTTTATACTCCGAGGGTTTTTGGCCTTCGTGTGGGGCAGCCTTTGGAGATGATGAATAAAGACGCAACACTTCACAATGTCCGCGCCTCCGCGAAAGAACAAAAAGATTTTAATGTGGGAATGCCGCTTCAAGGCATGAAGGTTAAAAAGCAATTTTCAAAGCCCGAAGTGATGGTGCCTTTTAAGTGCGATGTCCATCCCTGGATGCGGGCTTACGCGGGCGTTCTTCCGCATCCTTTTTTTGCAGTTACAGGGGAGGATGGCAGCTTTACGCTTGCCGGACTTCCTGCGGGGAGCTACGTCGTTGAAGCCTGGCATGAAAAGCTGGGAACCCAAATTCTTTCCGTGACCCTTAAAGAAGGGGAGGCGCCGGCACCGCTTGAGTTTCAATTCGCCTCTGCGGCCTGACCTCTCCATGCCCCGATGAACGAAGTCTCTTTCCGCCTTATTTTGACCGATCTTTTTCTTATTCCTTGGCTTTTGCTAGTTCTTTACACGATAAGGCCCGGGGGACCTGAAAAATCTTACGCGCTGAACTCGAAAAGGGTCCCTCACCTGCTGCCCGGCCGCTGGAAGGAGAAGGATTTTTACGTTTTATGGACCCGCCGGCTTGGTTACTTTTGGCTGGTTTTTTTTCTGGGTCTCTACGGGGTTTGTTTTTTCTGGGCCGTAAATTCCCGCGTGTCATAACTCCCAAAAAGCGTTACAATAGCTCCCTTACAAAAGCTGGCTTCCAGCCCCCTTTTGAAATCAAAAAATAATTTGGAGTTTTTTGTGCAGGAGCGTTCAAGCCGGATCGGCTATCTCCCTTTTTTTCTCGTGGGGTGCGTCTTTTTTTTGCTTATGGCCGGAGGACTGGTCACAAGCCACGAGGCCGGCCTCGCGGTTCCTGATTGGCCGCTTTCTTACGGAACCTGGATGCCGCCCATGGTCGGAAATATTTTCTGGGAGCACGGACACCGCATGATTGCGGGGTTTGTTGCTTTGTTAACCCTTTTTACGGCGTTCCGGATTCAGTTTTCAAAAGAGACAGGATGGATCAAGCGCTTGGCGTGGGCCGGCGTTGCGATGGTGATTCTCCAAGCCCTGCTCGGCGGACTCACGGTGCTTTTGCTGCTGCCTCCCGCGGTGTCTATTTCACACGCCTGCCTGGGCCAAACTTTTTTCTGTTTGACGATTATTCTGGCGTATTACCTCAGCCCTGTTTCACTCCGCGCCTTGCCCGAAACACCCGAGTTTAAAAAACTTCAGCGCCTCGCGCTTTTGAATTTCTCTTTTGCGTATCTTCAGCTGATTTTAGGCGCTACGGTCCGCCACACCGGCCGCGCTGCCTATGAGCACATGGGGTTTGCGCTTGTCGTGGTGGTGCATGTGGTGCTTGTTTTGATCCGGGTTTTGAAAATGCCGGATCAGAATAACCCGCTGAAGGCACCCGCCATCGGAATGTCGATCCTGACGCTGGCACAGGTTTTCCTCGGAATCGGCGCCTTCGTTTATAAATTTATGATTCCTCGGGAAGGTTATACACCGCCGCTTCCTCAAATTGTTTTTGCATCCGCGCACCACACCAACGGCGCACTCGTTCTTGGGTTGGCCGCTCTTCTTTTTGTCATGACGCGCCCCGCTCCTTTTTGGAGAAAATCAGGGACTCGTCCATGATGACAAAAGAAAACCCGCGCCGCGAAAATCCGTTTCAGGCTTTCGCGAAACTTTCTTCCAGCTATGCGGAGCTGACAAAGGTCCGCCTTGTTTCTCTTGTTCTCATGAGCGCCGCAGCGGGGTATTTTCTGGCGCCTGATTTTCCCGGAAAGTGGGAAACTTTTTTGCACTTTCTGTTTGCGACCGGCCTTGTTGCCGGAGGATCGCAGGCCTTGAATCAATGGCTTGAGAAGGATTTTGATGCCTTGATGCCGAGAACCGCATGCCGGCCTATTCCGACAGGCCGCATCAAACCCGAGCATGCGGTGCTCGCGGGCGCCGGCCTTTCGTTGGCGGGACTTTTCCTGCTCTGGAAAACCTCCAATAGTCTGACCGTGATTTTGGCGGCCGCAACGCTGGTCAGTTATCTTGCTTTTTATACTCCCTTGAAGCGCGTGACCTCCCTTAACTCGATCATGGGGGCAGTACCGGGTGCGATTCCTCCCATGATGGGGTGGACCGCGGTGACCGGCCGTCTTGACTACGAAGCCTGGGTGCTTTTCTCCATTCTTTTTCTCTGGCAGATGCCGCACTTTCTTGCGATTGCCTGGCTTTACCGCGAAGAATATTACAAGGCCGGCTTTGTGATGCTCTCCGGAGACGGAACCAACAGCGGGCTGGTTGCCCGGCAGGCCGTGATTTATTCAGCCCTCCTGCTTCCGGTGAGCCTGATCCCCACCCTTTGCGGAATGTCCGGATATATTTATTTTTTTTCCGCGCTTGGGCTCGGAATTTTTTTCCTGCGGGCAAGCGCCGCCGGACTTTCGGGTATGAATGAGAAAGCCCGGCCTCTGCTGCGCGCCTCCATAATTTACCTTTCTCTGATTCTGCTGATTATGGTGGTGGATAAAGCATGAGCTCAGAAAGCATGATTCAAGCGTTAAACCTCCGGCATGAATATCCGGCTTCCAAAAAACGGAAATCGCCTGTGCGCAAGGCCGCGCTTGACGGCGTGAGCTTTGAAGTGATGCGTGGGGAAATGCTCGGTCTTTTGGGACCCAACGGCTCCGGAAAAACGACACTCTTCCGCATTTTGTCGACCGCCCTTTTTCCAGCCTCCGGCGAAGTCCGCATTGCGGGTTTTGACCTTCGCCGGGAAGCCGGAAAAATAAGGGAAAGAATCGGGATTGTTTTTCAGTCTCCGAGCCTGGATGCAAGGCTGACAGTCCGCGAAAACCTTGTCCATCAAGGATACGTCTTCGGCCTTTCCGGCAAGGCCCTGCAAACCCGATGTGATGAAATGCTGGAAAGACTGAAGCTCGCGGAGTACGCCAAAGAATTGGCCGGGAAACTTTCCGGCGGGTTGAAACGCAGGACCGAGCTTGCCAAAGGGCTCCTCCACAAACCGGAAATTCTTCTTCTCGACGAGCCCTCCACAGGCCTTGATCCCGGGGCGCGCATGGACTTATGGCGTTACCTGTCAGACCTCCGGCGCGAAACCGGAATGACTCTTCTGGTCACGACCCATTTGATGGATGAGGCGGAGCATTGCGGCCGTGTGGTTATTTTGCAGGAAGGCCGGCTGATTCGATCCGGGACTCCGGAAGAACTCAAAAAAGAAGTTTCCGGCGATGTGATCACCGTGCGCTCGCGGGAGCCCGAAGAGTTGAAAGCTTCCATGAGCCGTGCCTTCGGGCTTGAAGCGCGTTTGATGGATGGCGAGCTGCAGTTTGAACACCGCGAAGGCGCGCGTTTTATTGCCCAGCTGGTCGAAGCTTTTCCAGGCATGATTGAGGCTGTGACTTTTCGCAAGCCGACTCTCGAAGATGTTTTTATCCATCACACAGGCCACCGTTTTTGGAATGAACCCGAGGGGGCTCACGCATGAACCGCCGTGACTGGCTTTGCACTTTTTCTTTGTGGATGCGTGAAATGAAACGCTTTTACCGCCAGCCCAGCCGTGTCGTGGGCGCGCTGGCGTCGCCCTTGATGTTTTGGGTACTCATCGGCTCCGGTATTGGAAGTTCCTTTCAGGCCGGAAGCGGTCCCCGCACTCAGTCTTATCTGGAATATTTTTTCCCGGGAACCGTAATGATGATCCTTCTTTTTACGGCGATTTTTTCAACGATCTCTTTGATTGAAGACCGCAAGGAAGGTTTTTTACAGTCCGTGCTTGTGGCCCCGGTTTCCCGGTTGAGCCTTGCGCTTGGCAAAATTCTGGGCGGAACATCGCTGGCCTTTGTTCAGGCTCTGCTTTTTCTTCTCATCGCCCCTTTCTTGGGGATCCGCCTTTCCCTTGGCGGGTGGGGCGTTGTTGCCATCGCCCTTGTCCTCAATGCTTTTGCCTGGACGGGCCTGGGTTTTCTTATGGCCTGGCGCATGCAGTCTGTTCAGGGATTCCACGCGGTCATGAACCTTCTTTTGATGCCGCTTTGGTTTTTGTCCGGAGCGTTGTTCCCCGCCGAAGGCGCACCCGGGTGGCTTCGGATCGTGATGTCGCTTAACCCGCTGACTTATGGCATGGCGGCTCTTCGCCATGCGCTTTCCGGAGGCCGGTCGTCCATTGTTTCACTGCCGCCGGAAGCCTACTCCTTTTTTATCATTACCTTTTTTGGATTATTTCTTTTTCTTCTGTCCGGGTTTGCCGCGTCAAGAAGAAGTGCGGAGGACTTACAATGAACATGGAAACAAAAATGATGAAGAGACGCTTCCTGCTGACTGTTTTTCTTCTGCCGCTTGCCCTGGTCTGCAGTTTTATTATTGCCCGCGAATGGAAGCAAAAAGTTTTCGGTTCGCAAGGCGAAAGCCTTCCGGTTTATAGTGAGATTGGATCCTTTGAGCTGACCGAGCGCAGCGGTGCCGCGATGAGCAACCGCGATTTGCTGGGCAAGGTCTGGATTGCGGATTTTATTTTTACCCGCTGCGGCGGCCCTTGTCCCTTGATGAGCGCGAATATGAAAAATCTTGAAACCGCCTTGACTGGCCAGAACATAAAACTTGTTTCTTTTACCGTGGATCCCGAATACGACACGCCCGAGCGGCTTACGGTCTACGCCAGCCGCTTTGGCTCCGGCGCGGAGAGCTGGCTTTTTCTGACCGGAGAAAAGAAAACCATCCATGATTTGTCGCGCCAGCATTTCCTTCTAGGGGTCACCGAAATTCCCGAGGAAGAGCGCCAGGATTCCGAGGATGCGATCATGCACAGCACGCGGTTTGTTCTTGTGGACAAAGAGGGCCGCATTCGCGGGTACTACGAAAGCACAGAGTCCGGAGCACTTGAAAAACTGGTGCGTGACGCGAAGGCGCTGGCACAAAAACCCTGATTAAAAGAGTTCTATGGATCTTTCCGTTCTTCCATCCATCAATGCTTCCCTCAATGCCCTGAGCGCTGTTTTTTTGCTGCTAGGTTATTTTTTTATCCGCCAGGGCAAACAGCAGGCCCACAAAAGAAGCATGCTTGCGGCCAGCAGCACCTCGCTGCTGTTTTTAATTTGTTATCTTTACTATCACGCTTACCACGGAGCCACCCGGTATCAGGGGCAGGGCGCGATCCGCACGGTCTATTTTTCAATTCTGATTTCTCATACGATTCTGGCCGTTGTGATCCTCCCGTTTATTTTAAGGACCCTGTACCTGGGCCTTCGCGGCCAATTTGAAAAGCATGCCAAAATCGCGCGCATCGTATTTCCGCTTTGGGTTTATGTCTCTGTCACGGGCGTTGTCATTTACTGGATTCTTTACAGGATGTGACCCTGTGAAAGCCGATGCCGAAGTCTTAAAGATTCTCGCGGAGGTTACCGAGGCCAGCCTTGGAACCGTTGAGGCGGATGGCCGCCCGTATGTTTCCTCGGTAGGTGTCCTTTATGAGCCCGCCCAGAATTCATTAGAAGAAACAGGACAAATCTTTCTTTTTCTCAGCGCTTTGGCCCGGCATACCCGGAACCTTGCTCAGAACCCCTCCATCAGCCTTTTGTTTTCAGCGCGGGAAGAAAAAACTCCGGTTCACGAAACCGCCCGGCTGACCGTTCAGGGGGAGGCCGCTCTTGTTGCAAATCCGGTTTGGGAACAGAAACTGCGAACAGGTTACCTTCAGCGTTTTCCGCGCTCCGAAATCTTTCTGAGCTTGCCGGATTTCCGGTTCTACGAAGTGAGGGTCCGGGAAATTCACTGGATAGGCGGGTTTGGCAAGGCAAAAACCCTCCGTTAAAGCCTTGTTTTCAGGGCCTTTTCCGAAGGGCCGAAGCGTTGACACTCCCAGGCTTTGTGTGTATATTGACCCGTTGCCCCCTCAAGCGATTTCCAGTTTTTCCGCACGAAAAACCGAGAAAAAGCCTCTAAAGGAGCCAAAAAGATTGGGCCGTTCTGTCTTCGATTGCACAGAAGTAATTGTCAATAAAGGAGTTACCCTCTGGTTTACGGGGCTTCCAAGCTCCGGAAAATCCACGCTGGCCAGGCTCTTGGAGCGCCAGCTTAAGAAGTGGGGGCTCAAGACAGAGCTTTTGGATGGGGATGTGGTCCGTACCCATTTGAGCAAAGGGCTGGGCTTTTCCAAGGAAGACCGCGAAACAAACATTAAACGTATCGGGTTTGTTTGTCATCTTTTGACGCGGAATGGGATCGTGGCGATCGCCTCGGCGGTGTCGCCTTACCGGGAAACGCGTGATTATAACCGGCGTATGATTGGCAGTTTTGTTGAGATTTACGTCAAGACCTCCGTTGAAGAGTGCGAAAAGCGCGACGTAAAAGGCCTTTATAAAAAAGCCCGCGCCGGAGAGATCAAAGGGTTCACCGGAATTGATGACCCTTACGAAGAACCCTTGAGACCTGAGATTGTCTGTGAGACTGCAGGCGAAACCCCCGAACAGTCTGCGGAAAAAATTCTGAAACGTTTGGAAGAACTCGGCTACCTCAAGTTCGCCTGAGTTTTTCCGCTTGCCGGAGAAAACGGGGAGCTTGCCGTGGCCGTTAAACTTGAAAATTTAGATCAGCTGAACCGGGAGTTTGAAACCAAGACGCCTTTTGAAATCGTCAGCTGGGCGATTCAGGCGTTTGCCCCGAAGATTTCAATGACATCTTCGTTTGGTCCGGAAAGCGGCGTTCTCTTGCACCTGGTCAGCCGCGTGGATCCCTCGACTCCTGTTCTGTTTCTTGAAACCGGCTACCACTTTCCGGAAACCTTGGCGTATCGCGATCAATTGGTCAGCCTGTTCGGACTCAAGAATGTCCGCGATCTTCGTGCGGATCCCGAAAAAAAAGCCAAGGTTGTGGCTGAATACGGCGGCGTGCCGTACGAAAAAAACCCGGACCTTTGCTGCCATATCAATAAAGTGGAACCGCTGCAAGATGTGATTAAAGAATACGACGCCTGGATGAGCGGCATCCGGCGGCATCAAACAGATTTTCGCAAGTCGATTCAAATGATTGAAGAGTATGAGGGCGGCCGGTACAAGATCAGCCCTCTCGCGAATATGACCTCGCGGGATGCCTGGTGGTATATGAAGGAACACAAGATACCCCAGCACACGCTTCAGGATAAGGGCTATTTCAGCATTGGGTGCTGGCCCTGCACAAAGCCTGTTCAGTCAGGCGACGATGAACGCTCCGGCCGATGGGCAGGAAAAAGTAAAAAAGAATGCGGCATTCACACCTTTTTGAAAGAAGTGAAACCAAAAGCCGCGGAAGAAAAAGAAAGCCCGTCACAAGATCTGGGAGCGGGACTCTAAGCCTCGCTTTTAACCTGAGTAAATGAGGAGGAAGTCATGACCCTGACCGCGAAATCAAGAACCAAGCCGCTTGTTGCCAATAACATTCTTGATCTGATCTGCAACACCCCCCTTGTGAAACTCAACAAAGTGGTTTCCCCGGGCATGGCCAATGTCTACGGCAAGCTGGAAGGTTTTACGCCCGGCGGCAGCGTGAAGGACCGCATCGCGCTCAGCATGATCCGGGACGGAGAAGAAAAGGGGCTTGTTAAAAAAGATACGGTGATTGTTGAGCCGACGTCCGGAAACACAGGGATTGGCCTCGCGCTTGTGTGCGCGGTAAAAGGGTACCGCTTAATCCTGACTATGCCGGAAACCATGAGCGTTGAACGCCGCCAGCTTCTGAAACGTTACGGCGCGGAACTTGTTCTTACGCCTGGCGACCAAGGCATGAAAGGCGCGATTGCCAAGGCGAATGAACTTCTGAAAGAAAATCCGAATAGCTTTATGCCGCAGCAGTTTGCCAACCCGGCGAATCCCAAGATTCACCGTGAGACAACGGCTGAGGAAATCTGGGAAGCCCTTGACGGCAAAATTGATGCTTTTGTCGCGGGTGTCGGCACGGGCGGAACCGTGACAGGCTGCGGAGAAGTTTTCAAAAAACGGAATCCCAAAATAAAAATCGTGGCCGTTGAGCCCACGGCATCTCCCGTCATTTCAGGCGGCCAGCCCGGCAAGCACCGCATTCAGGGCATTGGCGCCGGTTTTGTGCCGGAAGTTCTGAACCGTGACGTCCTTGATGAAGTGATTAAGATTGAGGACATGGAAGCCTGGAGCATGCTCATGGCGCTTGCGGAAAAAGAAGGGATTCTGAGCGGAATTTCCACGGGTGCGAATGTAACGGCCGCGCTGAAAGTGGCCAAAGAACTCGGCGCCGGAAAAAATGTTGTGACCATCATCTGCGATACGGGCGACCGCTACCTCAGCATGGATGACCGCTTTAAGGCTTAAATTCGAGAAGGAGTTTTGAAGATGTCTTTTCTTAAAGGTTTGCGCTGCCGCGAATGCGGACGCGATTATCCGAAAGAAGCGCTTTATGTCTGTGAATACTGCTTCGGTTCTCTTGAGGCCGCGTATGACTATGACGCGATCAAGGCCGTCTTAACCCGCGATAAAATTCTTAAAGGCCCCCAGAGCCTTTGGCGCTACCGGGAATTGCTGCCGATTGACGGGGAGCCCAAGGCTGGTTTTTACTCCGGTTTTACGCCCCTTGTAAAAGCCGAGATTCTGGGAAAAGAACTCGGCGTGAAGAACCTTTATATTAAGGATGATTCGGTTTGTCATCCGACCTGCTCCTTTAAAGACCGCGTTGTGGCCGTGGCGCTTTCCCGCGCGAAAGAACTTGGCTTTGATACCGTGGCCTGCGCTTCGACGGGAAACCTTGCCAACTCGGTAGCCGCGAACGGCGCTTGGGCCGGCTTCAACCGGTACATTTTTATTCCCGCAAATCTGGAGCAGGCCAAGATTATTGGAACCCTGGTGTATTCACCAAATCTGGTAGCGGTGAATGGGAATTATGATGATGTGAACCGTCTCTGCTCAGAAATCGCTTCCAAATACCGCTGGGGTTTTGTGAATATCAACCTGCGCGCGTATTACGCCGAAGGCTCCAAGACCGTAGGGTTTGAAATCGCAGAGCAGCTTGGCTGGCGCGCCCCGGACCACATCGTTGCGCCCGCGGCCAGCGGTTCCTTGATCACCAAAATCTGGAAAGCCTTAAAGGAATTCGACAAGCTGGGACTTCTTGAGAAGCCCATGAAGACAAAAATATACTGCGCTCAGGCAGAGGGCTGCTCTCCTATCTCTACGGCCATTTTGAACAAATGGGAAGTGATCAAACCCGTAAAACCCGCCACGATTGCTAAATCGCTGGCCATCGGAAATCCTGCTGACGGTTACTACGCCAAAGATGTGATTGAACAGTCAGGGGGAGCGGCCGCGTCTGTGACCGATGATGAAATCCGGGAAGGTATTAAACTCTTGGCCCGCACCGAAGGTATTTTTACTGAAACCGCCGGCGGCGTCACGGTTGCCTCCGCAAAAAAGTTGATTGAGCAGGGGATTATTCCGAAAAATGAAACCGTAGTTTTGACCATTACGGGAAATGGTTTGAAGACCCAGGAAGCTATTCAGGATGCGGTGGGCAAGCCGGCATTGATCGAACCGAACCTTGCTTCATTTGAAGAGCGCGTGATGTCAGGCCGCAGGGAAACCAAGCCCGCACCCGCGCCAAGCACGATCGTTTAATTTCCGGAGGAGAAACGCATGGCCGTTAAAGTAAGAATTCCGACGCCGTTACAAAAACTCACCAACCAGAATGCCCTTGTTGAAATTCAGGCAAAGACGGTCCGTGAACTCATGGATGTTTTGGAAAAGAATTATCCGGGAATCAAGGAACGGCTTTGTGAACCCACGGGAAAAATCCGCCGCTTTGTGAATGTTTATTTAAATGAGGAAGATATCCGTTTCCTCGGACAGGAAGAAACGGCCATCAAAGACGGTGATGAGATTTCAATTGTTCCCGCGATCGCCGGAGGGTGCTGATATGGCAAAGAAAGCCTACCATCTTTTTTTTGAGCAGAAGATGATCAAGGAGCCGATTATGTTTCTCGTGGCCCGCGATCATAACCTTCTTTTGAATATCCGCCGCGCAAAGATTACGGCAGAGACCGGGGAAGCGACCGTGGAGCTTGAAGGCGATGAAAAACAGATCTTGAAAGCCGAGCAGGCCTTTCGCGCCAAAGGCGTGAAGGTTGAATCCGTGTTAGGGGATATCCTGGAAGGTTAATGATGAGTTCCGAAACAGGAGAACAAAAACAGATGATGAATTTTATAGAAGAGCTCAAGCTCCGTGTTCTTGGCGGAGGGGAAGTTACTTTGGAGGAAGCGCTTCGTCTGGTCGAAATTGAAAACGGCTCCGAAGACTTTAAACACCTTTTGGAAGCGGCCCGCGAAATCACGTTCAACTTCAATTCCGATGAACCCGGGCTTTGTTCTCTGATTAACGCGAAAAGTTATTTGTGCGCGGAGGATTGCGGGTTTTGTTCCCAATCGGTTCGTTTTGACACCCGGGTGAACCGTTATAAGCTCATGGGCATTGAAGAAGTGGTGGATGCGGCCAAGGCCTTTGAAAAAAAGGGGACGCAGAATTTTTGTATTGTGACGAGCGGCGGGGAACTCGATGACGCAGAGTTTGAACAAATCCTTGAAATGTACCGCCGCCTGCAGGCCGAGACCCAGCTGAAGCTCGACGGGTCGCTTGGATTTTTGTCGCCTGACCGCGTGAAGCGTTTGAAAGAAGCGGGCGTGCGCCGCTTTAATAACAACCTTCAAAGCTCCCGGGAATTTTATCCGAACATAGTCTCAACCCATACCTATGACAAGCGTATCGAAACCCTGAAGATGCTTCAGGACGGAAACATGGAAATTTGTTCCGGCGGAATTCTCGGCATGGGGGAAACCCGTGAAGATCGTATCAAGCTTGCCTTTGAGCTTAAGCCCTACGCCCCGCATTGCCTGCCGATGAACATCTTGAATCCGAGACCCGGCACGCCCCTTGAAAATCAGCCTCAGCCCGAACCGCTTGAAATGGTGAAGACGATTGCGGTTTACAGGTTCATTCATCCCAAAGCCAATATCAAACTGGCGGGCGGGCGTGAAATTAACCTGGGAGACACGTACCAGGAAATGTCGCTTCTCGGCGGAGCCAACGGTTTGATCCTCGGCGGGTATTTAACGACGGATGGAAATCCGATCAAGGCTGACCTGGATATGCTTGAACGCACGGGTTTTCAATTGCCAAAAGCCAAGGACAGCGGCGCCCAACAAAAACAGCCGGCCGTATCCTGAAAAAGGCCGTGTCTTATTTCCCGCGGTGTTCCCTCTCGGGGAGCCGGCCGCAAGACCGGATCATCGCATGACCTCAAACCTCTCCGGAAAAACCCTTCTGATTACGGGCGGCACAGGCCGCCTTGGAGAATCCCTGGTACAGCAAGCGCTTGCCGCGGGCGGGCGTGTTTTTTTTACCTGGACACAGGCTCATGAGAAAGCACGCGCCTTGGAATCTCAAGGCGCCAAAGGGTTTCAGCTCAACCTCGCGGACATGCGGAAGATCGAAGAGTTTGCCGATCTTTTGAGGACTGCTGCTCCGCGTCTCGATATTCTGGTTCACAATGCGGCCGCGGTGCGCGACAAACTTCTCCGCGATATGGAAGAAGAGGACTGGGATGAAGTCCTGAAGGTGGATTTGAAAGCCCCTTTTTTTTTGACACAGAAACTTTTACCCGTACTTCGCACCGCGAAACCCGCGAAAGTTTTTATGCTGATCAGCCGGGCCGCGGCCCTGGGCGCTTACGGGGCATCCAATTATGCGGCGGCCAAAGCAGGACTTGTCGGGCTTGTGAAATCGCTGGCTCAGGAGTGGGGGAATGAAGGGATTCTTGTGAATGCCATCAACCCCGGATTCATGCTTTCACGGATGACAGAAAACCTAGCCGAGGAATACCTTGAAAGAAACCGTCGTGCCAGTCCGCTGTCCCAATATTCCAACCCTGAAGAAGTGGCGCGCTTTATTCTTTATCTTTCCTCAGAGGCCATGACACAGGCAACCGGACAGGTGTTTCATTTCGAATCCCGGAGGATACCCTTTTGATGCACGGGCGCGCAGTGGTGATTACAGGGCTTGGCGTGGTTTCCCCGATCGGAGTGGGAATTCCGGCGTTTCTTGAAAGTCTGAAAGCTGCCCGCTCGGGAGAGGGGCCGATTACATCCTTTTCAGCAGACTCTTTTCCATTCAAACGGGCTTTTGAGGTGAAGGGTTTTGACCCGCATCATCACGGACTCCAGGCTGTAGACCCCTTTATTCAGTATGCCGTAGCTTCCGCGGATGAAGCGATTCGCGATGCGGGTTTTGATTCGGGTTCCGTGGATCCCTACTCCATCGGAATCTCGGTGAGTTCCAGCAAGGGAGGGGTTCACACGATTGACCGTTTCAAGGAACGCCTGATGAGAAATCCGAGCGCCATTTTGGGCGCGCGTGTTTACTCAAGTGCGGTTCCCAATTTTGGAGCGCAGTGGATCGCGAGACGCTGGAAAGTGCAAGGCCCGGCCAAGTGTTATGTCGCGGCCTGCGCGACAGGAACCGTTGCTGTGATTGAAGGCATGCGGATGGTTGCGGAAGGTGTTGTCGATTACTGCATCGCGGGGGCGAGCGACGCCTCAATTGTGCCTCTGATGCTTGCCGGGTACCGGAACATGAAGGCTCTTTCGAATGATGAAATGCGGCCTTTTGATAAACGGCGTAACGGCTTTCTGGTGGGGGAAGGCGCGGGAATTGTTTTCCTTGAGACCCGCGAAAGCGCAGAGCGGCGCGGGGCAGCCATCTACGGAGAGATTCTGGGGTTTGGCTATGGGAGTGATACGAGCGACATGCTTCGCTTTGATGAAAAAGAGCACGCTCTTTCCCGCACAGGCGCGGCGGCATTGAAACGCGGCGGCCTTTCGCCCGGAGAAATTGATTACGTGAACCTTCACGGAACCGCGACGCCTACGGGAGATATTTATGAGACCCGTGAGATGAAACAGCTGTTCGGAGAAAATGCTAAAAAAATCCCCATGAGTTCAACGAAATCAATGACAGGCCACATGCTCGGAGCTTCCGGTGCGGTGGAAGTCATCGCCTGCCTTCTTGCCATGAAGCATGGTTTTGTCCCGCCCACGATCGGGCTTCATGAAAAAGATCCGGACTGCGATCTTGATTATGTGCCCAACACGGCCCGGGCAGAAAAAATTCAGAACGCCCTTTCGGTTTCTATGGGTTTTGGCGGGCATGTCGCAGCTCTTCTTCTGGGCCAAGGCCGGGGGCGTTGAGATGGCGGATTCTCCAAAAACGGAATTTCTTTTTGAACAGCATTTGAAAGAAGCTCTGCACGAGCTTGAAGACCGCGGCATGCACCGGAAGCTTCGCACCCTGAAACTGACCGCCGCTCATCAAACGATGCTGGAAGGCCGCCCTGTAACCCTTTTTTGCAGTAATGACTATCTCGGACTTTCCCGTCATCCCCGTTTGATCAAAGCCTTTCAGGACGCAGCTGTTTACGGGACCGGATCAGGAGCCGCGCGTTTAATTTCGGGATCCACTGATTTTCATGACCGGCTTGAAAAAAAAATTGCTCAATTTAAAGGCTGTGAAAAAGCGCTTCTTTTTTCTACCGGGTACCTCGCAAACCTCGGTGTGCTGAGCGCTCTGGCGGGGGAAGGTGACCTGATTCTGATGGATAAGCTTTGCCACGCGTCACTTATTGACGGCGCCAGGCTTTCGGGGGCGGCCCTCAGGATTTTTCCGCACAAGCAGTATGGGAGATGCGAAGAAATTTTAAGCCAATCCTCAGGGTTCAGACGCCGCCTATTGGTCACTGATTCTGTTTTTAGCATGGATGGTGACATTGCGGATCTAGGCGAACTGATACGTCTGAAAGAAACCTACGATGCTGTTTTGGTGGTGGATGACGCCCATGGCACGGGGGTGACCGGTCCGAAGGGGCGCGGCTCGTGCGAGGACCCTCAAACCGGAAAAAGGCCTGATGTGGTGGTGGGGACCCTCTCCAAGGCCCTGGGATGCCTCGGGGGTTTTGCTGCGGGATCCGAGGCGGTGATTGAAACCCTGGTCAACAGGGCAAGGTCCTTTATTTTTGCAACCTCTCTCCCTCCAGCGGTTTGCGCTGCGGCCTATGAGGCCTTTTGCGTGGTTGAGGAGGAGCCGTCCCTGAGGGAGAAGCTTCACGCCAACATAAAGATTCTGGAGGAGGGCTTGAAAAACTCGGGTTTTGATGCGATCCTTTCCGGAACGCCGATTTTCCCGGTTATTTTAGGAGAAGAGAGGGCCGCACTCGAGGGGTCCAAAGCCCTTTTGGAATCAGGCTTTTTGATCCCCGCGATACGCTACCCAACGGTGGCCAAAGGAAAAGCCCGCCTTCGGATTACGGTCAGCGCAATTCACAGCGAAAAGGAAATTCGGAATCTGATTGATAAAATCAGGCTTATAAAAAAGCAAACTCTTCCGATATAGAAGATCATGGCAGGAACGAAACAACGGCTGTCTAAAATTCGTGAGGAAGCGGGAAAGCTTTTCTCGCTTGAGAGTACCCTCCAGAAAAGCGTTACCGCGCTTAACCTCGGCGCATTGTTTGGAGTTATTTATCTCACGCTTCCCTTATCTTCCAGGGGGAAGATGGATCCCCTTCAGACAGTGATTCTTGTCATCCTCGGACTCTTTCTGGCGGCCAATTATATTCAGCATGTGGTCATGATGCGCCTTCGTGCCAAATGGGCTGAAATCGAAGAGCAGTCTTCACACGATGGCCTGACAAAGGCGTTCAACCGCGAAGCTTTTGATGACATTCTCGAAGAAGAAATGAGCCGCGCGAAGCGTTACAAGTACCCGCTCAGCCTTTGCATCATCGACCTCGATAACTTTAAAACTTACAATGACACTTACGGGCATCCCAAAGGCGACAGGCTTCTGATGGACTTCGCCGACCGTGTGCAAAAAGCGATTCGTACCGCCGACTGTTTGGCCCGTTACGGCGGCGATGAGTTCTGTGTGCTGCTGCCGCACACTGACCTGGTCAGCGCTGAAAAATTTCTTTCCCGGATTCTCCCTGAGATCCAAGAGTGGCTGGACTTTACTTTTAGTGCCGGTGTCACAAGTTTCCGGCCAAATGACAACAGCTTGGAATTTGTCACGCGTGCTGATCTGGCGCTTTATCAGGCGAAACGTGAAGGCAGAAACCGGATCCGCTGTTTGATTGGTGAAGATGACAGCTCTGTGGTTGTGAAGTTTTAATTTTTTCTTCGAATGAGTTCCTCAGACGTACCCCTCAAATCAGGATGCTATGAAAGCCTTGAAAACAGCGGCCGAACAGCTTGCTGAAAAAGACAAACGCTACGTCTGGCACCCGTTTACGCAAATGCGTGATTGGGAAAAAGACAAGATCGTCATTATTGAGCGCGGCGAAGGCGTTTACCTTATCGACACTGAAGGCCGCCGCTACCTCGATGGAGTTTCGTCTTTATGGTGCAATGTCCACGGTCATTGTGTGGAAGCGATTGATCAGGCTATCCGCAATCAGCTTGGCAAAATTGCCCACAGTACTTTTCTCGGCCTTTCCAATGTTCCGGCCATTGAGCTAGCAGAAAAATTAATAAGTCTTGTGCCCCCGGGGCTTACCCGTGTTTTTTACTCCGACTCCGGGTCGGAAGCGGCTGAAATTGCCCTGAAAATGGCGTATCAGTACTGGCAGCAGCGCGGGTTTTCAAAGAAAAAGAAATTTGTGAAATTGACGCAAAGCTATCATGGAGACACTCTCGGTTCCGTGAGCGTCGGGGGAATTGAGCTGTTTCACCAGATTTATGAACCCTTGCTTTTCGAAACCTTCTCCGTGGAATCCCCCTATCAGTACCGCTGGGCAGGCCCCGGCAGCCCTGAAAAAGCCGGCACAGCGTCACTAGAGCAGCTTGAAGCCCTCCTTCAAAAACACCATGAAGAAATCGTGGGGCTTGTCATGGAGCCCTTGATGCAGGGGGCTGCCGGAATGATCGATCAGCCCGAAGGCTATATTTCCCGTGCGCGGGAGTTAACGAAAAAGTATAATGTGCTCCTGATCTTTGACGAAGTGGCTACAGGCTTTGGGCGGACCGGGAAAATGTTTGCCAGCGAGCATGAGGGCGTGACGCCGGACTTAATGGCCGTTGCGAAGGGGCTGACTGGCGGCTACCTGCCTTTGGCCGCGACCTTTGCGACCGAAGAAATCTATGATGCGTTTCTCGGCGAGTATGAGGAGTTTAAGACCTTTTTTCACGGTCATACTTTTACGGCAAATCCGCTCGCGTGTGCGGCGGCACTTGCTAATCTTGAAATCTTTGAAAAACAGCAGGTGATCGCGGCTCTTCAGCCCAAAATTAAGCAGCTCAGGGAACGGCTGAAATCATTTTACGGAATTCCGGCTGTAGGGGATGTGCGGCAAAAAGGTTTTATGGCCGGAATTGAGCTGGTTAAAAACCGGGTCTCGAAAGAAACTTACGCGGCGAAAGAAAAAATTGGAATGCGCGTCGTGGAACGGGCCCGCCAAAAAGGCGTCATGATCCGGCCCCTGGGCCCCGTGATTGTTTTGATGCCGCCCCTGGCGATTTCTACGGAAGAGCTGGACGAATTATTAAATGTAACCTATGCTTCCATCGCTGAAGTTACAGCTGAAGCTTAAAAACGGATCTTAAGATGGCCTATACAAAACCGGGAATTTTTATTACAGGGACTGACACGGGGGTTGGGAAGACCGTCGTGGCTGCAGGGCTTGCCATGGCACTTCGCGCCCGTGGTATTCGTGTGGGTGTGATGAAGCCGGTCGCAACCGGCTGTGTCGGAATACAAAGCCGCCTTGTGTCGCATGATGCGGCGTATCTCATGGAAGCGGCAGAGAACGAATTTCCCGCTTTGACCAATCCGGTCCGCTACCGCCACCCGCTTTCTCCTAATGTGGCGGCGTCTATTGAGAAAAAGGAAGTGGACATCGACGCCATCCGGAAAGCCTACCGGGAACTTCAGAGCTATTATGATTTTATTATTGTGGAGGGTGTGGGCGGTCTGATGGTGCCGTTCTCCAAAGATTATTTCGTGGCCAATCTGATTCGTGAGTTTAACCTGCCTGTTTTGATTGTAGCGCGAAGCGGCCTGGGCACGATCAACCACACTTTGCTGACCGTGGATGCGGCCATTGTGCGCGGCTTTGACGTGAAAGGGATTATATTTAACCGGATGCCCACGACGAATATTTCAATTGCCGAAATGACGAATCCAAAAGTCATTCATGAGCTGACCGGTATTCCGGTGCTCGGCACGCTTCCCGAAATGGAAAGCCTCAGCGTTGAAGTCTGCCAGTTCGGTCATTTGCAGACTATCTTTCAAGAACGGATCCAAGTGGAAAAGCTCCTTCCAGAGTCTCCTCTTTCGGTTTAATTCTATGTTTATGGAAAAAAAGAAAGTCCTGGTGGCCATGAGCGGCGGTGTTGACAGCTCTGTGACGGCCGCGCTTCTTAAAGAGCAGGGTTATGATGTGGGCGGAGCTACGATCCGCACCTGGGCTTCCAATACCTGCGCGAGCGTAAACACCCGGGCCTGCTGCGGCCTGACGGGTGTTGAAGATGCCCGGTCCGTGTGCGACACGCTTGGAATTCCTTACTGGGTTTTCAACTTTGAGAAAGAATTCAAGACCCATGTGGTGGATTACTTCGCCTCGGAGTACCTGAAGGCCCGCACCCCCAACCCATGCATTGCCTGCAACGAGCATATCAAGTTCCGCTTGTTTCTCCAGCGCGCGCGCCAGCTGGGTTACGACTTGATCGCGACGGGTCACTATGCCCAGCTTCACCACGACGCGGCCCATGACACCTTCTCTATCTCTGAAGGCGTGGATCATCATAAAGACCAGTCCTATGTTCTTTTTCCACTCGACCGGGAAGTTCTCAGCCATTTGCTGCTGCCAGTCGGAGGATTCACAAAGTCAGAAATCCGCGAGAAGGCCAAAGCCTATAACCTCTGCGTCATGAACAAGCCTGACTCTCAGGAAATCTGCTTTATCCCGAGCAATGATTACGGCGCTTTCTTGGAAAAAGAATTTGTCCGCGAGGACACCCGAGTGCCCTTGCCCGAAAGTCTTTCCGGGGAAAAGAAAACAGGCGTGATTCGAACGAAGGACGGAGAAGTCCTCGGCCAGCATGAAGGCTATTTTCACTATACGATCGGCCAGCGCCGCGGGCTCGGCGTCGCGGCCGGCAACCGTCTTTATGTGGTCGACATTCTTCCTTCGACCAATGAGGTGGTGGTGGGAAGCAAGGAAGATATTCTGCGCCAGCATTTTGTGGCGGCCCGCATCAACTGGTTTACAAAACCAGAAGCCGAGACTTTTCAGGCACACGTCAAAATCAGGTCTCAGCACAAGAAGTCTCCCGCCACGGTTACGGTGCTTGAAGATGGCCGTGTGGAAGGTGTTTTCCATGAACCTCAGGAAGCTATCACGCCCGGTCAGGCTGCGGTTTTCTACGATGGACCCCGCGTGATCGGCGGCGGCTGGATCGATTAACTCTGCAGGGGAAGGCATAGATGCGAGGCATCACCCTCGAAGGTAAAAAAGAATCCACCCTTATCACCTGGACGCTGAAGCGTCTGCGCAACCCTGTTCGTGTCCGCATTTCTCTCAAGCAAGGCCCGCTGGATAAAACCACGGCTTGCGTTCGTCACGATGATTTGGTCAAAGCCGGCCAGAAAATCGCGGAACCCGCCGACTCTTTTTCCGTTCCCCTGCACGCCAGTGTTTCCGGACGCGTGATTACCGTAGGCTCATTCCCGCATCCGACCCTCGATTCCTGCGATGCTATTGAGATTGTGGGGGACGGCAAGCATGAAACCGTTCCGGGTGTGGGAACCGAACGTCATGGGTGGGATTTGCTTTCGCCTGATTCACTGACCGCGCTGTTTCGTGAAATGGGGCTTGTGAGCCTGACGCCCGGTATGGTTCCTTTGCATGTTCTTATTGAAGATGCTCGGCAGCACAAAATCCACACGCTTGTCATCAATGCCTGCGAGCCCGAGCCGTATGTGACAAGCGATCACTCCCTGATGATGTCGCATCCGCTTGAAATTCTGAAAGGGGCGGAACTTCTTCGCCACGCCTGCGGCGCTGAAAAAGTGATCATCGCCCTTCAGGAAGACAAGATGCAGGTGGCTGAACTTTTCAAAAGCAAAATTTATTTTTTGAAATGGGAGAATATTGAAGTCCGGGTTCTTCCATCAAAGTTTCCGCAGGGACTTTCACTGCCGCTGCTTCACGCGCTTTTTGGTCTGAAAATAAATTTCCCCCGGGAAGCCCAGGCCGAGGAGCCGGAACAGGCCGTTGAGCTTGGCTTGGCGAAAGAGTTTCACCGTCAAGGACTCGCGCTTCAGGCTGTTGCAACAGCCTATGCTGTCTATGAGGCCGTGGTTTTGCAAAAACCTCTTTATGAAAGACCGGTCACCGTGGCGGGGGAATGCGTGATGGAGCCGAAAAATCTTTGGCTTCCGATGGGACTCAGCCTTCAGGATTCTTTCAAATCCGCGCGGGGCTTAATGAGGGAACCCGGAAAGGTTGTGATGGGCGGTCCCATGCTGGGTTGGGAGCAGGAAGCTCTGGAGGCTCCGATTCTTAAAGGTACGACCGCGCTTTTGGCTTTGCCGAAAGAAGTGACTTTTGTTCCTGAAGTGACTGCCTGTACTCATTGCGGACGATGCGTGGAGATTTGTCCTTCCGAGATTTCCCCTGTGATGATTACGCTTGCCGCGGAGCAGGGCCTTTATGAAGAATCTCAGGCCTGGGGTGCTCTTGACTGCATCCGCTGCGGCAACTGCACGTACATTTGTCCCGCAAAACGCCCCATGGCGGATCTCATCCGCGACGCCCGGCAGAATCTTTTGCCGATCAAGCGCGAAAATCAAAAAGAATAATTCATTTCCCCGATATAAAGATTTTCAGGCATGCCGTATTCTTCATGAGGGCCGCCGGCGTAAAGCTGGGCCGCCAGCGTCAGGAGCAAGTTGCTTCGGAGTTCATAGCGGAGTTCCGGGCGAAGGAAAAGGCTCGTGTCATCCATGTTTAAAATCAGCCGGTGCTCAAAGCGAAGCAGTGAGGTGATGTTGTAGCCCATCAAAAGGGCGCTGTAATTTTTCGCAAGCTGCTGGATGTCCCCGTCGATGAAGCGAGCGACTTCGTAATCGTCCGTATTTCTCCGTCCCTCACCATTAAAATGATATTCCAAAAGCCCATAGACGTTGTGCGGAAAGTTGTAGTCCGCGTTTAAAGTAAACTTGATAAAGTCCCGCCCCTGATCGACTTCCCGGTAGAGGAACTCCCCGCGGACCGCAGAACTTTTAACATTTCCCTGAAAGTCAAAGCCGAGCGCATGATCCCGCTGAATACGGCCTCCGAGAACACCCATTTCAAAACCATAAATATCCTTTGAGATGCGGCCCAAATAGCGCTGAGGGTGGAGATCGCGGCCGCGGGGTGTGTAAATAAACTGCCATTTCATGTCCGCGAAATTTTTCGCGATCATGTTGACGGCATCCACGCCATCCCGTTCTTCAAGTTCAATCTGGGTGGGGCTGAAGGGATTGAATAAGTCGGTGGGGGTGAAGAAGTGGCCGACCCCCCAGGGAATCTGCTGACGTCCGATTTCTACCGAGAAATCATTGTTTTCATAAACCACGCTGGCCCGGTACAGGCGGTGTTCATAAAGAGCGCCGTGTTCTTCGACAAGATCCTGGCTGAGATCCAGGAACTGGCGCTTTTCGCTCAGGTTGTGGGCCATCCTGAAATCCCCGGATCCGACAAAGCTCCCGAAGGACGCTCCGTGATCGTAATCCACCTTCACCGTGACCCTGTGATTTTCTTTGACGTCCCAGGTGCTTTTGAGTTTGAGGCGGATTCTTTCCATGCTGGAGAAAAGGCTCTCTCTTTTTTCTCCTCCGGCCAAAGGATTGTCCGCAAGCTCTGGTGTGAGTCCCGTGGTTTTGGTGAAAAAGTTCAAGGTTTTGATATACCCCGAAAGGTGGGTGTCGAGGGGCGCCTCGCCGGCAAAAACCCAGGCCGGAACAAGGGCAGCAAGTGAAAGCGCCGCGGTTAACCAAAAACGAAGAGGCAGTCTTGCCGAGGGCTTTCTTTTGAGACTCCCGGAAAAATTGGAATCAAGAAGTTCGGGCACCGCGGCGGGAGAATTTTTGAGTTCAAGGGCATCGTGAAGAATCGAACCCCGTTTTAAATCTTCCCGGATTTTTCCAGGCATCATGAAACAATCGCTCCGTCCTGCATGCGGATCACCCGCTCCGCCCGTTCAATCATCACCGGGTCATGACTGGCGTAAACAAACGTCATGCCTTCTTTCTTATTTAATTCTTTGAGAAAATCCATGAGCGTTGCGCCGGTTTTGTGATCAAGGTTAGCGGTCAATTCATCACCCAAAACAATTTTAGGTTTGTGCACAATAGCCCGGGCAACGGCCACACGCTGCTGCTGGCCCCGGCTAAGCTCGGCAGGTCTCCGGCCGATCAATTTTTCAATGCCAAAGCGGGCGCAGACTTCCAGGGCGCGCTGGCGGCGTTCCTGGGGGCCAACCCCCTGGAGCCAAAGAACGTATTCCACATTCTCAAGAGCGGACAAAGTTGGAATAAGATTGAAATCCTGAAAAATAAAACCAATTTTGTGCAGGCGAAGCCGCGAAAGTTTCCCTTGATCATAGCGGCTGATTTCTTCGCCGTCGAGAAAAACCTCCCCGGAAGTGGGGCGGTCCAGACATCCGATTAAATTAAGAAGTGTGGTTTTGCCTGAACCGGAAGGTCCGCAGAAGGCAACAAAGGAACCCGCGGCGATGGAAGTCGAGACTTCCTGCAGGGCCTGCACCGGAAGGGAGTGTCCGGTAAAAACCTTCGATAATTTTTTAACTTCGACAAGAGGCTGTGTCATGGTCACGAATGATAAATCGCTTTAACAGGTTCCATCCGCCCCGCTTTCCAGGCCGGATAAAGACTGATCAGGGTTGTTAAACTGAGAAGCGTTAAAACCGATTGGATGACGTGTGCGGGTTCAACCCGTGTATAGGTGACAGTGCTCATGTAGGAGCGCGAGAAAGCGGCCTCAAGCTCGGGAAAGGCAATGCCGGTGACACCGAAGTAGCCCACGACCGAATAACCGGCGAGAAGCCCCAAAAGAATGCCCCAGCATTCGAGAACAATAGTTTCAAGAAGAATGAGCCCGATGATGCGGCCCGGGCTTGTCCCTAGCGCGAGCATAACACCGATCTCACGGGTTCTTTCAAAAACAGACATCAGAACCGTATTCATGATGCTGACGCCAATCACCACCATGACCGCGACGAGAATGGTTTTGATAATGGCTTCCGCCCACTGGGCCCACTGTTCCACTTCCGGTACAATTTGATCCCAGGTTAAAAGCTCATAATCTTTTTCACTGACAAAGGGACGGAACGCTTTAATAAAGGCGCTGATATGTTTTCTCGAATCCAGGCGAAAGACCATTTCATGAGTGTCCTGGCCAAGCCCCAGCAATTCCTGCGCGGATTCCAGCGTGATGTAGGCGGCGATCTCATCCACCTGCTGGCTGCCGGTGTGAAGAATTCCGGCAATGTGATAAGAGTAGCCCGCCAGAGTTCCGTCCAAGGCTTGGGTCATGACGACCAGTTTGTCGCCCACGCCCGCTTCCATGCGCTTGGCAAGCCTTGAACCGATGAGGATAGAGCGCTTGTCCTCCTTTGTTAAGTAGGCGCCTTCCCGGACATACTGTTCAAGCTGGGTGACTTTCTTTTCCTGATCCGGATCGATTCCCATGAGAAGAACCCCGCGGGAACGTTCACTGGTCCCTAAAAGCGCCTCGCATTTCGCGCGTTCCGTGTAGGTTACAAAACCCGGAAGTTTTGAGGCGTTTTTGAGAAGGGCCTCACGGTTTGGAATAATCAGTTCGGGTGAAAGGGCTTTTTCAAAACCCGCGGCGTGAACTTGGACGTGGCCGGTATAGAGGCGTATGACATTCTCACGCATTTGTTCATTGGTACCGTCGCTGAAACCCCACAGGAAGATCAGGGCGGCAAGGCCAACGCCCACGGCAAGAACCGTGATCACGGAACGCCGGGGGTTACGGCCGATGTTTAAAAACGCGAGTTTGAGTAAAAACATCAGGGGTATTTTTCAAGGTTTGACTTCGTGAAAAGGGAATCAGGGATTTCTTGATCAAAGGCGGCTTCCTGAATCGTGACGGTGGTGGAGCGGTCCTTATCCTTGTGATTGGACATCTTCCACACGGTCGGGATCTCATGAGTTCCGAAAGATTTGAAATCAGAATATTCCAAGGTCCGGATGTGAACGAGCTTTTCA
This sequence comes from uncultured bacterium, assembly GCA_964434115.1. Lineage (GTDB taxonomy): Bacteria > Omnitrophota > Omnitrophia > Omnitrophales > Aquincolibacteriaceae > ZLKRG04. Next base: position 31,368 of record CAYSSX010000002.1, read on the forward strand.
TTAAAAAAGTCCCAGCGTACAGGCGCGGAATCTTTTTGCCGGAGCCACACCACGAGCTTTCCGTAAGTGACAGGAGCATCGGGTTTGGGAATGAGTTCAAGGCGGTAGCAGTCAAACCCATCGATCTTTTCTTCCCCGGCAACGGAACCGTCATAATCGCGGGGCATATAGCTCAGCTTCACAAAATCATCATTGGAGAAGTCGCTGCCCATAAAATCATCAAGCATGAGTGACGGGGGGATAAGGATGGTGCGCTCCGCAGACGGCAGGTATTGCCATAGCCGTGACTGAACTCTGAGAAAGCCCTGGCCTTCCGACTTGGAAGGGGAGAGAACGCGCGCAAATGTATAATCGATGCCCTTCATCCAGACCCGGATTTTGTAATCACGCTCCCAGCGCGAAGTCTTCACGTGAAGAACAACCGTCATGTCATGCGATTTTCCGCGGAGAACCTCGTCCATTTGAGCCAAAAGTATCTTTATGTCCGGCTGCGGCTCTGCGGCAGAGGCCGTGTCTTGGGTGCTCAAGACAGGCGCATTTGGGGTAACAAGGCTGCTTTCCAAAGCAACAGCCTTAGCCTCCGGCTCTGTTTGAACCGGAGCTTGAGATTGCGTTGGAGCTGGAGCCGCCGGTGTCGGCGGAACCGGAAGAGGCTGCTGTGGCGGACGACGGAAATAAAAAAAACAGGCCGCAGCAATAGCGGCTAAGACGGCTAGCAGTAACCAATTTTTTTTCATAGGGCCGCCTCGACTTCCTTCTTAGTTTTTATAGAAGCCGCTTGAGAGACGGTTTTTTTTCGAGAGGGAAGGAAGAATTTTAGAACAATCCATTTTTTCAGGCGCATCAAGGGACTCCGCATACCCTGAGGGTAAGTTCTTATCACTGTTTTCTGGGTCATGAGGTCGGTTTGATAAACCGTTGGAGCAAACGCTGTTTTTCTTTTGCCCGTCAGGTGTTTGACGGCTTCGGTTCCCGTAATAGCGCCGACCAGCATAAGCCCCGGCGAAACACTTGAGGCGCGCCGGCTTCCGAGCTCGGAAGCGCGCGAGTTCATATAAGACAGGCACAGAGGGGTTGGGGACAGGCCGAAGGCGAAAGCGAAATTTTTATCCTCTTCCGAAAGTCCGGGGCGAAAGTCAAAGTACTCTTCAAAGGTCATACCTTGCGGAGAAAAAACAAGGAGCGAAGCGCCGAACCCGAGCGGACAAGAGGTGATAACAGTAAGCCCCTTTTCGCGGCTCTTGCGAAACAGAAGAAGTTTGGCCTCGAGCGCGAAAAAGTCGATGCCATCAATAACGAGGTCGGAGCCGTCAAGAAAAGAGCTGATGTTTTTCTCGTGGACACCTTCCGGAAAAAGTTCGACGTCAGCTTCAGGGTTAATGGAGAGGACCATGTCCCGAAGAACCGCGACTTTGGATTTTCCCAAAGAATCATGCGTTGCGCCGATTTGGCGGTTCAGGTTGGTCAATTCGAAGACGTCAGGGTCCGCGAATTTAAAGCGTGTGATTCCGAGGCGGGCCAAGGCCTGGGCCTGAAAACCGCCCGCTCCACCAAGTCCCGCAATGGCCACCGTGGACTGCCTTAACTTGGCCTGTTCTTCGTTGGTCAGCCAGCCAAGATTACGGTCAAAGGCCTGATCATAATCAAAAACTCCGGCAGGCACTGTGGTCTCCTTTAAATTAGGTATCGCAAAACGAAGCTTTAAAAAACAAAAAAGGACATTTGATAGCTTAAGGCAAGAGCCTTAATTGTCAATCCTTGTTTCCCATGTGCAAGCTCTCCTCAGGAAGTAAAAAACTTTCAAGAGGCCGTCTGAGGGAGCGGCCTCCAGCGGGAGAGGCATAGCCGATGCGGAAAAGCAGGATAAGTCCTTGCCAGGGTTTTAATCCAAAAAGGTAAGAGAACCGCGATTTCATGTTTTCCAGTTTTTTGCGTTGCTCGCCGGAAAGATCACGGCCATTGGTCAGCTCTGAATTAATCAGAAAAATAGGCAAAGCTTCCATGGGTTGAAATGCAAGCCCTTGGGCTGTGGCTTCATGCCAGATGCGCTGCATGACTTCACCGCCCTGGACATAATGCTCCGGTGCTTTTCCGGGTGCCACAATAAGTCCGCAGGCCTGCGATGAGAGCATTTGCATCTTGGCGTAGAGATTAAAGGAAAAACTCATTCCCAAAGCGTTCAGGAATTGCAGGCGGTTCCAGGACCGGAGAAGCCCGAACATGAGACCCGCAGAAGGGCCGGCATCAAGACTCGTTAGCGGAAGCCCGTCACGTGTTTCCTCGGCCTCTTTATCCGAGAAGCGCATGACCTTCATAAGTTCCTGGTGAAGACGGAAAATCTCAAAACGAAGCTGGTCCGCTTCCCCGATTAAGGAGGCCATATCCCGGTAATGCGCAGTTCCTTGTTTTAGCCAGAGCAGCCGGTAACCGCGGTTGGGGTCCGATTGATTTTCCAAGGCCCGGAACACCGGGTCCGGAAGCGGAGCGGAAGACTTATAAAATTTACGGTTGGTGTGCCGCTTTTCCAGGAATTGCAAATGCGGGTGCTTATGCGCAGCGCCCGGCAGCCATTCCACGTGAATGGGTTTTAGGGGATGGTCCGTTTCCGGAAAATAGTCGGCCCGGATGCCTGCTCCGAAAGCAGAAGCCGCAACGCGGATATTTTCAACAACTGCCCCCGCCGAAAGGTAAGGAGCCGCGTAACCCTCATCGCAGTAACTGGCAAGCAGTTCGGGATTCAGGAAAAGATCGACCCCGTTTTCAAGAATCCGGAATTTCCACGGCTGGAGGTTGTCGGCCGAAGGTGCCAAAATACCTTTTTTTAAAATATCCAGAACCTGATTCCGGGTCAGCTTTGCATGCGCCGTTTTTTGAACTTCAGGAGTCATTAGGCCGCGCCCTCTTTTTTGACATCGGTTGATTTTTCAGGGAAATCCAGGTCCGGGTAAAGCGATTGAAGAACGGCTTTATTTTTCTGAATAAGGTCCTGCTTGATGACACCCTCGAAAAGGTATTTCGAAAACAAATCCGTGTCCCACGTCAGGTACCGGCCCAGCTCTTCAGGCGACATGGGATTGTTCAGAAAGTACAGGCCTGCCCCCTTGTGAATAGACGCTGTCCGGATAACGTAATCAAGGTCCATGTGCATGAGAAGCGCGGGTTTTCCCTGAGCGCCCGGGTAAGAGCGCACAGGCCCCACGGCATCAAAATGCAGATAGCGGTAAAGGTCTTTGTGCTTGGGATGCATTCCGATCACGAGGTCGGTGATGCCGCCCATAGTTCTCGCATAATCAAAAAGAATTTTGAACATCCGGAAAGAGCCGGTTAATTTCTGGAAATCCGTGAGCGAGAAAGAATGGCGGGTGAAGGCCTCACCGTCAAGCGCAAGAAGTCCTACTTCGGCAAGCCTTCTGCCGGGTTTTCTCAGAGAAGCGATTTCCTCAGGGAAAATGGATTCGAGCGGCAGCCCGCAGCCAGAGTCGGTAATAAGGCTCACCGTGCCCGCAAGATTTCCATTTTTTTCGAGAAGGAAAGTCCGCGACTCCGGAAGAATACTGTAAAGCGAGTAGTGGAGGCCGCGTGAATTTTGAGCGCAGTAATTCTTCAGACGGTATTCCCTGTAAACCAGCTCATAGGCCTTTTGAAGTTCTTCGGAAGTGACCGCTGTTCTGCAGCCGAAATTTTTCTCATTGCGTTCTGCCAGGCTGCAAATTTTGTCAGCCATGAAATACATGATTTTTTCTTTATTGGAAAGCTGGCGAAGATTTTTAAATGCGATTCCGCATTCCATGGCCGTTTGGCCGTTGGATGAGGGATTGGCCCACACGATGACGCCTTCGAGACGCACGGTTTTTTCAATTTCCGGAAGTTTAATGTCGAGATCTACCTGGGTGCCGACAGCAACTTTGCGGTCGAGTGCGAGGCGGACTCCGTTCCGGGAGACATCGATCGAATGGGAATGAAACCAGGGAAAATTTGCGCCCTTGGGGCGGTACCGTACGGGAAGACTGAAAGAGATGCGTGCTTCCCGGCGTTTTTCAAGAAGCGGGTCAACACTTACAGGGGCAGGCTGGGTTTGACCAAAAACATTGTCTTCCAAAATCCCGATGCCCAGTTCCCAGTTCCACGCGGTGCTCAGTTTCATGAAACCTCATTATCGGGTTCAGGGGGTTGAACGTCCCACAGGTCGCGGTTCACAAAGCGCTCAAAAGCTCCAAAACACACTTTTCTTGCTAAACTTAAGTCTACCCGCCCCTATTAGTTAATACAAGGAAGGGCCAAGGAAAAGACCTGGAGGTTGCATCTTGCATCCAGAATTGCTATTTTGAGCCATAAAAACCAGGAAATCATGCCCCAAAACACCCTGAAAAACGCGCCCTATCTAAGAGCCAAAGAGACTTCCAGCCTTATGGCCTGGAAGAAAACAGCGGCCCTTCTGCCGCTCGTGGCAACGGCTGTTATCTTTTACCGGCTTCCGGGAATTTTGCTGATTTCAACGACCGTCATTTCAGCCTTGCTGGCGGAACGAATTTCCCGTTTTTATCTTCGGGCCAAGCCGTCTTTTCAAGATGGAAACTCTGTTTTAACCGGGCTTATTGTCGCATTGGTGGTTCCGGCGGGGCTTCCTCTTTGGATTGCTGCTTTGGGTGCGTTTATAGCCGTGGCCATCGGGAGTGAAGTCCTGGGAGGCCCTGGGCATTCCCCGCTGCCGCCGGCCATCACGGGATATCTTTTTCTCCTGGTGAGTTTTCCATTAGCCATGAGGCATTCCTTGGAACCCGGGTTTTTGGAGCCGGCAGCAATGCCTCTTGTCTGGCTGAAAGAAGGTGCCTTAGATGCTTTACCTGGTTGGGGTGAGATTCTTGCGCGGCCTATTGCAGGACCGATCGGAACTGTTTTTTTTCCAGCGCTGCTGATCAGCGCCGCCATTCTTATTTCTCAGCGGCTCATTTTTTGGGAAATGCCTTTTCTCTATCTTGCCGCAGCAGGCCTTGCGGCTTTTGGTTTTGGAGAAGATCCTATTTTAGTTCTCTTTTTGGGCCTGCCGATTTTTGCCGCGTTTTTTATTATTCCGGAGTCTCTGACCGCGCCGCATCACCGCCACAGTGTCCGTTTTTTCGCATTGTTTGCCGGTGTTTTAACTACGGTTCTTCGGCATGTCTCTTTCGCGTTTGATCCCGCGCTGTCGGCGATTTTTCTTTGCTCTTTCTTGGCCTCTTGGCTGGATGAAGCAGGACGTCCCGAACCGCGTAAACCGCGCCAGATATCCGGAGCAGAAAAGCCGGCATGAAGACAAAACGGAGAGAAAGTTTTTTAAAAGCAGTTTTTTTTGTGCTGTACCTGGCGGTTCTTTCTGCGGGCATTCTGGCTTCCCGGATGTTTGCCCTTCCTGAAAGGGCTCCCGTCTCTTCGGAATTGGCATGGAAAGAGGGTGTGAAAGAACTGCTTCCAGCGCATGACAACTCTCCCCTGAAGGATGTCTTTTCTCTTGATGGCCGGGAAGTGTTCCCGGCTTTTCAGATCAAAGCCCATGAGGATGACGAGGGGCAGCTGCTTGAATTTTTTGACCTTAAGGGCGTTGCCTTTCGTGTTGAAGGGAAGGGGCCTTACGGCAGCTACGACTTGCTGCTAGGAATCGACACCGAAGGACGTGTGAAAGGCGTTCGCTTGATACGGCAGAATGAACCGCGCGGGGTCAGCCTGGCGGTTGAAAAATCGGCGGCTTTTTGGGAAAGTTTTAAAGATAAAAGCCGGGAGGATTTGTCGCTCCTCATGGATGGCGGAAAAATTGTGCCGGTTCTTGGAGCCGTGGAAGTGTCCCGCCGTTATACGGAAGCGATTAAAGAGGAGATTGAAAAATACCTTGCGGCAAAGCAGGTTTGGAAAGAGCAGGCTATGGGCTCCCGCCGCTCTTTCGAAGATCTCAAAAAACTTGAAGACGCCGAAAGCCAGCCGGTTCCGGCAAACCCCGAGGAAGGAAACAATGAAGCTTTTCTCTCCCGAGTATTCTGACAATTCAGCCTCAAGGGTTTTTTTGGCCTGCGCTCCCGTGTTGTTCTTTACGGGCAGCCCGGGGGAGTCCCTCTGGCTGAGTCTCTGGATTGCGTGTGCCCTTCTCGGGATGGTTTTATTTTTTACGCTGACGGCCTTTTGGTTTTCCGCCAAAGTCCGGCAGACAGCTTTCTTTCTGGGACTCGCCGTCGTTGTGCAGTGCCTGTTTCGGATCCAGGGACTTCATCCCGTGCTGATCGCGAGTCTTTTTCTTTTGATGCCAGCGCGCCTTTTTTCTTCGGGGCAAAGAGTTCCGGTGCTCAGGCAGTCCTTTTTAAGAGCACTTTTTTTTGTCGTGGTCATGGGGCTCATCGGCGCCTTTCGGGAACTTCTTGGGGAGCGCTTTTTGGTGTGGTCTTTCCGGCTTCCCGCCGGGGCGTTTTTTCTTCTGTTTGCCGGCGCCTTTCTTTGGAAAAATCAGCCTGCGTTGAGCGGCGCAGAGAGTTCGAATCGGGAGGTCCGGGCATGAGCGAAGAAGTTTTTTTAATCATTGCCGCCGGTTTCTTTCTTTCTCTGGAGCCTGGTTCTGAACTCGGGACACCCCGGTGGACGCTGATTCTTCAGAACCGTTTCTGTGAAGCCGTTGAGATTTTTTTACATGCGGCGGTCTTAATCCTTTTTCACGAACGCTTAATCAGTCTTTTGGGGGCTGAAGAAATCCGCACCTTTTTCCCGCTTTTTTATATGCTGGGAGCCTATGTTTTTGTTCTCCTGAGAGCTAAAAGCGCGCGGTTCCTCATGCTTTCCTGGATGACCGGTCTTTTTTTTACGGGGAACCATGCCGGCCTTCGTGAGACCCTCCAGCACCTTGCAGTGATGACTGCGGCGTCCGGCGCTTCGGCCTTGCTTTTATTGTGTGCTCAAAGGCGTCAGATTTTCTCCCGCGTTCCGGCGGTGGTGAAAGGACTCCCCCAGATCTTCCTTTTGGCGGCGTTTCTCGCCCTCGCCCTCGGATCCCTTGAGGGCTTCCTCGGTTTTTAATCTTCAAACTTTTCCTTTCAAAGCCGTAAACCTAGCATAGCCCTTCTCTGCTGGAGAGAGCTGGTTTTCTTTTTTCCGCAATGGGATGCTAAACTTCTGATACGGAGCAAATCATGAACATCGAAGGTATTCTGAATTATGCGATTGAAAGAGAAGCCTCGGATATCCACCTCAGCGTGGGGCGTCCCGCATCCGTCCGGCGTCATGGCGAGATTATCTCCATTGATGACCATGTGCTTACCGCGGAAGATACCGAAACCCTGGCCCGTGAGATCACCAGTGAAGAACAGCGCAAAAAAGTGGAAGAGGTTGGCGGTATTGATTTTGGTTTTTCGTATGGCAAAAGCGCCCGCTTCCGCGTGTCTTGTTTTAAGCAGTCCGGCACTTACGCGATGGTGCTTCGTCAGCTGCCTTTTAAATTCTATTCTTTTGAGCAGATTGGTTTACCGCAGCAATTAGCCGGCCTTCTTTCCCGTCCGAGAGGTTTGATTCTTGTGACCGGTCCCACGGGCTCTGGTAAAACCACGACCTTGGCAACGATGTTAAACTACATCAATGAGAATTTCCCCCGCCACATCATTACCGCGGAAGACCCGATTGAGTTCGTTCACCCGCATAAAAAATCGATCATGACCCAGCGCGAAGTGGGAGAAGACGTGCCGAGCTTTTCTGAAGCCGTAATCAAAGCGCTTCGTCAAGACCCCGACGTTATCCTTATTGGGGAAATGCGCGACATCAACACCATGGAGTCTGCTATCCGCGCTGCAGAAACGGGACACCTTGTTTTTTCAACGCTTCACACCACGGGTGCGGCGCGCACCGTGGACCGGATTATTGACGTTTTTCCGTCCCATCAGCAGACGCAGGTGCGTATTCAGCTGGCCTCAACAATTGTTGCCGTTATTTCCCAAACGCTGATTCCCCGCCTTGATGGAAAAGGGCGTACTTGTGCGTTTGAAATTATGATCGCCACACCAGCAATCCGGAATTTGATCCGCGAAAACAAAACCTATCAAATCACCTCTGAAATTCAAACCGGGGCTAAGTACGGTATGAAGGCCCTCGATGATCATCTCAAAGATCTTTACCAGGCCGGTATCATTGGCTATGACGCCATGATTGAGGTGGCCCAGGACCCCCGAGAACTGGCCGCGCGTGTCACGCAGCCATCAGCGGCTAAGGGTTAGTCGCTACCCATTCATTTAAAACAACTTACAATAATTTATCGAAAAATCTCAGAGGCGTCTTCTGGGGCCGGCTCGGAAGTCTGAGCCTGAAAGTGAAGATTTTTTTTGGAAAGAGTGTCCGGACAACGACTTGCCCTTAAAGAAATACTTGACGTAAAAGCGTCTATCGACTATTTTATCGGCGCTATTCAACGACGCAATCCCATTCATAAAGACCCACAGTCCGACTCATAATTAATCCCTGAAATCATCTCGTACTTTGAAGCTCCGAGTCGCACCTTTCCTTGTGAAACCAAACGAATGGGTCCAATCTCAAAGTTTAAGCTGAGAGTTTATGCGTGAACGATTGACCATGAAGGCCCGGCGGTAATGGTGCCGGCAGGACTTGAAGCGCGCCTGATGGAAAAGAAAAAAGCAGGAACCGCTGGAAAGCTATTTCTGGTGGACGGTCATTCGTTCTGTTACCGGGCATTTTATGCCATCCGGAATTTGTCGAATTCGCGAGGCGAACCGACCAATGCCATCTATGGTTTTATTACCATGCTCCGGAAACTGATCGACCAATATAAGCCCGACCATGTAGCCATCTGCTTCGATCATCCAAAACCGACGTTCCGGCATGATAAATATAAGGAATATAAGGCGCACCGTTCGCCGATGCCCGAGGACCTGATCGTCCAGATGGAGCCGATCAAGGATTTTTGCCGGGCTTACCGCTACCCGATTTTTGAAGCCCCGGGGTATGAAGCGGATGATGTGATCGGCACGCTTGCCAATCAAGGGGAAGAGCGCGGCTATGAGGTTTACCTCATCACGGGCGATAAAGACGCCATGCAGCTTGTCACCGACCGCATTCATATTCTCAACCCGCACAAAGACGGGTTCGTGGCAGGCCGCGAGGAAGTCAAAAAGCGTTTTGATGGACTAGGCCCGGAAAAAGTGGTTGATGTCATGGCCCTTATGGGCGACGCCTCGGACAACATCCCTGGTGTTCCCGGAGTCGGGGAAAAAACCGCGATCAAACTGATTCAGGAATTTGGTTCGGTTGAAAACCTCATCAAGTATGTGGGGCGTATTAAATCGAAGAAACAGCAGGACTTGCTCCGGAAGCATGAGGCCGACGCCCTTTTGTCTAAAGACCTGGCGCAAATTGATAAATTTGTACCCCTCGATGTTGATTGGGAGGCCATGGTTCTCCAGGCCCCCGACGAAGAAAAACTCACGGCCCTTTTGCAAAGGTATGAATTCCGGGCACTGTTAAAAGGGATGACCCCCCAGGCCCCGGCAGACAAGGCCGAACGTGATTACCGGGTTGTGAGAACGCGCGAAGATCTTACGGCTTTGGTGAAGAGTCTTGAGAAATTGACCGCGGTTAGTTTTGATACGGAAACAACGCATCAGGATCCGATGCGCGCAGAGCTTGTAGGGATGAGCTTTTGCTGGGAGCCTTACCGGGCCTTTTATGTTCCGGTGTCTTCCCCAAAGCATCAGGGGGAAGGCCTTCCGATGCAAGAGACGCTTGAAGCGCTTCGGCCGTTTTTTGAAAAAGCCGGCCTTGAGAAGTATGGCCAGAATGTGAAATATGACTGGATGGTCATGAACCGTCACGGGGTGAAGCTCCGGGGCGTTTCTTTTGACACCATGGTTGCGAGCTATCTGATCAATCCGGTCAAACTGAATCACAATCTGGACGACATTGCGCTGGAACATTTGGGAGTGCGCAAAATTCCCACAGAGGCGCTTCTGGGAGCCGGCCGTGATCAGGTAACGATGGACCGCGTGCCGGTTGAAAAGGTTGCTGAGTACGCGTGTGAAGACGCCGACTGTGTGTTCCGGCTTGTGCCGCTTCTTAAAGCCAAGCTCGAAGAAAAGGGCCTTACGCCCCTTTTTAAAGAATTGGAAATGCCGCTGGCCTTTGTGCTGGCGGAGATAGAGCAAAACGGCGTTTATCTGGATGTGAAGCTGCTCGCGGAATTTTCCGCAAAGGCGGGCGAAGAACTTGAAAGCCTGACGCGGAAGATCTATGAAGAAGCGGGCGAGGAATTCAACATCAACTCCACGAAACAACTCGCGGAGATTTTCTTTGAAAAATTAAAATTCCCCGTGGTCAAGAAAACCAAAACAGGTTTTTCCACGGACGTGAGTGTTCTTGAGAAGCTGGCGGAAACTTACACGCTTCCCCGGATGCTTCTTGAGTACCGTGAAAAAGCGAAGCTGAAGTCCACGTATTTGGACGCGCTTCCGGACATGGTAAACCCTGAGACCGGTGTCGTGCATACGTCCTATCATCAAACAACGACGCTGACAGGCCGGCTTTCCAGTTCGGACCCGAACCTTCAAAACATTCCGATTAAAACGGAATCGGGAAGGCTGATCCGCAAGGCTTTTATTCCGAGGCCCCGCGGCGCCCAGAAGGGCAGACTTCTTTCCGCGGACTATTCGCAGATTGAGCTTCGGATTTTGGCCCACTTTTCGGCAGATCCGCAGTTGATGAAGGCCTTTCAGGAAGAGCGGGACATTCACAGCTTCACCGCGACGCTTCTCTATGGCGTGAAAGAAGAAGACGTGACCCGTGAAATGCGGAACGTGGCCAAGACGATCAATTTCAGCATTATTTACGGGAAAACGGCCTTCGGCTTATCGCAGGATCTTCATATTTCTATCAGTGAGGCCGATGTTTTTATCCGGAATTACTTCGACCGCTATGCCGGCATTCGAACCTATCTGGAATCCCAGAAAGAAAAAGCCCGCGAGCAGGGCTACCTGACCACTCTTCTCGGAAGGCGCGCTTATTTTCCAGACATCAACTCTAAGAACGGGCAGCTTCGGCAGTTTGCAGAGCGGGCCGCTATTAACGCCCCGATACAAGGCTCTGCGGCGGACTTGATCAAACTTGCCATGATTGCCATTCAACGGGATCTTGAAAAGCGCAAGTTTAAGTCGCTCATGATTATGCAGGTGCATGACGAGCTTGTGTTTGACGGACCCGAAGAGGAAATGAAGGACCTTGAAGCGCTTGTCCGAACAGGAATGGAAAAAGCTTTTGAATTAAATGTCCCGCTTCAAGCGGATGTTTTTATCGGAGACTCATGGTACAAAAAATGAACTCAAAACCCGGCCGCACTTTAGTCGGGCTCACGGGTGTTTTCGGTTCCGGTAAAAGTACCGTTGCCAGACTTTTCGAACCTTTGGGTGCAGAAATTCTGGATGCGGATCGTATCGCGCACGAAGCGCTCCTTGAAGGCAGCGCGCTTTATCCCGTGCTTGCCGCCCGGTTTCCTTCCGCCGCTGAAAGCGGTGGCATGGACCGCAAAAAACTTGCGGAGATTGTTTTTTCAGATCCCGGAAAACGCCGGGAACTCGAAGCCTTGATTCATCCTTATGTCTTTCAAAGAATTGCCGAGGAAGCTGCGGACAACAGCGCTCCGGTAGTGGTGCTTGAGATCCCGCTTCTTTATGAAACGGGTTTTGATAAGAACTGTGATTTTTGCCTTGTGGTGAAAGCCTCAAGCGAAGTTCTGGAAAAAAGGCTTCGTGAGAAGGGTTTTTCACCAGAAGAAATCCGGCGTCGTTTGGAAGCTCAAATGCCGCTTGAAGAAAAAGTAAAACGCGCGGATTTCGTGATCGACAACAGCGGTGATCTCGAAGCTACACGTCAACAAGTTGAAAAAATCTGGAAAAAATTAAACAACGCCTCGAAAGGAGACGTATCGCATTATGCCTAAAGAAAGAACCCATCACCCAAGACGGACGGATTTTCCTCCCAAACGACCCGGCAATGGTGTCCCGCCGGCCGCCGCCGTCAAAGAAACAGCCGAGCTTGAAACAGTGAACGCAGCTGGTGAAAAAGTCATGGATGTGGCAACGCTGAAGGAGATGAAGGTCGGCGAGCTGCATGAAGTCGGGAAGAAGTTTAATGTCGGCCCGACGACGGGAATGAAAAAGCAGGACCTTATTTTTAAAATTCTCCAGGCGCAGGCGGAGCAGTCCGGCCTTATGTTTGGAGAAGGGGTTCTGGAAATCCTGGAAGACGGATTCGGGTTTCTCCGCTCTCCGAATTACAACTATCTTCCCTCACCGGATGATATTTATGTGAGCCCCAGCCAGATCCGCCGTTTCAATCTCAGAACCGGTGATTGCGTCAGCGGGCAGATCCGTCCGCCGAAAGAAGGAGAGCGGTATTTCGCACTCCTGAAAGTGGAAGCCGTAAACTTTGAGGATCCCGAGTCCATCAAGGACAAGATCCCGTTTGATAACCTGACGCCTCTTTATCCCTTGAAGCGTCTGTTTATGGAAACGCAGACGGATGAAGTTTCCATGCGTGTGATGGATCTTTTGACGCCGATCGGTTTCGGTCAGCGCGGATTGATCGTGGCGCCTCCTTACAGCGGTAAAACGATCCTTCTTCAAAAAATTGCAAACGCCATCACGACAAACTTTCCTGAATCGTATCTGATCGTTCTGCTCATCGACGAACGTCCTGAAGAAGTCACGGACATGCAGCGTTCCGTCCGCGGCGAGGTTGTTTCCTCGACTTTCGATGAACCGGCTGAACGTCACGTGCAGGTGGCGGAAATCGTGCTCGAAAAGGCGAAACGTCTTGTCGAGCATCGCCGTGATGTGATTATTCTTCTCGACAGCATCACCCGTCTCGCACGTGCCTACAACACGGTGGTTCCACATTCCGGAAAGATTCTCTCCGGCGGCGTGGATTCCAACGCGCTTCACCGCCCGAAACGCTTTTTCGGAGCGGCCCGCAATATTGAAGAGGGCGGAAGCCTTACGATTATTGCCACGGCGCTTGTGGACACCGGTTCGCGCATGGACGAAGTGATCTTTGAAGAATTCAAAGGCACGGGGAATATGGAGCTTCAGCTGGACCGCAATCTCTTTCAGAAGCGCATCTACCCGGCCATTGATGTGAAAAAATCAAACACTCGTAAAGAGGACTTGATCATGCACCCCGATGAATTAAGCCGGGTGTGGATGCTTCGCAAGGTCCTCAACGAACTTAATCCGGCTGAAGCCATGGAATTGCTTGTGGACCGGCTTGGAAAAACGAAAACCAATGCGGAGTTTTTGCTCGGCATGAATAAGGGAGATAAATAATTTATGAAACAGGATATCCATCCCAGTTATAACGTTGTCACCGTCAATTGCGCCTGCGGAAGCTCCTTTGAAACCCGCAGCACCCTTCAGGGCGTGATTCAGGTTGACGTGTGTTCTGCCTGCCACCCGTTTTTTACCGGGAAACAGAAATTCATGGACACCGCCGGCCGTATTGACCGCTTGAAGAAGAAGTTCGGCAATAAAATCGCGGTCGCGGCTCCTGTGAAGCGTCCTATTGCGTCAGCAAAACCCGCTGCTCAGGCGTCCTCTTCGAAGCTTTCGATCAAAGACAAGCTGAAAGCGGCTGCGGTACAGCAGAAGCCCGCTGAAGCGCCGAAAGCTGCGGAATAATTCCGCAGCCTTGGGTTCCGAGCGAGGTTTAAGCAACCAGTGATTTACGCGGACAAACTGCAAAAGACCGAAAAACGTTTGGCTCAGATAGAAAATGATCTTAGCCAGCCGGAAGTGGTCAAGGATCAGGCCAGATATCAAAAGCTGACCAAGGAATTGGCTGAAATCAGGCCGCTGGTTAACGCCTATGCGGAGTTCTGCAAAGTCGAGAATGAACTTAAGGCATTGTCGGAAGAACTGAACTCCAAAAAACTCGATTCGGAAATGCGCGATTTGTACCGCGATGAAGAAAAAAATTTGAAACAAAAGCGGGAAGTTTTGGTTGAACAGATCGAAACGCTTTTGATCCGGGATGATGACCCCCGCTCAGGCCGTGATGTGATTGCGGAAGTCCGGGCTGGTACGGGCGGCGAAGAGGCCGCACTTTTTGTTGCGGATCTTTTCCGTATGTACTCCCGTTTTGCCGCAGAGCACGGGCTGACCGTCGAGGTTATGGATTCCAACCCGACGGGAATCGGCGGCTTTAAAGAAGTCATTTTTGCTGTCAGTGGTCCCAACGCTTATTCTAAATTTAAGTATGAGAGCGGGATTCACCGGGTGCAGCGTGTTCCGGCAACGGAGGCCAGCGGCCGCATTCATACTTCTGCGGTCACTGTGGCGATCATGGCGGAAGCGGACGAGACGGAAATTAATATTGATCCCACCGAGCTGAAGATTGATGTTTACCGGGCTTCAGGTGCGGGCGGCCAGCACGTCAACAAGACTGAGTCTGCGGTTCGTATTACCCACATCCCCACGGGGGTCGTGGTTCAATGCCAGGATGAAAGGTCCCAGCATAAGAATAAAGCTAGGGCCATGCGCGTCTTAAGGGCCCGCCTTTATGAGGCAGAGCAGGAGCGGCGCCATCAGGAACAGGCTAAAGAGCGGAAAACCCAGATCGGGTCAGGGGACCGTTCCGGCAAAATCCGGACTTATAACTACCCGGATCAGCGGGTTACCGACCATCGAATCGGTTTGACTTTGCATAGCCTGAATGATATTTTAAACGGCCATTTGGACGAAATGGTCGGAGCTTTGGAGCGTGACGAACGCAACCGAAAGCTCATGAATGCGGCCTAAATCAAGGCGCTTTCAGGGGTTTCGGAATGACCGTTGAAAAGCTTCTCCAGTGGGGCAAAAGCGAACTCGTTGTCTTGGGTCCGGAAGAGGCGAGCGCAAGTGCCGAGGTTCTTTTATCGGAAGTTCTCAGTCTCCCGAGAATTTCTTTATATTTGGAAGCGCGTCAATCTGTTTCCAATGATAAAGCTTTGATTTTTGAAAGTTTGATTGCAAAGCGGAAACAGCGGGTTCCGACCGCGTATTTGACGGGCAAAGCCTGTTTTTGGAATGAAACGCTGAATGTGGGTCCAGGCTGCCTGATCCCAAGGCCTGAAACAGAAACCTTGGTGCAGACCTTCATTGATCACTCAGGATTTCCCCAGAACAGTTCATTTGAATTTCTGGATTTAGGGGCAGGAAGCGGGGCTATCGGTATTGCCCTGTTACGGCACTTCCCGAATGCCCGGGCGGTCTTTGCCGATAAGTCGCCTGAGGCGCTTGCGATTGCAAAGAGCAACATCGAGCGGTATGACCTGGGCTCAAGAGCCCAACTGATTCAAAGCGATCTTTTTCAGAATTTTCCGTATTTTCTTTGGGATGTCATTTTGTCAAATCCGCCCTACTTTGAACAAGCGGATTGGAGCCATGTGGAACCTGAAGTTTTACAGGAACCTCGAACAGCTCTTGATGGCGGGCAGGATGGATTATTTTTTTACAGAGTTATCAGTTCTGAGGCCCGGAAGCATTTAAAGCCAAAGGGCTGGCTCCTTGTCGAGGTTGGACGGGGGCAGGCAAAAAAAGTTGAAAGCATTTTCCTGTCGGAAGGATTTTCCGGCACTCAAATTTTTAAAGATGATCTAAACATTGAACGGGTTGTAACAGCCCGTTGGACGGCGCATGGATAAGATTGTTATTACCGGCGGACGAAAGCTGAAAGGCGAAGTTGAAATTTCGGGCGCCAAGAATGCGGCGCTTCCTATTATGGCCGCGGCGCTTTTGGCCGAAGGCGAATCGATCATTGAAAACGTTCCAGACCTGCGTGATATTCACACGATGATCCGGCTGCTTCGTTCACTCGGAGCTAAAGCCGTTTACGAAAAGGGCCTGGTCAAGGTTAAGCCGGGAAACAGCCTGCAGCCTTTGGCTCCTTACAAGCTGGTCAGCACCATGCGCGCTTCGGTTTGCGTGATGGGCCCGCTTCTTGCAAGAATCGGACACGCCGAAGTTTCACTCCCGGGCGGATGTGTTATTGGACCGCGTCCCATCGACCTTCATTTGAAAGGTCTTGAAGCTCTTGGAGCGAAGAACGAAATTCAGCATGGGTATGTGACATCCCGTGTTTCCAAACGCCTGACGGGTTCTGAAATTTATCTCGGAGGAGCTTTTGGCTCTTCGGTTCTTGCCACCGCCAATGTGATGATGGCTGCAACTTTGGCTAAGGGAAAGACGGTTCTTGAAAACGCGGCCTGTGAGCCAGAGGTTGTCGATCTTGCTCATTTTCTTCAGAGAATGGGCGCTAAGATTGATGGCATTGGATCTCCGCGCATTGAAATCACCGGGGTTTCTAAATTGCATGGCGCCAGACACCCGATTATTCCGGATCGCATTGAAACGGGAACCTATATGTTCGCGGCCGCGATGACGGGGGGCGATGTGTTGATTAAGAAAGTGGATCCGTCACACCAAAACGTGGTTATCGACAAGCTTCGTCAGGCGGGTGTGAAAATTGAAAAAGGGAAAAACACCCTTCGAGTTCGGGGCGCGAAAAAACTCAAACCCGTGAATGTGACAACGCTTCCTTATCCGGCATTTCCGACGGATTTGCAGGCGCAGATGATGGCGTTGATGGCGACAACACCCGGCATCAGCGTGATTACGGAAAAGATTTATCCGGATCGTTTTATGCATGTGAGTGAACTGAACCGTATGGGCGCCAATATTTTTCTTGAGGGTCCCACGGCGATTGTTCATGGTGTTAAGAAATTAAGCGGTGCACCGGTGATGGCGTCCGACCTTCGGGCCAGCGCGGCGCTTGTCATCGCAGGCCTTGTGGCCGAAGGCACGACCGAAGTTCACCGCGTTTACCATCTGGACCGCGGGTATGAGCGGCTGGAAACAAAATTTTCTGCTCTCGGAGCATCGATTCACCGGGAGAAGGAATAACCCCTTTCCGGAATTTTCCGGAAGGGAATTTTTTAGGAGGTTCCACTTGGCAGTCAAGATCCGACTCAAACGTTTTGGTACGAAAAACCGCGATCAGTGGCGCATTGTCGTCAGTGATGTGAAGTTTCCACGGGATGGAAGATTCATCGAGGAAATCGGTCACTATGATCCGCTTCCCGCGAATGAAGTCATCACGGTGAAAAAAGACCGCTTGGATTACTGGGTTTCTAAAGGAGCTCAAGTGACACCGACGGTGAAAAGCCTGATTAAGCGCGTTGAGAAAAAGGCAAAAAAAGCGTCCTCACCCGCAAAGAAAAAGTAAAGGGTGACCGCGGACATGGCGCTGCGGATTGATGTTGTGACGCTTTTCCCTAAATTTTTTCACGGTCCGCTTGGAGAGTCTATTCTCAAGCGGGCGCAGGAAAAGCGGCATGTTGAAATTGGGCTGCATGACCTGAGGAAATACACTCACGACCGTCACAAGACGGTCGATGATAAGCCTTTCGGCGGCGGTGCCGGAATGGTGATTAAACCCGAGCCTGTTTTTGAGTGTTTGGAAGATATCTCAGACGAAAAGAGCTGGGTTGTTTTGCTTTCACCGCACGGGAAACCTTTTCGCCAGGAAAAAGCGGCGGAGCTGGCGGGCCGGCAGCACCTTATTTTGATCGCAGGCCATTATGAAGGGCTCGATTACAGAATCCACGAGCACTTGGTGGATGAAGAGATCTCGATCGGTGATTTCGTCACGATGGGCGGGGAAGCCCCGGCACTTTGCGTGATTGAAGCCGTGGTGCGGCTCGTTCCTGGAGTTTTGGGGAATAGCGAGTCTTTAAAGCATGAGAGCTTTCAATCAGGGTGTTTGGAGTACCCGCAGTACACGCGGCCCCGTGATTTTCGAGGCTGGACAGTGCCCGAAGTTCTTGTGTCGGGTAATCATAAAGAAGTCGAAGACTGGCGAAAACGCCAGGCGCGGAAAATGACGCGCGAAAAAAGACCGGATTTGGTTAAAAGGAGCGATACATGAAAGCGATTGATCTTATTGAAAAAGAAGCAACCCAAAAAGAAGTGCCCTCTTTTCGCGTGGGTGACACTCTGAAAATTCACCTGAAAGTGAAAGAAGGGGACAAGACCCGTATTCAGATTTTTGAGGGTACCTGCATCCGTAAGCGCGGCCGCTCTATCAATGCCAGCTTTTCGGTGATCAAAGAAACCCACGGCGACGTTGTTGAGAAAATCTTTCCGCTTTATTCCCCGACCATTGAAAAAATCGTGGTTGTGCAAGAAGGCAAAACCCGCCGCGCCAGGATGTATCACCTTCGCAAGAAGAAGGCTTATTAAGCCGTCTTCTTTGTGCGGGGTCTTTTAAGACCTGGAAAAACCGAGGGGTGCATTTTGAATACGGGTACCCTTGAGCGTCTTCAAGCCTTTGATCAGGAGGCCAGGTTATCATCCCGGGGCTATCTTGCGGGCGTTGATGAAGCTGGCCGGGGCCCCCTTGCGGGTCCCGTTGTGGCCGCTGCCGTTATTTTGGTTCGCCCCTTTCCCTTTGCTGAACTCAACGACAGCAAACAAGTTTCTGCCAAAACCAGAGAATCCTTATTCCGCCGCATTCTAGAAGGCGGTCCCGCGGGGATTGGAACGGCTTCTCCGGAAGAAATAGACCGCTTGAATATCTACCAGGCAACCCGCCTGGCCATGCGGCGCGCCGTTTTAAATCTCAGTCCCACGCCGGGATTTCTCCTTATTGATGGCACGATGTCCCTTGATCTCCCGATTTCCCAGAAAGCCGTTGTTAAAGGCGACACCCGTTCGGCTTCTATCGCCGCGGCATCTATCTTGGCAAAAGTTTACCGCGATGCCCTTATGCGTGATCTTGATCAGAAATATCCGGGATATTTTTTTTCCCGGCATAAAGGGTATGGAACCCGGGTGCACATGGAAAGGCTCGGGGCTCTTGGGCCATCGCCCATTCACCGTCGTTCCTTTGCGCCTGTGGCCGCATGCTGCGGAGACGCCGCGCCATGAAGCGATTTGAAATCAAAAACAAAGCGCAGTTTCGGCTTTCACTTGGTGAAAGAGGGGAAATGGCGGCATGGAATTATTTGATTCAGGCGGGGTACGGGCTTGTTGAAAAAAATTTCCGCTGCCCGCTAGGCGAAGTGGATGTTATTGCAGAAAGGAACGGCCGGCTTGTTTTTATTGAGGTAAAAACCCGAAGCAGTCATGACTATGGGTGCCCCGAGGAAGCTGTTCACCCCGAAAAGCAAAGAAAGCTCATCCTGCTTGCACAGGCCTATCTCAAGGCCAGAAAAAAGGAATGCCGTATTTCTTTTGATGTGCTCGCCGTAACGTGGAAACTGCCGGAGCCTCCCCGGTTTCGTTTGATACAAGATGCCTTTGAGGTTCCCGATAGTTCTTGATTGCAGAAAGGCTCTACGTATAATAGGCAAACTTCGATCAAGAAATATCGGGACTAGCCGAAAATAGCGGGTAAGTTAAAAAAAACCTTTCATGAAAAAAACACTCTACTTTCTATTGATAATCACGGCGCTGACGCTCTTCGGAGCGTCGAAAGCGTCATTTGCCGCGCAGACGACTTACGATCGTTATGCGGCCATTCCGCGCGCCACCCAAGAGAAATCATCTGCCGCCCGCATTTCCACGGAGTTTCTAACTTATCCTCTTGAACTTATACGCTGGCCAGTAAGCAAATCCCTCTATCTTACCGAGAAGTATCACCTTGATAACAAGACGCAATGGGCGTTGGACAAGGTCACGGAGCAGGGAATCACGCCGCACCTGGGTCTTTTCAGCCTGACCGGCGGGTCATTTGGGGCCGATATTGATTATGTCCGGCTTTTTCGCCAAAAAAACGATTACCCTGACTTGGTCATGAAAAGCTGGTTCGATTTTGCACGCAACCTTCGTTTTGATGTGGGTTCTGAAATTGGCTGGCAGGATCTTGGCGGCTCCGGTGTCGGAATTTTTGGGTTTGTGGATTACGAAAGCCGTCCCGAAGACGACTTTTATGGTTTGGGACCCGACACGAGCTTTGGCGAAGGAACATCCTACAAAATGGAAACCACTACGGTGGGCACTAAAATGACCTATGACCCCCGGCCTACGTTAGGGGCGGATATTCATTTCGATTATAAGAATGTGAATATCACGAACGGGGAAGACGGCGGGCGCGGAATTATTGATACGACATTCACACCTGGCAGCATTCCCGGTCTTGCGGGTGATGAACTCTTGGTCGTTGGTACAGAGATTCACCATGACACCCGGAATCAGAGAGAGCTTTCGACTAGCGGGGGGCTTCGCCGCATCGGGTTAGATTTTAATGAAGGTCTCGGAAGTTCCAGCGCGCGGTTTCTGAAGTATCAAGGAGAATTGAGTCAGTATTTTACCGTGGGTTCTCAGAGGCGTGTTTTGGCCTACCATGCGTATGGCGAATATAACGATGAGCTTGATCATCATGAAGTTCCCTTTCATCAGATGCCGAGGCTTGGCGGATACGGGCTTAACCCGTACCTGAGCCGAACCCTTCGCGGGTATGCAGAAAACCGTTTTACTGACAACAGCGCGATTGTCCTTAATGTGGAATACCGTTACGCCATCTGGGAGAGCCGGAATTTTCGTTTGGATACAGTAGCGTTTACAGACGTTGGACAGGTTTTCAACAAGTTTAGTAAATTCCAGTTCGGAGATTTTCGCGAAGGCTATGGCGGAGGTTTTCGTTTTAGCGTTGCCAATCACATGCTCTTTGGGGTAGAGGTTGCCCACGGAGATGAAGGAACTAATTTCTATGTCCGGTCAAATACACCTTTTTAAAAAAATCCTGTTTCTTCTAGCAGGGGCAGCCCTCTTTACGCTGCTTCCGGGCTCAAGCTATGCCCTTGAGGTCAAAGCCCAGGAAACATCTTTTTATAAAGATGTTTTTGAGCAGAATGTGTATTACGAAGGAACTTCCTACCTGCGTCTTGACCGCTTGTACCAAGCCCTTTTCAAGAAACAGGTTCAGGCCGGTGACGTCAATATTTATGATGAAGTTCCCGATTCAGAATTTTTTGTTAACCGGCATGCCCGTAAAGCGCTTTCCATTGATGAATTGAAAAAAGGTTTTCAGGAGAGCGATGGACCGGATGCTTCCGGAAACCTGAAGGTTGTAAGCGGGATCTTTGAAGGCCTGCATCCGAACTTTCTGGTCGAAGATGTAAAAGGTAACCATTACAATCTTAAATTTGATCCTTCCGACAATTTTGAACTTGCAACCTCCGCTGAGGTCATCGGCAGCCGCTTTTATTACGCGATCGGCTACAACGTTCCACAGGTCACGATCACTTCGTTTGCTTCCGGTCAGCTTGTGCCGGCCGAAGGTGCCAAAATCATTGATGATAGCGGTTTCAATAAAGCGCTAAGCGCTGAGAAGCTTGAGGAATACCTTTTGTTTCTTCCTGCAGATGCAAACGGCAGTTATCGTGCGTCTGCAACCAAGACTCTCATGGGAAATGATAAGGGATCGCTGCAGTTTTTAGGGAAGCGCCGCGGGGATTCTAACGACAACGTCTCTCACCAAAACAGACGCTCGTTGCGGGCCCTTCAGATTTTTTCTTCCTGGCTTAATAACACAGATGTTCGCCCGGGTACGACAGCGGATATTCTTGTAACGGAAAACGGGCAAGAGGTTTTAAAACACTACCTTGTAGGGTTCTCTTCTACGCTTGGATCCACGCCGAAGGGTGCAAAGCCGCCTATGCATGGCCATGAATACCTTTTTGATTTCGGCGAAGCAGCGAAGGCCTTTTTTACTTTAGGATTTTGGGAAAAGCCGTGGCAGAAAAGATGGCGCGAAGCAGGGGAAAAGGTTTCAGCCGCTCCCGCAATCGGTTATTTTGATAATCGGTATTTTGATCCCTCGGCTTTTAAGACGCAGCTTCCTGGCTACGCCTTTAAAGACGTGACACGGGCTGATGGTTTCTGGGCCGCTAAAATTATAAAATCATTCAAAGATGAAGAGATCAAAGCGCTTGTTGCCGCGGGACAGTTAAGCAACCAAGAGGATGCCGAGAGTCTCGCTCAGATTTTAATTGAACGCCGAGATATTATTGCCCGCTACTGGTATCGGGTTTCGAATGCACTTGATGAGTTCGAATTTTCAGGCAGCACACTGAGTTTTAAAGATCTTGCGGTCGAGGCCTCATTTGTTCCTGCCTCCGGAAACAATTATCATTTTGAAGTGATAGCGCCACAGGGGAACAAAGGAACCCGTCTCGCTTCTCTCGATTCCGATAAGCCCTCGCTGGCGATTGACGCATCCTGGTTTTCCAACAGCGGAAAAGTAAATGTATTTATCCGGACCTCCCGGCCCGGGTCAAGTGATCCAACCCCCTATGTTCTCGTGAATCTGGATGCCGAAAAAATTCTTGGCATCATGCACGAAGATTAAGCAAGTTACGCCTCAGTATTTATCCGACATCTTCAGGAGACAATGCCGTGCGCTTTCCTGAACCGCTTATTCAATCCGTGATCCAGCATGCTGAAAGCGAATACCCCAAAGAATGCTGCGGCTTTTTGCTTGGGACTTCCCGGGATGCGGCTCTCTTGACCGCGGTTGTGCCCTGCCGAAACATTCAAGATCAGCTTCACGCGGAAGATTCCCTTCGATATCCGAGAAGGGCTAGGAGCGCTTATTTCATAGCACCTGAAGATCTATTGAGCGTCGAAAGACGAACTCGTTCAGGGGATGAGCAGATTCGAGGTATTTACCACTCCCACATTGATGCCGGGGCCTATTTTTCTGATGAGGATAAAAAGATGGCGGTGTTTGAGGGAGAGCCTGTTTACCCTGGAGTTTTTCAAGCTGTTGTTTCTGTTCTTCAGGGAAAAGCAGCCCAGGTTAAGGTTTTTCTTTGGAATTCTT
Organism: uncultured bacterium; assembly: GCA_964434115.1. Lineage (GTDB taxonomy): Bacteria > Omnitrophota > Omnitrophia > Omnitrophales > Aquincolibacteriaceae > ZLKRG04. Next base: position 54,231 of record CAYSSX010000002.1, read on the forward strand.
CCAAAGGGGAATTTGGGGAAACGCTCACAATCGACCTGCCTTTAAAGGGACCATCCCCGGTCTAAAGATCGATACTGAATGGCCTCTGCAATATGCGCTGCTTTGATGTCTGAAGACACTGCAAGATCCGCAATGGTTCTCGCAATTTTTAGAATTTTATAATAAGCCCTCGCCGAAAGATGTAGTTCCTTCATTGCGCTTTCTAGAAGCTTTTTGCCCTCGGAATCCGGATACGCAAATTGTTTTATTTCCTTGGGCCGCATGTAGGCATTCAATTGAAAAACACGATTGGGATAACGGGACATTTGGATTCCACGGCAAATGCGAACACGGTTTCGTATGGACTCGGAACTCTCCGCTTTTTCTTCACTTGTGAGTACCTGATAAGACAAAGCCGGAACTTCTATGTGGAGGTCAATGCGGTCTAAAAGAGGTCCGGAAATCCGGGCTTGATATTTCCGGACTTGTCCAAGCGAGCAGCGGCACGGTTTCCGCGGATCAGAAAGAAAACCGCAGGGGCAGGGGTTCATCGCCGCGACCAGCATGAATCGCGATGGGTAAGTAACCTGATTTTTTGCCCGAGAAATGGTAACACTCCCTTCCTCGAGGGGAGCGCGCAGAGTCTCAATAACGTCTCTTTTAAATTCCGGGAGTTCATCGAGAAAGAGAACGCCTGCATGCGCCAAAGAGATCTCTCCGGGTTTTGGCCAACTGCCGCCTCCGGCCATAGCAATTGCCGAAATGGAATGATGGGGATCCCTGAAGGGGTGCGTTTGGATAAGTCGATGCGAATCCAGGATGAGTCCGGATACGCTGTGGATTTTTGTGATTTCAAGAGACTGTTCAAAGCTCAAGGGGGGTAAAATTCCCGGAATTCTACGAGCAATCATCGTCTTTCCTGATCCCGGAGAACCTATAAAAAGGAGATTGTGCCCTCCGGCCGCGGCAATTTCAGCGGCCCGCCGGGCAAGGTATTGACCCTTGATGTCTGAAAAATCAGGATGGGAGTCATGTGTAACGGGTGAAGCCAGCATGGAATAAGAGCCGATCGCTGGAGAGATTACTTTTTCGCCTTTTAAAAATTCGACAACCTCCCGGAGATTGTTTGCGGGGTAGACTCGAGCCCTTTTTTCGAGGGCCGCTTCTGCCGCATTTTCGGCGGGGATCACGAAATTTCGATTTTCATGCAAAGCTTCCGAAATTACGAGGGCACCCTTAAACGGACGCAAAGTTCCATCGAGAGCAAGTTCCCCCAGGAAGGTGTAGTCCTTAAGCCTATCTGCCGGGATTTCTTCACAAGCTGCGAGAATTCCCAAGGCCATAGGAAGATCAAATGCCGGCCCTTCCTTCTTGAGGTCTGCCGGAGCCATATTGATGGTGATTTTGTCAGGAGGAAACCGGTATCCTGAATTTTTAATGGCGGAACGGACCCGCTCTCTTGATTCCTTGACGGTTGTATCCGGAAGTCCCACAACAATAAGCTGAGGCAGACCTGCTGCGACGTCCACTTCTACCTGAACCGGATGAGCCTGGATGCCCAAGCATGCTGCGGTTTGGATTTTTGCGATCAAGAAAACCCCCTTGCATTTCAAGAATCCCTACCTATAATAAACAAATCAAAAGGCGAGGCAGGAACTTTATTCATTTTATGAATAAATTATTTATAATTAAATCATATTTCCTGATTCGAGTCAATCTCTCTTCAAATAATTCCTTTTAACGTGACCCCAATCGATTCCCCCTTCTCACCCATAAGAGCTTTCTGGGCAGTGTTCCTAAGCTGGGCTCTGTCTCAGCTGACCAAGGTCATTCGCGGCATGATTCGGGAGAGGCGCTTCAACTTCAGATGGATTTTTGACACAGGCGGCATGCCAAGCTCCCACTCGGCATCGGTTGCCAGCCTGGCAACGACCATAGGCCTTTATTATGGTTTCGTATCGATGCCGTTCCTCATGGCCCTGCTTTTCACAATTATTACGATGTTCGATGCTGCGGGCGTCCGGCGCAGCGCAGGCCGGCAAGCGCAGGTGCTTAATAAGATGCTGGATGAGCTTTATCAAAAAGGGCAGTTTGCGGAAGAGAGAGTGAAGGAACTTCTCGGCCATACGCCGAAGGAGGTATTTGCAGGAGCTTTTCTCGGGATTCTTATCGCGCTTTTGCTGTGCGGAAAAACTTAATGCGGCCAGGTGTTCTGTTTTTGGTTCTGACACTTATAACTTCAGGTGTAGGACTGGAAAAAAAGGTTGAAGCGGCGCAGAACCAGCATGCACTAGTGGCCCGGGCGAAAGAGTATGAGAGTCAAGGTAAGCTGCTGCAGGCGCGTCAAATTTATGAAAAAATTTTGACCCGAAGCGAGCTTCCCCCCGGCCTTCGCGAAGCAACCCGTAAAAAGTATGAGCAGGTGAGCATTAAATTAATACAGTCGAAACTGGAAATGCCCGAAAGTGATTTTTATACTGTTAAAGCGGGAGATAGTCTTTATAAAATTGCAAAGAAGTACGACACCACAATCGCGCTTATTAAAAAGAGCAATGGCCTTAAAGCCGATACCATCGTTCCGGGAGCTAAACTGAAAGTCTTGACGGCGCCATTTTCGGTCCGTGTCGATAAGTCGAAAAACGAATTAATGCTCGATCTCGGCGGAAGGCCGTTAAAAAAATACCGTGTTTCGACAGGAAAGAATAACTCGACTCCGGTAGGCAAGTTTAAGATCACGGTGAAACTGGAAAACCCCACTTGGTATTATGCGGATGCGGTTGTTCCGCCCGGGAGTCCTGATAATTATCTGGGAACAAGGTGGCTCGGGTTTGATATTGAGGGGTATGGCATTCACGGAACCACATTTCCTGAATCGATTGGAAAACAGGAAAGTTTAGGGTGTGTCCGGATGCTGAACAAGGATGTCGAAGAGCTTTATGAGCTTGTTCCTGAAGGAACAAGGGTGATGATTCAAGACTGAAAATTAGCCGGCATGGCCCAAAAAGGATGAATCTCCTATGAGCAAAAAGAAAAAAAAGATTGAGAGTGATGAGGTGGTTTTGGAAGTAAAAAAGCCCAAAACGCTTGGGACGCGCAACTTGGCAGAGGCCTGTCTTTCCTTTGAGCGTCCGGTGATCGAACTGGAAAGGAAAATCGGAGAGCTTCGTGCTTCTGCCGCCCAGGGCATTGACCTTTCAGGCGAGATTAGCAGCGCTGAAAAGAAAATGGAAAAGGCCCTTAAAGATATCTTTGACAATCTTACTCCCTGGCAGCGTGTTCAAGTCGCCCGCCATCCGCTTCGTCCGTACACCATGGATTACATCCAGTATCTTACCCGGGATTTTATCGAACTCCATGGCGATAGGCATTTTAGCGACGATAGGGCCATTGTTGCGGGATTTGCAAAATGGGCTGGAGAATCGGTTTGTATTATTGGCCATCAAAAAGGACGCGACACAAAAGAAAATCTTTTGCGTAGTTTCGGGAGCGCTCATCCCGAGGGCTACCGAAAGGCCATGCGGATTATGAAACTGGCAGAGAAATTCGGCTTGCCCATTATCTGTTTCGTCGACACCCCGGGGGCTTATCCTGGCGTTGGAGCAGAAGAAAGGGGGCAAGCTGAAGCGATTGCCTTTAATCTTCGTGAAATGGGAGAGCTGACGGTTCCTATTGTTGTGATTGTTATCGGAGAAGGCGGCAGCGGCGGTGCCCTTGGTATTGGGGTCGGGGACCGCGTTTTTGTTCTCGAAAACGCCTATTATTCCGTGATTTCTCCGGAGGGATGTGCCGCAATTTTGTGGAAAGATTCGGCCCGCTCCGAAGATGCCGCAAAAGCCTTAAAGCTAACAGCCCGGGATCTTATTGAGCTTGGTGTTATTGATGATATGGTTCCTGAGCCGCTCGGGGGCGCTCACCGTGACTTTGAGACCACGGCTGAGAACATACGCAGGGCTGTTGATAAGGCCCTCAAAGAGCTGAAAGAAATACCACGCAAAGAGCTGCCTAATCAGCGCTATGATAAATTCCGAAAAATGGGAATTTTCGCTTCCAAGTAGACCCGCTCTTAAGATGTTTCTGCCATAAGCTGAAAAGGGCGCCTAACCGGCGCTCTTTTTTTATCCCGCCTCAAATAAGAGTACTCAAAAGCACAAAGAATCGACTTTTCCCCGCCGACCTTTAGAAATAATTCGAATTAAAACTACAACATATAGTGTCCCTGTCTATAAACGCATACTATTGATCAAGGATGCTAAAAATAGTTGTAAAAAAAACTTGACCAATGGCGATCATATTTTATAGATTGTAATTTACAAAATGTAAACTACGTATTGTAAATATGACCAAGCTGGCTCAAATTACGATTCTTATGCTGTTCTGTGGATGCCAGGCTCTTTCTCATAAACCGGCAGTGGCTAGGGATGTTGGAGTTCTAAACCAGCAGGCCCGCGAATCCTTGGTTCGCGGGGAGTATTTCAAAGCACGCAAGGCGGCTGAAAAAGCCCTTGCGATTGAACCTCAAAATGAGGAAAGCCGCCAGCTCATGGCAGAAGTTCTGGATGGAGAAATTTCGCGGCAAAAAGAGACTTTTGATTCAAGGCCGACAGACGAAAGTGGATCTAGCGAAACAGAAGACCAGGTCAAAACGTGGCTTGAGCGTGCCCGGGAATTATATCGGGGTAAACAGTATGAGGAAGCAATGGAAGCAGCTGAAAAAGTGTTCAGCTTTGATGAAAGCAATATCGAAGCCTCTGAACTTATGGATCAAATTCGGAAAGAAGTTTATTCAGAAGGTAAAACCGAATCGGTTTTCTTAAAGAAGATGTATGAGACGGAAGCTGACGAGCGAATCTTGAGATACAAGCAGGAAGTTAAAAATCAGATGTCCGAAGGGGAGTGGGGAGCCGCCAAGCTTACCGCTGAAAAGATTTTGTTGCTGGCCCCGGAAGATAAGGAAGCCCGGAACCTCTACGAACAGATTCAACAAAGAGAGGCACTGAACTCGTGAAAAGAGAAAAACTCTTCAAGATCGGGGAAGTGATGCAGTACACAGGGTTGTCGCGTCAAACCCTCCACAATTACACCTTAACAGGCCTTATTCAGGAGGCTCGCCGCACCGCCTCAGGCCACCGGCTTTATGATGAAACAGTTTTTGATCGTCTCGAACAAATCAAAATCCTGCAATCTAAGAATTATACCCTACTTCAAATTAAAAAAATTTTAGAGCAGCAAAAAGAAAAAACTAAATCATTGTAAATCATAAAACCCGGAGGAACCCCCTATGCGTGAAGAAGAAATCAGAATGTGGAAGAAATACAAGCGGACAAAAAGCCAGGCTTTACGAGAAGAAATTGTGAAGAAGTATCTTTACCTTGTGAAGTATGTGGCTGGCCGCGTTGCGATTGGTCTTCCGCCGAATGTTGAGTTTAACGATCTTGTCAGCTACGGCATTCTGGGACTCTTTGACGCGATCAACAAATACGATGTGTCACAGGGAAATAAATTTGAAACTTATGCGGTTTCCCGTATTCGCGGTTCAATCATGGATGAGCTTAGAAAGCTCGACTGGGCTCCCCGTCTTCTCCGTAAGAAAGCGCGCGAAATTGAAAAAAAATGCAAAGAGCTTGAAGAAAAGCACGGGCGGATTGCGAGTGACGACGAGCTTGCGACAGCGCTCAATATTTCAACCGACGAACTGAACAGCATTTACAGTGATCTGAATTCCACGACGTTTCTTTCACTGGATGAAGTTTGGCAGAATGACGACGGGAATAAACCGATCTCCCGCCTTCAAACGATTGAAGACTCCCTCATCACAAATCAATTCAACTATGTTCATCAGAACGAAGTGAAAGAAATTCTGGCGCAATCGATAGACGAACTCCCTGAAAAGGAAAAGCTCGTGATCGTACTCTACTATTATGAAAACCTGACTTTGAGAGAAATCGGAGAAATTCTTGATGTTTCGGAATCTCGCGTCTGTCAGATTCATACCAAGGTCGTAACGCGTCTTCGTTCCCACCTGACGCGGAAAGTAGGCGAACTGACACTCGAAGCCTAAGAAAACCCGTGTTTTTGTCCGGAAAATCTTAAGTTCATGACCTCGACCGTCGATAATCGTCTTAGAATACGGTTGAAAAGTGAACTGGCTTTTTAAGATCTAACATTATTCCGGACAAAGGGTTATATGAAATTACCGAGACGTGACTTTCATTCGGGCGGGGCGTCCGCTAAGCCTCAAGGAATCCGAATTGAAAAGCCCAGCATGGAACATTATGAAGATGAGGGGCTATGGCGGGAAGTTAGAAAATTTGCTGAATTGATTCCTTCAGAACCCGACCCGAATTTTGGCCGTGTTCGGGAAATCAAAGATGAGCTTAAAAAGGGAACCTATTTTACTCCCGAGGTTCTTGAGGAAACAGCCGCAAGACTTGCCATTCGGTTCATGACTCGGGAGTAGCGGTCCCCTCCTTTCTCAGTTTGCAGATTTCAATCCACCTTTGAATAGCTTCAAGCGACATAAACTTTCCCCAGACAACACCATCGTTCAGAAAATTTTCCAGTATCAAAACAATAATTCCTTGATCAATGCCCACATATTCTTCCGCCCACCAGCGTTTGTCGAGATTAAACGCATCTTTAAACCCAAAATGTCCGTAAAGCTGTTGTTGATACTGCTCAAAGAAAAATCGGGCCGCATTCATCGATTCCTCTGGCGTAAAAATAATTGAGGAGAGTGCCGCGTAGGGTGCGATTGTCCCATCTTGCAAGCCTTCACCCGGCTTTCCGCCATAGGCTTTGTAACCTCCTGGACCCACAGAAGCTGAAAGCCCCCAGGAATTCTCCGAATAGCTTTTAGAAATATGTCTGAAGCCAAGCGAATATTCTCTATTTGCCAAGGAGGCTTGCCGGGAGTTTTCAAAATAGTTAATTCCAGCATCATCCAGATTCCGGAAGTCAATAAATGCCTGCGGATATTGATAGGTAAAGAGACTTCCCGAATAAGAAAAGACTATTTTGCGGCCGTTAAATTCGTCCTCTCTCCGCTCCCAGGAATTCCAAACTTCGCGTCCCACGGGATGAGTGGGAGACCCAAGCGCTAATGCCTGAAGGATCAGCTGCTCGTTGTACATGTCCCAATAATAAGGAAGAAAGCCTGTTTCAGGTTTCCAGCCCATGCAGAGAAGATCGGTTCCATTAAGCATCCAGTTCCAGTCTACGCGTGCATAGAGGTCGTTAGCCATTCTTTCAATATCGGTCCCAGGGTAGTACTGGGCGGCCACTAAGGCTCCTGCGATCAGAAGTGCCGTATCGATAGATGAAGCTTCAGAGGCCCAAACCCTGCGGCCGCTTTTGGGGTCAAGGAAATGATAAAAGAAACCGCGCTCATGCTGGGCTTTGGTCAGAAGACTTTTTAATGTCTTATGAAGGTATTCACGCGCCCAGGCTTCAGGAATCCATTGATGGGAGGCTCCTATGGCAACAGATGCGAGGGAAAACCCGGTAGCCGCTATGGAAGCAGGCGAGCCGGGCCGAGAGGTGTCTCGGGTGAGGCCTGTCTCTTTATCTGAGAGGCGTGGAAAGTACTGAAAAGTATCTTTTTGTATTTTCTTGAGCAGGTCAGCATCGCGTGGTTTCAGGGGGTCCGCAAAAACGCAAGGAAGGGATAATAGAAAGCAGAGTCCAATAGCGGCAAAAGCCTTGAGGGGATCAGGAATCCGCACTGGTCTTGAATCGGGAAAGTTCGGATTTGAGAAGGGAAAGAGCCTTTGCCGGATCAGATTCGTTTTCCCGAATAATCGTTTTGACCCGGGACAGCGATTCGTCAAGCGAGGCTGCGGAGTCATTAAAATGCCGAGCAATCGTTTGCCCCTCATCTGCCTTGCGAAGCTGTATTCGGACGCGGAGATTTCCTTTGTTGATTTCTTCAAGGGATTTATCGAGCCGGTAGAATGGGCCTGCCACCTTATGGGACAAGAAGATCGACCCCCAGGCGATGAAGAAGAGGAGAAGCAAAAACTTCGGCAGCAGACTTTTGTTGGAGTCGTCGAGAATCTCTTTGAATACCTCTCTCTGGCGCTCACTGAGCTTTTCGGCCTGTTTGAAGAAAGAAATGGCCGACCCTTGCTGCGCGTCAGCTGTTTGGCGGGCCTCTTCATACTCGGTGAGACGGGAAGCCGTCAAAAGGTCGTTGCGCAGCCTTTCGTTGGAGAAGGCATCAAGCATGCTTCCCCAAATCCCAATATAGAGGCCAAACATCATGATGATGGTAATGACGAGCAAGGGAAAAGTTACATAAGTCATAAAGCGGAGCTGCAAAGGCTTGTTGATCAGAAAGTGCTTTCGGCGATTGGCTGTCATGAGGGATAATCTTAAGGCAAGCAATGCCAGGTGTCAAAACCAAATCCTTGCGGAGCAGTAAGGTTTTAATCAGAAAAAGCCGAAATCCTAATCAGGGTTTAGTCATTTTTAATCATCCGGCCAGAAGGAGTTTGGAATCATGAAAATTAATGTTGTCACAATTGCTTCCCGGAAATCGCAGGCAGATCTTTTTATTGCGGGATGTTTTAATCAAGAAAAGTTGGACAAAGACCTGATTTTTTGTGAACCCGAGTTCTCATCCAGCGCCAAGGTTGCGCTTAAAAAGCATAGGTTCTCCGGGAAATTTGGGGAAACCTTGGTGAGTTTTGGCGCCAAGCTTCGGCAAGCCCCCGAAACCGTGCTCCTCGGCCTTGGGGAGAAAAAGAAATTTTTTAAGGCCTGTGCCCGGAAAACGGCGGGGTCGCTAATTCGGATTGCGCGCGAGAGAAAGGCGCTGAAAATCCGGGTCCTTGTGACGTCTTTCGTAAGCCCGGAAGTTTCTCTTGAATCGATAGTTCGCATTTTTTCTGAAACGGCCTTTCTTGCGGCCTATGATTTCCGGAAGTATAAAGCGCAAGGCGCGTTAAGTGAACGGAGCACTCCCGCCGTCTTAGAGCTTTTGGTCGCCGGTGCGCGGGATGTTTCGAAACTTCAAAAAGCTGCGGACGAGGGACGAAAAATAGCAGAAGGCGTCATGTTTGCCCGGGATCTTATTAATGAACCCGCCAATGTAATTAATCCCCAAACACTTGCTGCCGCGGCCCGGAAAATGGCCGCTCAAGCCCGGGTTTCCTGCCGAATTATCGGTGAAAAAGAACTTCGGAAGCTAAAAATGGGCGGAATTTTGGGAGTTAACCAAGGCAGCCTGACACCTCCGGCTCTGATTGTTTTGGAATACGGAAAGACTTATGCCCGGCAGGGGACGACATGCCTGGTCGGCAAAGGGGTCACTTTTGATACGGGAGGCCTGTCGCTAAAGCCCGCAGGCGGTATGGAGAAAATGAAGTACGATATGTCCGGTGCGGCAGCTGTTCTGGGGGCGATGAAAGCCATTGCCGGGTTAAAACTTAAGCGGCATGTTGTTGTTTTAGCGCCCGCTGTTGAAAATAACGTCGCGAACAATCCTCAAAGACCCGGCGATATTATCCGTATGTTTAATGGAAAAACGGTCGAGGTTTTAAATACGGATGCAGAAGGGCGCCTCATCTTAGGGGATGCCTTGTCGTATGCTGCCCGGTTCAAGCCTAAAGCGCTTATCGACATCGCGACTTTGACGGGGATGTGTGCCGCGACTTTCGCTGATCAAGCGATTGGTTTAATGGGAACGGATGAAAAGCTGGTGTCCAAAATAAAGGAAGCGGGGCAGAAGACCGGAGAACGCTGCTGGGAACTTCCGCTTTGGGAAGAATACGGGCAAATGATTAAAGGAAAGCAGTCCGATTTGAAAAATATCGGAGGCTCTAACGGCGGGACGATCACGGCAGGTATGTTTTTGAAAGAGTTTGTTCCGGAAAAGACGGCCTGGGCGCACTTGGACATTGCGGGTTCGGCGTGGTGTGAAACTCCGCGGCATGACTGTCAATACGGGGCGACCGGCGTCGGTGTCCGCTTGTTTGTCGAACTGTTATCGGGAGGTTTTTAACATTTTGACAAGGCGTTTTATTGACAGCGTTTTAGAAACACGTTAAGATTCCCGGCTGTGGCTTCAAATTTGAAAATTTTATGAAACGTTAAATGATGAAGTGAATCCTTTTGGGAGGAGAAAAATGAAAAATAAATTTTTGTCACCCCTGCTTGTTGTTATGACAGCACTTTCTTTTCAGAGTCAGCCGCTTTTTGCCCAAGGGTTTCGTGAAGCTGGAGCTTCCCTCCTTCTTCCGACCTCAGGTCAAGCCCTCAATGGAGAAATCCGGAGCACCAAAACAAAAATTATGGGTGCTATCGAAATCGCCAGCGTAACCACAGCCATTGTTCTGGGGACAACGGTTGGCGGCGGTGTTGTGTGGGCCGGCCTTGGTCCGATGCTTGCGAACCGTGTTTGGAGCTCAGCGGATGCTTATCGCGGGGCTAAGCGCAAGGCGCAGGAACAGCCCATGGTCCAGGCACAGGTTGATGAAGCGCAGCGCACCCTCGAGTATTCACGGCAGCGTCGTTTTGATCGTGAGCAGGCTCAGCGCAGTGATCTTCGTGACCGTATGCGGCAGGCCGCAGAAGTGGGTTATAACTCATAATCCAGCTTCTCATCTGGAAAAAAAAGGCCCTCACAGTCGTGAGGGCCTTTTTTATTTAGGGACAGAAGCGGGAAGTTAGAAAGTTTCTTGCTTGGGGCCGTAGTAATCTTTCCCAAGTTCAACTTTGGGGCGTCCCTGACTGACCCGCCAATCATTCGTGTCGCGAAGGGAGTAAGCGCAGCCGCAGTATTGCTGCTGATAAAATTCTTCGTTCCGGGCGATTTTGATCATCCGCTGTGAACCATTGTCTTTTCTCCAGTTGTAATCCCAATAGCGGACACCCGGGAAAAGAGAAGCCGCTGCAATTCCCGCGCGGGTTACCTGGTCAAAGTCTTTCCAGCGTGAAATTCCAAGGCAGCTCGTGATAACCTTGAAATCATTTTTAGACGCATATTCCGCCGTTTTTACGAAACGCATTTCGAAACACATGGAGCATCGTTCACCCCGCTCCTCATCCTTTTCGTGCCCCTTCATTTCTTTGAACCATCGCTCAGCGTCATAATCCGCATCCACGAAAGGGATTCCCAGTTTTTGAGCGTAGCGTATGTTTTCATCTTTCCGGATTTCATATTCTTGGCGAGGATGAATGTTAGGGTTGTAGAAATAAATCGTGAGTTGGAGACCAGCCTGATGCATGTCTTCGATAACCGATCCTGAGCAGGGAGCGCAGCAGGAATGGAGCAGAACTTTCTTTTCTCCTCCGGGAGGAGTTAGGGCTCTGGAGTCTTGGGCTTGCTTTGAATTCATAGGCTTTTGGAAAGAGGGCATTTGTGCCTATAATAACCGACATAGTCCGCTACAGCAAGGTTCTCAAAAGGAGAGGCAAACAATGAAATCTGAGGGACTAAATGCGATGTCTGGTCTGCGCCTTGGGATCGACCTTGGAGGAACAAAAATCGAAGGGGTCATTCTTGACCGCGGCAGGGTAATTCTAAGAAAGAGAATTGCTACCGAACAGGAAAAGGGCTACTTCGGAATCCTGGGCAATCTTTACCGGATCTATGAAATCATGAAAAAAGAAATCCGCGGCAGGGCTCATACGCTGGGCATCGGTACACCGGGTGTATTATCTCTTCAGACGGGAAAGCTTAAGAATTCCAATACCTTATGTTTGAACGGCCGTCTTTCTCTCGAAGACCTGGAGAGGCATTTGGGGAGGCGTTTGGCTGTAGAAAATGATGCCAACTGTTTTGCCATGGCCGAAGCGTTGCTCGGCGCAGGCAGGGGACATCAACGTGTTTTTGGAGTTATTCTCGGGACGGGCTGCGGCGGTGGTATTGTGGAAGGAGGGCGCATGATTAAAGGCCTTCAGGGACTTGCCGGAGAGTGGGGGCATATGGCAATTGACCCGCGGGGACCGGTTTGTTATTGTGGCTCACGAGGCTGCGTCGAAACTTTGATTAGCGGGGGCGGCCTGGAAAAGCTGTACCGAAAACAATTTGGAACGGCGAAACGGCTTCCGGAAATTATTACGGCGTACCGCAGGAAATCCCCGCGTGCCGTAAAGTTTGTGGGACAGTTCTTTCGTCATTTTGGAAGATCCATGGCTAATTTAATTAATGTCTTGGATCCCGATATAGTAGTCCTGGGGGGCGGTGTTTCTAATATCCGGGAGCTTTATACAACAGGTGTTCGTGAAGTGAAAAGCCGGGTCTTTGGAAATGATTTTCGGACCCCGATTGTGAAACATCAATTAGGGGATTCTGCGGGTGTTCTTGGCGCCGCGCTTCTTGGTATTTAGTTTACAAAGGCGAGTATGCGATTTTATCAATACAAAGCAAAAGACATCCGCGGGTATTCCTGCTCCGGCAGCCTAAAAGCCGAAAGCGAAGAGGCTGCCCGCCGTCAGCTTGAAGCCCGCCGTTTAACAAGCATTGAGATTGAAGAAGACCACGAAGCTTTTTCACGTGTTTCTGAAGCAACGCGGCGGATGCCGCCCGTCCGTCCCAAGAAGGAATCGAGCATCCAGAATTTTTTAAGTTATGCTATGCCCGCGGGCGCGGCTCTTCTGGCGATATGCGGGATTCCAATCGTTATGAGTTTGGTGAGGCCGGCAGCTCCCTCGGAAACACCCGTTAAAGTTTTAGAGGCCTATTTCCATCTTGAAAGCTCCGGGCAGTTTGAAAAGCAGTACGCTCTTCTAAGTTCTGCCAGGAAAAACAGTTTTAAAAACGTCAACGATTATATAGATAAGAGAAAACAGTCTTTATCGCCCTCGGGGCTTTCTGGCCCCGTGATCCCCGGGAAATTTTCCGGCGCTAAACAAATTGAAAAAAAACAGCGTCGAGTCCGGTATGAAGTCAAAATTTTAAGACCTTCAGGAGTCGATACCGGGGAGGCAGTTTTAACACTCTCCCGGGGAAAATGGGGAGTCGATTCCCTGCGTGACCCGGGGATTGTGAATGCCTATCTTGACCGTTTGCTTGAAAGCAGCAGCGAAACCGCAAAGCACCCGGTTCTGATTGCGTTGAAACGGGAAACAGGCTATTCCGACCTGGATATAGAAAAGCTTCTCAAAGACCGAAAAAGTGAAAAGAAAAAACAGGAAATCGGCGGCGATACCTTCCTTCTTTAAAGCGTTTAGATTTTTCCTCAGAAATTCCTTCCCTTCGCCGATAATAAGAGCAAACGCATTGATCGCTGCTTTTTTAAGGAGCTCTTATGCTGGAAACTTCGCTTATTCAAGGCTGTTGGATTGCGCTTGCCGCTTTCAGCGCTTGGTTTTTAGGCGCCGCTATCGAAAGAACAAAAACTAACCGTCAACTTCGTTCTTCCTCCCGCCGGCTTGAAGTTTTGGAAAAAGAGACAGAGGGCTACCGGAAAGACTTAGGCCTTGCCCGCGAAGAAGTTGTCACGCTCCAGAAAACCTTGGCAGGTGAGCGTGCTGCGCAGACGGAAAGCCTGCTTACTATGACTCAAACGTTTCACAAGAAAATGTTACGGACCGCAGCCTTGTTTGCGGGCGGAGGGATGGTTCTTGGCGGCATTTTATGCGGTTGGGGAGTTCAAACAAGAGCGGACCTAGAAGCCGTAAAACATTTTATGGATCTTGAGGTTCAGGTGAGGGTCGCGCAAGCGCGGGCCGAAGGGCTTGAACTCCAGCTTTCCAGCGCGAAGCAGGATTATAAACAGCTCTGGAAAAATTTTATGGAAAACCTTGAAGTAAAAACAGTCACCACGGCAAAGCTCGAAAGCCTTTTAGACCAACTTTCCTCTCGGAAGCTTAAAGGAGCCTTGGAGCTTGACGTTGAAGCCCTGCGCAAGAACCTGGAGGAGCTGCAGAGGCATGATCCCGCACAGCTTGCCGAGTGGATGCCCGTTTCCCTTACAAAGGTTTAGGGTTTAAATAGCGCAGGGATTTATGATTTTTTTTCTTCTTGTTCTGGCCGGTTTTCTCACGGTGCTTTTTTACCGCTTTTCCTACCCCGCAGTTAAAATCCGCCGAAGAATCAAGGCCCTTTTTCATGATTATTTTAAAAAAAGAACCTTGAGTCCTGATCTTCCCGAAAGCCTTATCTGGAAAGATGTGGCCGCTTGCTATTTTAAAGCCCGGGGACGAGGGGAGCAGGAGGTTGCGAGGGGTGCAAGGGTTCTCGAAGAAAGCTGTGAAGATTTTATGGCAAGGCACGATGTCCTTCGTATAGAAAAAGAAAAAGCCAAAGAGCTGGCCCGGCGGATTCTTCTTTATGAAGCGGGGACATTGAAGCCCGAGGGGTACGCAGGGGCCGAGAAGGTTTATGCGGATGTTGAGAGTGCGGCCCGCGAGTTTTTTAAGAAGTAGTGTTCCATGCTGGCAATCAAAGCATTCTCTTATTATAATAAACCAGCTTTGCCTGACACATCCCTTTCAAGGAGATCTCTTATGGAAAGAATCGCTGTTCAATCCCGCGACATTGCCCTTGTTGGTTATGACTCTGAAACAACGACTCTCGAAGTCACGTTTCGTGCCGGTGGAGTTTATCAATATATCCAGGTTCCTGAAAAAATTCACCGGGAATTTCTGGCCGCATCATCCATAGGGACTTTTTTCCGGGACAACATCCGCGAGCGATATTCTTATAAGAAAGTCAGCGGATGAGGGGCTTCGGAGTCCCTTGGCATTACTGCCGTTGGTTTTTTTGTCGAGTGCTTTTTTTCGTTTCAAGGCTATTGGATTTCCTGACGGCTTCCCCAAAGCCCTGCTTTTCAGAACCTTTCCGAATCATTCCTGCGGTCGTCATCAGGGTGATGAGCCTTGGTGGGTCTTACTGTTTGGCCCAAACCCTGCGCATCCCAAGCAAGCCGTTTTTTACCGTAACGAAAGACCCTGGATTTTAATTTTTATGGATGATGCGCGTCTCGTTTACTCCACAGATCCTGAAAAAAATAAAACCTGCCCCAAGTGCCGCGAACTTTTGGAGTCATGCAGTTGTAAGGCCGCGTCGGGTGTCCGGGGAGGCGTCTTTACCGTGGTTCTTAGAATTGAAAAATCAGGACGCGGAGGGAAAACGGTTACGGTTATTGACGGGTTTCCAAGGTCGGAGCCGGTGCTAAGAGACATGGCCAGAGATCTAAAATCTCGCTGCGGCTCTGGCGGCACCTATGGCTATGGAGAAAAATTCGGCTTCGTAGAAATTCAGGGAGATAAACGAGAGCTGCTGAGAGCTTTTTTTGCAGGAAAAGGAATTCCATGCAAAGGCTAAAACTATGATGAATAGCAAGCCCCGGAATAAAGCGCACCTTGTAATCCTTCAGACCTGGCAGCGATCAAAGCTCTATCTAGAGGAAAGCGCCGAAGAAATGAAAGAATTAACCCGGTCCGCTCTGGTGGAAGTCGTTGGAGTGACCCAGGCACATTTACTCCACCCGAGTCCCAGCCATTTTGTCCGGGAAGGAAAGCTCGAAGAAATCCGTGATGCGGCTAAATCGGCCGGTGCAAATGTGCTTTTTTTTAATGTGGATCTCACTCCCGCGCAGGCGCGCAATATTGAAAAATTTACAAAAGTACCCGCAGTCGATAGAACGGGATTGATTTTGGATATTTTTGGACGAAGAGCTCAGACAAGCGAAGGTAAGCTTCAAGTGGAATTGGCGAGGCTTGAATATATGCTGCCCCGCCTGGGCGGGCTCGGCGTTGTTTTCTCCCGGTTGGGAGGCGGTATCGGTACCCGGGGTCCTGGCGAAACTGAACTTGAAACAGACCGCCGAAAATTTAGAAATCGTATCAAGCGCGTTAAAGAGGAACTTGAAAAAGTTAAAAAACATCGCGAATTACTCCGGGCCGGACGCCGGCGGAGAAATTTCACGACAGTTGCTCTGGTGGGATACACCAATGCGGGAAAATCAACACTTCTCAATGCTTTGACCGGCGCCGAGTCTTATGTGGAGGATAAGCTTTTTGCGACGCTTGACACCACGACGCGAGCTCAGTCGATCAACGGGAGAAGAGATCTTCTTTTTGTGGATACCGTGGGTTTTTTGAAAGACCTTCCCCACAGCTTGATCCGTGCATTTCATGCGACTCTCGAAGAGGTTTCTGAAGCAGATGTTTTGATTCATGTGCTGGATGTTGCTGCCCAAAGCCCCCAGGATGCAAAGGCCGCGGTTGAAAAAGTTTTGGAAGAAATTGGAGCCGGAAGTAAACCGGTCGTACTGGCGCTCAACAAAGCGGATCTGTTAAGTGAAGACGCCAAGGTGCGTATTCAGCATGAATGGAGCGGTGGTGTGTTGGTTTCAGCACGAGAAAAGCTTGGCCTTCGGAGTCTGCTGGCAGAAATTGAAAAAAGGGTTCCAAAAGACAAGGGTGAGGCCGGAGAAAAGCTCTCAGAAATGCCGGAGAACAAAGGGTGAGGCATTCTGACGAGGGCCTTTCATCCCGAACCACTGAAGCTGACGCCCGGCGTTTGCATGCCCAAATAAGGCATGCAGGAAGCATTTGGAAAGATATCCGCGGCACGACTCAACCTGCTGACCGGTGGATCGGAAACTACTTTTTTCAGCATCGGAAAAAATTAGGATCCCGTGACAGGAGATTTTTGTCTCAAACTATCTATGGATTGTTCAGGCACCGGAGCTATCTTTCAGCTTGGGCGGCTTCCCTGAACCGCGAGGAAGATGAAGACTGCCTGGCTTTTTTGTCGTGTTTCCTTGAGGGGCTTGTTACCGAGGAAGAGGCCCGCCACGCAGCGCCCGTGGATGCAGAAGCGTTGAATCACTTTTTGAAACGTAAAAAAGAGTTCCTCTCGTTTGTTGACCCGATCACTGAGACGAAATCGGAAGAAGAGTCTCTTGCCCTCCGCTACTCTTTTCCGCAGTGGATTGTCAGCCGATGGCTGAGCGCCTTTGGCCGGGAAAGAGTCAAAAAACTTTTTGATGTTTTTGAAAAACGGCCGCCCCTGACGATTCGCGCAAATCCCGTGAAAATAAACCGGGAAGCCTTAATCGAGCGGCTTAGGAAACAGGGGTTTGAGGTGACGGCTTGTCCTTTGACCCCTTGGGCAGTTGTTTTCCGGGAAAGGATCGGGATTTTTGATCTCCCGGAGTTTCAAGAAGGTCTGTTTGAGGTGCAGGATGCCGGGAGCCAGCTCGCTTGCCTTATACTGGAACCAAAACCGGGTGAGCTCATTTGGGACGCTTGTGCAGGCGGAGGAGGGAAGAGCCTTCTTTTAGGAGCGCTTCTTGAAAATAAAGGCCGTCTCGTTGCGACGGATATTCGTATGCAGAAACTGCAGGACTTAAAAAAGCGTGCCAAACGTGCAGGATTGTTTAATGTTTTTCCAGCGGATCTTTCCCGCATGAATGAAATCCGTATTGCCCAGAAAGGATTTGATAAAATTCTGGTAGACGCCCCGTGCTCTGGAACCGGAACCTTGCGCCGGAATCCGGATGCGAAATGGAAATTGCGCGAAGAAGGATTTCAAGCCCAGCAGATTGAGCAGATTAAAATTCTTGAGAGTGTGCTCCCGAGGCTGAAAGTTGGGGGGCGGGTTTATTATGTAACCTGTTCGCTTGAACAGACGGAAAATGAAGAGGTTATTCAACGGGTATTTGAAGGGCGGAGCGATTTTCGTCTTATCCCTCTGAATGGTTTTGGAGAACCCTCCGCCAGAGGATCACGGCTTTGGCCGTCTGAGGAAAATGATGGATTTTTTGCGGCGGCGGCCGAAAAAATAAAGTGATATGTCTTTTTAACCCCGATTTTTAAGGAGAGCTTGATGAAAAAAACAGCCTTGGCACTATTGGCATTCCTTTTTTTTACCCCAGCCGTTTTTGCTTACGACACAGGACACAGCCCCGAGAGCGTTTTTAGCCGCATTGGAAAAATTGAAAAGCGCGGCTTTTTGAATGTGCTTGGATTACCTGCGGAGCTTTGGAGAACGCCGGTGGATGAAGTCCATGCGCACCCAAAACTCTGGCCGGTGACATTCTTTCCGAGGACCGTTACAAATGTTGTTATTCGGGCTGTTTCCGCGGCTTATGACATAGGTCTTGCTCCGATTGTTCAGCCGTTCAGCGATGACACGTCTCCGTTAACGGAAGCGATGGGGCTTCCTGATTATCCCTGGCAAACCGGTGACCGTAGCTACTAAGGGTTGACTCTACATGCCCGTCCGATGCCCCAGCTGCGGAAAGCAGCACGATGTCACCGAGTTTGAAAGCGACCAAAAAATAAAATGCACTTGCGGCCGGGAGCTCAATATTTTTCAGCTCGAAACCGTAGAGGACTTTCTGCGGTTTTTTGAAAGTGAGTCGGAAAGAGTTAAGGCGCTTGAGATTCAGCGGGATGCAGAAGATTTATGCCGCATGATCCTTGATGAAAGATGCGCGGATGTCGACATCGATATTGCAGAAACAAAACTTAGGGAAAAAGTGCTGGCTATGTTTCCGGAAAAAATGGAAACCTATCAAATGATTTATGAAGCCCGCTTCAAACGTCTTAGAGAGCAGTTCCGCAGCCCAGGGCAAGGGTTCTCTTCAGAAGACCCGGGTCGTCCGACATGATTCCATCTGCGCCTCTGCGGGCGAGGTCCATCATCAGTTCGGGGTTGTTTACGGTCCAGTAATAGACGCTCATATTTTTGTTGTGAAGCCAATCAATCCAGGATTTTTTTTTCAGGTCAAAAAATTTATTTTCAACGGGGAGAGAAGCAACCAGTTTCGAGTCCTGTTTAGGCGAACGCCGCCGAAGATAGTATTCGGCGAGAAGCCTGAAAGCGGCTTGCCGGGAAGTGAAAATCTTTGTGGCCGCAGGGATTTTTCTGAGCTCTTGAAATACGGTATCCTCTAAAGAGCCTACCGTGCAAAGATTGACAGCATTATATTTCTCAACAAGGTCTAGAACTTTCCGAGTCAGTTCAGAAGATGAAGCCTTGATTTCGATAGCGAGTTTTTTTCCAGGGAATTCCTGAAAGATCTCCTCCAGAGTGGGAATTCCTATATTGCGCGCACGTTGGGAGAAATCACTGGATTTGGAAGGGTCAAACCAGTAGCCGGCGTCGAGAGCTTTGAGTTCCTTGAGAGAATGTTTGGCGACTTCACCCTGACCGTTTGTGGTTCGTTCCAGAGTTTCATCGTGAATGACTACGGGAAAACCATCGCGAGAGAGGTGGACATCAAATTCAACCATGTCTGCTCCGTGAGTATTAAAGGCAAGCCTGAAAGATTCCAGGGTATTTTCAGGCAGCAACGCCGAAGCTCCGCGGTGACCGATGACAAGGGGCAAGGAAGTAAGCATATTGGCATTATGGCGGAAATAAATAAAAAGATGCAAGTTTTAACTCGTGTGCAGGAGGTTTGTTGTGGCTGTTGCGATCGTATTGGTTGAACCGGAAAATCCGGACAATATAGGAGCCACTGCCCGGGCCATGAAAAATATGGGCCTGCGCGACTTTCGCCTTGTGAAACCTCCATCCGATTGGCGGATTAAGGCCCGCAAGATGGCCGTGGGCGCTGACCCTCTCCTGGATAAAGTCAAAATATTTACATCTCTTAAAGAGGCCATTGCCGACACCGTTTGGGTTATTGGGACAACCCGCCGGCAAGGAGGGCGCCGTCTGGCCTTTCTCGATTTTCAGGAAGCGATAGAAAAAATCCGTAATGTCGGAGCCCGGAAAACAGCAGCCGTTGTTTTCGGGAAAGAATCGAAGGGGCTTTCTAACGAGGACCTTGACGTTTGTGATTGGTTTACGACTCTTCCGACAGACCCTGGTTACCCCTCGGTTAACCTTGCACAAGCTGTCATGATTGTTTGCTTCTCACTTTTTACAGGCAGTGTTAAAACTGCCGGGTACGAGAAACTGGAGCACATCTCGACGAAGGAAGCCTTTGAGGACATTCTTGCGAGTTTCAATAGGGCCGTTGCCGCCCTGGAGTATAAGCCTGAAGTGGCCCAAAGGATCGATCGGACCTTCCGGGCACTTTTGAAGCGCCAAGGGCTTCTTAAGAGTGAAGGCGCTATGATTAAAGGGCTTTCGCGAAGGATTGTAGAAAGAACATATCCCAAGTTTACCAAGGGCGCCGTTAAAGACTAAGTATGTTGCAATTTTAAGAACAAGACCTTATGATGGCGTTCTTCTTATAGGAGAAATCACATGGATATTAAGCTCAAGGAAGAACTTCTTATTCTTATTAAACAAAAGGCCCTTGTCAAAGGGAGCCGTACGCTGGCTTCCGGTAAGACGTCAGATTTTTATATTGATGGCAAACAGGTGACTCTGGATCCCCAAGGTATTCTCCTGACCGGGAAGGTTATTTTAAATATGCTTCATGGCACAGGCGTCTCTGCTGTGGGCGGGCCTACCATTGGCGCGGACCCTATGGCCGCAGCCGTTTCTCTTCTAAGCTCCCAGTCTGGACATCCTCTTAAGGCATTTATTGTCCGCAAAGAAGCGAAAGATCACGGTATGCAGCGAATGATTGAAGGTCCGGCTATTCAAGAAGGTGACCGGGTGGCCATGGTCGAAGATGTCATCACAACAGGCGGGTCAGTGCTCAAAGCTATTCATGAAGTCGAGAAGCTCAAGGCAAAAGTTGTGAAGGTTGTCTGCCTCGTGGATCGCGGCGAAGGTGCAGACACCCTGTTAGCAGGCTATAATTACACGCCTATTTTTTCAGTTCAGGAGATCCTAACGGGTGAACCCTCGGCGAAAGCCTAAGCCCCCCAAAGACTTAGAGAAAAAACCATCTCTTTCTAAGAATCCCTCCGAGACGCTAATAATTCATAACAATTCTTGACAAATTATAGTCAAACCCCTAGGATTATGGGCATTCACTAACGTTCGTACGCGAACGCACTATAGAAAAATCGGACCCAATTAGATATGGAAACAAATAAACCGGAATCTCAGCAACCCCAAAGACAGCGCACCCAGATTATGACGCCTAAAGAGGCGGCCAAATATTTGGGCTTCCATCTGGTCACGATTTACCGGCTTCTCAAAAAGCAGGAAATCCCCGCGACCAAAATCGGCGGACAATGGCGTTTTAAGAAAGATGTCCTTGATGCCTGGCTGATGAACCGGATGAACAAGGCCTGATCCCTCCTTACCCCGCCTTTTTTACTAGCCAAGACAATCGAAAGATTTCCTTGTACAATACCCGCCAATTAAATGTTAAACCTGCTTAGAATATGTCTCTAAAAATTCGTGATAGCATGAAAATTCCGCTTTTGGATTTAAAAGCACAATACCAGAGCTTAAAGCCCGAAATAACCCGGGTTCTCAACGACCTCTTTGAGAACCAGCAATTTATTTTGGGGCCGCAGGTGGAGCTTTTTGAAAAGGCCGTAGCAAATTATTGCGGAGTTGAGTATGGGTGCGGCGTTTCATCCGGCACCGATGCGCTGCTCATTGCGCTGATGAATGAGGGGATTGGGGCCGGAGATGAAGTTATTACAACGCCCTATACTTTTTTTGCCACTTGCGGTTCAATCGTCCGCCTTGGAGCCCGGCCCGTTTTTGTCGATATCGACCCTATTACTTACAACATGAACGTTGATCAGGTAGCTGCCCGGGTGAATCTAAAAACCAGGGCCATAATGCCTGTCCATTTGTACGGGCAAACAACCCCGATGACCTCGCTGCTGGAAATTGCCCGCAAGCATAAGCTCGCGGTCATTGAAGATGCCGCTCAAGCCATTGGTGCTGAAGATGAGGAAAGAAGGGCAGGATCCATGGGGCGTTACGGATGCCTTTCTTTTTTCCCTTCTAAAAATTTGGGCGGTTTTGGCGATGGCGGTATGGTCGTAAGTCATGATGCCGAGGTGATACGCCGCCTGAAAATGCTGCGTAATCATGGGTCAGAACGTAAATACTACTATGAGACCGTGGGCGGAAATTTCAGGTTGGATGCCATACAGGCGGCGGTTCTAATGGTTAAGCTTAAGTATCTGGAGGAGTGGACCGAGAAACGGATTAAAAACGCGCAGCGTTATAATGATCTTTTTTCTTCCAGCGGCCTTGTATCAAAAGGAGCCCTTGTACTCCCCCAAAAAAACAGCAGCCGGCACGTCTATAATCAATACATTATTCGTGTTCAAAAGCGCGATGAGCTCATGCGGTTTCTCTCTGAAAATGGGGTTGGAACCGAGGTCTATTATCCCCAGCCGCTGCATCTCCAGGAATGTTTCCGTTATCTTGGATATTGTGAAAGCGATTTCCCGGAAAGCGAGAAAGCCAGCAGGGAAACGCTGGCGCTTCCTATTTATCCGGAGCTTTCCACGGAACAGCAAGATGCTGTTGTTGCCGCGATTCAGAAGTTTTTTAAAACCCGCAATTAAATTCAAGTCTTCTTATGAACATTAGGCGTGTTCTGATACGCGCTTGCCGGAAATCGAAACTGAGCCCCGCTATTTGGAAAGCCGTATTTTTTCTTAATAAAAGAAAAATGCTTGAGCAATGGCCAGATTGGGCGGGAGAGGTTTGCGGCATTGAGCTTCCAGGAAAAAATGGCGAAAGCGACAAAAAAGCACGAATTTCTATCCTCCTGAAGCTGCTAAAAAAAACCGCCGAAATTCCGGGGCAAATAGCAGAGTGCGGCGTTTTCCAAGGTGCCACACTTATTCCAATAGGTTATCAGGCGGGCAAGAGCATGCCTTTGAAAAAGGTTTATGCGTTTGACTCATTTACTGGGTTTGATGAAAAAATAAAAAATCCGATTGATCAAGCTGGGAAAAAATCTTTAATGAAAAGAGTCGGAGGGTTTTCTGACACATCCTGCGGTTATGTTGAAGCGAAAATAAAAGCATTTAATCTGGGGAGGATGATTTCGGTTTTCCCTGGTTTTTTTGAGGATACGCTTAGTGAAGTCCGGAAGGAAAGCTTTTCATTTGTTCATCTTGACTGTGATTTGTATGAGTCCTACAAGACCTGCCTTAGCTTTTTTTATCCAAGGATGACTCCTGGAGGAATTATTCTTTTTGATGAGTATCAAGATTCCGTATGGCCCGGAGGCACAAAGGCTGTTGATGAATTTTTTTCGAATAAGCCCGAGAAATGCTCATCCATTAGCTGGGGGGAAACAAAAAGGTATTATCTGATCAAGCAATAGCGGAAAGCTGTCATGTAGAGAAATAAAAAGGACCTCTAGAAAGAGGTCCTTTTTATTTTTTCAGGGAATTGCTATTTGTTATTTAACGTAAGAGTTTTCTTCGCGAGAGCCCTTTTTTGTATACTGCATGGGATCATGGGCATCGCCTTTTTTCACATAGTCCATCGGGTTGTGTGCGGCTTGAGGCTCAGCTTGAACAACAACGGGACTGGCAGGCTCTTGAACGACAACGACCTGTTGAGGCTGAACGTCGGGTTGTTCCTGACGAACAGGGCTATAACGGGCCTTTGTGTATTCTGATTCGAGGCAGTTGGAATAGGAACGAGAAACCTTGAAGCCGTTAAAACCCGGCACCCAGAATGTCGCAACATCCATAATGCCTGAGCTTGCTCTCAAGGCTGTGCAACCGAGACCACTTGCCAAGCCGGTGAGAGTTCCAAAAAAGGGAGGACCTTCCTGAGTGCTTTCAACTGTTTGCACGACCAAATCAACAGGACTTGTCGCTGCATTAATAAGACCGCGTCCCACCATGCCCGCTGCCTTTTTCCCATACTGATCTGATTCAGCTAAATCCCAAACATCATCCGCCATTGAAATGCGCGGCATCAAAATCGCCACGCTCATCATGACGATAAGACCCATAATGCCCTTATTCATGGAATAGCTCCTTTTTCCTGACTGAGTGATCTGAATTTCGTTTGAGCCCTGCATAGCAATAAAAACAGGAGGCGTATTATAGCACTAAATCACGTCCAGCAAAGGATTTTATTGATTTTTAGGAGAAGCGAGTTAGAACGCCAAAGAGGGTGCTAATGCTATATAAAAATAACTAGCAACAGTTGACTATTTATAATAAATACATTAATATTTGAACTAGAATATAACTAAAACAATCAAAAACACTACAAACAAGGTGAAAAGCATATGGAAGAAGCTAAAAACAACCAACCCAAGCGCCCTGAGCGCACCCAAATCATGACTCCTAAAGAAGCTGCCAAGTATCTTGGCTTCCATCTGGTCACGATCTACCGGCTGCTAAAAAAGCAGGAAATTCCGGCAACAAAGATAGGCGGCCAATGGCGTTTCAAAAAAGATGTTCTTGATGCCTGGCTTATGAGCCGAATGAGTAAGTAACGAGAAGTTTGGTTCTATCAGCGAATTGTTGATTCCACTGGTTAAAACTTCCAGGAGGGCGTATGCGGGTCAGCCGTGAGTCCACCGTGGGGGCATCGTCAGGCAAAAGAACTCTTCCGAAGTATTTCCCAATAGTTTTGCGTTGGTGTACAAGGCATTTGATTGCCTTCGGAGGGCCAACGTGAAACGAAAGGCTGCAGAAGGGATTCTGGGGGAGGACTGGAAGATTCTGAAGAATCTTTTCCTGGCCACCCATGTTCGGGCGAGTCATTTTATAGTGCCTGTGCTGCTATCGGGTGCCGCCGCGTTTTTTGAAGGCGTGACAATCGCTGTTCTTGTACCGCTGCTTAAAGGGGCATTGGAACAGGATTTTAGTTTTTTGACCCACCATTCCGGATTTGAAGCTGCTCTGAAAATTTTCAGCGGCAGCCAAGGTGATGTGTCCAGGAAAGCTGTCTTTGCTGTTCTTGTCGCAGTCATTTTCTTCTCAGCTATTTTGAAAAACCTTCTTCAGTATTTATCCGGCGTAATTTTGGACTCTCAGATTTTTGAGTTCCTGGGAAGCCTGAGAAAATTTCTTTTCACAAAATGCCTCATGTTTGGGAAATCCTTTTTTGACCAAGCCAGTCTTGGAGGACTTCTGGATGTTGTTTTAAACGCAGCCCTTGAAGTGGTGATCGCTGTCAAAGTTGCGCACCGCTATTTCTCGTCCTTATTAATGCTCGTGCCCTACCTGCTTTTGATGCTTTGGATTTCCTGGCAAATGACCTTTGTGAGTGTTTTGTTGTTCCCACTTTTTTATTTTGGAGTGAATTTCAGCATTGGAAAAATCCGAGAGTCATCACGTTCAGCGTCTCACTTTCAGACCGAACTCGGAAGGCATACATCGAACGTGCTGATGAATGTCGGACTAGTTAAAGCTTGTCGAACCGAACAGGAGGAAATAAAAAAATTTTCGGATCTGAGTTTCGCAACATCACAGTCCCGGCTTCGCGTTGAGAACAAGCAAGGATTAATTCCGGTGATTCATGAGATGGCAACACTGCTTGCTTTTTTGATTTTGGTTAGCGCCATGACTTTTATGATTCGATACGGCGGTTCGCAGGATGTTCCGCAGCTGCTTGTTTTTCTTGTTGTCCTTAGAAGAATGCTGACAAGTGTCGGCAGTTTTATGCATCTCAAGGCACAGTTTTCAAGAATGGGCGGACCCCTGCGGGAGATCGACAGCTTTCTCTCTGATGAAGGAAAGGTTTTTGAAAGTTCAGGAACGGAGGTTGTTAATGAGATTACGGAGGGAGTTAAGTTTAAAAATGTGAGCTATTCCTATCGCGATGGGACGCTTGCGTTAAATCAGCTGACGCTTTTTTTTGAGAAAGGAAAAACCACCGCGATAGTCGGAGCCTCCGGTGCCGGCAAAACAAGCCTCGTACATCTCCTTCTGCGCTACTACGAGCCCAAGACGGGATCTATTACTGTGGATGATCGGGATATTGCCTCCCTAACACTTGATTCTTTGCGGGGTCTTTTCAGTTTCGTGAGTCAGGAAACTTTTCTTTTCAATGAATCAATTCAATACAATCTTCTTTACGGAATTAAGCGTGAAGTTTCGGAGTTGGAACTTCTGGCAGCTCTGAAAAAGGCCAGGCTTTCCGAGTTCATAAAGAGCCTTCCTGCGGGGCTGGGTACTGTTATTGGAGACCGCGGCGTTCAGCTGTCCGGCGGGGAAAAACAGCGCGTTTCGATTGCCAGAGCTATTTTAAAAAATGCGCCCATCATGATTTTTGATGAAGCGACAAGCGCTCTTGATTCGGTGACAGAAAAAGAAGTTCAGGCCGCGATTGAGGATGCATCCGAAGGCAGGACTTGTATTGTGATAGCGCACAGGCTTTCAACGATTAAAAGAGCTGACAAAATCATCGTACTTGAAAAGGGGATGCTTGCTGAACAAGGCACTTTTGAAGAATTGATTTTAAAAAAAAGCCGGTTTTTTGCATTCTGGGTCGAACAGAGTTCGGCCGCTCATTAATTTTACGAAGAGAAGCAGTGAGTTCCGTGAGGGAATCTTTGGATGCGGTGAGGACGGCTTTGCTGGCGCCCATTTGCCCCTGAGTGGTTTGACGATTTGCGTGAGATAAGGAATAAACATGACTTTCAAAAGCGGCCGGACAACAGTTTTAATGACTACCCGTAATCATGCGCGCTTCTTGGAGCGCAGCATCGGTTCCTGTTTTTCGCAGGAGCATTCAGAAATTGAGGTTTTAGTTGTCGACGATGCCTCCGAGGATGACACATGGTATGTATTAAATGCCTTCCAGAAGAAATGGGGTCCTAAACGACTCAGGATTTTTCGAAATGATACAAATCTTGGAGTCTGTTCTTCTTTGAATCGTGTGTTGAAGGAAAGAACGGGTGAGTATTTTCAGCTTCTGGACAGCGATGACTACATACATCCGTCCAAAATTAAAAAGCAAATAGAGGCGATGGAATCGTCTGGTGCAGACGCTGCAGTCTGCGGATTCCGTTTTGTTGATAACGAAACTGGAAAAATTTTGCGAGAAGATCCCAATGATGAGGATATCAAGGTCCGGCTGGCAAGTTTCAGAGGCATTAATACCGCGGCACCTCTGATGCGTTCAGATTCTTTTCCCGCGTGCCTTTGTTTTGATCCGCAGTTCCGTTTTTTTACAGATCGCGATTTCTTTTTCCGGTATTTTTTGACAGTCCGAACATGGGTTCACTGCAAAGGAATGCTTGTAGACTACTATCAGCACGACAAGATGGTGACGCGGCAGCGCAGGGAAACGGATGTGCCCTATGAATCCTACTGGCACTCAGCTTCTCGTTATAGACAGTTAAACCAGAAAATAATTTCTCCCGAAAATCAATGGATGTTTGGGCGGTATGCAGCAGCGCTTGCGGCTAAAAGTTATAAATACAACCAATTTGCCTCAGCTCGATTGCTTGTCCGCGAAGCCATCCGCGGGGGAGCTGTCAGTCCTCTTATGGTTGAAATAGGGCTTAAACTGATGCTCCCCGATGCAGCGATTAGAAGCCTCCGGGGACTTAGAAAGACAAATGGAGGAGAGACTTCTTAATCCTATGAAGAGCGGGAAAAAGGATACTTTAGGGGTGTTTATCGTTTATGGCCCGGAGATCAGGAGCTTCATTTTTTCCGGATTGGCCGAATCCCTTTCTAGGAATCACAATGTTGTTATTTTTACAACGCGTCCGGAGTCGGAGGGTTTTTTAAACCTGCCTCCAGAGATCGCTGTTCGATTAATTGAACCGTCAAAAGAACCGGATGTATTAAAGGGTATTCATTCTCTGGCTAGAGCAATCCATCAGGAATGGGTCCGGAATAAGTATGGGGTTGAAAAATGGAAACATAAAATTTTCACCGGCCCGGCCGATGCAAATCCGAATGGCATAAAAAAATCCATTGCGTCCCGCCTGAGTTTTGAATGGGCATTGAGGTGTATTTCTGAAACGGAGTCCCTCCTTGGCGGCATGCTGGGAACGGATAGACGGTGGACAGAAATCTATCAAGAGCTGAACGTGAAAGGAGTTATCTTTTCAGAGATTACGAGCCGTTGGACTCGGGCCGCTTGTCAAACGGCGCATAATTTAGGGATCAAAACATGTCTGATCCCTAATTCATGGAAAGATATCCATGTGAATCCGCATATGCCGGTGGTTCCCTGCCGCGTGCTGGTGTCCAGCCCCGAGCAAAGGGGAACATATAAAAGAGTCGAACCCTTTAGGATTTCCGAAAAGCAAATGAAAGAAACGGGCTCCCTTCACCTGGCGCCTTTTGATAACGGGTCCCTACTTCTTCCAAGACAGGAATTCATGGCGGCGGCGGGCCTAAAACCCGAGCGCCCCTATTTTTGTTACACAGCGGCTTTGCCAGATGCAGTTGTCGCTGAAGAAAAAATAATTGCGAGTATCGCGGAAGCTTTGCATCAGCAGCGATTTCCGGGAAACCCCCAGCTTTTATTACGGCTGAACCCTATGGAGGACGACCAGCGATTTGATTTTTTGAAAAATGATTCAAACGTTGTTATTCAGAAGCCCAAATGGGAATGGTTCCCGGAAAAAGATTGGTGTGCGGCTCTTAGAAAAGACCTGTCCCTCTGGGTTTCAAGCGTCCGACACGCTGAATTTAATGTTTCGATACCCTCTACCGTCACACTGGAATTTTTAAAATCTAGAAAACGAGTTATTAATGTCTGCTTCGATTTTAAAGAAGTAGGAGAAGAAAAATCAAACAAGCGGTTCTGGAGAGCTGATTTTTATAAAGAGTGCCACGGGCTAACTGCAGTCAGTCCGGCTTTTTCAAATTCAGAATTGTTCGATCTTATAGAAGAAAAACTCACTGCACCCGCTTTGAATGAAAATGAAAAGATGAAAGGCGCGGAATGGATGGACCTAGACGCCGTTCGTCTCACGATAGACGAAGTCGAAAGGCTGTGTAAGGAAAAATGAAAATCCTTTATGTTTGCCACGAGTATCCGCCTTCTCCGCACGGGGGCATTGGAACATTCGTGTATTTTTTAGCTCGCAAGCTGAAGCTTCTGGGTATCCAGACGGGGGTTGTCGGTTATGACGCAGGGGCGCAAGAACCGCCTGTTTGGACTATCGAAGAAGGAGTTTCCGTATTGAGAGTTCCCAAGCCGCAGGATGTTGAGGGGGGGATTTTTAAAAAGGTTTACCAGGCGTTCCAATCAAGAATTCAATTTTCAATCTGTTTGGAACGTGCCCTTCGCGATTTTTCACCGGATCTGGTGGAAAGTTTTGATTGGAGCGGGCCCCTATGGTCAAAGCCGAGCTGTCCTCTGGTTGTCCGGCTGCATGGAGCGAATTCGGTCTACGAAGAGAAAGCAAAAAGCTCCAAGGTTCTGCGTTTTTTTGAAGAACGCAACGTCAAGATGGCTGACAGGCTTGTCGCTGTGAGTCAGTTCATAGGTCGGAAAACCCAAGAAACCTTTAATCTTCGGGGGGTAAAAAATTCAATGACTGTGATTTATAACGGAACGGACACAGAATTATTTTGCCCCTCTGTTGTGCCAGGCTTAAGAGCCCCTGCCACCGTTGTCTACGTTGGAAATACGAACAGACGTAAGGGACTGGATTTGTTTTTTCAAGCTATTCCAAAGATCAAAAACGAAGTGCCTGAGGCGACTTTCAGTTTTTTTGTGAGAATCGAGGACCCCGGCAGTAGCCCGCGCATTCAGGAGCTTCTCTCGCTGCTACCCGAGAAACTCCGGACCTGCATTCGCTTTTATGGAACCGTGGAAAATAAAGACCTTCCAGAGGTATACCGGAAGGCCTCTGTATTCGTTTTCCCATCGCTGGTTGAGGCCTTTGGCCTTACATGTACAGAAGCTATGGCGTGCGGAACTGCGGTCATCATGACGTCTCTGTCGAGCGGTCCCGAGATTGTTGAAAATGAAGTCTCAGGCCTGTTGTCAGATCCTCGCGATCCTGATGCTTTTGCGAAATCTGTGATTCGGGTTCTTCAGAACCCTGGTTTGGCGGAATCTTTAGGGGATAAAGCCAGAGAAAAAGCAATGGAGAGATTTAGTTTGGAAACGGCGCTCACTCAGAATGTCAGATTCTATGAAGAAGTGGTGGCAGCGTCCGTGTCCCGGATTCGGCCAAGCGTTTGAGTTCACCAGAACTGAGTTAACAGCGAGCAAAAAAAGCAGATCTATGAAACAGGCTGGGAGAAAGGCCGACCATGTGCGGAACAGCTGGATTTATACTCCGGCGGGGGGGTCCTTTGTGAAAATACTCAAGAGAGCGAAGAATGGGGAGCCTAAATGAGTCAGCAAAGTCCCTTGGGAGTCGCCATATGTACCTTCAAAAGGCCACACCTCCTTGAAAAGTTGATAGATGACATTTTACTGCAAGAGCTTTTGCCCGAGACTCTAATTGTTGTCGACGGCAACCCGGAAAGCCAAGAGGTTAAAAAACTGCTTCGCAAAAAGTTTTCAGGACAAAGACCCATAAGAAATATTATTTATGTTCCATCCAACCACGCAAATCTTTCCTACCAGCGATATCTTGCCTGGAAAGCAGCCGCAACTCAGAACCGAAGCTATCTTCTTTATCTTGACGATGATGTCCGTCTTAGAAGTCCTGAGGTGACTGCAAAACTGGTGCAAGCATTCAGAGATCTTCCGGAGGCTGTTGGGATAACGTCTCTAATCCGGTTCGGATCGGAAGGCATGGTAAAAGTTAATGAGACCTGGCAGGAGCAGCGTGCTTTTGCGCCGAAGAGATCCGGGAAAAAGAGCGTTTTTAAATACTCAAAAAGTGTGAAGCCTGGCAGCCTCACACCCTCGGGCCATCGGGTACCCCCCGAGAGCACAGGCCTTGAGTATTCACGTGTGGAATGGCTTCGAGGCGGCGTGATGTTGTATGCAATGCCAGCGCTGGACGAGGGTTGTTTCTCGGAGGATTTGTTCGCATTAAATGAAACTGTCAGTGCTCTCGGAGAAGATACTTATTTGTCAAGGCGCATCTCTCTTCACGGAGGCTTGTTTATTGCTAACAAAGTTGAGGTTGAACATCCCGACGAAGACTTGCCAAGGGCCTACCCGGTAAAATCGTATCAGTATGGAGTTGCAACAGCCTACAGCAGAAGATTTCTTAACGATCATTATCGGATTTCCCGCCCGCCTTATTTGAAAGATCGTCTTGCATTGCTGAAATCCTATTTGGGAAACATCCTTCTTAACTTCGCGAAGTTCTTGAGGAAGCCTAACCAGCAAAGATGGGAATATTTTATAGGGTATTTTCGGGGCTCTGTTATGGGAATTTTTCAAAAACCATTGGCTCGAAGTTTGACCCCTGGAATCTGCTGGAGTAGTGAAGTCAAAAAAGTTTTAGACAAAATCGAAAGCATTGAAAGCGAAAAAATATGACGAGAGATCCGTTTCCTGTGGAGCACCAGACTGCCCGCCGCATAAGGATGGATTGGACATCCTGGCTTTTCCTTGTCTTTGCAGGATATTCCGCAGTGCCTTTTATTGATATCCCTGTCGTGGGACTATCCCTGTCTGCGCCTATATTTTATTTTATTGCTGTTGAAATATTTTTTAAGCCCAAGAAAGGAATGAGAACTGGAAACGGTCAATGGGGCAGGTTGGCCATTCTACTCTGGTTTGGAATTATGCTGGCAGGCTTTTTGAACGGGTTGATTTCAGAAGGAAGTTATTTTGATAAGCAGTGTTTTCTTGCTTTGCTGAGATATACCTACTGGATTATGGTTTTCTGGATTACGGCACTCATGGTTTCAGCAAAAGATTTGGGGAGTAAAGTTTCAGGAGTGCTCGCGGTGCTTATTGTGGGATTGGCTTGCCTGCGCTGGTACGAGGGGGTTTTTTATGGAAGTATCGGCGCTTGGACAAGACTTAGATTTATGACCCAAAATAATTACGGCATGCTTTTTTCATGTTTTGGCATTTTGCCGTTGGCATTTGGGTTGGCTGGCAAAGGAAAATATAAAATCTGGAGCTTTCTGGGTGTCTTTTTAATTTGGGGAGCTGTGATTATTAATGGCTCCAGAACATCCTGGATTACTATGTCCGCAGGCGTGATTGTTTGTCTCTTTGTTTATATGAAAGCTTTTGCCCACAAAGGGAGGGCCATTATGAAAGGTCTATTGGTGGCCGTATTCCTGGGTGCTTTAAGCGCCGCGGGCTATGTCCTTTCCCCAGCGTCCGTGAAGGAGTCCTTTCAGCATCGTTTCTCTACTTTTAAAACTCTGGACGAGGACAAATCTTACCAGATTCGAAAATTGATGGTTCAGAAAGCGGTTAAAATTTTTAAACGCAACCCCTTGGCAGGCTGCGGCCCCGGGGCTTTCAGAAAAACAAACGTTGACCTTGAAATACCAAGAGTCCTGCAGTATGAAAAAGCGGACTATTTTAATGCCAAATCTTCACATAATAGCTACGCTCAATTTCTTGCAGAGGCGGGACTTTTAGGTGCTATTCCTTTCGGATTGCTTTTACTGGGTTTGATTATAAAAGGCCTTCGGGCATCTATTGAACTGACTCGAGAAGGCTGCTTTTGGGCAATGGGGTTTTATGCGTCCACAGTCATGATGAGCATTCACCTTTGGTCAATATCGGCACTTTACAACACTGCAACATGGATGATCTACGGCATGATTACTGGTGTTATTATTTTGGCGAGAAAGAGAAAAATCGAAAAAAGAAACCGGCATCGCCAAGCTCTTCAAGAGTTGCCGGCATGAGAAATATGATCCTGGGGTTTCACTATCATGTACCGGCTGAGCGGCGAGGAAATAAAATCTATATGCCGGCGTTTCAAGGGAGATTCCTAGACGCGCTCGCAGTGCACTGCCGTGAGATTGTTTGCCTTCTTCACGACAAGCCAAGACCTGAAGAAGTCACGATGATGGACTATTGTATCCGGAGTTCGAATATAAAACTTGCGGGACTGGGGCCGCATGATTCTGTTCCAGCGAGGTTGATTCGGGGCAATAAAATAATCCAGCAAGTGCGCAGAAAAACTCCAACATTCGATGCGCTTTTAATTCGCGGCCCTTCGCCGTTACTGCCTAACGTAGCAAAAATCTATTCGCAAACCCCTTTGATTTTATTGCTGGTAGGAGATTTATCGAAGGGGTTAGAAGACCTTCCTGGCTCATTTGTCAAAAAAGCAGGTATCAAGCTGTGGACGTATTGGAACAAATGGCAGCAGAACAAGCTCATTCCTAAATGCCTCACTTTTGTTAACAGTAAGCAGATATACCGTGAGCTAGAAGGTAAGACCAAAAATCTCTTTGAAGTATCAACGACGCTATTAAGCAAAGATGATTTTGAGTACCGGGAAGACGCATGTCAAAGAGCCTCTTTACGGCTTCTTTATGTTGGGAGAATGACTCGTTCAAAAGGGATCGTCGATGCGATTGAAGCGTTGTCGCTTCTAAGGAAAGAAGGCTTGGGCATTTTTTTAGATCTTGTGGGCCCAGAAGAGAAAGGCGATTCCCTCGCTGGGGAATGGGCCTTGCTGGCAAAGCAAAAGGGTGTGGCAAAATTCGTTTCCTACCACGGCTATCATACTATAGGGCCGGAGCTTTTTAAGTTCTATAAAGAAGCGGATATTCTTTTGGTTCCTTCTAAGCAAAACTTTGAGGGATTTCCTCGTGTCATCTGGGAGGCAATGGCAAACGGACTGCCGGTTATTGCAACCCGCGTAGGATCTATCCCCGATTATCTTGAAAACGAAAAACAGGCTATTTTGATTGATCCTGGCTCCCCCTATCAAATCAGCGAGGCGATTAAAAAAATTATTCAGTTTCCTGACCTTCGCAGGAGGATTACTCGCCAAGGCTTTGAGCTTGCAAGAAAATACACTTTGGAAA
The DNA here is from genome assembly GCA_964434115.1 of uncultured bacterium. Lineage (GTDB taxonomy): Bacteria > Omnitrophota > Omnitrophia > Omnitrophales > Aquincolibacteriaceae > ZLKRG04. The sequence goes on from CAYSSX010000002.1 coordinate 87,858, forward strand.
ATCAAGCGCAACGGATGATGAACATAATTGATAGGTGGATGGATGAATCGGTTAGCTAGGATTAAACGAATCTTGAGATACGACTGGCCGCTGCATTTTATTTTAAGATTTACAGATTGGCTTCCCGACAATCGGCCATTTTTGCGTTTAAGAGGGTTTTTGGCCGCTCCTTTTTTGGGGCAATGCGGTGCTGATCTGCTTTTGGGGAGGAATATTTCCTTTTATAACCCAAGACTCATTTTTCTAGGAAGCGATGTTTATATCGCGTATGGCTGCTGGTTCTCAGCTGGAGAAAAAATCTCTATAGGAGACGAAGTTCAACTGGCCCCCTATTGCATCATTGCGTCTTCTAACCATTCGCTTCAGGGAAAATCCTATCGGTATGGTGCGGCAACCGAAAAACCAATACGCATAGAAAAAGGATGCTGGATTGCGGCCCATTGTGTTTTAACCGCAGGGAGCCATGTTGGAGAGGGAACGCTTATTGGTGCAGCTTCCGTGGTGTCAGGGGATATTCCGGCTCATAGTGTTGCTGCGGGGGCACCTGCAAGGATTGTCAAAACCATAAATGATGAAAACAACAAATAATCGCATGAAATGTTTATTGTTTATCGGGCGGTTTGTTTCTGAGGGTGAGCCCTCCTGCCCCTATTCTCAGAGCCTTGCGAATGAACTTCAGAAAGCAGGCTGGAAAATTATAAGAACATCTTATTCAAAGAATCCGTTTGCGATGATACTGGATATCTCTAGGGTTATTTTTACAAGGAGAGAGGACTACTCCGCGGCGCACATTGATGTTTTCAGCGGCAGGGCGTTTATATGGGCTGAGGTGAGCGTTTTGCTCCTGAGGTTTTTGGGAAAAAAGATATATTTATCACTTCATGGGGGTGGACTTCCGGATTTTGCTGAGAAGGTGCCACGCAGGGTCGCTATGATTTTAAATGCAGCGGCCGTTGTTACGACACCGTCTCAGTATATTCAAAAGAATTTGAGCTTTTTGAGGAAGGATATCCGTTATTTGCCAAACGCCGTTCCGATTCAAAAATATCCATTCAGAAAACGGGATTTACCAAAACCTAGAATTGTTTGGCTTAGGGCCTTCCATAAAATTTACAACCCTGCCCTGGCTGTAAAAGTCATTTTGAACATCAAACAAAAAATACCGGATGTTGAAATGTGTATGATCGGTCCAGACAAAAAGGACGGAACCCTTCAGTCGGTGCAGTTACTGATTACTCAAAGTGGTTTAAACAATAATATCCGTATCGAGCCGGGTGTTCCACATGATCAAGTTTCGGAGAGGTTCAGACAGGCAGATATTTTTATAAACACGACAAACTTTGAAAGCTTTGGAGTTTCCATGATGGAAGCCGCTGCTTGCGGCCTGTGCCTGGTTTCAACAGACGCAGGCGAAATCCCTTATCTGTGGAAAAGCGATCTGGAAGCGATGCTGGTTACCCGTAACGACTCGGGCGCGATGTCGGATGCGGTTATCAGAGTACTTCGGGAACCGGGGTTGGCCGAAAAGCTTTCAGTGAACGCACGCAGGAGAGCCGAATTTTTTGATTGGGAAAAAGTGCTCCCCCTTTGGCTGGATCTTTTTCAAGAAGCTGTTTTAGAAAAAGAGGAAAAATGAATCCGAAATTATTAAAAATTTATTCCCGGATACCTTTCCCACTGCGTGGAATGGCTGCGAGTGCTTGGGGATATTACCTTCGCTCTTGGCGTTACGGCCGCGAGACAGAAAAACTTGTCAAGGAAGCTTTGGCGCGCGAGTCTTGGACATCTAAAGAGTGGCATGTCTGGCAGCAGAAGAAATTGTTGGAAGTATTGCGTGAGGCAGTTACTCATGTACCCTATTACCGGGATTACTGGAAGCAAAGAAAAGGCAGTGGCGAAAACGCGGTTTGGGAAAAACTTGAAAATTGGCCGATACTTACAAAAGAAATAATTCGTCAAAATCCGAGCGCTTTTCTCAGTGAAAAAAGCAGCCATAAAAAACTTTATAAGGAAAACACAGGGGGAACCACGGGGACGCCTCTTAACCTCTGGTTTGAAAAGTCGGCAGTCCGTGAATGGTACGCATTGTTTGAGGCTCGCTGGAGAAGATGGAATGGCGTTTCGCTCGCTGACCGCTGGGCTATTATCGGCGGCCAGCAAATAGCCGCCGGACGAACAAAACCCCCTTTTTGGGTTTGGAATTCCGCATTTCAGCAGCTTTATGTTTCCTCCTATCATTTGTTTCCCGAGGTTGTCTGCGAATGCCTTAACGTTATGAAGCGAAGAGAAATCCGCTATCTTATGGGCTACAGTTCCGCCATTCATTTCTTAGCCTTAGAAATAATCCGGCAGCAAATCGTCCCACCTTCTCTGAAAGTTATCCTTACCAACGCAGAGGCATTATTGCCGGAACAGCGCATGACAATCGAAAAAGCTTTTCAATGTCCGGTCCGGGAAACCTACGGGATGTCGGAGGCTGTTGCCGCGGCGAGTGAGTGTTCTCATCATCGTCTGCATCTTTGGCCTGAAGCAGGATATCTGGAAGTTGTCGATGGAAAAGGGGTGAAAACAGAGCCGGGTGTGACGGGCGATTTTGTTTGCACCGGATTTATTAATGGAGCTATGCCGCTCATTCGGTATGCCGTGGGTGATCGCGGAAGCCTGAGCCAGGGCACCTCAGACGGATGCGCCTGCGGCCGAGGCCTCCCTTTGCTTGGATCTTTGGAGGGGCGCACGCATGACCTAGTGACTCTTAAGGACGGACGCCAAGTTTGGTATTTCCCGACTATTTATTTAGGCCTGCCCATACGTGAGGCTCAGGTCATTCAGGAAGAGTTCGATGTTTTCAGAATTCTCCTTTCGAGCGAAAGACCCCTGCGAGAGGCTGAAGAAAAATTGCTTCTGGAGCGTTTTCAAGCAAGAACCGGAACGACGGATGTTAAGATTGAATACTGCACCCTAATTCCCCGGGAAAAGAATGGAAAATTCCGTGCCGTGATCAGCAGGGTTAAGGATTCAGGCCGTGGAACTTCAGGGGCTCCAGCATGATGAGTTCAGATAAAGTAAGCGTCAGCGTGATTTTAGCCGTAAGAAATGAAGCAAAGTTTATTCGCAAAACCCTGGATGCGATTTTGGCTCAGACTTATCCGAAACAGAATATGGAAATTTTTATCAGTGACGGACTCTCGGATGATGGAACCCGAGAAATTCTGGAAGAATATGCAAAAAAAGATTCGCGGATTACTATTCTTAGAAATCCCGGGAGAATTGTTTCGAGCGGTTTGAATCTCGCAATTCAAAAATCGACTGGAGAAATCCTGGTGCGGGTAGATGGTCACACGACGATTGAACCCGATTATGTGGAAAAGTGCGTTTCTGAGATCCTGGAATCGGGTGCTGATAGTGTTGGTGGAAAGATGCGGGCTGTTGGCGGTAGCCCATTCTCAGAGGCCGTTGCCTTAGCTACAAGCACGCCTCTCGGGGTGGGAAATTCCCGTTTCCATTACTCCGATCAAAAAGAGTGGGTGGATACTGTTTATCTTGGGGCTTGGCCAAAGGACGTTTTTCAGAGAATGGGCCTTTTTGACGAAACACTGGTGCGCAATCAGGATGACGAATTCCATTATAGAATCAGAGAGAAGGGCGGAAAAATTCTTCTAAGCCCCGAGATCCGCTCTATCTATTATGTAAGATCCAACTGGAAAGCACTCGCATCCCAGTATTTTCAGTATGGATTCTGGAAAGTCAGGGTTTTCCAAAAGCACCCGAAACAAATGCAGGCTCGGCATTTCGTGCCGCCATTACTCGTCCTTGCACTTCTGTTAACAGCCGCTTGGGCGATTTTCGTGCCTTCGGCCGGGACAGCAAGCTTTCTTGCGGTAATGGGGTCCTATTTGGCGGTATTAATTGCGGGTGCGTTTTGGAACAGGCGGCAATTGGCAGAGAAGCCCATCCTTGTGATGGTTCTCATTTATGCAACGCTTCATCTCAGTTACGGAGCAGGCTTTTTATACGGCACCTGCTGGTTCGCTTACAAGTGGAGAAAAAATGAGTAATTTAAAAATACCGTTTCATAAGCCCTCCTACGATGAAGCGGAAATCCAGGAAGTGGTCGAAACGCTTCGCAGCGGATGGATTACGACAGGCCCTAAAACCCGGGCCTTTGAAAATGAATTTTCGGATTATTTGGGAGCGAAGCATGCCATAGCGCTTAACAGCGGAACAGCAGCCATGCATCTTGCGCTAGAAGCCTTGGGGGTATCGGAGGGTGACGAGGTCATCACGGTTCCTTTTACTTTTGTGGCAACCTCTGAAGTGATTCTTTATTGCAGAGCGAAGCCCGTTTATGTGGATTGTGAACCGGGAACATTTAATATGCAGGCTGGTAAAATCGAAGAAAGAATCACAAAAAAGACCAAAGCCATTCTCCCCGTTCATTTTGGCGGTCAGGCGTGTGATATGGATACGATTCTTTCGGTTGCGAAAAAGCATGGGTTGAAAGTCATCGAGGATGCGGCACACAGTTTTCCAACTTCTTATAAAGGGCGTAAGGTCGGAACCCTTGGCGATGCCACTTGTTTTAGCTTTTATGCCACAAAAACCCTTTCCACAGGAGAGGGGGGGATGCTTACGACCCAGAATGAAGAAGTGGCTTCCAGGGTGCGTCTGCTTTCGCTTCACGGTATTACCCGCGATGCCTGGAAACGATATCAGAATCCCGCAGCATGGCGTTATGATGTTGTGACGCTCGGGCACAAGTACAACTTGAGCGATCTTCAAGCGGCCATAGGGCTTCACCAACTAAAGAAAGCGGACTTGTTTCTCAAGCAGAGGCAGGCCATTGCGCGGCATTACCATAATGCCTTTCGTGGCTTTGACTTGCTAAAGATTCCCGAGGCTCCGGATTTCGAGGGGCATGCCTGGCACCTCTATGTGATTCAGCTTGAGATAGAAAAACTTGCCATTACAAGAGATGAATTTATTCAAAAAATGGATCAGGCCGGAATTGGAACCAGCGTTCATTTTATTCCTCTGAGCGAGCATCCCTTTTATAAAGAGAAACTTGGCCTGAAAGCAGAAGATTTCCCGAATGCCTCCCGCTGTTTTCAGCGCATTCTCTCGCTGCCCATCTATCCCTCAATGAGCCTAGAGGAGCAAGCTTACGTAACAGAAACGGTTATTAATATTTTAAAGAACCATCGGAAAAAAGGCGCCGTCTAAACCCATGAAAAGAATCTTAGACATCCTGTTTTCTGCTGCCGCGATTGTTCTCCTGTCGCCGCTTTTTCTTCTGATCGCTTTTTTTATACGGCTTGATTCGGAGGGGCCTGTTTTTTTTAGGCAGGAAAGAGTCGGTAAAAATGGGAAAAACTTCCGCATCTGGAAATTCCGGACCATGGTGGATAACGCCCAGGAGATAGGCCCGTTGATTACGGCCAAAAAGGACAGTCGTGTGACTCAGATAGGGGAAATTTTAAGGCGGCTCAAGCTGGATGAACTGCCGCAGCTCCTCAATGTTTTGGCGGGAGAAATGAGTTTTGTGGGACCTCGTCCTGAAGTTCCCGAGATGGTCGCCCGCTACTCGGAGGAGCAGAAATCGGTTCTTGATGTGAAACCAGGCTTATTAGGGGCCGCCCAGCTTGTCCATCGCAATGAAGAGGCCTTGCTTCCTGAAAACGGGGATGTGGAGTCTTTTTATGCCGAACGGATTTTACCAGGAAAATTAAAAATCGATCTCGCCTACGTGCGAAGCAAAGATCCTTTCAAGGACTTAAAAATCCTTAACGCAGCAGTTCCGCTTTTGTTTTTTGGCTCAGTTAAATGGAGTTATGTCTTTGAAAGCCGCCGCAGGTTTTCATTCATGATTTTTGACATGCTGGTTTCGGCCCTTTGCTATGCGGGCGCATTTATGCTCCGTTTCGACAACAATATTCCGGCGCACGAAGCGGCCCTTCTTAAAAACATGCTCCCGTTTGTTGTGATTCTTCGAGCGCCCTGTTTTGTTTACTTTGGCCTTTACCAGACGCTCTGGCAGTATCTCGGACTTGAAGAGCTTGTGGCGATCATCAAAGCGGTTGTTGTTGGTTCGCTGCTCATTCCAGTCATTGGATTTATTTTTCAGTTTGATTTTCCTCCCCGCTCGACGCTTATCATGGATTGTTTTCTCCTGATTATGGCGCTTGGATTTTCACGCATGATTTTTAAAGTGACGGCGGACAGGTTAAGAAAAACACGCCTTGGGGGGAACCGCAAGAACGTTGTGATTGTAGGGGCTGGAGATACCGGAGAAATGCTGATCCGAGAATTTATTAAAAGGCCCGAGCTAGGTTACCGTCCCGTGGCTTTTTTAGACGACGATCCGCTTAAAGCGGGTCTGCGTATTCATGGGGTTAAGGTTTTTGGCGGCCTTTCACATCTTGCCCATGTGACCAAGATTAAAAAAGCGGAAGCATTGGTGCTTGCTCTTCCAGAAGCTTCGGCCGAAATTATTCAGAGGATGATCCGGGATGCCCGGCGCCTTGGACTTTCCTGCCGGATTGTTCCGCGCATGGCCAATATCCTGTCGCCGCAAATTGTGCCGCTTCAACTGCGTGAAATTGATGTCGCGGATCTTTTGGGGAGAAGTCTGGTTCGTGGCGATGTTCAGGGTCTGCAGCATTTCATAGCTGGAAAGCGTGTTCTTATTACGGGCGCAGGAGGTTCCATCGGTTCGGAACTTGCTCGAATGGTCTATCAGCATCATCCGAGCGAGCTGATCCTTGTAGATTGCGCGGAAAGCAATTTATATGAAATCGAAACACAGTTACGCGATCCCTCTTCCCAGGTGAAAGTGCTTGCGTATCTGCGTGATGTTAAGGATGCGCCCCGGATGCGAAAAATTTTTGAAACACACCGCCCTGAGGTTGTTTACCACGCATCTGCGTACAAGCATGTGCCTCTTGTCGAGGATCATTATGCCGAAGGGATCACGAACAATGTGCTGGGCACTAAAACAACCGCTGATTTGGCAGCGGAATTTGGTTCAGAGCGGTTTGTCCTGATTTCAACCGATAAAGCCATCCGTCCTAAAAGTATTATGGGAGCCACGAAGCGCATCGGCGAACTCTATATCCAAAGCTTGCGAGGGAAAAAAACAAAATTCATGGCAGTCCGGTTTGGGAATGTTTTTAACAGCCGCGGAAGCGTGGTACCGCTCTTTAAGCGCCAAATCGAACAGGGTGGACCCGTGACTGTCACGGATCCGGAAGTGAAACGTTATTTTATGGACGTTTCAGAAGCTGTATTTTTGATTCTTGAAGCGTCGATGATTGGAGAGGACTCTCAAATTTTCGTCCTCGACATGGGGCATCCCGTAAAGATTGTGGATTTGGCACAAAACCTTATCCAGCTTATGGGCTTTTCTCTTGAACAGGTGCCGATACGCTTTACAGGGTTGAGGCCTGGTGAGAAGATGGAGGAAGATATTGAGATGAAGAATGAAATTCTTCAGCCGACATCGCATGAAAAGATCAGGATCTGGAAATCCGCGGCGCTGGCGGATTCTAAAATAGATGAAAAAGTGTCGGCGCTGCTTGAGCTCGCCAAGTCAGGCAGCAGCAGAGACGCCGTGACTGCAAAGATCCGGGAAATTGTTCCTGAATACGAACCCTGGCGATTTTAACGCAGGACGCGCATGGTCCGCCCTTCTCAAAAAATCTGGCATTCGCTTTTCCTTGCCCTGCGCCCCTCGCAATGGGTGAAAAATACTTTTCTTTTTCTGCCAGCGTTCTTCGGCAGGGAAATATTGAATCCCGCCGTTTTTTTTCGGAACCTTGAAGCCTTCCTCCTTTTTTGTCTAGCCGCAAGCCTTGCTTATTTGTGGAATGACGGCGTGGATGTTGAGGAAGACCGCCTTCACCCGGTTAAAAAATTTCGTCCCCTGGCCGCAAAGCAAATTTCGGTTATTCAGGCTTCAGCTCTCGCAACCTTTTTGGCTCTGGCCCTTATTGTTTGGGCGCCCCGGCTCGGAACTTCTTTTTCATTGGCTGTCGGCGGCTACCTGTTCTTTAATTTTCTCTACAACAGTATCCTTCGAAAAATCGTGATTTTAGATGTTTTTTGTCTTGCTGTTTTCTTTGTTTTCCGGCTTGCTGCAGGAAGTGCCGCAGCTCAGGTGGAGCTTTCGCCGTGGATTTTACTCATGACTTTTTTGCTCGCGCTGTTTTTAGGGTTTAATAAGCGCAGGCAGGAGCTGCATGGCCTGAAAGAGATGGCCTCAGGTCGCCGCGCCGTTCTCGAAAAGTACACACCCTATTTTATTGATCAAATAGTTTCAGTGATCACATCATCCATTATTGTCGCCTATCTTCTTTATACCCTTGATGAACGGACAGTTCACATGTTTGGGAGCCATCACCTTATTGTGACGCTTCCGTTTGTTTACTATGGAATTTTCCGTTATCTCTATCTGATTCATGCCCGCTGTGTTGAAGGAGACCCTGTTCAGGTGGTGCTTACGGATCGCCCGACGCAGGTAAATCTTCTCCTTTGGCTGGCTTCGAATATGGCGGTCATTTATCTGGGCGTGTAAGCCCAAGATCTGAAACGGAGCCAGTATGATGACGGGATCGCGGTCAAAAACCGGAAAAGACTCGACCGAGACTCTCTTCTGTCCCGGAGGAGTTTTATTTGGACTGCTTTTGTTTTTTGGGGCGATAGCCGCTTTGAATGGCGCGGCCTGGCAGTTGTGCCAGCCTCTCGGCCTTGCTGACTGCCCGCGCTTTTGGCCCATCAGCATTTTTACGCCGAGGAATTCCTGGACGTGGGAATACCTGCCCGCGCTGGCTGCGCTGCTTCTTGGTTTTCTGGGGCTTCGGAGCCTGCGCGAAGGCCCAAAAGGTTTGACCTTCCTTTTTCTTTCAGGACTCGTGCTGATTTCACTGTCAAATGCGGCACAAGGGTTTGGCGCGGTATTGACCCAGCCTGTTGCGGGTTCGTGGAATCAGTATTATCACGATGCTCTTCGGGTAACACGTGCTTTTGATTTTTTAGCTTACTTTAATTTCGATCAGCAGGGGCTCCTGACCCACAGCCGAACGCATCCGCCAGGCGCTGTCCTCTTTGTTTACGGACTTTTAAAGATTGTTCCCCAGCCTTGGTTTACCGCTTTAAGTTTTGCCTTCCTGGGCACAGGACTCAGCACTTTTTTTCTTTATAAAATCCTTAGCACGGAGTTTGACCGCGAGCTATCCGCTTACGGGACGTTTCTTTTCCTCCTTCTTCCCGCGGTTCAAATTTATTATCTCGCATCTCTGGATGCTGTGATCGCGGGGCTATCTCTGGCGGCCCTCTATTTTTTTATACATCCCAGAAGAGGGGTAGGTCTTACGGGCGCAGCGGTTTTTCTTTTCTGTGTTTCTTTTTTGACTTTTGGATTCCTTTTTTTTCTGCCCGTCTTCGCAGGCTGCGAATGGGTGAAGAAAAGAAATTTTTATCAAACAGCGGCACTTGTTTCGGTTCTTTGCGCCCTGTATGCGGCGGGCTATTTTTTGACCGGATTTAATTACTTAGAAGCGTTTCATACGGCTTCTCTTCTGGAAAATCCCGATGGATTTCGTCTTGCCGCAGAGCCCCTCGATTATTTTCTGACCCGCCTGGAATGCATTTTTGAAATCCTTCTTTTTTCAGGACCTTTTTTCGTCCTGGCCGTGATCGAAGGGTTTTCCAAGAACCTGCAAAGACCCTCCGGGTTAATCCTGCTTTCAGTGTTTGCATGCGGGACGCTTGCAGCGATGCTTCTTCTCGGCGTTTATGAAACCGGGGAGTCGGCCCGCGTCTGTCTTTACTTCTATCCATTCTTGATTTTTCCGGTTTTGAAATTGATGCAAAATTCATTCTCCTGGGCGCGCGTTCGTTATAAACTCGCGGGAATCGTTTTTTTTCAAGCCGTGATCATGCAGGTGATTGGGAACTACTTCTGGTGAAATGATGAATAATCGATATGAATGCTGGGGGCGTTATCCCCAAACACCCCAAAAAGCTGATGTGGTGGCTTGGAGGCCGGAAAAACTCGGCTTGGAACCGGCCGTTTCTGTCCTCCCTTACGGGAAGGGCCGCAGTTATGGGGATGTGTGCTTGAACAGCCGCGGCAGACTCCTGGATGTCTCCGGTCTTAACCGCTTTATTTCTTTTGATGAAAATACGGGCATTCTGCAGTGTGAAGCCGGAGTCACGCTCGGCGATATTTTGGAAGTCACGTCTCCCAAAGGCTGGTTTTTGCCTGTGGTGCCGGGGACGCAGCATGTTACGGCAGGAGGAGCCGCGGCCAATGATATCCATGGCAAAAACCATCACCGGGAGGGAACCTTTGGACGGCATATTTTAAGTTTTGAGCTTTTGCGTTCCGACGGAGCGGTTTATGTTTGTTCTCCAAAAAAAAACACGGAATTTTTTTCAGCGACGATAGGAGGTCTTGGACTTACGGGGCTGATGACGCGCCTTGAACTTCAGATGAAAAGAATCGAAGGTCCGTTGATTGAGACGGAGTCGCTATCGTTTTCAAATTTGAATGAGTTTTTAAAATTGACGGAATCTGGCCCGGACGCTGAGTATGAAGTTGCCTGGGTGGACACCCTGGCCTCCGGTGGCGCTTTTGGACGGGGGGTCTGCTTTCGAGGCCGGCATGTCAGCGGCAGGGAGAAGGGCCCGAAAGCAGCTGCTCTTCACGGTAAAATTTCCATCCCGCATCTCCCTCTTAAAGGGCTTGTGAATCGAAACACCGCCAAACTTTTTAATGCGCTTTATTATTCGCGGCATGAAGGGAGAAAGCTAAAAGTAACTACCTACCCGCAGTTCTTCTTTCCTCTGGATGCGGTTGGGTATTGGAACCGTCTTTATGGGGCTAAAGGTTTTTTTCAATATCAATGTGTGACTCCCCTGAGTGCCGGATTTTCAAAGGTGGAAGAACTATTGAAAGTTATTGCCGGTTCTCAGCTTGGGTCTTTTCTTGCCGTTCTAAAAAAATTTGGTCCCCTGGATTCCCCGGGGATGCTGTCGTTTCCGCGTGAGGGCTGGTCGCTGTCAGTCGACCTCCGGCACGAAAATGAAAAAAGTTTTGAACTCATGGAAGCGTTGGATCTCATCGTCCGGGCTTGCGGAGGGGCGGTCTATCCTGCTAAAGATGCCCGGATGTCTGTGGAAAGTTTCGAAGCCTTTTTCCCGCGGTGGTCCGAATTCAGAAAATGGAAGGACCCTCTTTTTGAGTCAGATTTTTCTAGGCGGATGACCCGTTTCTCAAAAACCGGAGCAGTGGAATGAAAATTCTTATCTTGGGAGCCTGCTCCTCGATTGCGCAGGCTGCAGCACGGTGTTTCGCACAGGAGAGACATTCCTTTTTTCTTGCGGCCCGCAACGAACAGCGGCTTCAGATGCTGGCTGAAGATTTGAAGGTCCGTGGAGCGTTTCAGGTTGAAACCTGTCTTTTTGATGCGTTGGATTTTGAAAGTCACGCTGCGCTTGTGAAAGAGGCTCGCGAGGCGTTGGGCGGTCTTGACGGGGTTCTTATTGCGCACGGTGTTGCCGGTGATCAGGCGGCCTGTGAAGGCGATTATGCGCTAGCTGAGAAGGTTTTCCGGACGAATTTCTTGAGTGTGGTGTCCTTGTTGACTTTCGCGGCTCCGGAGTTCGAAAAACAGAAATCCGGTTTTATTGCGGTGATTTCGTCTGTCGCGGCAGACCGGGGACGGCAAAGCAACTACATCTACGGAGCTTCCAAGAGTGCGCTGGATGCTTATCTAAGCGGGATGCGAAACAGGCTCCATGATTCCGGGGTGCAGGTGTTGACGGTCAAACCCGGATTTGTCGCGACCCCGATGACTGCTCATCTTCAAAAGAGCGTTCTCTTTGCCGATCCTGCGGATGTGGGACAAGAGATCTATCATGCGATTCTCCGGAAAAAGGATGTGGTTTATCTTCCGTGGTTTTGGCGTTGGATCATGCTGGCTGTCAAATTGATTCCGGAAAGTCTTTTCAAGAGACTCAAGTTATAAGGGCTCAGGGAAAGGCAGTTCCACGACCCGCGTACCTGTCTTGACACCTTTGATGATGAATTCGGTTTCTCTCGGGGCATCGAAGAAACCTTTGTTTAGATAAGCCAAAGCTAGAACCTTCCCGCGGACCGGAGAAAAACCCGCGCTTGTGATCCAGCCGGCTTCGGCTTCATCTGAAAAAAGCTTTGTTCCAGGGACCGGGACTTGCCCGCATTCCAAAATCAGCCCGCGCATTTTTTTGGTATGTCCCTTATAGGTATTGGTTCTTGCCACGACTTCCTGGCCCGGATAGCAGCCCTTGGTGCCGCTGGACGCCGCCGCATCGAGTCCTGTTTCCGGCAGTGTTACTTCTTCTGTGATGTCCTGCCCATAGCGGAAAATCCCATGCTCAATTCTGAAGGTTTCATAGGTGGATGAGTCCGCGTCAACAGCACCAGCTTCGAGAACTCTTTCCCTAAAGGATTTTTCCAGGGAGGCTGGAAAAATAATTTCGAATATTTGAGGGCTTTTGCAGAGAAGGAAGAAACTCTGCGCCTGAAACTGAACTTTTGTGTAATGGAAAGGCGCCGGCTCCGGGATGCTGTTCTGAAAGACTTTCTCTAGCACACCCGCGGCGCTGGATCCGGCCAGAAGGAAATGGCAAAGTCCGGTTTCCTGGGTGAGAACAGCATCCTCGGTGATAATTAGGCGGTTGAGTGAGGCCATGGTTTTCTCCGCACAACCCGCATCCACATCGAGCCAATAGAAATCTTCAAAAGCCATGACATTCATTACTGAGAGAACTTTGCCGCGAGCATTTAAGAGCGAAGAAAGGATCCAGTCTCCCGGTTTCAGCGGGCGGATTTCCTGGGTTAGAAGCCGGTGTAAAACATTCGTCCGGTCTTTGCCCGAAACGCGGATTTTTTCACGGCCGGAAAGATCGGCAATAAAAGCTGGGGCGGCAGGGTTTAAGACAGAAGTCATAGGGATGCTATTCTAGCAGAAGTTTTTTCCCGGAGAAGCAGCCAGGCAAGCAGGTAAAAAAAGACCCCGGTATTCCCAACCTGAAAGAATCCGAATTCCATGGATAAAGCCAAAGAGAAAACACTGGCTAGGACGCTTGCTGTGCCGTTGAGCGCCCAAAACCAGGCTTTGTGATCTTCACCGAACCGGAGGAGCCCCAGAGGAAGAAATAAGCCCATCAGAAAGGCCGGGGGCAGGATCATCGCAAAAGTGACAGCGATGCGTAAGGGGAAATCCCACCCCAAAGTTGCCCGGAAAATCCCGCCCATACCAAGGTTAAGAAGCCCCAGAACCAGGGCTGCCGAGAAGCCTGCCCGTTGCAGCCAAAGCAAAGGAATTCGTGTGGACATTAAAGAACCTGCGCCAGCACCGAGAAGAAGCGAGGTCAGAACCGCCGTCAGTGCGTGGCTGGGGTGCCCCAGATAAAGAATAAAACGCTGAATCCAAGGCATCTCGATCAGCATAAAGGCCAAACCAATGCTGGTGAAATAAAAACTACCACGCCAAAATCCGGGGCCTTTTTCCCGGCCCTTAGGGAACAGAAAAAAGGGCAGGAAAAAAAACAAGAAGGTTAAAGCCGAAACCAATTTTATCGTGTTGCGAAGGGTTAAAACCGCAATCTCGTTATAGGCATAGTCTTTAAACGATGCGAGGCTTATCGAAGAAAAAATCGGCACTACGTGAAAAAAGAAGGGCTGGTTATCCGTGGGCGCCCGGAAGCGGAGGCCGTCTTTCACGAAATGCTTATCGGGCCGGTTTAAGGTTTCTGACAATTTATTCTGTTTTTCTCCCGGAGGCAAAGGGAAGAGGATCTGAAATCCTTTTTCATCACAGATTTCCTGAAGGGTGATCATGTCTTCCGGAGTAAAAGGGCTTTTGCTCAAAAGCAAAGTGACAACCTGATCGCCTTTTAGGAAAACAATGTGATCAAGGGGCTTTTCAATACCAGCTGCGATCAGAGCTTCTCTTGCGAGGATGGCCAAGGTGGGGGACTCAACATGAAACCACCGGCTGATGCTGATAAGGCCTTTCGGGTTTAGTTTTTCCCAATAAAGCCGGAAGGACTCCACGGTGTACAAATTGTTTTCTGAAAGGGCAAAGGCGCCGGCAGCGGTTGCTGTCCAGCTGTCGATCAAGGAAATTTGAATCAGGTCATAAGTGTTTTTTGTGCGGGTCAAATAGCTTCTTCCCTCACTCAGGATTGTTTGTACTCCGGGCAGATGATAGACGTCGCCGGAAAAATCTTTGAAAGGGCCGGAAAGTGTTTGAACCATGTAGGGGTTCAATTCAATGGCGTCGATTTCTGGAGTTTCCGAAAAGTAAGCAGACAAAATATCGCGGCCTCCGCCGGGGCCTATGATGGCAGCCTTTTGCGGCGGCCTCAAAAGATAAGCTGCTGCGGTGACATCAAAAGTAAGGTAAGAAAGATCTTCGCGGTTTCCTTTGAAGTGGTTAATCGGCGTGCCTGCGGTTCCGTCCTGTTCGATCCAATAAAATTGGGCGTCTTTGCCGGCATACTTTGAGCCCATGCCCCAGCCGAAAAGTTTTCCATTAGGGCGGAAAAAAGAATACTGAAGAACAGAAAGGCGGGCGGTCGGTGACCACTTTTCGTAAAGGACGGTGCCGGGAGGCTCTTTGTAGCCTTTGGAGTAGGGAAGTTTGAAAGGAGCCGTCATGAAAATGAGTGCGATGAGAAGTGCGGAGAGCCGTAAGCTTGCGCTGCGGTAAAGAGGCGAAAGCACAGCCAAGGCCGTGAGCGGCAGTAATCCCGTTAAAACAATGAGTTTGGGGGTGGGCAGAAGATGCATCAGCGGGATCACGGCCGCCGCGCCGAGGGCTGCACCTGCCAAGTCTGAGGCGTAGCGGGGGCCGAAACTTCTTCCATGAGCCTGTATAAGAAGAAGGCAGGTGCTTGCACCCAGTAAAAGCATGGGCGTAAGCATGGAGATAACGCAGAGCGCAAGTGTCTTCTTCCCAGCCCCGGGCTGGCCTAAGTGAAAAATGAGAAGCAATGAGATTGGAATTGCGGCGCCTGCGAGAAGCAGGCTGACAGGCAAGGCGCGGGCACCTGGCTTTTTCAATGTAAACCAGACTCCGGAAACACCCGTTCCAAGTAAAGCCAGGGAGATGGTGAGAAAGGCCCAGTGGTACCACAGCACAACGCTCAAAATACGGGTCATCAAAATTTGGTAAAGAATGACCGCGCAGGATACGCAGGCAATGGCAAAGTTTTCTTCCCAGTCTTTTTTAGACTGCGAGAAAAGACTGATCACCGGGCACCCAAAAGAGCCTCGGCAATTTTCCTGTGAGGCGCGGGCAGCGCATAAACGGAGAGTTCGGAAAGCGGGATCCAGCGGGTCTCGTTTTTGCCCGTAAAGGCAGGCAGAGCTTCCTTTCCCGCAGCGCCTACGTAAACATCAAGGCTGACCAGGTATTTTGTAAAACCATGCCGCAGGCTCATCCATTTTTCCGGCTTTTGAGCAGTCTCTTTGACGGCCTCGAACAAGCTGGTTTTTTTCTCCCAAAACGGAAACATCCAAAGGCCTCCCCAGCGTGCCTTTTCCGGCTGCCTTTGCAGGAGTACGGTTTTGTTTTTTTTGAGTACCAGCGCGAAGTTGCGTATTTTTTCCAGTTTTTCACGGTTGGATTTTACGGGGTAGAAAGTCTCCCTGCCTTGCGCATGGGCTCTGCAAAAAGAAGCTGCGGGGCATTTTCCGCATTCCGGATTTTGTGGAAAGCAGACGGTTGCGCCGAGCTCCATAAGCGCCTGATTGAAATCCCCGGTATTCTTTTCAGGGAGAACTGCCGCGGCCAAATCCCAGAGCTGCGAAATTGAAGCGGGTTTTGCAGTATCCTCTGCAAGCGCGAAAATACGGGTCAGTATCCGGATGACATTACCGTCGAGAACCGGCGCTTTTTTTTCAAAAGCGATACTGGCAATGGCGCCTGATGTGTAACGCCCAATGCCGGGAAGTTTCTGCAGCTCCTCGGGAGTTTCAGGAATTCTTCCGGAGTGTTTTTCAGCGACTTCCCTGGCCGCGGCGTGGAACATTCTGGCGCGCCGGTAATACCCGAGTCCCGCCCAGGCTGAAAGAACATCCGAGAGAGGGGCCTCAGCAAGGGAGCTCAGATCGGGAAATTTTTTTAACCAGCGCTCGTAGTAAGGAATGACCGTGTCGACCTGGGTTTGCTGGAGCATGATTTCTGAAACCCAGATATGGTAAGGATCTTTGGTCTTTCTCCAGGGCAGATCGCGCGCGTTTTTTTTGTACCAGCGCGACAAGGCTTTCTGGAGAGAGTCGTGAGAGGATTTTTTCATGAGCGTATCTTAGGGGCTCGCCGGTTGTTTTTCAACGCGCTTCGATGCGCTGCTCTTTTTGCGGAACCAATTGCTGGGCTGTCAAAAAATCGATGGTCTGACTCACCAAGACTTCAAAACCCTCCTCACTAAAGTGAATACCGTCTTTTTTGAAAACGGTGTTCAGGTCGGGCCTTCCTTTTAAGGAGTTCTCCAAGTCAAAAAGAATGCCGTCTTGATCCCTGGCCGTTTGCCGGACGATTTCATTATAGGTCTTATGGAGGCTGATAATTGAACCTTTGTCATTTCCGAAATGCTTTTGGATGATCGCATCTTCCACGCCCAAACTTTCATGTGCAGAGGCGGCAGTAAAAAACACAACCGGTGCGGATGAATGCTTGAAAACCTGCCTCATCGCGGACAAGTTTTCGCGGTACTCTTCAGGGAGAACGCGTGTCTCGGGCAGCGGAGCCTTGAAACGGTCAAGGCTCCAGAGTATCCCTTGCAGGAGCCGGGAATGATGGAGCATGGATGTAATAACCCTTGCGTGTTCAATTTTCGCCTTTTTGCCGGAGTCGCGGGCGTCATAAGCCAGCCAGTGGTCATTCCATCCAAAAGAAATAATGACGAGGTCAGGTTCTGCCGCGTACCCGAATTTTTCGGCGAGCATCCGGCCCTGATACGAGGAGTAGCCGGGAACTGCCAGATTCACAATCTCAATTTTCCGGTCTGTCAATTTCTCAAGGCGTGCTTTGAGCATTTCCGGGAAGTACTTAAAAATGCAAGAATCTCCCAAAAGCAGAATCCTAAACGTTTCAGGCGTTTTAGGCTGGTTCAGAGGGCCGGACCGGAAGCCTTCCTTATTAATACCGGGCCCTTCATGGAAGACCCAGAAGAGGTCCGGATCAGGCTGGTAAAGGTACATGATTTCAGGACGGGGAAAACCAAATTCCAAACGCGATTCATACCGGAAGTCAACGGACCGCAGCAGGGCCTCCGGAAGGATGAGCGTGAGGCAAAAAACACCAAGCGTTAAAAGGAACCCGGGAGATTTTCCGCCTTTTGTGAATTTTTCCGATGCAATCCACCCGGCGGCCGCTAACAACAGGAGGAATAATCCGGCAGCCAGGCAGAACAAAGATTCTGGGGCCCTTGTAAGCAAAAGCAAAGCGGGCAGAAGTGTGGAGGCTGTAAAAAAGGCGCGGGTGAAGCGGATCTCTTTGGAGGAGGTCATGCGGATCCTGTTTTGTGATTGTGTTTTCGGCCCGTGTTCAATAAGCTTAACCCGCAAAAGCAAATAACCGTGTGATTTTCAATTGGGTGAACGGCATGATCGCCTCGATGATTTTCTTCCCCGAGAAGACGTTTTACGAAAAGCCTGAAGATTATCATTTTACTTATGAAAGCGTCCGTATGACTACGCCGGACGGTGTTCAGATTCACGGCTGGTATCTTCAGGCCCCCGAAAACCGCGCGGTGCTTCTTTTTTTTCACGGCAATGCCGGAAATATCTCCGGCCGTCTTTCCAAAGCCGAAGGCTGGATTAAGCGGGGGTATTCGGTTTTTCTTATCGACTACCGGGGTTATGGTCAAAGTTCCGGCAAAATCGAGCATCAAGAGGATGTTCTTTGCGACGCCAGGACTGCCCTTGACTGGCTGCGTGAAAAGAAAAAATACCCGCTTTCTAAAATCGTGCTTTACGGAGAGTCCCTAGGAACCTACCCAGCGATACGCCTAGGCTGTGAGTTTACTGCTGCGGCCGTGATCCTGGAAGCGCCGTTCACTTCATTTATTGAGCTCGGCCGCCGGCATTACCCCATGGTTCCTTCCATGATGATCAAAGACTTTGCTTTCCCCAACGAGGATTTCATCCAAGGCCTAAAGCCGCCGCTTTTTATCCTTCACGGACTTGAAGATGAGATTTGCCCGTACGCCATGGCGGGCGAGCTTTTTGAAAAGGCCCCCTTACCCAAAGAGTTTTTTAGTATTGCGGATGGCATGCATAACGATCTTCCCTATAAGGCAGGCGAGGATTACTGGGACAGGCCCGCTTCTTTTGTGGAGAAAATTCTAGCCGGGGAGAATCAAAAGTAGACGATCCGGAAGCTTTGGCGCCAGGCTCAGGCAAATTTGCCGAGGACATTGAGCAGGGCCTGATGCAGAAGACCGTTGGAAGCCAGATTAGCTTTGTGATCAACGGTCAGCTTTTCGCCTTTGTAGTTTGTGACTTTTCCGCCCGCTTCTTCGACAATCAACATCCCTGCGGCTTTATCCCACGCCTGAAGGCTTTTTTCATAGTAGCCATCAAAGCGGCCGCAGGCAACGTAACACAGATCAAGCGCTGCGGATCCAGGCCGCCGTATTCCCTGAGTGAGCATGAGGAACTCTTTAAAAGCCGCGAGGTACTCATCGGCATGTTCACGGACATCGTAGGGGAAGCCAGTGCTTAAAAGGGCTTCCTCCAGGCTTGAAATCTTTGAAACATGAATGGGTTTGTCATTAAGAAATGCGCCCTTTCCTTTTTCGGCGAAAAAGAGTTCGTCCCGGAAAGGATCGTAAACCCCTCCCGCAAGAAGCTGTTTTTCATGCTCAAAGGCGATGGACACACAGGCCGCCGGGTATCCGTGCGCGAAGTTTGTGGTCCCGTCTATCGGGTCGACAATCCAGCGGGAAGCGGAATTTCCTTGAGCTGGGGCTTCCTCTGTCAGAAAAGCATGGTCAGGGAATTCATGGCGGATGGTTTCCACAATGACGCGGTCACACTCCAAATCGGTTTGCGTGACCAGGCTCATGGCAGCTTTGAGGCGGATGTCTTTAGGGGCATTGATGGCTTCCCGCGCAATAGCGCCGGCATTCCGGAGGGCTTCCAATAGGGTGCTTTTAATTTTCGCAGTGTTCATATAGAATAACGGCCTTTATTAAGCAGGAAAATTTTGAAGGCCTTATTTTGCAGTGAAAACCCGTAAAGTCAAGTGCTCTTCGGACATCCCTCCAGGCATTCGGACTTTCATCTCGATTTCAAGGAGTCAGGCATGAAGACTTACGATATTACTCTTATTCCCGGCGACGGCATTGGACCCGAACTCGCAGAAGTCACCCGGAAGTGTATTGAAGCCACGGGCGTTCAGATCAAGTGGGATGTTCAGGAAGCCGGCATTGACGTGATGGCTAAGACAGGCACTCCTCTTCCGGATAGTGTGATTGAATCCATCCGCAAAAATAAAATCGCGCTCAAATCTCCGATCACCACTCCCGTGGGCACGGGGTTCCGCTCCGTGAATGTCGCTCTTCGCAAGGAACTCGATATGTACGCATGCGTTCGCCCCTGTAAAAGCTACGCGGGCGTGAGATCGCGGTATCAGAATATTGATCTCGTGATCGTCCGTGAGAATACGGAAGACCTTTACGCGGGCATCGAGTTTCAAAAGGGCACGAAGGAGTGCCAGGAAGTCATCGACTTTATTAATAAATACGCGGCCAAGAAGATCCGTCCTGATTCCGGCGTCAGCATCAAGCCGATTTCTGTTTTCGGAACGGAACGTATTGTCCGCTACGCCTTTGAATATGCCCGCAAGTACAAGCGCAAGAAGGTGACGGCGGTTCACAAGGCCAACATCATGAAATATTCGGACGGCCTTTTCCTTGAGGTTGCGCGCGAAGTGGCAAAAAAATATCCGGATATCGAATTTGATGACAGGATCGTTGACAACATGAGCATGCAGCTGGTTCAGATGCCCGAACTTTATGACGTGCTGGTTCTTCCGAACCTTTACGGGGATATTCTTTCTGATCTTTGCGCGGGTTTGATCGGGGGACTCGGGGTCGCTCCGGGCGCCAATATCGGATCGAATGGTGCGATGTTTGAAGCCACCCATGGTTCCGCGCCCAAGTACAAAGGCTTGAACAAGGTGAATCCTACAGCTTTGATCCTTTCCGGGGTCTTGATGCTGCGTTATCTGGAAGAGCATGAAGCGGCTGACCGGCTTGAAAATGCGACGGCGGAAGTGATCCGTGAAGGCAAGGATGTGACATACGATATGAAAGCCAACAAAAATGATCCAACAGCGGTAGGCACCCGTGAAATGGGCGATGCCATTATCCGCAAGATGCAGCTTTCCAAAGTCGGAAAGTAAACTATTCCGCACTCCCCCCGCGGTTTTTTATAAGGAGAGAATTTTTATGGCGAAACCAAAAGTGACTGTTGTCGGCGCAGGATTTGTCGGTTCAACCACCGCGCAGCGGCTTGTTGAAAAAGAAATCGCAGATGTTGTTTTGATCGACGTTGTGGAGGGGCTTCCTCAGGGCAAGGCTTTGGACATGATGGAGTCCGCCCCGGTGGAGGGTTTTAGCACGAACATCATCGGGACGAACAATTACGAAGACACCAAGGATTCCGATGTCATCGTGATTACAGCCGGCCTTGCCCGCAAGCCCGGCATGACCCGCGATGATCTTCTTTTCAAGAACGCGGAAATTGTCGGCGCGATTGTGGAGCAATGCGCCAAGTATTCCCCCAAGGCTATTATTATCACGGTTACCAACCCGCTGGATGTGATGACTTATCTTGCCTGGAAAAAATCAGGCTTTGAAACGCGCCGCATTTTTGGAATGGCTGGTGAACTGGATTCCGCGCGCTGCGCTTACTTTATCGCGGAAGCCTTAAAGTGCAAGCCTTCCGATGTGAAGGCTATGGTGCTTGGCGGCCACGGCGATGAGATGGTTCCTGTGCCGCAGCATACGCTTGTGAAGGGGAAGCCCGTCACCGAGCTCTTGCCTGCCGACAAGATTGAACAGATTAATCAGCGCACCCGGGACGGCGGCGCCGAAATCGTGAAGTATCTCAAAACGGGAAGCGCGTATTACGCGCCTTCGTCTTCTGCTGTGCGGATGGTCCGCGCTGTTCTGCAGGACACGAAAGAAATTATTCCTGTCTGCGCGTACCTGGCAGGCGAGTATGGAATCCGTGATGTGTATTGCGGCGTTCCGGCTAAGCTCGGACGTTCCGGCATCGTGGAAGTGATTGAGCTTCCGATCAGTGATGATCAGCGGAAGGCTTTGCACGTTTCCGCGGAGCATGTCCGTGAAAACTGCGCCAAAATCAATCTGTCTGCGATACCAAAGTAGAACTTCTTAACCAAGCTAAGTCATCACGGCCCTGAATAAGGGATGTGAAATCTGGAGACCCATGAACAGCTTTAATGCCAAATCTTTGCTTAAAATCGGAAACGAAACCTTTACTATTTTTCGTCTCGATGCTCTTGAGAAAGCAGGGTTTAAAATCCGCAAACTGCCTTACTCCCTGCGTGTCCTTCTTGAGAATTTACTTCGCACGGAAGACGGTAAGGCCGTTCGCCGCGAGGATATCGAAGCCTTGGCTCAGTGGGATGCCTCCAAAAAATCAGATAAGGAAATCGCTTTTACCCCTGCCCGGGTACTCTTGCAGGATTTTACGGGAGTTCCAGTGGTCGTGGATCTTGCGGCCATGCGTGATCACATCAAAAAAATGGGCGGCGATCCGAAAAAGATCAACCCGCTTGAACCAATGGATCTTGTGATTGATCACTCTGTGCAGGTGGATGCGTTCGGAACGCCCGAGGCTTTCCGTGATAACGTAACCCTGGAGTATCAGCGCAACAACGAGCGTTATCAGTTCCTCCGCTGGGGACAGCAGGCGTTCCGCGATTTCCAGGTGGTGCCGCCCGGAACGGGCATTGTTCATCAGGTGAATCTTGAGTTTCTCGCCCGCGTTGTATTTACGAAGAAATCCGGAAATGAAACGCTGATGTATCCGGATACGCTGGTGGGAACAGACTCCCACACGACCATGATTAATGGTCTCGGCGTGCTGGGCTGGGGCGTCGGCGGAATTGAAGCCGAAGCCGCAATGCTGGGCCAGCCTTGCTCGATGCTGATTCCTGAAGTGGTGGGTTTTAAACTGCTTGGACGCATGCGTGAAGGTATGACTGCCACGGATCTTGTATTGACCGTGACACAAATACTTCGCAAAAGAGGGGTGGTTGGAAAATTCGTCGAATTTTACGGGCCAGGTGTGAACGAGCTTTCGCTGGCAGACCGTGCCACGATTGCCAACATGGCGCCTGAGTACGGAGCGACAATGGGGTTCTTCCCAATCGACAATGAGACTTTGAATTACCTTCGCCTTTCGGGGCGTTCGGACGAGCAGGTGAAAAAAGTGGAAACCTACTGCAGGGAGCAGGGGCTTTTCCGCGAGGCGGACAGTGCGGAGCCTATTTTCTCAGATAACCTTGAACTTCGATTGGAAGATGTCGAGCCAAGCCTTGCGGGGCCGAAACGTCCGCAGGACCGAGTTTCCCTTAAACAGGTGGGGGAGTCTTTCCGCACTTCCTTTCAGCCGCTTCTTCAGGACGATGGCCGTGCAACGGTTCAGACTGCCTCAGAAACTTATGAAATCAATGACGGTGCAGTGGTCATTGCCGCGATCACGAGCTGTACCAACACCTCAAATCCCGCGGTTCTGATTGCCGCGGGCCTTCTTGCCAAAAAAGCGGTTGAGAAAGGGCTTTCGGTTAAGCCCTGGGTCAAAACCAGTCTTGCGCCTGGCTCGAAAGTGGTGGTCGATTACTTAAAAGAAACCGGACTTCTTCCCTATCTTGAAAAACTGAAATTCAATGTCGTGGGCTTTGGCTGCACAACGTGCATTGGTAATTCCGGACCGCTTCCTGATGCCGTGAGCAAGGCCGTGAAAGAAAAAGATATCGTGGCGGCTGCGGTTCTTTCGGGAAACCGTAACTTTGAAGGCCGTGTAAATCCGCAAGTCCGTGCCAATTATCTCGCTTCTCCGCCGCTTGTGGTGGCGTATGCTCTTGCAGGAACAGCCGATATGGACCTCACCATCACGCCTATTGGCAAAACAGCTTCAGGGGAAGCCGTTTATCTTAAGGATCTTTGGCCTTCTAATAAGGAAGTCCATGAAGCCATGGGAAAGGTTCAGTCGGGGATGTTCAAACGTCAATACGCCAATGTGTTTGACGGTGATGAAAACTGGCGGGCGATCAAGTCCTCTTCCGGCGACACTTACACCTGGGACGAAAAATCGACCTACATCAAGCGGGCACCTTACTTTGATCACATGCCCAAAGAGCCTGCCGCTCTTCAAGATCTCCGCGGCGCCCGTGTGCTTGTCATGGTGGGCGATTCCGTGACCACGGATCATATTTCTCCGGCCGGGAACATTGCTAAAGACAGCCCTGCCGGCCAGTATTTACAGTCACTGGGGGTTAACCCCAAGGATTTTAACTCTTACGGAGCGCGAAGAGGGAACCATGAAGTGATGGTTCGCGGTACTTTCGCCAATGTACGGTTGAAAAATCTTCTCGTGCCCGGTGTTGAAGGATGGTGGACACGCCATCTTCCGGGAGTTGAAAAAGTGTCGATTTATGACGCGTCCGTGAAGTACGCGGCCAGCAAAACCCCGCTGATTGTTCTGGCTGGGAAAGAATACGGCTCCGGGTCTTCGCGCGATTGGGCCGCCAAAGGTCCTGCGCTTTTGGGGATCCGTGCCGCGATTGCGGAAAGCTTTGAACGCATTCACCGTTCGAACCTGATTGGAATGGGTATTCTTCCGCTCCAGTTTCTTGACGGAGAAAACACTCAGTCCCTTGGATTGACCGGCGAAGAAGTCTTTTCGATCGAAGGTATCGCGGGCGACCTCAAACCCGGGAAAAAGCTGACAGTTAAAGCGGAAGGGGCCAAAGGGATTAAAACTTTTTTCGCGGCCTGCCGCATTGATACGCCTGTTGAGCTTGACTATTACCGCCATGGCGGCATCCTTCAATACGTTTTGCGCCAGCTCCTCAAATAAAGGCCGGAATGCCTGCAAAGAAAACTGCAACAAAATCTGTAAAACCGCTGATGCCCGTTCTGGGTAAGCGCGTCTATATTGATCCCGCCGCTCACCTTATTGGGCGTGTAAAAATCGGTGATTATGCCAGCGTTTGGCCCGGTTGTGTGCTTCGCGGCGACATTAACCGAGTGGTGGTCGGCCGCTATTCTAATATTCAGGACAACTCAGTTCTTCATGTTGAAAAGAATCATGCCTGCGTCGTGGGCGACTATGTCGTGGTCGGTCATCAGGTGCTTT
Source organism: uncultured bacterium (assembly GCA_964434115.1). Taxonomy (GTDB): domain Bacteria; phylum Omnitrophota; class Omnitrophia; order Omnitrophales; family Aquincolibacteriaceae; genus ZLKRG04. Next base: position 112,306 of record CAYSSX010000002.1, read on the forward strand.
TGCATGCCTGCCGGGTGGGGGATCAGACACTTGTGGGGATGGGGTCCATTGTGCTCGACGGAGCCGTGATCGGAGACGGTGTGCTTCTCGGAGCGGGAAGCCTGGTAACCCATGGCCAGAAATTAAAATCGGGGCATCTTTATTTCGGCCGTCCCGCGAAATTGATCCGGAAACTCTCGCGTGATGAAATCAAAGGCTTGAAAGCTTGGGCAGAACGTTATGTCCGCTATGCCGGAGATCATCTTGCGGGAAAATTCGGCCGTTTAGCCCCCTCGTTGAAGTTCCGTTAATTTTCTTTTTTAAATTTCCTCACCGTCCGCGCTTTTTATTGATGCGGCTTGAAAGCGTTTGAGTATAATACCCGTCTATGTCACAGCAAACGCCCCTTCCTTCGGATATGTTGAAAGAAGCCTCCAAAGTCGTCAAAGGTCTTGACGGTGTTTTGGCTGCGCAGACGTCTCTTAGCCATGTTGATGGTCCCGGAAGCCAGCTGTATTACCGGGGCATTCCGATTCAGGAATTCATTGAAAGCGGGTCTTGCTCTTTTGAAGAAGTGGTTTATCTGCTCTGGTATGGTGCCTTGCCGAAAGCCGCCCAGCTCGAATCCTTTAAGGCCAGTCTTGGTAAAGAACGTGTGGTCCGTAAAGAAATCCTGGATCATTTGAAGAGTTTTCCAAAAGGCGCGCACCCGATGGCGATTCTTCGCACCCTGGCCTCGGTCATCGGGCTTTATGATCCGGACGGCGACACCTATGACTCTGAAAAAAGCGGAGCGAAGGCACTTAAACTAACCGCTCATTTCGCCACGCTTATTGCGGCCTTTTACCGTATCCGCCAAGGTTTGGAACCGATCGCTCCCGATCCCTCTCTTTCTCACGCCGAAGATTTTCTTCGGATGATGCACGGCAAAGCTCCTGAAAAAGAAATGGTGCGGGCGCTCGACGCCTATTTGATTCTTCTTGCGGATCATGGCTTAAACGCCTCGACTTTTGCCGCGCGCGTGACCACGGCAACCCAGTCGGATATTTACTCCGCCGTGACTTCCGCTGTGGGCACCCTGAAAGGGGATTTGCACGGCTCTGCGAACCAGCGCGCGATGGAAATGATTCTGGATATCGGGGACCCTTCACGCGCCGAAACCTATGTGAACGAACTTCTCGACCATAAAAAGAAGGTGATGGGGTTCGGACATCGTATTTATAAGCAGGCGGATCCGCGCGCGGAAGCTTTCCGGGAAATCGCGCGTAAATCCTGCGAGAGAGTTGGAAATACCAAATGGATGGAGATCTCAAACCGGGTCGAAAAAGTCATGCTGGAGCGTAAGCAGATCCCCTGCAACGTGGATTTTTTCTCCGCTTCAGTGCTCTATATCCTGGGATTTCCGATTGATTTTTTCACGACCATTTTTGCGGCCAGCCGGGTTGCCGGATGGACTGCGCATGTGATCGAACAGCAGAAAGATAACCGTCTGATCCGCCCCTCGGCCGAATACATCGGTCCGGTGGATCAGCATTACACCCCGATTGAGAAACGCTAAATGAATATTCATGAATATCAGGCCAAAGAAATTTTCAGCCGTTACGGCATTCCCGGCCACGAGCGTTTTGTGGCCTCTTCTCCCGAGGAAGCATTCCAAGGCGCCCAGCAGCGCGTTAACCAAGGCCCCTTCTTTATTGTCAAAGCCCAGGTTCATGCGGGTGCCCGCGGCAAAGCCGGGGGTATTAAGGTAGCCCGCTCGCCGGAAGAAGTCCGGGACCGCGCCGCAGCCATGCTTGGCACCCGGCTTGTAACGCATCAGACCGGAGCGGAAGGCAAACCCATCGACAAGGTTTTGATTGAGCTGACGGAGGAAATTACCAAAGAATATTACGCCAGCGTGGTGCTGGACCGCAGTCTCGCCAAGCCCTGCCTCATTGTTTCCGAGGCGGGAGGTATGAACATTGAAGAAGTCGCGGTGCAGGACCCGTCCAAAATTCTTAAAACATACTTTTCTGTGGAAAACGGGCTTGATGAGGAGACCGCAAGGCGTACTGCGGCCCGCCTTGTCATGGATTCTTCCAAGGTTGAAGCCTTTGCCTCCATTTTTCAGGCTATGGCGAAGCTTTTCATCGAACTGGACTGCTCGCTTGTTGAGATCAACCCGCTTGCGATCATGAAAAGCGGAAGCGTTATCGCGATTGATGCCAAGATTAATTTTGATGAAAACGCGGCGTTCCGCCACCCTGACATCGAGCAGCTGTTTGATCCCCGCCAGGAAGACCCTCGGGAACTTGAAGCCAAAAAATTCAATTTGAGTTATGTGGGGTTGACCGGCAATATCGGCTGTATCGTCAATGGCGCTGGTCTTGCCATGGCAACGATGGATATTATCAAGCATGCGGGCGGCGAACCGGCTAATTTTCTGGATGTGGGCGGCGGCGCAAGCAAAGAAAAAGTCGCGGCGGCCTTTAAAATTATTTTGGCTGACCCGAATGTGCGTGCCGTGCTTGTGAATATCTTTGGCGGCATTATGCGCTGTGATATTGTGGCGGAAGGTATTTTGAATGCGGTCAAAGAAATTAATCCCGAAGGCAATGCGCTTCCGGGGAACATTCCTCTTGTTGTAAGGCTTGAGGGGACTAACGTGGAACAGGGCAAGGCCATGCTTGAACAGTCAGGCCTTAAAATCATTCCGGCGTCGACGTTTGAAGATGCCGCCAACAAAGTCGTGCAGGCGCTATCACAATGAGCATCCTCGTTCATAAAAACACAAAAGTTCTGGTTCAGGGTATTACAGGTGCACACGGATCTTTTCATGCCAAAGGCATGAAAGAATACGGAACGCAGGTGGTCGGCGGTGTTACGCCGGGCAAAGGCGGACAGCAGGTCGAAGGCATTCCGGTGTTTAATTCCGTAAAAGAAGCAAAGGACGCCACAGGCGCCAACGCGACGGTGATTTATGTTCCGGCGAAATTCGCGATTGCCGCGATTATGGAAGCCGGTGAAGCAGGCATTCCTTTGATTGTCTGCATCACGGAAGGGATTCCAGCGCTGGACATGTTGAAAGTGAAAAACTGGCTTTCGCACAAGCGCTCCATCCTCATTGGCCCGAACTGCCCGGGTATTATCACTCCCGGGGAATGCAAAATTGGAATCATGCCCGGCTATATCCACAAGCCAGGTTCGGTGGGCGTTGTTTCCAGAAGCGGTACTCTCACGTATGAAGCCGTTTGGCAGCTCACAACCCGCGGCATTGGTCAGTCTACCTGTATCGGTATCGGCGGTGACCCTGTGGTCGGTACGAATTTTGTGGAAGTTCTGGCCCTCTTTGAAGCAGACCCCAAGACTAAGGGTGTTATCATGATCGGCGAAATCGGCGGAAGCGCGGAAGAGGAAGCCGCTGAATATATCGAAACCAAGATGACGAAACCCGTAGTGGCTTTTATTGCGGGATCGACAGCCCCGAGCGGTAAGCGGATGGGGCACGCCGGTGCCATTATTTCCGGAGGTTCCGGAAAAGCCGAAGACAAGATTAAGCGTCTCGAAAAAGCGGGCGTGCATGTAGCGCTGAGTCCCGCTTTGCTTGGCGAAACGATGGAATCCATTTTGGGGCAAACGTATGACCAAGAATCTGGATCACGCGTTTGATCAGTATCTAAGGTCACGCGAATCCGAAATCATTCAGGCAATTCCCAAGTTTTCGGAAAGACTTGAAAAAACCAGTTTCAAGTACGGCCGTTTTACGATTCCCACCTTTTACAAGAGTCTTTTTCTTACCTCTAAGCAGGTGAATCTGCTCAAGCGTGTGTCTTCGACCTTGACGCGTGTAATCAATACCGCGACCCGCCTTTATTTTGAGGAAGGACACCTCGCCCATGTTTACAAAATCAATCCGGACGCCGCGGAACTGATTAAGATTGATCCCGGCTATTCCCAAAATGTTGTGCTGGCCCGTTTCGATGCCCTGCTTGAAGGTGAAAGCCTTAAACTGGTGGAATTCAACTGCGACTCTCCGGCAGGAGCCGCTTACGGGGATCACGCTGAGAATATTTTTTTAAGCGAAGAACCGCTTCAGGATTTTTTCAAAGATGCCCAGCTTTTGAAGACGGAACGCATTCAGAGTCTTTTGAATGCGCTGCTTGAGGCCTACGAAGAATTCGGCGGTTTTGAAACCCCGACAATCGCGATTGTGGACTGGCGTTTTGCCCGGACCGTCGCGGAATTTGAATTTATCAAAAACGTTTTCGAGTCTAAGGGTTACAAGACCACGATCGCAGACCCTCGCGATTTGAAGTACAAGGGCGGCAAGCTCTATCACAAGAATCTTCGGATTCATTTGGTCTATCGGCGCGCTTTATTTGATGAATTGCTTGAGCGCCTGGACGAAGTTGAGGATCTGATTAAGGCCTACCGTGAACGTGCCATCTGTATGGTGAACCCGCTGCGGTCCAGGATTGCCAGCACCAAGGCGCTTCTGTCTATTCTGACCAACCCCGAGTACGACCACTTCTTCACGGAAAATGAGAATCGCGCCAAACGTGACCACATTCCGTGGACGCGCCGCCTTTCGGATGCGGAAGACTTTTACGGCCGCAAGAAAATTTATCTTATTGATTTTCTGAAAGAGGAAAAAGAAACGCTTATCCTGAAACCCTCTCACGGATACGGCGGCCGTGACGTGACCATTGGCTGCGAAACGCCGGATCATGACTGGAATGCCGTGATTGATAAAGCTTTGAAGGGCGACTGGGTGGTTCAGGAGTACGTAAACATACCGATTATGACGGTTCCCGAGGTGGTGAACCGGAAACTTGATTTCGCCTATAAAAAACACAATTTTAATCTGCTGGTTTTCGGCAGTAAATACGCAGGCGGTTTTTCACGCCTCAGTTCAGAAAGCGTCATCAACGTAGCCCGCGGTGGAGGTCTTATTCCCGCCTTAGCCAGTGAGACAGCGCCCGATGAACGTTTCGGAGAATAAGCCATGAAAAAGCCCCCTCGCTATTACACTTTTGAAGAAGCCACGGCGCTGATTCCGCTTCTTGATTCCCGCATCCGCCACTTGATTGCCAAGAAAGAAATCTATGACCGACGCCATGACTCGGCTTTTCTTCATGAGCTTTTGACCGAAGCCGAACAATCCTCGGGTCTTTCCCAGGGTTCCACCGCGGAGCTGGAGCGGGATTACATGTCTTTAGAGGAAGACCTTTTAGACCTGCGCCGCGAAGCCGAGAAAATTACTCAGCTGGGATGCCTGGTTCAGGATTTAGAAAAGGGCTGGGTCGACCTGCCGGGGATCCGGAATGGCGAGTTCATCTTTTTTTGCTGGAAATCAGGAGATGCCTCGATCCGTTATTACCGCCGCGCGGAATCCAAGGCAGACGAAAGAATCCCGCTCGATGAAGGCATCCGGTAATTTTTTTTAATCCGACATTTTTCTTCTAAACCTTCTCAGCTCTCCCTAAGAATATGCCCGAACTTCCCGAGGTTGAAACCCTTCTTCGCCAGCTTTCCAAAACCGTGGAAGGATCCCGGATAGAATCTATCGCGGTTCACGATCCGAGGGTCTTGAACGTTTCCTCCGCGGTTTTTAAGAAACGGCTTGAAGGCGAGTGTTTGACCCGGATTACAAGGAGGGGTAAATACCTTTGTTTTCCCACCGAGTCAGGAAAACAGCTTTGGTTCCATCTTGGCATGACCGGAAGGCTTCTTTTGGCCCCAGAGTGTAAGCTGCCGCATACCCACGTTGAAATTGCCTTCAAAGGGATTAAGAACCGGCTTTTTTTTAGTGATCCCCGCCGTTTTGGCCGGGTCATCTTCCACGAAGGGGACTCCGCGAAACTGCCCGAAGGCATACGGCTTACGGCCCCGGATCCTTTTCAAGTGACCCCTGAAGCCTTTGCCGGAAGCTTCAGGAACAGAAAAGCTCCGATCAAATCCCTATTGCTTAACCAGAGGCTGGTGTCAGGGGTCGGGAACATCTACGCGGATGAAAGCCTTTTTCGTGCCGGCATTCATCCCAAGCGAAAAGCCTCCGCCCTCAGCCGGGCGCGGTTGATGAAACTCCATAGGTTTGTCTGTGTGACCCTGGAAGAGGCCATTCATTGCGGAGGGTCCAGTGTGGATGATTACCGTCATCTGGATGGTCAGAAGGGGGGATTCCAGAACCGCCACCAGGTTTACGGAAGAGGCGGGAGGCCTTGCCCGGTCTGTCAGAAAGAGATCCGGGTGATCCGGCTGGCGGGCCGAAGCTCTCATTATTGTCCGGTTTGCCAGAAATAGGTTTTGATTGCGAAACGAGAAGATGTTAAATTACGCTCATCTCGGCAAAAAGACCCCGGACAAAAGCGCCGAAAATACTTTCCATTTTTCATTTACACAGGAGGAATAGAAGTGATCCTTCCCAATAAAATGTTTCTGACCAAAGGTGTTGGTATTCACAAGGAAAAGCTTTCGAGCTTTGAAGTCGCGCTCCGTGATGCGGGGATTGCCCCTTTCAACCTCGTCCGAGTTTCCAGCATCTATCCTCCGAACTGCAAAATGCTTTCCAAAGAAGCCGGTTTGAAATACCTTTCGCCCGGACAGATCCTTTTTACGGTCATCGCGGAAGCTGCCACGAACGAGCCGAACCGTCTTATTGCAGCCTCTATTGGTATGGCTTTTCCGAAAAAGCCCGAGCAGTATGGGTATCTTTCAGAAGCGCATACTTACGGCTGGACGGAAAAGAAAACCGCGGATTACGCGGAAGACCTTGCGGCCGGCATGCTGGCAACCACGCTTGGCGTGAAGTTTGATCCCGAGGCCAGCTACGATAAGAGAAAAGCGCAGTGGAAAATTTCCGGCGACATCGTGAAAACCCGTGAGCTGACGCAGAGCGCCGAAGGTCATAAAGACGGCCTTTGGACGACGGTCATTGCGGTCGCTGTTTTGATCCACTAGAGCTCCTTCCGAGATGGCTCCTTCCAAAGTGAAAATCGGACTTGTGCAGATGCGCTGCGCGTCTGAAAAGACGGCAAATGTCCGCAAAGCCGTGGAGAAAATCCGCGAAGCCGCTGACAAGGGCGCCCAAATCGTCTGCCTTCAGGAGCTTTTCGCATCGCTTTATTTCTGCCAGACTGAAACCCACTCCCTTTTTGATCTTGCGGAACCCGTTCCAGGTCCCACGGTCGAAACCCTCCGCGAAGTTGCGCGTGAAAAATCCGTGGTTCTTATTGCCCCGGTTTTTGAAAAGAGGGCAGAAGGGGTTTATCACAACAGCGCCGTGGTGATTGACGCCGATGGTTCCGTTCTTGGCCTATACCGCAAGATGCATATCCCGGATGACCCTAATTTCTACGAGAAGTTCTATTTTTCTCCGGGAGATCTGGGGTTCAAATCTTTTGACACTCGCTACGGCAAAATCGGAGTGTTGATTTGCTGGGACCAGTGGTTTCCGGAGGGTGCCCGCCTTACGGCACTCACCGGTGCCCAAATTCTTTTTTATCCCACCGCCATAGGCTGGCACAAATCAGATGCCGGAGTTGCCAAAGATCAGCACTCGGCATGGCAGACTGTTCAGCGCGGACACGCGGTGGCCAATGAAGTGTTTGTGGCGGCTGTGAACCGGGTAGGCCCTGAAGGTGATTTGACTTTTTGGGGTAAATCCTTTGTCGCGGACCCGTTTGGAAAAGTGATTGCCGAAGCCGGTGAGAGCTCTGAAGAAATCCTTCTTGTGGAATGCGATTTCGCACGCGTAGAAGATACGCGCCGCCATTGGCCTTTTTTGAGGGACCGCCGCATTGATGCCTATGGCGGCTTGACGTCCCGCTACCTCGACTGAGTTTCTTATGACTTCTTCCGCAAAATCAACTGCCCTCGCAACACCAGCTTCTCTTGGATTTAGTATGCCGGCGGAATGGGAACCCCATGAAGCTACCTGGCTGACTTGGCCCGGCAATCTGATCACCTGGCCAGACGGCCGTCTCGAAATTGTCGAACGTTCTTATCTCCAAATGATGGAGGCATTGCTTCCGCATGAAAAAGTGCGGCTGATTGTGCGCAATGCGGCGGAGCGGGAGAAGGTGGAAAAGGGGCTTAAGGGTGCTGGTTCGTTAATCCGCAACGTGGTGTTTTACGAAAAACCGGCGGTTGATTCCTGGATCCGTGACTACGGCCCGACTTACCTTAAGGGAAAAGCGGGTGCCAAGGCCTGGTGCAAATGGCGCTTCAACGCCTGGGGCGGAAAATACGAGGATCTTTTTCCGGACAATGAACTTTTTCAGGATGCCGCCATGGTTTCCCACCCGTGCTTTACCAAGGACATTGTTTTGGAAGGCGGTTCTATTGAGGTTGACGGAGCCGGAACCTGCCTTACCTCCGAGCAATGCCTTTTGAACCCGAACCGGAACCCCCATCTTTCCCGCAAAGACATTGAAAAAATTCTCTGCGATTATCTGGGCGTTCAGCAAGTCCTTTGGCTGAAGGAAGGCGTGGCAGGCGATGATACGGACGGACATATTGATGATATTGCTCGTTTCACCTCGCCCAATGTGATTGTGGCGGCAATGGAAGACAACGCCTCAGACCCTAATCATGCCGTGCTCAAGGAAAACTGGGAGCTTTTGCAGGGAATGAGGAATTTAAAAGGCGGGAAGTGGGATCTCGTGAAATTACCGATGCCGTCGCCGATTATTGTGGAGGATGAACCCTTGCCCGCGAGCTATGCGAATTTTTACATCGCCAATAAAACCGTGCTGCTGCCCGTGTTTGATGACCCGAAAGACAAGGAAGCGCTTAGTATTGTGAAGGATTTATTCCCCGGCCGAACAGTGGTTTCGATTCCCTGCCGCGAAGTTGTGTATGGGATGGGAACTGTGCATTGCCTTTCTCAGCAAGAACCCGCCTGAGTTTTTAACTTCCCGCCACCGGCTGTTCATACCCAAGGTCCGGATTAAACCGCGGAAGATTCCACACCTTGGTTCCTTCAGGAAGTTTCAGTACCCAGCCCGGCCCGCTCGTGTTCCAAAGAGGTTTTAAAGAAGAAAAAGTGATGTCGGTTTGGGTCTGTTCGCGGACGTTCTCAATGCGGATATGCTCCGGAAAAAAAACTTTCTCCTTTTTCTTATGGGGGACAGAGCCTATCTCACGGTAATCCTCGCGGAAAATTTGGAGCTTTTTTTCGCCGTCCGCGCCAAGGTAAGTTTCTGCCGGCACATCTCCCCGCCCAGTGACTGTGAAAACGCGTTTCACGTAGGGCTTCCCCTGAGAAAGCCCCCAAACATTAAGGACTGTTGAGTTTTCGGTTTTTGAAGCAATGTGGGCTTGTCCTGGCAAGACGGGCATGGGTTTCAAAGCGCGGTAAAGGTCAAAGGGCTTGATGTGGCTTGAGAGCTGATCCGAATCATCCAGGTCAAAAATGTTGCCGCGGTAGAGGGTCTGATCTGCTGCCAGGTAGAGCTCAAATTCGGCGTCTGCAGTGGAAAAGATGAAAAGCGTTTGCCCGCGCGTGTTGAAGCACTCAAGGAGCATTTTTTCTTCGAGCCGGTAATACGTCATACGGCCCGAGCAGGAAGCTGATTTGCCCTGAGCTGTGGTGAAAGTGAGGGTCGCTTCAGCTTTTACGCCCATCCAGCGGAAACGCTGTGTTTCGATTCTGCGCAGAACAGCATCTGCATTTTCTGCTGCCTGCAGCGGGAAAGTGAGTGCAAGCATTCCTAAAAGAAGAGGAAGCGCCACTCTCTGCATGGTTTAAGCGGCCGCTTCAGGCGGTGTGTTCATTATTTTTTGAGCGTGAAGAATCCGGTGAAGGGCAGTTGCATTGGAACCCAGAAAAAGCACCCAAAGTGAAACGGTGAGAAGCCCTGGAATCATGCAGCCCACAAGCAAGAGAACGATGCGCACGGCCCGGTCAAAAATGCCCACGCCGCAATTTTTGATAAAGTTTTCTGCGCGGGCTTTTGCGTAGCTGACCGCATAGGCGCCGGCCAAAGCACCAAGAGTAATCACAAGAAGAGCCCCTTGGCCCGTGCGCGCGAAATGAAGGGCCAATCCGCCAAAAATAAAAAAATCCGAGTAACGGTCCGTCACGGAATCAAGAAAAGCGCCGAATTTTGTAGCCTTGTTGCATTCCCGGGCCAAAGCACCGTCCATCATGTCCCCAAAGCCGGCCAAAATCACAACCCAGGATCCCAGGACAAGATGGCCCGACGCGTAAATCCAGCCGGCCGCGAAGTTTAAAACAAGTCCGGCAATCGTGAGCTGATTAGGAGTGATGCCTTGGGCGTCAAGAAGATGCGCTGTTTTTTTGAGGGTGCTTTCGATGTAGGGGTAGACAATTTTTCGCAGCATGGGGCGCCTCGGGTTAAGGGTTGAAAGAGAGGACTATCATACCCGGATTGAAGAAAGATGTCATCTCCGGAGCCCGGAAATCTTAAAAAGGGGGGCGCTTTTAAGGTTTTATGTTAAGATGCTCGCCTTTAAAGGCAAGGAGAGAGCATGATTACCATCGATGATTTTAAGAAATTGGAACTTCGCGTGGCGGTGATTGAAACTGCAGAGCCTCATCCGAACGCAGACCGTCTTTATGTCCTGAAAGTTAAAGTGGGCGAGGAAAGAAAGACAATTGTGGCGGGAATTCGTGCTCACTATGGAGCGGACGAACTGACCGGAAAAAAAATCGTCATTGTGAACAACCTCGAACCTACGGTTCTTCGCGGTGTTGAGTCACAGGGGATGCTGCTGGCCGCTTCGGATGATGCCAGTCTTACGGTGGTCGTGCCCGAAAGGCCTATTGAGGATGGCGCTAAGGTCCGCTGAGCGGTTTAAAACTCGGTGACCGTATAGCCCGAGAGTATTTGCCAGGACATGAAGTGAATAAAGCCAAGAAATCCCGCAAGGACAATCATCGTTAACGTTCTTACCGGACCGCGTTCATTCCAAAGCTGTTTGAAGAGAAAACCGATGAGTCCGAAGTAGATGAGGGTTACGGGAAGAAGGTAGCCAAAGTCCGTCATGTTCTGGGTTGTGGGCAAAGACTTGAAAAGCGGCGCCGCGTAAGTTTTTAAGAGGCTGGCAAGATAAATGCAGGGCGCCATGAAAACCAGGGAAATGTTCGGCGCGGTGTTGCGGTAATGAAGATAAAAGGCAAGGCCGCCGAGAAGAAAGAAGTAACGTGTTAAATGCCGGACCTGGCGGAGCAAGAAAGACATAATTTAAAATCCGATTTTAGATGTTAAAACAGCAAAAAAACCTGCCGGAATTTTTTAAGTGTAGTGACCCCTCAACGCCTTGTCAAAGAAAAACTCTTGTGTTACACTGCACGTCCTTATGAAGACTGAAACAGCACCTACTCAATCCCAAAAGCTCGCAGACTTCAGGCCCTTCCGCGCTCTGCGTTATGATATGTCGCGCGTTCAGGCCAAAGATGTTTTGGCGCCTCCTTACGATGTCATTTCTCCGGCCGAGCAGGAATCTCTTTATGAACGGTCACCTTATAATTGTATCCGGCTTATCCTCAACAAAATTCTGGAAAGTGACACGGATGCGGACAACCGCTACACGCGTGCCCGCGACTTCTTTTCTCAGTGGAAAAAAGAGGGCGTTTTAAAAAAGGAAGAAAAACCTTCTTTTTATCTCTACCAGCAGAAATTCAAGGATCCTCGCACGGGTAAGGCGCAGAACCGCTCGGCTTTCCTTGGGGCGCTTAAGCTGGAACCTTTTGATAAACAGATTGTGATTCCTCATGAACGGACGCTGGCCAAGCCCCGCGCGGACCGCCGCCGTCTCCTGGAAGCAACACAGACTAATTTTTCGCCTGTCTTTGGCCTTTTTGAAGATTCCAAAAATGAAATCATTCCCCTGATTCCCGGGATTGCAGCTTCTTCCAAGCCGCTCTTTGACGTTACCGATGAAAAAGGCGTTACGCAAACACTGTGGCAAATTTCGGATGAATCGCTTGTCCGTAAATTGCGCGAAGCTTTTTCCTCGCAGCGCATTTACATTGCGGATGGCCATCACCGTTATCAAACTTCTTTGGAATACAGTCTTGAGCGCCGTGCGGCCGCGGGCGCTGGAGAGAATCAGGAGCTGCCCTCAGATTTTGTTTATATGGCCCTCGTGGGATTTCATGACCCAGGCCTCGCGCTTCTCCCCACGCACCGCCTGTTGACAGGGGTAAAAGATTTTAATGCGCCCAAATTGCTGGAATCCCTGAAAGCCTATTTTCAGGTGGACGCGGTAAACCCCGCGGACCTTATGCCGCGTATTGAAAAGGCCTCGCAGACCGCGTCCGCGCTTGGGTTAGCTCTGAGCGGCGAAGAAGGATACCTTCTAACTTTGAAAGACGCCGCAAAAGCCAAGGCCGCCATGATCCCCGGGAAACCGGAAGTCTGGTACAACCTGGATGTTAATATCTTTGCGTATCTGATTTTGAAAGCTCTGCTTGGGCTTTCTGAAACCGAGTGGGAATCCCATCTTCAATTTACACACTCCGACGATGAGGCCATTGCTGAAATCAGCGGCAAGAAGGTGCAGGCAGCCTTTCTGCTCAAAGCGCCCAAAGTTCAGGTTTTGAGCGATATGGGAAAAGTACGTGAGTTGATGCCTCAAAAGTCGACCTATTTTTACCCGAAGCTGGCCAGTGGACTTCTTTTTTATCAGCATGAGACCGGCGCAATCGCCTAAATCAATTGCCCCTTCCCCAAGACACATCGTTAGGCTCAATTTCAGAGCGTAACAGGAGGTTCCGATGGACATCAACAATTTCCCCGGCGGTAACGATTCAAAGATGCCGCAGTTCCGTTCCGTTCCCTGGCTTTTTCCGCTTTTAATTTTGATGCTTGCACTGTCCGGCGCCGGGTCTGTTTTTTATCAGGTGGGTCCTGATGAACTTGCTGTGGTTCAGCAGTTCGGTAAATATGTCCGTACGGAAGCCCCGGGACTTCACCTGAAACTGCCTTTTGGCGTTGAAACAGTCCGGAATGTGAAAGTGACCCATATCTTTAAGGAAGAGTTCGGATTCCGGACACTTCAAAGCGGCGTCAGGACCTCTTACATTGGCCGTGATCAGGATCCTCCTCAAGGGACCATGCGCATGCGCCGCCAGCTGGGTACCGGGGCTGACCCTTTTCTTGAAGAGTCGCTGATGCTGACAGGGGATTTGAATGTGGCGGTTGTCGAATGGATTGTTCAATACACGGTCAAAGACCCGGTTCAGTTTCTTTTCCGCGTCCGCGATCCCCGAGAAACCATTCGCAACATGTCGGAATCGGTGATGCGACTAGTGATTGGAGACCACACGATTAATCAAATCCTTACCTCGGGCCGCGAAAAAATTCAAACGCAGGTTGAAACCATGCTTCAGGAATTGCTCGACGGGTATGGTTCGGGGATTACGATCCGCAATGTGATTCTTCAGGATGTGACACCGCCGAACGAAGTGAAGCCCTCGTTTAACTTTGTGAACGAAGCGCGGCAGGAGAAAGAACGCTCCATCAACGAGGCCTGGAAAGAATACAACAAGGTGGTTCCTCTTGCGAAAGGCCAGGCCGAACAGGTTATGCGCGAAGCGGAAGGGTATGCGGTTGAACGCATTAACCGCGCGGAGGGTGACGCCGAGCGTTTCAAACTTGCCCTGGAAGCTTATAAAAAATCACCCCAAGTGACTAAGAAGCGCCTTTATCTTGAAATGATGGAGCAGGTTCTTCCTGACGTTGAAGACAAGCTCTTCCTCGATGAAAAACAGGCGAACCTTTACCCCTTGCTGGATGTGAATCCCCGGAAAGGAGCGCAGCAGTCATGAAACAGACAACACTTGCCGCACTTCTCATTCTCTTTTCAGTATTAGGCCTTTTGGCGGTCAATAGCGCGTATGTCGTGGATGAAACCGAGCAGGTCGTTGTGACCCAGTTCGGCCAACCCGTGGGAGATCCCATTAAGACCCCGGGGTTGCATTGGAAAACACCGTTTACGCAGGATGTCCGGAAGTTTGATAAACGGATCCTGAATTGGGACGGTTATCCCTCCGAAGTGCCGACACTGGATAAGAAGTTTATCTGGGTTGATGTGACGGGCCGTTGGCGTATTGAGAACCCGCTTTTGTTTTTGCAGACCATGCATAATGAACGCAATGCCCAGTCCCGCCTTGATGACATCATGGACGGTGTGACACGCAACCATATCAGCCGTTACAACCTGGTGGATATTGTCCGAAGCTCCAATGATATTCTTGGCTTGGGCCCGCAGCATGATGATTTGCTGGGGGATCTGGATTTCGAAAAAGTGGAAATCGGCCGCTATCAAATCACGCGCGAAATTATTGAGTCCGCGCGCAAGGTCGTGAAGGAATACGGTATTGAGCTGATTGATCTCCGCATCAAAAGAATTAATTATATCGAGACCGTGCAAAAGCGCGTTTTTGAGCGTATGGTTTCCGAGCGCAACCGTGCCGCGGAACAGCTTCGTTCCGAAGGTCAGGGGGTTCGCGCGGAAATTGAAGGGCAGCGCGACAAGGAACTTAAGCGGATCAATTCTGAAGCTTACCGGAATGCCCAGAAAATCAAGGGGGAAGCGGATGCGAAAGCGATCGAGGTTTATGGAGACGCCTACTCCCTGGACCCTGATTTTTATGCCTTTATGAGCACGCTTGAGAAATACCCTGCAGCGCTGAAAAAGAGCCGCCTTGTCATGACCACGGAAAGTGATTTCCTTAAGTACCTCAAAAAAGCGGAATAGTTCCGGTTGCCCGAAATGCTCACGCGTGTTGTTGAGCGGCTGAAATCACCTCTGGAGCCCTGGGAAATTTTCCAGAATATTTACACGGAAGCCCCTGTTTGCTTTTTCCTCGACAGTGTGCGCTACAAAAGACCTGATCAGAACTACTCTTACCTAGGAATCAATCCCTACCTCGAAGTTTTCCTGGAGCCGGGGCCTTTCACGCATTCAAAAGTGCGCGTGCAGGGAGACCGAAGTGCCGCTTATTCCGGTAAAAACTGGCTCCAAATCCTCCGGACCGTTTTAAAAAAGCAGCAGGTGAAGAAAGCGAAAGCGCTTCCTTTTTTTTCTGGGGGAGCGGTGGGGTACTGGGCCTACGACCTTGCGGCTCATTTTGAGAAGAAAGTTCAAACGCTCAAAACCGATTCCGGAATCCCTCCTTTTTACTTTGGTTTTTTCCGTGATGTAATTGTTTATGACCATGCCAAAAGTGTTTACTGGCTGGTTACTCATCAGGGGTCCCGGACACCCAAGGCCCGGGAGTCTTTGTCGCGAATGAGAGGTTTCTTTAAAAAGCCCAGACCTCTTCCCGGGGGCTTCAAAATGGGCCCCTTTAAACCGGGCATACCGCGCTCCCGCTTTGAAAGTATGGTGAAGCGCGCGAAGCGGTATATTGAAGCCGGGGACATTTATCAGGCCAACCTTTCACAGCGGTTTTCTTTTTCCTGTGAAGGCTCAAAGCTCAAGCTTTATGACGCCTTGCGCGCGATTAATCCCTCGCCTTTCGCATCTTTTTTTAAGATCCGCGACCTTGAAATTATCTCCTGTTCGCCCGAACGGCTTGTGTCCAAACGCGGACGGATTTGTGAAACCCGCCCGATTGCGGGCACGAGGAAAAAGCCTTTATCGGGAAGCACTGAGCCTATTAAGAAAGAATTACTTTCCAATGAAAAAGAGCGGGCGGAACACATTATGCTCGTGGATCTTGAACGCAATGATCTGGGGCGTGTCTGCGAGTGGAGTTCTGTTCGCGTTGAAGAGATGATGAAGATTGAAGCCTATTCCCATGTGCTTCATATTGTTTCGAAAATCACGGGCAAACTCCAGAAAGGAAAAGACGCGCTGGATCTTTTTCTGGCCATGTTTCCCGGCGGAACCGTGACCGGATGCCCTAAAATAAGGTGCATGGAAATCATTGATGAGCTGGAGCCTTGCGCGCGGGGCCTTTACACCGGTTCCATGGGATACCTTGATTTTTCAGGCGACATGGACATGAATATTGTGATTCGAACCCTTGTTCTCAAAGGAAACCGGGGGCATCTTCAGGTAGGCGCCGGAATTGTCTATGATTCCAACCCCGCACGCGAGTATGAAGAAACTCTGCACAAAGGAGAGGCTTTGGCTGAAGCGCTTGTTCGTGCCGCTTCTTTTAAGGGGACCGCAAGATGAGTTTTCAAGTCTATGCGAAGGGGAAGAAAGTTTTGCCGCTGCGCGGAATCGAAGGATTCGGAGAACTGGAAAAAGGGACCTTTGAAAGTCTTCGCGCCTATCAGGGGAAAATTTTCCGCCTGGAAGAGCATCTGGAGCGGCTCCAGGAATCCGCTCGAAGCATTGGCCTGTGCCTTCCTCAATCCCCGGCAGAATTGAAGCTGGAACTGACCGCCGCTCTCAAAACCTATCTTCGTGAATTTCCCGTGTTATCAAGCAGGGAAGTCATTTCCCTTCGCCTTACCGTTTGGGAAAATCAAGTTCTGGTTTTTGCGGGAAAACGCACGATTTCAAAAAAGATTCATGAAGAAGGTATTGTGCTTCGCGCGACTGCTTTCCGCCGGTCCTCCACGCATGCCTCTGCGCCGGAAGCCAAAACGAATGCCTATCAAAACGCTGTTCTGGCGCTTTTTGATCCCGAACCCCAGCCCTTTGAAAGGCTTTTTCTGGATGCCGAAGGCTTTGTGGCGGAGGTCAGTGTGGGCAATATTTTTATGGTAAAAAAAGGGAGGCTTTTGACCCCTTCGGCGAGGGGAATCTTGAATGGCGTGACCCGCCGCTTTGTGCTAGAATGCGCGCGTTTGGCGGGCATTCCGGCTGTGGAGACAACACTGACACGGCATGATGTTTATAACGCCGACGAAGCATTTTTAACCAATACCTCCTGGGAAATTCTTCCGGTTCGGGAACTCGATGGACGCAGTATCGGTCAAGCCGTCCCCGGTCCTGTTACCCGGAACATCCACCGCGTTTTCAAAAAAAGGATTCAAATCGAATGTCGAAGGTCGTCATCCGCCGCGCGCTGATCAGCGTTTCCGATAAAACCGGTCTTATTCCTTTTGTTCAGCAGCTCCACAAATACAAAGTTCAGATGATTTCTACGGGCGGCACGCTGAAGGCCATCAAGGACGCCGGTGTTCCTGCCATGCCCATTGACGAATGGACAGGTTTCCCTGAAATGATGGAAGGGCGCGTTAAAACCCTTCATCCGAAAGTTCATGGCGGCCTGCTTTACCGCCGCGACAAAAAAGACCATGTCGCAGAAGCTGAGAAACACGGAATTGGCGCGATTGATCTTGTCGTGGTAAACCTTTACCCCTTTGAAAAAGTCACCGCTGATCCGAAAGTTGATCTGGAAACGGCGATTGAGAATATTGATATTGGCGGCCCTTCCATGCTCCGCTCGGCATCCAAGAACGCGTCCGCTGTGACCGTGGTCTGTGACCCTTCGGATTATGAACGCGTACTTGAGGAAATGGAAAAGAATGAGGGTTCGGTTTCGGATGACCTTCGTTTTGAACTGGCCGTAAAAGTGTTTGAAAAAACTTCGGCCTATGACCGCGGCATTGCTTCCTTCCTGGCCTCTCGCCGTGAAGGAAAAATGGAAGCTGCCGCTGTTTCACTGCCTTCCGAATATTCGGCCCGCTATGTCAAGGCCCAGGACCTCCGCTACGGAGAGAACCCTCACCAGCGCGCGGCTTTGTATGTACCCTCCGGCTCGCCGGTTCCTAAGCATTTTATCCAGCTTCACGGCAAAGAGCTGTCGTATAACAATCTCCTGGATATCGAAGCCACGATGGATGTGATCGGTGAATTTCATGGGCCCGCAGCCTGTGTCATTAAGCACAACAATCCGTGCGGCATCGCTGAAGCCGAGAACATTGTAACCGCCCTTGAAGACGCGATTGCAAGTGATCCGCTGTCAGCGTTTGGCGGCATCGTAGCGGTAAACCGGCCTTGTGATTTAAAGGCTGCCCAAAAGGCTTTTGAAAAATTAAACTTCTTTGAGGTGCTGATTGCCCCGGCCTTTGATCAGGACGCCCTGGAGTTTCTTAAGGCCCGTAAAAATCTCAGGCTTATTGAAACCGGCCCCGTGAAACCCGTATCCGGTTTGGATCTCCGGTATTTGAAAAGCGGCGGATTGTTGATTCAGGATGCTGACCCCGCAGTGGTGTCTTCTGCCGAGGCCTTCAAGGAGCAGATTAAATTTGTGACGAAAAAGAGCCTTAAAGGCGCGGACCTTGAAGAGCTCATCTTTGCGTTTCAATGCGTGAAGACGGTGAAGTCAAACGCCATTGTTCTGACTCAGGGCCGCAAGACGGTGGGGATCGGTGCCGGACAAATGTCGCGTGTGGATTCTGTGGTGATTGCCTGCCGTAAAGCGGGGGAGAAGACGCGCGGTGCCATGCTGGGAAGCGATGCCTTCTTTCCCATGCCGGACTCCATTGATCTGGCTCATGAACACGGAATCCGCGCTATTATCCAGCCCGGCGGCTCCATTAAAGACCCGGATGTCATTGCGGCGTGTGACCGTTACGGCATTGCCATGGCCTTTACCGGTAAAAGACACTTCAAACACTAACACCTTCTTAAATTCCGCCGGGCGGGTGCCCGGTGCCTTGCATCCGGCCAGCGCATGAACTTTCGTGAGTCGCTTACCTACCTGAACACTTTCACCAACCTTGAGAAGATTGTTCTCAATCCTCGCAACCGGCTGATGAATCTCGACCGCATGCGTTACCTCCTTGCCCTTTTCGGCCATCCTGAAGAATCTTTTTTCCCGGTGATTATTTCGGGCACCAAAGGGAAAGGCTCGACAGGGTTTTTTTTGCAATCCATTTTGAACGACGCTGGAATCTCGGCTGGATTTTACAGTTCTCCGCATTTAGAGTCGCCGCTCGAACGCATCCGTGCGGGACGCCGCATGATCTCAGAGAAACAATGGAGCCGTGTGCTGACCCGTATCCGGAAAAAATTTTCCGGAACGCAAACCCCTAAGAAGCTTGGAGACCTGACCTATTTTGAAATTATGACGCTGATGGCTGTTTTGGCCTTTCAGGAAAAAAAACTGCGTGTCGGTGTTTTTGAGGTGGGGATGGGCGGAAGGCT
This sequence comes from uncultured bacterium, assembly GCA_964434115.1. Lineage (GTDB taxonomy): Bacteria > Omnitrophota > Omnitrophia > Omnitrophales > Aquincolibacteriaceae > ZLKRG04. The sequence goes on from CAYSSX010000002.1 coordinate 131,350, forward strand.
CGATGCCGTGAACGCCCTTGATGCCGAGCTTTCAATTGTGACGACCATCGGCCTTGATCACGAAGCCTTTCTCGGTGATACCACCGCGAAAATCGCCAGGGAAAAAGCAGGTATTTTCAGGCGCGATGCTTTTGTCTTTTCTGCTCCGCAAGATCCGGGGGCCTGGAGCGTTCTGCGTAAAGAAGCCATGAGGTCTGGAGCCCGTCTTGAAAAGGTATTGCCGCTCGAGGGTTTTCGCCTGGGGCTTCCCGGTGACTTTCAAAAAATAAATGCCGCGCTTGCTGTCCGCGCGGCGGAGACCCTGAAAAAGGAATTTGGTTTTGACATTTCAGCGGCCCCTATCCGGAGCGGTCTGCTAAAGAGCGATTGGCCGGGCCGTCTTGAAGTATTCCCGGGAAGCCCGGAGGTCGTGATTGACGGGGCTCATAACCCGGCATCGGCAGAGGCTTTGGCTCAAGCTGTTGCGAAGAATTTAAAGCCGCGCCGCAATGTTCTGATTTTTGGAGTGTCCAGGGATAAAAAATCGTTACCCATGCTGAAAGCCCTCAGCCGTGTTGCTGAAGATGTGGTTTTGACGCAGGCCTCCGCCCCAAGGTCCCAGGACGTCAGTGTTTTGATGAAGGAGTCACAGGGACTTTTTGCCCGTGTTTTTCCAGCTGAAAATATTGACACCGCCCTTTCGCTTTCCCGGAAAATCACGGGACCCAAAGACCGGATTCTAGTCACGGGTTCTTTTTACCTCGCGGGAGAAGCTCGAACCCGCCTTTGCAGAAAAGCCCCCCGATGAAGGACCTCTCTATGAAAGACACCATTGCGGCATTGGCCACACCGCCGGGTGAAGGCGGCCTTGCGGTGATCCGCATCAGCGGAGACGAGGCCTTTGCGGCCGCGGCGAAATTGTTTCAGCCGCTCAAAAAAGCAAGTGTTTCGGAGTACGCCTCGCACACCGTTCACCTTGGCTGGGTCTCGGACTCAGAAGGGCGGAAACTCGACCAGGTTCTTCTCACGATTTTCCGTGCACCGAACTCTTATACCGGAGAAGACGTTGTGGAAATCAGCGGCCACGGCGGAAGAAGAGTCTCTCAGCAGATTTTGGAAGCCGTGCTTTCTGCGGGTGCCCGAATGGCTGAGCCGGGTGAGTTTACCAAACGCGCTTTTTTGAATGGAAAGCTGGATTTGACCCAGGCAGAAGCCGTGCTTGATCTGATCAGGGCCAAAAGCGACCTTGCGGCAAGGACAGCGCTCCGCCAGCTGGAAGGCGCGTTGTCTGGCCGCCTGCGTGAACTCAAAGATCTTCTTATGCAGGTGTATGCCCACATGGAGGCCTTTCTTGATTTTCCCGAAGAAGATCTCGAAATTTATTCCAACGAAACGTTTATGATCCTTTTTCAGAAAATTGAAACTGAGATGGCAAAACTGATCGCGAGTTTTGAGCGGTCCGTTTTACTGAAAGAAGGAATTACCTGTGTGTTTGCCGGAAAACCGAATGTTGGGAAATCCTCTCTGTTTAATGCGCTTCTGGCCCGCGACCGGGCGCTGGTATCAGAACATGCGGGCACAACGCGTGATGCGCTCGAAGAGTCCGTGGAGATCGGAGGCATTACCATTCGTCTTGTCGACACTGCCGGACTGGGGCACCGGTCAGAAAACCCGCTGGATAAAATGGGCATGGAGCGGACGAGGCATGTTTTGGAATCGGCGCAGCTCGTCTTTTTTGTGGTTGATGGCTCGGCGCCGCTTGAAGAGGCTGATGAAACCCTCTTCCGTGAAGCTGTCAAAGAAAGGCCGTTTTTAATTCTTATCAATAAAAGCGACCGTCCTGAAAAAATAGATCTGGATAAGCTTCAAAAGCTTTGCGGAGTCCGGGAGTTTATACGTGTTTCAGCTCAAAAGCAGGATGGCTTAGAGACTCTTCAGGCAAGAATCGAGAAGATCATTGCCGATGCGGGGATTCATCAGGAAAGCGAACAGATCACAAGACTGCGGCATAAAAAGGCATTAGAGTCAGCGTTGGAATCCCTGCGGCGCGCCCAAGATTCTTTTCAGAAAAAAGAATCGCTTGATCTGGTGTCGCTTGACCTCAAGGTTGCGCTGGATCAACTGTCCGAGCTGCTGGGTGAGATTTATTCTGAAGACTTGCTGGATGTTATTTTTTCTGAGTTTTGCATAGGAAAGTAAGGGAAAAGGGAGATCCATATGAAAGCCATCAGGGTTCATGCCGCCGGTGATCCAAGTGTTTTAAAACTGGAGGATGTGGCTGACCCTGTGCCGGGGCAAGGGGAGATCCTTGTCCGGATTCACGCGGCGGGCGTTAACCCCGTGGATACCTATTTCCGCTCAGGGCTTTATCCGCGCAAGGACGGCTATCCCTATACCCCCGGGTTTGATGGTGCCGGCCTTGTGGAAGCTGTGGGCGCGGGTGTCGAACGCTTCAGAAAAAGCGACCGCGTCTATGTGTTTGGTTCCGTGACCGGAACGTATGCGGAAAGAGCGATTTGCCTCGAATCCCAGGTTTATCCCCTGCCAGAAAAGCTGTCTTTTGAGCAGGGTGCGGCGATTTCCATACCCTACGCAACCGCCTATCACGCCTTGTTTAATAAGGCCGGTTTTCGCGCCGGGGAAACCGTGCTTGTGCACGGCGCCAGCGGCGGGGTTGGGATTGCTTCGGTTCAGCTGGCCCGTGCCGCAGGGGCTGTTGTGATCGGAACCGCGGGAACTGACGAGGGGCGCCGGCTTGTGAAGCAGGAGGGCGCCCATCATGTGCTGGATCATAAGGCACCGGATTACTTATCCCGTATTATGGAATTGACCTCCGGGCGAGGGCTGGACATTGTCCTTGAGATGCTGGCCAATGTGAATCTCAGTAAAGATCTCAGTGTTTTAGCCAAAAGAGGCCGGGTAATTGTCATTGGGTCGCGCGGAAGTTTAGAAATTACGCCGCGCGATTTAATGTCCCGCGAGGCTGTGGTAAAAGGTGTTTTAATTTTTAACGCGACCCTCGAGGAGATGAAGCAAATTCACGCGGGCCTCTATGCTGGATTCGAATCCGGATCCCTGAGGCCTGTGGTGGGTAAGGTGCTTCCGCTCCCGGAAGCTCCCAAGGCGCATGAAGACATTCTCCACGCACCCGCGTATGGAAAAACGGTTCTGATTCCTTAAAAGACGGCTGTCTATGAATGATGACGAAAAAATGCTGATCGAGAAACTTGAGGAAGCGGCCAAGTTTTTAAGGCCGTTAAATTATTTTTGGTATAAAGCCCTTAAGGCGCTTTTGGCGGAAGTTCAGCAATCCTCCCTTGATGGGGGAGAAGAGAGCGCCTGGCTGGAAAAAGTCTCTTTTACTCTGCACGGCCGCAACCAGCTGGGCAGCCTGTTTATCAGCCCGCCTAAAGAACGCGAGCAATTTCAAGCTTTGCTTGGCCAGCTTGCGGAGATTCTCGAATCACTCAAAAAGAAAGAGGTTTGATGTGGGAAAAACAATCGAACAGTGGATACAGCAATGTCATGGCGCCGCGCGTGAAAAAGGCTTTTGGGAAAAAGAACGCAATGTGGGTGAAATGCTTATGCTCATTGTTTCCGAACTGGGTGAAGCCATAGAAGCTCATCGCACCGGCCGGCACGGGCTTCTTGCCAAGGATACTTTTGAAGACGAGTTGGCGGACACCGCGATCCGTCTCTTTGACCTTTGCGGCGGTCTTGGGATTGATCTTGAGAAGCAGATTGAGTGGAAGACCTCATTTAATAAGACCCGTGAAGCCAAACACGGCAAATCCTATTGAAAGCCCGGGTTGACGCAGACAGGTATTGCCTTTAGAATTCGGGAACTTTTCACCTGTTACATCTTGATAAACGGAGAGGTTGCACCCTGCAGCTCCAATAGCTGCAGGACTCCGAACCTAACTTGAAGTTAGGTTCTACGTAATCCGCACCGGATTTGCGGGTTTCGAAAGATGTTCCGAAATAAAGTTGATAAACGGAGAGGTCGCACCCTGCAGCTCCAATAGCTGCAGGACTCCGGCCCCAACTTGATGTTGAGGCCTCCGTAATCCGGTATTGCGAAGTGAGCCCGGCAAGGGCGAAACGTAGTCCTTCAGCCAAAGGGCTGAAGGGCACCGAGCAGCTAATGCAGTATCAAATCTTATAATACGTCTTGATAAACGGAGAGGTCGCACCCTGCAGCTCCAATAGCTGCAGGACTCCGAACCTAACTTGATGTTAGGTTCTACGTAATCCGCACCGGATTTGCGGGTTTCGAAAGATGTTCCGAAATAAAGTTGATAAACGGAGAGGTCGCACCCTGCAGCTCCAATAGCTGCAGGACTCCGGCCCCAACTTGATGTTGAGGCCTCCGTAATCCGGTATTGCGAAGTGAGCCCGGCAAGGGCGAAACGTAGTCCTTCAGCCAAAGGGCTGAAGGGCACCGAGCAGCTAATGCAGTATCAAATCTTATAATACGTCTTGATAAACGGAGAGGTCGCATAATCCGGTATTGCACCGGTCTCGAAAACCGGCGGGGCTCGCGCCCCTTGAGAGTTCAAATCTCTCCCTCTCCGTTTATATTTTTTTAGAGCAGCCTACCCTCTACAAGTTCCCAAGAGGCAAATGCCTTCATGATTCGTTCCATTAAAGAAGCGCTTAAGAGCGGCCCCTTCAAAAAACTATTTAAAAATACAGGACTTCTCATCAGCGGGGACACGGTCTCCGCCGTCTTGGGGGTTCTGACGTTTGCAGTGACAGCCCGTGCTCTTGGAGCAGAAAAGCTGGGAATGCTTGTCTTGATTGATGCGTATGTGCGCATCGTCGACAAGCTGATCAATTTTCAGTCCTGGCAATTCATGATTAAGTATGGCGCCGACGCCCTTGAAACTAAAGATTTCAGCGGCTTTAAAGCCCTCGTCAAATTCGGGACTCTGGTGGATGTTTGTACGGCCCTTCTAGGCTGCGGGGTTTCACTGGCCTTTGCCGGCGTCATCGGAAAGTGGCAGAACTGGTCTCAGGAAATGGTGGGGCTTGCGCTGCTGTACAGTGCGATTGTGGCGTTCGATGTGGCGGGCGTTCCCACCGGGATTCTCCGGATTTTCGACAAGTTCAAACTCTTTTCGATTCAAAAATCGGTGACGTCATCGATTAAGTTTGGCGGAGCGGTACTTGCCTGGGCCTGCGGCGCGGGATTGAAAGGATTTGTCCTGGTCTGGATGATTACGGAAATCGTGGATTATGTTTCCCTTACAGTCATGGCCTGGGTGGAAATGCATAAACGGGGCATTCACGGCATTTGGGCTGAACCGCTGAAAGGTATCGCTAAGCGCTATCCCGGCATCTGGGGTTTTCTGATTTCTACTAATCTCACAGGTTCTGTTAAGGTGGGGTTTCGCGAGCTGGACGTTTTGATTGTGGGGAAAATGCTCAGTCTTACGGACGTAAGCTTATACAAGCTTGCGAAAAAACTTTGCGCTTCTCTAGACCGCCTCACCAATCCGCTTTATCAGTCACTTTATCCAGAGTTAACCAAAGCCTGGGCCCGGCGCGACACTAAAACTTTTAAACATCTTGTTAAGCACATGGTTGTGATCATGGGCGCGCTTTCCCTTTTTACCTGGCTGGGTTTTCTTCTTTGCGGACATTGGATCATTGAAGTCACAACAGGGAAGGAGTATTTGTCCGCTTATTCCGTAACCGTTTGGTATCTTTTGGCAAATGCCCTTGCGATCACGAGCCTGCCTTTGTCGCCGATGATTTTGGCCATGGGCAAAGCCAACCTGAGCTTCTGGATCCAGTTCCTGCCCACGCTGGTCTATTTTCCCGTTCTGTTCTGGATGATAACGGTTTGGTCGCTGAACGGAGCGGGGTATGCCTACATTGTCTACCATAGCCTCCGCGTTCTCCTGCAGTGTTTTGTCGTTCAGTATCTTTTCAAAGGGATCACTCGTAAAGACGCTTCACTGGAAGCGGATAAACCCTCCGATCTTTAACGCGTCATTGCTAAGCTTTTTTAAAACCGCCAGAAAAAACAGTCGAGCCTGAGTGAAATTTTTTCTACAATCAGGGCGTTTATAATGAGGAGTCCTGAATGTATGAGCTGACCTTCCTTCAAGACCTTGCGATTGTGATGACGGTGAGCGCCGTCATTATGATTTTCTGCCGCCACCTCAACCTTCCTGTTGTGCTTGGGTATATTTTGGCAGGCCTCCTCATCGGTCCTCACACGCCCCCTTTTCCTATGGTCAAAGACCTGAAAAGCATCCATATCCTTTCGGAGCTGGGCGTCATCTTCCTCCTTTTTACAATAGGGCTGGAATTCAGTCTTGGAAAACTGAAAAAGGTTGGCGTTGTTTCGGTGATCGCGGCGGTCCTTGAAATCGTGATCATGTTGAATATCGGATACTTCGTCGGACGCGCTTTCGGCTGGAGCTTTATGGACAGTCTTTTTCTCGGAGCCATTCTCTGTATTTCCAGTACGACCATTATCGCGAAACTGCTCATCGAGAACGGGAAAATCAATGAGACATTTGCCCAGCTTATTCTGGGTATTTTGATCGTTGAAGACCTCCTCGCTATCGTGATTATTGCTGTTCTTTCCGGGCTCGCGTCCACAGGAACTCTGGACTTCAAAAGTGTGGGCATGGCCATGATGGAAGTGCTGGCTTTTGTCAGCGCGGTGATCATCTCGGGTTTTTTATTTATCCCAAGATTTTTAAGATACGTGGATCGTTTCAAAAGCAGGGAAATGATGACCGTATCTATTCTAGGACTTTGCTTTGCCGCATCACTGGCGGCCGCAAAACTTGGTTTTTCAGTGGCTTTGGGAGCCTTTCTGGTGGGCGCGATTATCGCCGAAACCCGGCAAGCCAAAGCCGTGATTCACCACATGGAACCTTTGCGTGACATGTTTACCGCCATTTTCTTTGTCTCGGTGGGGATGATGATCAAGCCTTCGGTGCTGGCGGATCTGTGGCTGCCGATCCTGGTGATCACGCTGGTGACAATTCTGGGAAAACTTTTCAGCATTTCGCTCGGAACCTTTTTTGCCGGTTACAACTCCGAAGTCGCGCTTCGCGTGGGGCTTGGACTTTCGCAAATCGGCGAATTTTCATTTATCATTGCCGCGCTTGGCGAGTCCACCAAAGTGACAAGCGACTTTCTTTATCCTGTGGCTGTTTCGGTTTCAGGGGTGACAACATTAACGACGCCGATTCTCATGAAAAACACAGTGCCGATCATTGAATGGCTGCATCGTGCGGCGCCCCGGCCCCTCACGACATTTCTGGGGTTATATACTTCCTGGATAGCGAAAACCCGGCACCCCCATGGCGGAGCAAGCGGCAGCGGTTCAGGTATGCTCCGTAAAGAAATTCCTAAGCTGGCAGCCTATACCCTGGGCGGTCTCATTCTCCTTTTTGGATCCGCTCAAGTGCAGTTTCATTATCTCCATTGGCCCAACACTGTTTATTGGACCGTGACCGGACTTCTTATTTTCCCGGTTTTTCTTGGTGCCGCGGCAACCCTGGACCGGATGCTTTGGAAAATGCTGCTTGCCCGGGCGGGATCACAGGAGGATTCCGGCGAGGAGACGGAACATCAAGATTTGATGCATCAGGGGATCCGGTTCGCGCTGATGTGTTCTGTAGGGATTATTTTTCTTCTTACCGGAACACTTTTTGCTCCAGCATTTCCGTGGGCATGGGCGATCCTTGGGCTCGTTCTCATTTCAGGTCTCTTTGTCTGGGGCACAATTAAGAAGACGCACGAAAGAATTGAAAAACTGGTGCTGGGAGTTTTTGACCCTGATTTGCGGCACGAAGAAGTGCAGAGTGCTAAAAAAGACCTTGCCCGCCTCATTCAGGAGGATTATCCGGGAGAAGTTGAAACCCAGGACTTTCTTCTTCCTTACAAGGAATGCGGCGTTAATGTGACGCTCCGTGAACTGGCCATTCGATCCGTTACAGGGGCCAGCGTGGTGTCGATTTACCGTGATCCTGAGTCTTTGGCAAACCCCCCAGCGGACACAAGGCTGCTTCCAGGCGACGTGCTTCTTTTGATGGGGAACGCTGAGCAGATTGCCGCCGCCATCACATTTCTGAGAGAGAAGATCAAAAGCCCCGCTCCCGGATTAGCGGTTGTTCAAAAACCTGCAACCCGGCGGTTTACTCTTTTGGAGGCGAGCCCTGTCTGCGGAAGAAGAATCCGGGAAGTCCATTTGGGAAGAAAAACAGGGGTTCAGATACTGGGCTTGCACCGCAGCGGACTGTATGTGACCAACCCCGGGCCGGATTTTGTTTTTGAAGCAGGAGACGAGCTTGTGTTGTTTGGTTCTGAAGAACAGCTTGAAAAAGCCGCTCATTTTTTGAGTGAAGAAAAAGAGTGAGCCCGCGCGAGGCGGGCCCACTCGGGGGAATTTAACTTAGAAGATTCTTGTCATCATCGCCGCCTAGAAGTGATCCACCCGTCAAGGTAGGAGCAAAAGAGGCTGGCGTTTGTGTGGTGACTACAGGCGCGGCCGCAAGAGGCGCATTCATCTTGAAATTTTTAACAGCGGCCACAGCGGCTTCCGCGAGTTTCTTAATCTCAGCAATCTTGTTTTGATTTTCTTCCCGGATCATTTTGATTTGAACTTCTGCGTCCCTTCTCACCGCTGCAATCACAGGAGACTGCTTTTCAGCCTCTCTTTTGAAGACAGGGATGACCGCGGAAACCCTGCTTCCATTATCAGGATTATTTGCCGTTGTGTCGGTTTTTAAAGCAATCTCTTTGTCCCTGACTTCGGATTTAATGGCCTCTATTTTTCCTTCAGCGTTACTCCGAAGCACTGCTGCGGCTTCACGCCCAATGCCCTTAAGTTTTTGGCCAAGATCCTTGAGTGATTCCGCGGATATCATGGGGACAAATCTGGGCTGAATGTCCATTACGGCAGTAAAGAAACGCTGAACTTCCGGAGTTTGCAGCGCTGCCGATGCAATGGCCGCGCCCGGCTTTTGATTTGGACTGCTTACCGCCTTAATCATGAATGTCTGCGGATCCACTGGCTTAAGCCCTTCGTCTGAAGAGGGTTCTTCGGGCATTTTCAATTTAACGACAGCCCATTCTTTAGATTCCTGGTTCATTGTAGCTTCTGATTTAGGTTCCGGAATCCTAACCTCTAAGACTCTTGGAAGATTTCCGCGGTCCTTGTCATCAAGCTCACCGTCCTTGTTTGGATCAGTAGATTTGATTACTGGGTGATCAGTATTTGTTGAGTCTTCGTGGGCAGACTCTTTAGCGTCGGTGTTTGCCAGCTCCTCTTCTGTAGGTTCCCGCAAAGGGCGTCCAGAATTCTCCTCCGTGGGTTGGGAAGTAGTGTTAAAGAGGTTATCGTCTGCTACTGTAGCAGAGATTCCGTTGCCGCTGTTCGAAGAAGCATCATTGGGGCAAAACCAAGCTGTTGTTCCAGATGCTCCCGGAGACTGGATTGCGACACCCTCTGCACAGGGAGATTCTGAAGGATGCTTGGGATCCAGATCAACAATGGTTCCTTCGCCATTAGCAGCCTTACTCTTGGCATCCTCATAAGAAAAGACAGGGTTTTCGGGGGCAGGAGAATGCACATCACCTTCCGGTGCCGCTAACGCTTTAAAAGCCGCTATTTCAGCGGAGTCCGGGGTTGTGGAGTCCTTCGGCCTAGTCTCGCTGCTTTCTGTCTTAACGGCTTCGTCCTTGTTGGTGTCTTGGGCCGTGTAGTCGGTATCCATGGTGTTAACAACGCCGTCCTTGTTGGTGTCTTGGGCCGTGTAGTCGGTATCCATGGTGTTAACAACGCCGTCCTTGTTGGTGTCTTGGGCCGTGTAGTCGGTATCCATGGTGTTAACAATGCCGTCTTTGTTGGCCTCTTCGGCGGGAGCATCCGTACTTCTCAAAGCCGCAACTTCGACTTTGGTTTCAGCGATGACACGATCTTCTCCCCCCTGCATCCGCTGCAACAGATGAATTCTATGAATGCCCGGTTGATCTGCTTTTAATCGAGCGTAGAAAATACCGTTATCGTCTACTTCCAGCTTTTGCTCGTCGCCGAATTTTCTCCCGCCGCCATCGATGGCATCAATCCCATGAGCGATCAGAAAAGCGGAAGCATCACTTTTAAAGCGTTTGATAACGCCTTTGACTAAAATCATGCGATCTGCGGGAACGTGGAAAGCTCCGATTTCAGCTTTGGCAAGAAGGCTGTCTTTTACGTCGATGACGCCGTCTTTGTTCCTGTCTTCTGGATTAGCGTAATCGGTGTCTTTAGTGTCAATCACTCCGTCCCCGTTATGATCGCCATTCAAGACCACTCCGCCATCATCGAATTTTTGGCCGCCATTGTTGTCAGAGGGCTTGATGCCCGCTCCGGATTCCTTTGAAATAATTTTAGCGTCCCACATGTCACTGTTGCCTTCCACCATTTTTTTTGGGTTCGAAAGCAAAGCGAAAATATGCATGCCTCGCTTCAGCTCTTGACGCTCATCCTTAGAGAAATGGGCGAAAAAGTTAACCCCATCAGATAAACGTTTTAACAGAAGCTCGCCTTGCATGTAAAAAGAGGCATCGTTTGGATCCTGGATGACTTCGAAAGCATCACGAAACTCCTTGATCTTTGGCGGATCAAAACCAGGAGGAGGTGTCGTCGGGTCAATCGGTTTTGGAGGCAAGGGGAGAGGCGGCATCGGAACCGGAGGCAGTTCTTCCCCGGGATTCCCCATGCCTGAAAGAATGACCCGAATGCCGTTAAATCCAAAAATGAGGGTCGCTGCACCCTTTCCCCCGCGGCCCTCTGCCGTAGAGTAAGAGAAGAGCGCCCGAAATGCTCTGTTCCCAATAACGCCGCCAGCAGCCATCATGTCGCTGGTCATTTTTTCATAAAGAGGATCGATCGCATGAACTTCTACTTTTACATCTGTTTTTAGTTCCTTCCTAAGTTCTTCCGCGATGTAGTAAGCAGCCTTCTCCTTAGAAATAATTTCCCAGTTTCGCACATTGTTAACATCAATTATTTTTTCAGGCGCGGTTTCTACAGTCAAATCTTCTTCAGTTTTTTCCAAAGCATCGGCTGCTTCAAACTGACCCAAGGTTTTGAGTATGGGTTCGTTTGCGGAATCCTCAGCTTTCTCTTCAGAGGGCTGAAGCGTTAATACCGGGTCGATCTTGTTCGTCATGGCGATCGGGTTGCCCTCAGCGTCATATAAAATATTTCCGCCGGACGGCTTTGGATTTAGCAGGGTTGTTTCCTTATCCGAAGGTTCGGAGATTCTTTCATCATTTGTAGCCGTACGAAGAGTCATCTCTTCTGCCGGATACTCTTCATAAGCGGGGATTCCGGGTACAGACACCGGTGCTTTACTTCCGTCTTCCGGAGTTACGGTGCCGGAAGGTGCAGGAGCCTGCTTTTCCGCAATGGCTTTTTGATTTGGGTCGGCAGCTGTTGTTGAAAACTGCTGAGCATAGGCCTTGGAAGTGAACGGGGTACCGTTCAGGCTCAGCGTTACGGTGACTACCCAGACCAGACTTTTCTTAAATGACTTTTTCATGTTTTCACCCCAAGGAAATTTTTTTGATAAAGACGAACCGTTCTTAAACGGTTTTAGTATCTTCAAAAGTAAATATAACCCCATATTGAGTTATTACAAGCTATAGAGTCTTATTTTGCCCTATTAAAATCAAAAACATACAAAACTAATCAAGAAAATTAAAAAAAGAGCATAAAAAAGCTGGTTAATGCTAGACGCCAACAGTAGGCTAAAAGCAGCTTAACTCCCTGCGGTGCAAAAGGATGGAGGAATGTCTTGATAAATGGCCCTGCTTTTCGCATCATACACGTGTTTCATTTGCTCCCTCCGGGATAAAAACCATTCATTTTCTTAAGGACCCGCTCTCATGGATTATGTAATTTATGCCCGCAAATTCCGTCCCCAGACATTTGAAGAAGTTGTGGGGCAGGAGGCGGTGACGACCACCCTTAAAAACGCCATCCGTCAGAAGCGTATTCCTCAGAGCTTTCTTTTTTTTGGCCCGCGCGGTGTAGGCAAAACTTCCGTGGCCCGTATTCTTGCCAAGGCCTTAAATTGCGCGAAGGGACCGATTGAAACACCGTGCGGAAAATGCGACAGCTGCGTTGAGATTACGCGTTCGTCCGCGCTTGATGTGGTTGAGATCGATGGAGCTTCCAATCGCGGCATTGATGAAATCCGCAGCCTCCGCGAGACGGTAAAATTCAAACCCTCGAGCGGTAGTTTCAAAATTATCATTATCGATGAAGTGCACATGGTCACGACCGAGGCCTTCAACGCGCTCTTGAAGACCCTTGAAGAGCCGCCGCCGCACGTGAAATTTATTTTTGCCACAACAGAATCGCATAAAGTCCCGGTCACCATTCTGTCGAGATGCCAGCGTTTTAATTTCCGGCGCATTCCTACGGCAGAAATCGTGAAGAAGCTGGAAGAGATCACTCAGCGTGAAAAATTAAAAGCGGACAAGAACGCGCTTTTCTGGATCGCTAAAACCAGCGATGGCGGCCTTCGGGATGCGGAAAGCCTTCTGGATCAGCTCGCCAGTTTTTCAGACGGTAAGATCAAGGAAGAAGACGCGCTTTTTCTTCTTGGGCTGGCGTCCGAAGATCATTATTTCCGGGTGCTGGATTTGCTTTCGAAGAAAGACGCGCAGGGGCTTTTTACTTTAATCAGTGAACTTTATGATTCGGGCAAGGATTTAGTGCTTTTCGGGAAGGAGCTTTTGGAGGTTTTCCGCCACCTTCTGCTTCTTCAGTGCGCTGAAAAATCCGAAGGCTTTATTGAAATGTCCGAAGACGCGATTGCCAAGCTTCAGGAAAGAAAGAAATTGTTTTCCCGGGGGGAGCTTTTGCTGGCCTTGAGTTTGCTGGGAAATCTCCAAGGGCAGCTCAGACGCAATTTAGCGCCTGCCCGGCTTCTTGTGGAAACGGTTTTGCTGAAGCTTCTTCATATGGACAGCTTGAAGTCCCTCGAAGAGTTAAGCGCTTCTTTCCCGGCACCCGCGGGGGGACAAGTCTCATCAAAGACTTCCACGGGGGCCCTTTCACCAGCTCCGCAGGCGGCCCCCCTAAGACCTCTTCCGGCCGCCGCGCCTGCGTCACCCAAAGCAGTTGTTAAAAAAGCACCTGCCGCAATGGAGGATCTTCCGCATGAACCAGACCTGGCTGAAGGATCCGAAGAAGAAATGGTGAGTCCTCCGCAGTCAGCGCAGCCTTCAGCAAAGCCCGCTGCTCAGCCTGCCGCTGCAGGGACAGGTCTTTCCCTGGGCGAAATTGAAACCGCGTGGCCGCGTATCCTCGACTATGTCAAAAGCAAGCGTATGTCGATTGGCATTTTTCTTTCAGAGTCCCAGCCCGTGGAAGCTTCGGGCACCATGCTGACGCTTGGGCTTCCTGCGGAGTTCCAGTTTCACAAAGAAACTCTGGAAAAGAGCGCCAATAAAAAGATCATTGAAGAAGCCTTTGAGGTTCTTATTGCAAAAAAAATAGGAATCGAATTTGTCATCACGCAAGGTCCGCAGTCCTCACCTGGAAAATCCGCCGCTTCATCAGACGGCGGGGCCTCAGGGTCTCAGGGTTCCTCTGAGGGCGGCCAACTCCCCGATATTATTATGAAAGCGCTGGATATTTTTGATGGCGCCAAGATTGTCCGGAAAGATTAATCCATGAAGGGGTATTCCGAATGGATGCGGGAGCTCATCGAAGCTCTTATTAAACTGCCGGGTATTGGCCGCCGCTCCGCAGAACGGATTGTCTTTTATCTCCTTCGGGCCAAACGCGAAGAAGTGATCCGTCTCTGCTCACTCCTGACAGCCGCGAAGGACAATGTTTTTTTCTGCGAAATTTGCCACAATTTTGCCAATGCCAAAATCTGTAATGTCTGCTCTGATCCCGGCCGCGACAAAGGTTTGATTTGTGTTGTGGAAGACCCCAAGGATGTTGTGGCCATAGAAAAAACGCAGACTTATGCAGGGGTTTATCACGTGCTTCTGGGCGCCCTCTCTGCTCTGGATGGAATTGGCCCCGCTGAAATTCAGATTCAGGATCTTCTGGAAAGAATCGAGAAGACGCCGGTGCGGGAAGTGATTCTTGCTACGAATCCCAACACGGAGGGCGAAACCACGGCCCTTTACCTTTCCCGGATGCTTAAGCCGTTGAAAGTAAAAGTGTCCCGGATTGCCCGAGGAGTTCCCGTGGGCAGCAATATTGAATTTGTTGATCAGGCCACCCTGTCCAGGGCCCTTGAAGGCCGCCTCCCCGCTTAATAAAAGGCAGTCCTGACTAGTAAGATATAGCGCCAAGGACTGTTTTTTAATGTTTCGCCCCTCTGAATTGACAGCCCGGAAACCGCATGGTTAACTTTTCGGGGGAGTTCAACTCCGCTAGGGCGGGTGTCTGCTTACCTATTTATATAGGCCCTGATTGGTAATAGGGTTCAGCCGTGGATCATAACAGTTATTCGGCGGTGTTTATTTGATGATGACCGGCTTTCAGAAATTTCCCTTTTTTAAGAAAGGAATTGAAGCATGAAAGTTTCCAGGAACAGCTCTCGGTTTACATACTTCCTTAAAACTACCTCTGCGGTTGTGGCTGTTTTTTTTACCGTGAATACGGTTTTTGCGGCTGCGCCCATTTCGATCAACGGCGGAGCTATGACTTCATCGGCCGTGAATTTGGGAGCTGATTCATTCTCTTGGTTTGAGGGCCTTCAGGTTCCTGAATCGTTTGGGCGGATCGAGTCCCGGTATTGGCCCAAAGAAACCGCGGTCAAAGGTCCCGCGGTCATTCATATTCAGGACGCACATGCCAATCCCGAAGCGCAGAGGCATATTGCCGAACTTCTTGGCGATCTTGAAGCGCGGGGGATTGTTTCAAGAATTTCTGTCGAAGGCGCTGCCGGCCCGCTTCATCCGGAAATCTTAAAGGTTTCTTCCCGTTCCGACATCAATCTTAAAATGGCGGATTATCTTTTGGAGCTCGGGGAACTTAGCGGCGCTGAACTTTTTGCTTTGAAACACCCCCAGGCCCCGGAAATCCTTGGCGCGGAAAATACAGACCTCTACCGCCAAAGTTATCAGACTTTCGAAAAAGTGAAACGCGCAGAAGTTTTGATCCGGCCTGTCCTTGACACTTATGCCAAGGAACTCGAGCGCCTGCAAATCGCGCTTTTCCCCAAAGAACTGCATGAGTATGTGATCCGTTCCAATGAATGGCACAGAAGCCAAGAGAGATCTTTCCGGTATTTTGACTTACTTGCCCGCTATGGCAGGGAGTATCTGGGGCTGGATTTTCACGACGCCCGGCTTCAGTTTGAGTGGCCGATGTTTGTGCGTTTGATGGCCTTGCAGGACATGGAGTCCAAAATCGATTCCGAGAAATCGAGAAGTGAATCTCAAGAAATAGTAAAAGCCTTGAATGCCTCTGGAAATAAAATTTCAACGCAAGACCGTGAAGCCTTTGATTTTTTGTCTAAAAAAATAAAAGTTCTGTTTGATAACCCGTCTGAAACGGCCGCATTTGTTCCCGACAGCCGCTATTCTGAGATCGAATCAATCCGCAGTCTCATGGAGTTTTTGAAAAGGAAAAGCCAAGCTGCGAGACTTGAGTTGTCTTTGTACCCGGACTTCGTGAAAAGAAGCGGCGTATTGATTCTGAGAGAAGAAATCGATGCCCGCATGCTTTTTTCGGAAATGGAAAAAGTTGAACGCCAGCTGGAAGAGAAAATGTCAGTTTCTGATGCTGAGAAAAGCCTTTTAAAAACGGCCCGCGACTTCCGGCTTCTTGAAAAATTGCTTTCACTCACGCTGACCCGGGAAGAATATGAAACCTTTTCTTCCAGAGTCCAGGATTTTCAACCCGCAGCATTTCGTGAGCGCTTTCGTTTGCTTGACCGCGAATTGAAGCAGGAAAAAGACTACCCGCTTCTTTCCAGTGAAACCGTTACTGCGGCCGCTGAATTTTACAAACTCTCCCGCAGCCGCGATGAGATTTTATTGGATCAAGCTCTTTCCGGCGCTTCCGGCCAGGCTGTGGTGCTTGTCACGGGGGGCTTCCATAGCCAGGGAATGACAGATCTTCTAAAAGAGAGAAAGATTCCGCATGTGGTTATTGCCCCTAAAATAACAACCGCAGGCGAGGATGGCCTCTACGACAAAGTCATGATGGGGGGGCATTCTTCTTCGGAGGCTCCGGCAAATCCAGCATTGGGAACGCTCGCCAAGATGATTCTCTCTCAGCTTCCGTCGGTTTACGGCGTTCTTCAGCCGGGCACGCGCCCGGAAGAACAGGCGGCCCTTATTTTCAGAGGACTTCGTGACGCTGCACTTCCCGCGCTTCGTGAGCAAGGCGTCCCGGAGCAAGTTATTTATGATGAGCTGTCACGCTGGGTTTCTCAGACCGGCGTTTTTTCGGGAACAGATTTTCAAGTTTCATTCGATAGCGCTGCCAGCCGTGTGTCTTTGTCAGGTGCCGCAAGCGTTGAGACTGCACTACGCTCAGAACTTCGCATGGCCCCTGAGCCGGACACGCTTGCTTGGATTGCTGCAAATCTTCCCGAAGATGCAAATCGTCAGAAGGTTGTGGAAGCGATTACGGCCCTTAATGACCGTAAAGAGAAAGATTATGCTGAGGCAAACGGTGCCTATACGGGAATGTCTTTGTCTGATTTTCTCTTACAAAACACCGCAGAGTCAATTCCTGACCTTGACGGCCTTATCCGTGATGTTTCGCGGATTGAAGGGTTGGTTCAGGAGGTCTATTCGAGTTTTGGAATTGGCGGGCTCTCCCTTGCTCACCGCGCCGCTTTTATTCTTGGTGCCTTTAGCCAGGCAGAATTTCCTGTGATCCACGAAGCTCTTCAAACCGCCTATGGCGCGATACGCTTTGACGAACACCGTTACTCGGAAGACCTGTCGGCTGAGGAATATGCCCGCCTCGCAAGAAAATTCTCAGAAGCCGTGAGCCGTGAAACTGTGCAGGAAAACCTCCTGATACGCGCAGCCCTTACCGAATATGTTTTCAATATTCCGGCACAAGCCAGACGCGCCCTTGAAAAAGAAAATCTTGTGAATGAACTGATCCGTGAGCTTCAGGAGCCGGGCAAAGGCCGGGTTCCCAACCTTACGTTTCTTACCGACTTACATGGAAGTACCAAGGTAGGTTCCTTTATTGCTTTCGCGCTGGGTATCGATGACTACGCTGGAATTACAAGCCCTCAAGAGCTTGAGCGCCGCCTAGTCGCAGACTGGCAGAAAAAAAATCCGGGTGCTCCTGAAAAATCCCTAAACGAGATTCTCGAAGAGAGAAATGTTCTCATCGTGGGCGGCTCGGATTATGTGGATCGAGGGCCCAAACCCTATTGGGGTTTTCAATTTAATAAGTGGCTCCGCGAACACGGACTTTTGAAGTTTATCAACGGTAACCACGACCTTTGGAAGGACTGGAATGTGGTTGGTATGCATCTTCGCGTGCATGACACGCTCCGAGATATAGCAGCTTCTGGAAAATTTAATGAAGCAGATCTTGCGGCGAATATTGAACGTATTCAGCGGTTTGTTACAACTGCGGGATGGGATCCGGAAAAAGACCGGACTAAATTTGAAGATACCGAAGCGCAAGTTCGGGAAATTATGAAGACGTTTATGCTTGGCATGCAGCAGGGAGCTGTGACGGACGCTCTTATTGAAACGGTTGCAGATGCCATTATCGATTCAGGCAACAATGCCAATCATTCCCTGGAGTGGTGGGCGCGTGAATGGGGGATTCACGGGGGCTGGTTTGATACCTTTTTGGATCAAATTAATGAGGAGTTAATCAACGAGGCCATTAATGCTGCAAATATTGTGATTTCGCAGGAGGCGAATGCTCCGCGAGTCATGGCGATGTTTAAAGATGAAAGTCTTTTGCCCGAAGAGATCCGTCCTTATGTGGCAGCGTGGAGGGAAAAGCTGAAAGCCGGGAAGCCGATGTTTGACCGCGTTGAAGCCTCTCTTTTCTCAAAAGGCGAGGATGTGAAAACCCTCAAGGCGGAAATTGAACGCATCAAGAAAGCTAATGCCGAGATCCGGAGTGCTAATGAAAAGCTTGCCGCTGAAAAGCGTTTTGGTGAAATGTCGCCTCAGCATAAAGTGCCAAGCGCTTTTGAGTTGACGGCCAAGGCTGCCCAGGCCGAGATGAGCCGCATTAAGAAAGCCCTTGAAACCCTCAATGACCTTCTGCCGGGCCTGAATCTTCCTGTGCCCGAATCTGAAGTTGTGACTCAGCAAAATTACAGGACGAATCCCTCTGTGGCTGAAACCGCGCTTTGGGATTGGAAAAATTTCAGGCTTTTGTATACGGATGTTTACGACAATGTTTACGTCCACGGAATTATTCCGGTGGATGTCGAGAAGCTTGATTTTAATGTGACGTATACAAACCCTCAGGGAGAGGTTTTTAGGGGTATCGCGGCGATTGAACGCATACAGTATGAAGTGCGCAGTTTCTTTGAAAAGTACGACGCCCTGCCGGATACTCCGGAGTTCCGGGCCGAGCTTGACGCGAAGCTGGGAGCAGCCTTTCAGGTTTTGAACGAGTGGTACTCAGATGTGCTTGGGTTTCTCAAGCCTGAAAGTATCCAGGGATTTTTAAAGTCCGGAGGAGCTAAAAGTTACCCCTTTGGACAAGGCTCTGACTTGAGTCCTCGTCAATTCAAAGGGGCTCTCGGGGCCATGCACGTGGGGCATGTGGAGTCTGCGAAGCTTAGAAAGCAAAAAATGTCTTATTGGATCGGAGGGATGGAGGGCGGTCTTCTCCACGGAGACTTTGAAATGTCCGAGGGCTACTCAGGCCTGGGCGCGATCATTCAATGGTTCAGACGTGATGCGGCCGGCAAGCTTCTGGGCTTCTCGCGCTTCGGATATAAGGAGTCCGTATCTTTTTACAACAACCAGATCAAGGAAAAGGAAAAGAAACTCAAAGAAGCCGCTGCCGTTACGGCAAAGGCCAGGACGGACCAAAAAGCGGAACTTGAAATCCAAGGCCTTGAAGCTGCTGAATTGAAGCTTAGGCAAGACATCGAAGCTTTAAAAGTACAGCGTGAGGCTCTAGTGAGCCGCGGCGAGCAGATGGAAGACATCACTTTTCATGACGACCTTTTGCCTGCCGATGCAGAAAAAATTCGTCCTTACAAGGCCGGTGGTGATTTGGCCCGCTATTACATTGACCGTTTTCTCAGGGAAAACATTGAATCTTATAGAAGTCTGAAGGAAGAGGCTTCCAAGGTTGGGAACAAGGAACGTGCAGCTTTCTATGAAAGACGCGAGCAGGACGTTCGGGAACGCCTTAAAAGCTTCCGGAAACAAGAGTCTGAGCGGATGCTTGATGTTCTGTCGGGATGGAATTCCGGAGCGCTTCAGGCGCTGGCGGCTGCCAGGGCGGCCGTGGGACGACAGGATTACGCCGCGGCAGCTGCAGCGCTAATGCCGCTCACGCAATCGCAGGATGCCGGTGAAGATTTTACGGCGGCTTTGAAACAGACCGCGCAAGCTCTTGAGCTGTTCTCCCGCGCGGAGCTGCGTGGAGAAGACTTTGTTCCTCAGTCGGAACTTGTGCTTTCTGATATGGCAGGAAGCCCGGCACAGGTTCTCGGCCTTTTTGCAGCCGCTCAAATTGCCAGCCCAAAACAAGCTCGTTCTGAACTGCGCTCCTTCGATGATGATGAAGAAGTGGTGCTTTCCGCTGAACTCCAGAATTTGTTCCGAGATGGGCTCGGCATGGATCCAGCCACCTTCAGCCGGGAAGAAAATAAAAACATCCTGAAAAGTTCTGAGGTCTTCGAATTTCTGATTAACAATCCCTTATTCACAGGAGCCCGAAAAGATCAGCTCCGAAGCATTTTTCAGGGGAACTTAACCTCTTGGGAAAATCTGGCAGCAGCTCTTTTGGCTGCCCGTTTGGCTCAGCCAGGATTACCCGATCCCGGAGTCGAATACCGGGCCGATGCTGTTTTTACCCTGAAGATGATGGAACGCTTAGGCTGGGAGCTTTCTAGTGCAGCAGCGCTTCGTAAGCCGATCGAGGAAAGAGCGCGCAATCTGGTAAAAGTCTACGGAGCATTTACAGTTTCTGATTCAGATTTTCTTGCCACCGCCGCGAAGGCGCTTTACCGGGTTGTCGGGAATTCCTTCCATGCCACTGAACTCATTTTTGACACAACGGCATTGACTGAGCAGGAAAGACATACGGTTGAACAGGTCCAGCCTTTCCTTGAATATATTCAAAACAACAATGGATTTTTTGGTGACCGCCTCGGAGATCTTTGGCAGATTTTTCACAATCATCTTACCTCGCCCTCGGACATGGCAAAAGCATTTATCGAAAGCGTTGAGGTCTCGTTCAAAGCTCCGGCAACATCCGAGACCCCTTTGATACCCGATGATGCGGTTCACGGGCACGCCTTGAAATTGATAAAGTCTCTTTTGACGCTTATTCCCCAAGACCAGTCTGAGATCCGCCTGCAAGCCCTTGAGAAAGCTCGCGCGATTTTAAGTTCGGACCATACTTACCATGTTGTTTTGTCAGCGATTGAGGTTTTTGATGCCATTGGAACGCCGGCATTACAGGATCTCGTTCTGTATTCCGCGCCATCTATTCCCGCAGATTACCGAAAAAACGCAATCTGGGCCTTGGCTCGTCATCGGGATGCTGCTGTTCCGTATCTGGCCAAGCTGATTATGGAAGAGCCTGAAGCTCGCTCAAGAAATGCGCTGGCAGAACTTCTGCAGAGAGTGTCCCGGGAGAGTGAATATGCTCCTGAGCCTGTGATGCGGCGTGATGTCTTTGATTTTTTTATCGGAGACCGGAAAATTGCAGAACAGCTTTTTGCGCTTATGGGCGGCCAGCTTCCCTTTTACAGGCAATTTATTAATTCATCCTGGCTGATTCCGTTTGATACCAAAGACCGGTTGAATGTCTTGCGCGCCCGTGTGGCGTTACTGCAGAAATTTAAGGGACATTTCACAGCGTCCGATTTTTCAACCCTGCTTGAAACATGGGGGTTTGACAGCGTTTCCTACTGGGCAGAGCGAGTCGATTTCACAGCCCAGCGCGAGCACTTTCAATTTCTAATCAATCTTCCAAGACTTGATAAATCCATTTCTCCTGTTTCGGAAGCCATTCAAATATCCCGCCGCGACCACACGCCGGAACATACTCGATCCATACTGCTTCTTCTTCTCGAAGGGGGAGTCCTTTCTGGCGGCGGAATCGGTGCCCTCATTGATTTGATTCGTGAAAATCCGAGGGACTCCGTGGAAATTATGGCGTTTCTGATTGTGGCGCTCAAACTTCAAGATTTTGACTTTGGAGAAGACGGGGTTGTGCAAAGGAGAATTTCCCAGCTTCTTCATTCAAACATTGGCCCCGTTTATTTTATGGCGAGGAAGCTGGCTAAAAGTATTCCGCATGCCACCAATACTTCAGCTGGACTGGAGGCCGGCATTCGCGCCCCCATCGCAGAGCTGGATGATTCTTTGGGCCATGGAAATATGCTTTTTTATTTTCTGCGCATGGAGTTTCACCGAGCGCCTTCGACCGGCGATCTGGAAGTTATGCGGCAGACACTGCGCTTGATGCTTGACCTTCATCACCCAGTTCCCGAAAAACGCATTAAGTCTTCTGATGTCGACCGGGTTATTAGAGTCAGAATGCAGGATCTTGTTAGAAACGTGTTGCATACCCGGGTTTTTCCTGCTTTTAAAGCGCCTTTGGTTGAACAGGCGGCATGGTTTATTGGAAGAGAGGTTATGAATATGGGCGGGACGGAAAACGATAGTCCGGACTATCTCTTGGAACATCCGCCAACATGGGCCAACTTTACCGATGAGGAAAAGCAGTCAGAGGGCTACCGAGCCGCACAGCTTCTTATTAGGACCTTCATTGGCTTAAGAGACCGGTATGTTTTGAACCCAAGGGCTATTGAATTTATGAATACGGGCGGTGCAGCGAAACTGGCTTCTGAGGGTGATGTTTTGGGCGCGCTGAGAGCTCTTCAGGATTGGCGCCAAGGAATGAAACAATCACTGCTGACCCCGTCGGAAATGGAAGACCAATGGGAAATGTATATAAAACGCCACATTACTGTGAACGACTTTGGCTATGTAAGCAACAGCAGTTACGGAAATTATAGCGAAGCCAAGTTTAATGAATTTGAACGAGATCGCGTGCTGGAGCGTTTTGCGGAGAATCTGCACGATGAGTTTTTGGCGCGGTTGTTTCCGCAGTACCAGGAATCCATTAGCCAGGCGGCGCAGGCTCAAACACCTGCCGAAACTAAACCGGAAACCGTACTTCCTGAAAGTATCCGCGAACCTCTAAAAAATATTTTGCTTGCACTGCGTGCCTTGGTCAACCAAATGGCGATGGATGGGATCGCAAACGAGCGTCTCGTGACGCTTATGCGAGTCCTTGAAACAGAGTCTTTGGATGTCCGGCAGGCGGCGAATATTATCGCGCTTATGCAGGATGAGTCGATCCGAATGTATGACTTTTTTAACTTTCATTTTTCAGATTATCCCAAACAGCTTGCTCTGACGCTTGGCAAGGAAAGGGTTTTTGCCAGGTACCGCAAAGACAATGACGATGAATTGACAGACAAGCAGTGGGCAAGCCGGGCCCAGGAAACGCTTCTTGCGGATATGAATGCTGAAGAAAAAACCATTTCAACCTTAAAGAGATATTTAGAAAGTCTTCAGGTCGTTTTTGGGAGTCTGAAAGCTCAGGAACGTCAGCTTCTCAATCCGATTCCCTTGATCGTGGGTGATCTTCCTGTTTACAGTTCCAGCTTTGATCCTGAAACTGTTTCTCCTGTGAAGGTAGGGTCCAAAGCCTATGAGCTTCTTACGCTCAAAGCTTCGGGCTATCCTGTTCCTGCACTCAGTGTGCTGCCCAGCGAACTTCCCCGGACAACCAAGCTTGCCGTGGCTAACCCAATGTTTCGTTTCAGCGTTCTCCGCTCCCTTCTTGAACTTGAAAAAGAAAGCGGAAGGGTATTTCCCTTTCCTTCAGAAGGTCTAACGGACGCTGAAAAAGAGCAGGTCAGGGTTTTTCGCCAGGGTTATGCTTTCAACCCCGACGCCCCGCCGCTTTCGATTTCTATCCGGAGCGGATCTTTTTATTCCATGCCGGGAATGATGGACACTGTTCTCAACATGCCTTTTAACGAGGCTATTCGCGATGAGTTGATCCGTCGCGGTGAGCCTGAGGTTTTCGTCCTCGACAATTACCGGAGATTTTTAAGCGCGTACGCGATAAGCAGGTACGGCATTGATTCACGGTTTTTTTCAGAAGCAATTGACGAACTGAAACAAAAAGCCGCCCAGCGGCTCGGAAGATCTGCTTCAGCGATTACGATTGCCCAGTTTAATGTAGAGGAACTGAAAGAGGTCATTCAGAAATTTGAAGAGATCATCAGTTCAAGGGTTTCTGGTTTCGAACTGGAAGATCCTTTCACTCAGGTTTTGAAAGTCACCATGGATGTTTATAAGTCCTGGAACAGCAATGGGGCCACTCGTTACCGTCAGACCTTTGGTATCTCGGAACGTTTTGGCACGGCGGTCATTTATGAACAAATGGTTTATGGAAACCGCGGCTCAAATTCAGGAACGGCTGTTGTGATTTCTAGTGATCCGGCTATGGGTAAGCATTACATGAGCGGCGCCTGGAAATTCGGAGGACAGGGAACTGAACTTGTCAGCGGTATGACAGGAGACTATATCGCGCTGACTCATCACGAAGGACAAGGACAAAGTCTGGAAGCGATCAACCCTGCTCTTTTTTCTGAGGTCCGGCAAGTTGTCGAAAAGCTGGATCGCGACCGAGGCCCTCAAGATATCGAAATCACCGCAGAAGATGGGAAAGTTTATTTGCTTCAGACAAGACCCATGGTTCTCTCCGGAAAAGCCCCCAAGATGGTGCTTGAACCAGAGCAGTCTGCGCGTGATGCAGCCATTCCTGCTGTTCAAGGTGTTCCGGTTTCTCCAAATGCCGCGGTGGGGCGTATGGTGAATGCTCGAAACCTCAGCATTCCTAAACTCAAAGGGATTATCACAGAACTCCGCCGGAAAATGGACGAGGCGGGTGAAGAAGACCTTGGGATCATTCTTGTATCCGATTACGTTAACGATGATACCGCTGCCGCAATTCTCGATGTTAATAGTGAGCTCGGCCACAGAGGCATTACGGGGATCATTAATTCAAAAGTCGGCGTCAGCAGCCATGCTGGTCTTATTGCCCGCCGTTTGGGTATTGCCTATGTCAGTGACGTAGAAGGGCTTGAATTTAATGACGTATCAGGCGTAACCCGTTTGGCTGACCAGGACCTTAAATTCGGCATGGCCGGACTGGTGCTCAGCATTGATGGGTATTCCACACTCCAAAGTGAACACAGCGGAAAGGTTTTCCTTGGTGAAGTCACGCATCGTTTTGCAAAAGGATCGCCGACGCTTGGAGATCGGGACGAAGAAATCATAACTCAGGAAGAAAAGCCCGCATTTTCCTACGACCCTGAAGAAAAACCCGTTTTGACAAAAGAACCCGTTCGCCTTGCGGTGAATTTGGGGGCCTTTCGAGTCGACAAGCAAGGACAATCGACGGGCGTGCTGGAATCCAATTTTGATTTATCCAGGGCTAAGATTACAAACACGGTGCCTAATCGCGTGTTCGATGCCTTTTTGCGCAGCCTTGTCGGCAACCCTAATTTTTCCCTTACGGATATTTATGGTGTTGAGGACGCGGAGAAGTTCTTTGCGTTTCTCCGGGGGAATATCGCTCACGGTGTTTTTGATATCAATCAGATGGATGTGCATAAGGAAACGGACTTCTGGGTTTTGACTCTGAATGGACACAACATCAGGATCCATGAAGCTCCTGCGGCACCTGGGATTTTGAATCAGAAGGTCGAGTATTTGATTGATTTTAGCGACCCCGACTTGACGCGTGAAACGAACGAGCAGCGTGAACAGCGCCTCAAAGCACTGCAGGGCGGTAACTTGAAAAGGGTTTTTGCCTTTTCCGGTGACGAGGATCCAGCGGCCAGAGTTCTCACGCCCGGGATCAATACCCAAGAATTTACGGATGCTCAGAATCTGTTTCTTCCCCTGGCTTCTCCTTTGACCCTTGCAGCAGCGCAGGTTCTTTCTGTTATTGAGAAGGCCTTTCCCGGAGAGTTTGATGTTTTCTCCAGTGTTTTGGCTACCCGCCCCTTAAGCGGAGAAGCCGGAAATATTGCTTTTATACGAGACAAACAGTTTGGGAGTGCTTTGAAAGGTTTGTTTCCGCAAATAGCGCCCGAAGTCCCGGGAAGTCCCGCAACCATGTTTGAATTTGATATTCCAAAAGGTGCCGGGAATGTCAGGCTTTTCCTCGTGCCTAAGCCCGGATCAAAGTTTGAACAGGTTAAGAGCTTGGGTAAGGATGAGAAAGCCGCCATGATCAAGGTCCTTCAAAAGGAAATTAACAAGGCCGTTGAGACCGCAGCAAAAGGCAGCCTTGCACCCTTTCTCCGCTATGCCGGAGAAGAACATCTCAGCTCGCTGACGGCTCTTCGGGATACGCATGCCGTAGTTTTTGACAGCCAGGCGACGGCCGTTGTGGAAGGCGGCAAGGTGGAACTCTATTTTCACATGAATGACATCGGGTATGCAGCTGCGCTCAGCAAAACACTTGAGTCCTTTCTGGCTGTCGATGCAGAGCCGATAGAGGCATTGGCGAAACCTCTGTTTGCAAAACAGGCAGCGCAGGGGATTTGGAGGACCGGAACGATTGCGCCCAATCAGATTATTCAAACGCCCCGTTTTGTTGCTGCTGGTGATGAAATCGGGTTTGGAATTATCGGAGTCCGCGGACGCATCGGTAAACAGGTCCATCAGCTTCTGGCGTCAAATCCAAATTATGTTCCGGAATTTTGGATCGGCGTTCAGGATATTGATACGTTGATTCAGCAGTTTAAAGAAGACGTTGGACAGGGGCCCGCCGATGTTGTCCGGGATGATGAAGTTTATGAACTCGAAAAAGGTAAGGATGAAAACAAAGACCACGTTCTTCTTAAAAACAAAAAAACCGGAGCTTATTTGCTGAATCCCAAAACGAATAAACCTTTGGCGATTCCGTATTACAACATCACCATGAAAGCCCAGGGAGATCCTGAGGCCTTTGAACGGCATCTTCGGGAAACTCTGGGGGATGCCATTGACCGCATAGAAACCCTTTTTAATGCGGCTGGGTTCGGACTTGATCGCAATGATCCGTATTATGACGCCTTTTTGGGAGGCGCTAAGTTGAAGCGTATTGTTTTGACCGCTCCCGCGAAAGGAGAAGTGGATGTGACGGTTGTTCGAGGCGTGAATGAAAGTGCTTTAGCCAAAGCTGTTGAAAACACAGAGGGGCAAGTTCTTTTTTGTTCCGCAGCTTCGTGTACCACCAATGGGCTGGGACGTGCTCTTATTGAATTTGTTGGGATTCTTGAAAATGCAGGATTCCCCGCAGACAGCGTTCGCTTTATCACCCATCACGCCATGACGCCAAGTCAGGGCGCTCTTTTTGGGGCTGCGTCGGCAGGAAAATCTCAGCGCACGGCCAATGACCCTAACATGTCGGCCATGCTGGAAGCGACTGGCGCGAACAAAGTTGTTGTTGAGGTCTGGAATTCTTTCAAGGGAAAATTGAGCGGCGTGTCTCACCGTGACGGTAACTATGCAGGATCTGTGCTTGTGGTGACGGCCTTTATTAAGGCCGGAGAAAACAAATACCCTACGGCCGAAGAGATCAATAGGGCTTTTGAAGATATTGCCGCCAGGGAAGATCTCAAGGGGATTTTGTCCTACAAGCCTGGTGTGATTTCAACAGGCCAAATCGCAGGAGACAGGACAACGTCGATGTTTTTGCCCGAGTTTACGAAAGTTGAGATCGGAAAAAACGGAGCGGCAGTGACCATGGTTGTCGGCTATGACAACGAAGCCGGATATACCAACGCGGTCATTCAGTTTGATCAGCTTCTCGCAATGGCGGCTCGCGGAGTGACTCCGCCTGCGGGGCTGGGAGCAGTGGATGCCGCGAATAAAGCCTTGGAAAATAAAATTTATATGCAGCGGTATGAAGCACTTCTTCACAGGGTTCGAGGTTATCTGAACCTTAAAGCTCTCAATCTTGAGCAAAATCAGAGGGCGGCTTTTCTGGAATCCCTGCAGCAGCTTTTGGCCGTCCTTCAGCAAAACACAACGTCTGCTGGAGGGAATCGCGTGTTGGAAGCGGCTCGGGATGCTTTCAGCCAAGTTGAAAGAATTGGAACTGCCGAAAATACGGAAATCCGGCAAGTTGAAAATGATCTTGAGAATACCATTTTTGAAATTGAAGACGCGCTCAACGGAACCCAGCCGCGCAGCGAACTCCGCAGCATTGAACTCGCAATCGAGGCTCTTGGTAATCTCGGACTCAGCATTTCTGATCAGGACCGGATCCGGTTTACCTCTGTGGAAGACGCTGCACGATACGCGGATCAGCAAATACGGGTTAACTTTGCTTCTCTTGATCTGGCTGGATTGAAATCGCGTGCCGATAAGCTGATACGCGAAGGACACACCCCTTACCAGGGACGCGAGGCGATTGAACGGGCGGTTCGCGAACTCAATGAGATCCGCGGGATTGATGCGCCCGCATTCCTCAATCACTTGGCAAATTTGGTGTCAGACCGGATTCGCGAAATCGGTTCAGCGCGCTCCGAACTCCGTGACCTTTCTCCTGCAGCGCCTGCCTTTGAAGACTGGAAAGCCAGTTACCAGACAGCCTTACCGTTTTTAGGTGCTGATTACGAAAGCCGCCGCTGGGTCGCTGTCCACATGGCTGACGGCCTTTTTGCGGTTGTGCCCGCGGCGCTTGAACCCATTATTCGGGATGCGGCGATGCAGTTTCTCAAACAGGATTTATTTTACTTTGATGGAAACTTTGAAAGACCGACAGATGCCTTGGGGGTCCCGGCTTCCACCCAGCCTTCGGCCAACCAGCCTGGGCTTGAGATTTCAGTCACCCGGAAAATCGAAGACGCTGAAACGCATTTTCTTGCTGTGGCCACACTGCTGGCCCGGAAAGATCAAGCCTATGTTCATGAACTGCTTTTGGATGGCGACCCCGAAGAAGCGGCTCGTCTCAACCAGGCTTTTCGGGAGGAGTATGGTTACACAGGTTTTGCCGGCCGGTATCAGGTGACGGCGGTTTCTTCCAAGGATCTTGGGAAGAAAATTCAAGGGCTTGTCAGCGGGGTCTATAACAATGTCCGCTCTGCATCGGACGCGGCCAACCTTCAGGATTTTATTGCCCGGCATGTCGCTTTCTCAAGCCCAGACCGCGAACTTCTTGTTAAGGGACTTGTCAACACAGGGTGGCTTATTCACGACGACTTGGGAAATCACCCAGGCATTATCGCGGCCCGTATGGACCGCTCGGTTTCTCTTGCTGCGGGACAGCTTGAGCCTGAGTTAATCCGCAAGCTCGGAGAAATTGCGGCTCTCCGGAAAGTTATTTCAGCGTCCGGGGAACTTTTTGCGGGGATGAACCTGCAGCTGATCCAGGACCTTTGGGACAATGCTGTGAAGCAGCGCTGGTTTTACAAGTCAGCATAAGCGCCGAACCATTTTCTTTTTCGTCTTTCCGGTATGGCCGCAAGAAATCCGCTTTATCTTTTTGGAATATGTCCGATGAAAGCTCCATACGGAAAGGACCTATGCCCAAGCGTCAAATCCTCGTCCTTCAGACTAAAACCAGCCCATGGAATGAATTTCTAAAAGAATTTTTCCAGGATACGGCATCGGAACTGTCCTTTTTTCAGGATCCTGCCGCCGTAAAAACGGCCTTGGAGCGCCAGCCTCACGAAATCGTTTTTGCCGACCCCGCACTTGTTTCTCTTCCTTTGTCACAGGCCTTAGAAGTCGCGCGGCAATCGGGAAGGGATGTCATTGTTTTTTCAGCAGGAGCGGCACAGCCGGCAGCCCGGTTTAAATTCGATGAGAATTTTCCGGTTATTCCTGAAATGCTGGAATTTCAAAAAAAACTGCTTCGGTGCCTCCGGTTCCCCGAAAAGATTCATGTTCTTGTCGTGGACGACGAGCTTGAAATAGGAAGGATGATCTGTGATTTTCTGGATCGCCGCGTGAAGCCGTCCTTTGAAACCGAACATGCCCCTAACGGCGCGGAAGGGCTCCGCCGCATTCTTGAGCGCGCACCTGATGTGATGGTGCTTGATATTAAAATGCCTCTTCTTGACGGCCGTGAAGTTTACCGGGAAATGCGCAAAAACGGCCTGAATGTGCCGACAATCGTTTTTTTTGACGCTGTCTTTGGAGACGAACTCGCCGAGATGCGTCTTTACGGAAAGCCCGCAGTGATTGAAAAAGGCGCCCCCCAGAGCGCCCTTCCTGAATTACTCGAACTCGTAAAAAAGATGTGGTTTTTCTGCTGACCCCGCCCCTCTAGAACTAAAAATCAGGCATAATTGGATTGTAAGCAATCGCCATGTGTCTTCGCGGCTTGGAGATCAGATGCATTGTTTAAACCGCAGGTATTATTTCCGGCTCGTTTCTCTTCTGATGGCTTCGGTCCTTTTCTTGCAGGGCTGCGCCGTCTGGCGGCCCTTTCCGTTAGATCGCATTAAGACATCTTCTCATGACGATCTTCCAGAAGCCTATCAGGGGTACTATGATTATCCGGCTGGAGAAAAAATCGGGACGATGATCACTTCCGAAGAAAAAGGCAGCTATGTTTTGAAACGCTTTGAAGTTCCGCTTTCTTTTCCTCAGGACTTGCTCCCGCCGGATTTAGAGGAACAAAAAAAACATGTGGAAGAACTGTCTAAAAACGACCAAAAAACAGCCGGAGATTTAAAGCTGAATTTCACGAATAGAATAGATGTTTACTACCCCGCGAAGATGAAGGCAGGGGAAAAACGGCCGCTGATTTTAATTTCGCCGATCCTTGGCGGGAACATGGTCGTCGACCATTTCGCGCGCTACTATGCAGGACGCGGCTACATCGCGGCCATTGTGCATCGCAAGCGCCCTTATCTTTCCGATAAAGCCCAGGATCTTTCAGGGGCCGAGCGTTACCTGAGAACATCTGTCATCCGTCTCCGTCAAGCTCTGGACTGGCTTGAGACACATCCTGAAGTAGACACTGATCGCATCGGGGCGTTTGGAATCAGCTATGGAGCGATTCTTCACTCTGTTCTCGCTGCTGTGGAACCGCGTATTCGCTACCATGTTCTTGCCATGGCCGCGGCGCCGCTTTCGGAAGTCATTATGGAGTGCCCGGACAAGGGGGTTTCAAAGCTTGTCCGGAAAGCGCATGAAGAGTTTGGCTGGAGTCATGAAAAGATTGAAATGGAACTGAGAGAGCATATCAAAACCGACCCTCTCTATTTGGCGGCCTATGTCCCTAAAGACAAAGTTGAATTTTATGCCGCAGCTTTTGACCGGGTGGTGGGCGCCAAACGTTCTTTCGGGTTATGGAAGGCGATGGGAAAACCTAAGTTGAAGGTGATGCCCTTTGGCCACTATGGAGGGGTGATGATTCTGCCGCTTTTACAAACGCAGTCGTATTGGGCTTTCAAAAGTCATTTCAAGTGAAGTTTTGAAGTTTAGATTTTCCACGCCGCATCCCGTGTTTCTTCTTTAAGAAGTTCCTCCAAGTTGAAAGCATGGTAGGTGCTTTCAACCGCACGCTTGTCATCCTCGGCATTGGCGACCCAGAAATCCGGAAAAGCGTAAATGACACTTTGAATGTTAGAACCCGGAGCAATTTCTTTAGCAATAAGGCGTGCGGTTTCAGGGGTTATTTTTCCGTAATACTCTTGAACAAGATGACCGTGTTTGAGATAACGGATTTCGTAAGCGCTTCCTGCCGGCGGCTCAAGCCCATCTTTTTTGGGGTTGCCCTTTGAAGCCTTTTGAACATTTCTGACTTCAGGGTTGAGTGCCGTGTCTGCCCGGAAAACAGCGTCTTTCAAACTAAACGCATAGGGGATCTTTTTCTCTTCCACATCGTCATCCTGAAAGAAAGCCAAGTGATTTCGAGTCGCCTCCACAGTCATGGCTTTTTTAGTTTTTGCGTCCGCGATCACGTAGTTATACCCGCGGGTGAGGTCGCTCCGCTTAAAGACAGCCGCGGCATCTTCAAGCGAAGAGGACTCTTCCAGAATCCGCTTTAAAAGAAAAGGCATGGGAACACCTTTCATTGTTTCGTCTGCGGATTCAGCCCCGATTTGCCCCACCGAAATTCCTTCGGAGTTCATGCCGGACAAGATGCCCGTGAAACCGCCATAGCCGATGTTGACCGTATCCGGCCCGCTTTTATTCTGGAAAACTTTTACAGCGGCCATGGATTGAACACCCATTTTCCGGTTCCAGTCGAGATTGCGAATGGCGACAAGGCGCCCGCCCTCCGTGGCGTCGCCCCAGTAGGCGCCATTAGAGCACAGGGAAGGGTAAAGTTCCGGAAGGGCATGAATGCGGAGCATTTGTTTCAAAGAAATTTCAGCGCCATCCGCGACCCCTTGAATTTGCCGGTATTCGTCATAGCTGACAAAGGGACTCATTTTCTTCCATGCCTGGCCGGAGATTCTGCGGATGATGAGCCGGTTAATGAGAGGGACTTTTAGCTCTTTCCGGAAGTAACTGAAAATTTGATCCACCCCGCTGTGGATTTCTTTTTTGAGTAAGCGCCCTTCCTCATACCCCCGGTGGTAGGCGCTGCCGCGCAGAATCAAAACCGGAAGGTCCGCGTTTCTGTCCAAATGGCCTTCACCGTCCCGTGCTGATTTTTCGCTGGGATCCATGAGGGCATCGATCATCCTGTCCGCCTGCGCCTGAAAAAACCACTCCAAACCCGGACCGTAAAAACTCACCCGTGCTTCATACTCTTCCCGGTGATTGTAATAGCGGCGGGGAATGATGTAGCCCACATAGTCGTTTGCGTAGCCCGTGAATAAAGGTTTGAAGCCAGCCTCGCGCGCGCGCTTTTCGATCTCCGCGCCGATTTCAGAGGTGACCTCTCCCGGAAAGCATAGAAAGACTAACGGGCCGAGACGAACAGATTGAAAAGGCGCATGACGCGGGAAAACTCTTCCGCCGATGACGGATGGAAAAGTGAGGGGCCCCAATCGTGTTTTGACTCGGGGCAATTGACGTGTTTCCCAAGTGCTTTTCCAGGAGGTGCTGAGATCCAGGGGAGAGAAAGAGATACTTTGAAAGGTGCTGACCAGGCTTTGGCCGTAGGCGGCGAGCCGTTCCTTTCTGTTCTCAATATCGGGGGCGTGAGGGCGTGTATCTCCCGCAGCACCGTTGATAAATAAGGCTGTAGAACCCGGCGATGCGGCTTCAAGAGCGCCTGTTAGGATTCCGGGATAGTCGGCCGAAAATAAAAGTTCCTTGGCTGGAAAAAGTGTCGGGTGAGCAGCCATAAAAACCATCTGGGCCGCCAAGGTGTCATCCGCCATTCTCCGAAAGCGGAGTGCTTTTAACTTTTGGGGGTAGCGGAGCTTTGTGATCATCCGGTTCTCGACAAGATCATCAATCCGGATTTCGCCATATTCAGCCTTTACAGGGACTTGTTCTGCAAGTGATTCCAGAACTGCGTCGCGCGCCTGATTTGTCAGCTGATCAAAAACATCCGCTTGAAATTTCCCCATGATGAACCGCTCCCAATAACGTCCGCCGACAGCGCCTGCGCCCGAGTGTGTGTGCGTCGCGGTCACGATAAAGTGAGAATCTTCCAGCGGATACTGAGAAAGGATTTTTTTGTGGATTGTTTGGCGAAGGTTTTTGTCGATGAGGCAAAGATCAAGGGAAAGGAAAACAAAGGTCTCGCCGTCTCTGGAAAGACTGATGCTTCTCGCGAACAGAGGGTCATAAATACCTACTGTTTTTTTTCCCCGCAATTTTCCGTATCCTGAAAGGGGTGTTCCGGAAGCGGGGGTGATTTCCTTCTTCGCAGAACCGAGGAGTATGGCAGGCGCAGCGTATTCTGCCGGCAGTGGAGGAGCAAAATACAGGAAGCAAGAAAACCCGAGAGCGAAAACCGCGGCAGCGGTCAATTTCCGGAAGCGGCGCATCGTGAAAGCCCTCCTGAAATGAATTATGCCACAGGGACAGGCGCTGGCGGCGGGATATTTTTTTTCGGGAAGCTTGGGGGATTGAAAATCTCATGGTATGATTTTTAATACTTTTATTAAGGGGAAGGATCTATGGCACGAGGAAAGATTCTGATTATTGATGACGAACTGGAAATTCGGGACTTTCTCAGAGATTTTTTTGAGGACCGCGATTTTGACGTTGTTACAGCCGCCCATGGGCTTGAGGGGTGTGAAAAGTTCAAAACCGCAGCCCCGTTTGACCTCGTGATCTGTGACATGTTGATGCCTCATATGATCGGCCTTGATGTCCTCAGAAACATTAAAGCAAGCGCTCCCGCCCAGCGGATTATTCTTATGACGGGCGTTAAAGAAAACTCGATGGTGGATAAAGCGAAACAACTTGGCTGCCATCTTTACCTGACAAAGCCCGTGGGGCTTTCGGATCTCGAAACCAAAGTGGAGGAATGTTTTCCCGCCTCCTGAAACAGCGTCAGCTCCCTGACCGGCTGACGCCATCGGTTCCGGCATGTGTTTGTTTTCGGGTTTTAAAAAAATAAAAGCCGCAGTTCTCCTTCAGGCATTTTTATTTCTATTCTCGGTATCTCCTGCCGTCCTTTCTGCTTCGGATATTCAAACGGGTCTTCCTGATGAGGAGCTGCTGGAGCTTATTTCCAGAAAGGCGTTTGATTATTTTCAGATGGAAAAAGACCGGGGGACAGGTCTTGTCCGAGACCGCGCGAACAATTTTCGTCGCGGCGCGTCGAACGCTCCGGCCAGTATTGCGGCAACGGGTTTTGGCCTGACCGCGCTTGGGGTGGGTGTTGAGAGAGGGTGGATCGATAGGGCCACGGCTCAGGAATCGGCCCG
Organism: uncultured bacterium; assembly: GCA_964434115.1. Taxonomy (GTDB): domain Bacteria; phylum Omnitrophota; class Omnitrophia; order Omnitrophales; family Aquincolibacteriaceae; genus ZLKRG04. The sequence goes on from CAYSSX010000002.1 coordinate 165,384, forward strand.
CCGGACCCTGGAGTTCTTTTGGAAACAGGCCCCGCAGGAGCATGGGTTTTTCTACCACTTTCTGGATCCCCGGACCGGAAAACGTTCCGGAAAGTCCGAATTGTCACCGATTGATACCGCGCTTTTTCTTGCCGGAGCACTTTTTGCGGCTGAGTACTTTGATGACCCCGGGCTTCGTCAATTAGCGGAGCAAATTTATGGGCGTGTGGATTGGCCGTGGATGATGCATGACGGGAAGACTTTGGCTCTTGCCTGGTCACCGGAAGAAGGTTTTAATCGGCGCCGCTGGGATCACTATGACGAATCCATGATTCTTTACCTCCTTGCGATAGGATCTTCCACCCATCCGGTGGATCCCTCTGTGTGGCAGGAGATCGCGCGGCCTGTGGGGAGTTATGCCGGCCATCGAGTCATCCAAATGCCGCCGCTTTTCACGCACCAATACTCGCATATCTGGATTGACTTCCGGAACAAGAATGACGGCTTTGCCGACTACTTCCAAAACTCCGTGAATGCCACTCGCGCCAACCGGGAGTTTTGTATCCGGCAGTCCAGCCGATTTTCAAGCTATGGAGTGAATTCCTGGGGACTTACGGCTTCTGACGGCCCCTTCGGATATAAAGCTTACGGAGCTCCCCCGGGATGGGCCATTCATGATGGTACTGTGGCCCCCACAGCTTGCGGCAGTGCGATTGTTTTTACTCCCGAAGAGTCGATGGCATGCCTGCGGCACTTTTATGAGAATTTAGGAGATCAGCTTTGGGGGACCTATGGTTTTTCTGACGCGTTCAATCTAGACAAAAAATGGTTTTCAGATCAGGCGCTTGCGATTGATCAGGGCCCGCTTCTTCTTATGATTGAGAATCACCGGACCGGCCTTATCTGGGAAGTCATGAAGAAAAATACAAACCTGGCCGAAGCCATGCAGAAAGCGGGTTTCCGGGAGGGGGCAAAAGAAGTGCCTTGGCCTGATCCGCCCCATTTCAACGCACCCTTTCTGCAGGGGGGGATCAAGGTTGACGGGTACTTGAAAGACTGGCCCGGATTTCCTCCGCTAGTGCTGAATCCTAAACAGAAAGAAGGGGGTAATTTTTCAGATGATAAGGATGTCCGCGCCAATGTTCGCTTCGCTTGGAGCGGCGAAGCCCTTTATTTTTCAGTGATTGTGACGGATGACAGCGTCATGTTGAAGCGTCGCGGCAACCAGATTTGGCAGGATGACCTGGTGGAACTGTACATTGACCCGCAGAACGATGGGCTTCGCTGGAAGGATCCGTCTGATTATCAAATCGGCTTCCGGCCTAATTTTGACAGCGAGAACATCGAAATCTGGTCCTGGTTCCAGGCCAATCAGGATTCGGTCCAGAATATGGTCGCTGCCCGTGGATTCGCCTATAAAGACGGCTATGTGATTGAAGGCGGCATCCGCTGGAGTGTTTTGGGGGTGGATCCGCAGGAAGGAAAAAGTGTCAAAGTTTCAATCGCTGTTCACGATATTGATAAAGACCGGAGCGAAGGAAAGGTGCAGTGGTTTTTTAGAAACGAAGAAGATTTAGAACGATTCAACCTCGGAGAAGTTGTTTTGAGCCCTGTTTCCGCAGCGTCCAAACCTTTAAGTGCTGATAATCCTTCAACAGAATCTGCCGGAGGTGCGGGATGACGGAGCGTGAAAAGAAATCGATCTATCGCATCCTTGGGAATGCGATCCACGGCGAGGTGGGGCGGCGGCAGGCCGCTGAAAAGATCGATCTACAAGCCGCTATCAAGAGAATCCGTCTTGAAAAAAAACTTTCCGGCGTGGAGCTTTGCCGGCGGGCAGGGGATCTAGACCCCCGGACCTTGACGGCGCTCGAGAAAGGGAGAATTAAAAATCCAACGATCAAAACCCTTCAATCGGTTGCGAGAGGGCTTGGTGTTACCGTGGGCGACCTTTTTCGCTCGATTGAGATGAAATTTGAACAGAATTATTGTGTTGGGACCCCAAAAGGGGCCTTTCTTCTCGATTTTCCTAGGAAAGGTTTGAAAATAGTCTCCTTTACACCGTTGATACGTGATTTTTTCTGCGGTAAACTTATCCTTGGTCCCAAGGTGAAAGTGACCGACACTCTGATGGATCATCCATTTCCTATTTTCATTTCTGTGCTCGTTGGCTCTTTGGAAATAACGGTGGATCACCAAACCACCGTGCTTAAAGAAGGCGATAACCTTTTCTTTCATGGGGTGCTGAACCACAGCTTTACAAACCCCCTGCATCGCGAAACCTCGCTTCTTATGTTAATGGCTCCCTCTTTTTTAAAGTAGGGCCGGAAGAGATTTCGTGAGGCAAGTTAAGTGAAATCAAGCGGTTGTCGATATTTAAGAGAGTCAGAAAAGCCGGAATTGTTTTTGCAACCTGTTTAAAATGAAGCACTTGGATGAATAAACGGACCTTCGCCATCCTTTTTGCGGCTGTCTTCGCGGGATATTCATGCCCACTTTTCGCGGAAGACGCCCTGATTTCTGCCCCCTCGTCTGCACAAGACCCGCTCTCTGGAATTACGATCGAGCATCAAGAGGTTGTTAAACCGCAGCTTCATGTCTCTCAGGATGATTTGACGAAGCAGGCGATTCGTGAACGCGTGCGTGCTCTTCGCCAGGAACGGATGCAGACCATGCCGTACCTTGACCGTGGGTTTATCCGGCAGTCTATTGACGCTAAAAAAGTCCGGGAAAAAATGAAGTTTGTCGAAGGCGGAGAAAAAAAGCTTCAGGATCTTGTGGCTCGTGCTGTTCAATCCCAAACCGCCGCACAGGCCGCCAAAGAACGTATATCCCTCGCCAACCGCCGCATTCTTGTGGCCATGCGAAAGCTTTTCCCTGAAGCCAGTATGGAGCTGGAGTATAAGCGGGGAACCTTGAGCGGACAGGCCTTCAACGGACAAGATTATAAATTTGTTCTCCGTCAGCCGATTTTCAGGGGCGGTATTCTTTGGAATACCCTTTTGCAGGAAAGGGCGGAATTGAAAGCCGCTCAGAAGGAATACGAAAAAATTATTGAAGATGTGGTCCGCGATGTCTCAAAGGCTTACTTTGAATACAGCCGCGCGAAGCAAGTCTCCGATGACCGTCTTGAAGCGATTACCCGCATGGAAAGATTCGATACCATTTCCGAACAGAAATTCAAAGAAGAGCTTATTTCTGAAATCGAACACTTAAATGTGCAGTCGCTCTTTAGCCAGATGAAGTATGACTACGAAACGTCAAAGCAGGAACTCGAGCTTGCCAAGCTTGATCTCCAGAGCTACCTCGATGTCGATAATGAAGACGATATTCAAACGGCAACCATTTATGACATGAACGCCCTTGTCGAAAAGGCGGCGATAGAAAATAGTTCCCCCACCTCTCCGGAAGCAGCCTCCGCGGATGCTGTTGCAGTCCCAGAAATTCCAGATCTGAAAAGTCTCGTGGACATGGCCTATGGGCACCGCGCGGAATTGCAGGTGGAATCCGCAAAGCTGGCGTCAGCGCAGTTGAAGCAGCGGATCCGCATGGGAGAACTCCTTCCGAAAGCAGATATTGTGATGGAGATGGGCGAGCTTGGGGAGGCTTTCAACGTAGATGCGATTCATCCAAAACAGCGCAATGAATACAGGCTCATGCTGGAACTCAGCTGGAACGCGGCCGGAAACACGATTAAGTATGAACATGAGGATGATCAGAATGCGCCTTCCGTGACGCAGTTTCAGTCCTCAAGCGGCAGTGTCACAAAGCGCAATAAAATGACACTGGGTCTTCTCGACGGGCTTGATGCCCTGGCCGATGCCAAGGAAGCGGAAGCCCAAAAACTGGATCAGATCGTGGCCCTTGAAAACGCTGAAAAAGAAGTGATTCAGGACGTCAAGCAGGCCTATTATGATTATCAAAAAGCTTCCATCCAGGTGAAATCCTCCTTACAGCGTTTGAATTACCGCCAGCGTCTTGCAGAACTTTCCAAACACCGTCTTGAACAGAACGAGATTCAGATCTCAGAGTACATGCAGGCTGAGATTGACGCGATTTCAGAGCGCGCTGAACTCCATAAAGCTTTAAATGAATACTTCACCGCAAAAGCCAATTTGAACCGCGCCGTGGGCATCAGAAACTATATGCCGATTGAGGAGTCGTATGGAAACAAATAACGACGACGATTTTGCCCCGCCAATTTCGAATCGTAAAAATCCCCTTCAGAAATTAATGGGGCTGCTCGGCAAGCTTATTAAGCTTCCTTTTGTTCTGATCGGCGCCCTGAAAAACCTTATTCTGCGCACCAAAAAGAAATCTTCTGAGACTGAGGAGGAGGGTGCGCCCTCTCTCTCGCCCGTGTTCATTGAAAAACCCGAGAAGAAGCGAGGCGGTAAAAAAGTTTTGATGCTGCTTCTTGTTGCAGCCGTGATTGGCGGCGGAGTTTACTTCGGTAAAGGGATGCTATCCAAGAAGGGCGGCGAAGAAGGCGGGGAGCCGGGGAAAACCTTGGAAGAGAAACTGACCGAGACGGTTGCTCCTAAAGAAAAGACCATTCCTGTGAAAGCCTTTAAAATTTCCCGGTTTAATTATGAAGACTCTTTGAATGTCCTGGGAACCATCAAAGGAGCCATGGAGTTTAAGCTCAGCTTTGAAGTGCCGGGCGTTATCAGTTCTGTCAACTACCGGGAAGGGGAGCGCTACGAAGAAGGAGCCCTTTTGATTTCGCTCCGCCAGGATGACATTTTGCTCCGCTTGAAGCGGGCTCAGGCTGAACTGAATAAGTCCGAAACTCAGGTGTCGATTGCCAGTGACAAGGTCAAGGAACACGAAAAACTTTTCAGTATGGGCGCAATCCCCAAGCAGACACTTGATAAAGTGAAGCTGGAGTGGGATGGGGCCAAATACGAATCCGAGGCAGCCCGCCTTGAAGTCAAAGCGAATGAAGCCATGCTTGAGAAATCAAACCTTTACGCCCCAAGCGCCGGAATGATTGGAGAGCTTAAAATTGAAGAAGGGGAGACCGTCACTCAGAACACACTTCTCGGAACACATATCATGACGGAGTATGTTTATGCGGAGTTTGGTATTGTTGAACGTGATGTGAATAAAATCGCGCTGGGTCAAAAAGCCCGCGTTTTTATTGATGCTTATCCGGACAAGACCTTTGAAGGTGTCATCGAAAATGTGGCCCCTGTAGTCGGGGGCACCAGCCGCACCGCAACGGCTAAGGTTCGCATTGAAAACACCGAACGTCTTCTTCTTCCGGGCATGTTTGCCCGCATCCGCATTCTTCTTTACAGCAAAAAGAATACACTAGTTGTTCCCACGGATGCCCTTCAAGGCAGCGAAGGCGATCAGCATGTGTTTGTGGTTCATCCCGACGAAGGCGTCGCGGAAAAAAGGGCGTTGACCATCGGCTACACCCGTCCCGACTATTCGCAAGTGGATGCCGGTCTTTCCGAGGGTGAGCTCGTTGCGGTTTCAGGTTTGGAAAAACTTGAAGACGGGACGAAGATCCGCCTGCTTGAAACTCAGGAAGCGGAAACCTAGGCATGAGCATAGCTTCTATTTCGGTACGCAAGAAAGTGACCGTTGTTATGGTCACTGGCGGTGTTTTTCTTTTAGGGATTATTTCGTTCCTTCGTTTGCCCCAAGAGTTGTTCCCTCCGATTGTCTTCCCGCAAATCACGGTTGTTACGGAATATGCGAATGCCGCGCCGGAAGAAATCGAAACACTCATTACCAAACCCATTGAAGAATCGATTGGCTCCGTTACGGGCCTGAAGCGGGTCGACTCCATCTCCCGCGAAGGGCGAAGCACGGTCATTATTTCTTTTAACTGGGGCCAAGACATTGATTTCGCTGCCCTGGCTGTGCGTGAAAAAATCGATCTTGTCAAAGAGCGCCTGCCTAAGGAATCGGAAGATCCCGTGGTGCTTAAATTTGATCCGCTTGCAAGACCGGTGCTCATGCTTTCTGTGAAAGGCGCCAACATTCCCCCTGTCCAATTGAAGTATCTTGCTACAAAAATGCTCAAGGACAACCTTGAAAAACTGGAGGGTGTCGCTTCCGTGGCCGTGTCCGGAGGAGCGGACCGCGAAATCCTTGTGAACATTGATCAGGCCCGCCTTGAAGCCAACCATCTTTCCCTCTTGGAAGTTATTCAATCCATTGAAAACGCCAATGTCACTTACCCTGCCGGAAGTATCAAAAAAGGGCTTTATGAGTATCTGATCCGGACCGTGGGTGAATTCCGGACGGTGAAGGAAATTGGGTTTACTGTGGCCGGTGTTGACATGGTGAAGCAGACTCAAAGGCCGGACACAAGCTTTCTGGAAAAGGGGGATCAAGGCCCGCGGCAAACTCTTGATACGATGCGCGGAGAAAGAGATCAATCGATTGCTGAAAAGCGTCTGGTCCTGGTTCGTGATATTGCGGAAATTGTGGACGGCACGGGTGAGCAGACAAGCATTTCCCGTTATAACGGAAGCGAAAATATCACACTGGCAATTCAAAAACAGGCGAATGCGAACACCATTCAGGTTGTGGACCGCGTCCGAAAAGCCCTTGATTTTCTGAAAGAGGATATCGAATCCCGCGGCATCAGCTACGAAATCATCTATGATCACTCTATTTTTATCCGGGCGTCGCTGGAAAATCTCGTCGAAGAGTTTAAGGGCGGCGGCATCCTGGTCTTTTTTGTTCTTTTTGCGTTTCTGCGCTCGATCGGTCCGCCGCTTCTTGTGCTCTTGTCGATTCCGATTTCCATTTTTGGGACTTTTTTTTGCATGGGACTGGCCGGTATTACGCTGAATACCATGTCCACAGGGGGGCTCGTCCTCGCGATCGGCATGATCGGTGACACGAGTATCGTTGTTTTGGAGAACATTTTCCGTTACCGGCAGCAGCACCCGGAAAAAAGTCCTGATGATGCGGCTATTGAAGCCACTGAAGAAGTTCTTTGGCCGGTCGTTACGTCCAACCTCACCACTATTGCCGTTTTTTTCCCCATGATTGCCTTTGTCCCGGGTATTCCCGGCCAGATTTTTAAGGATCTTTCCTGGGCCATTATTTTTTCCCAGATTGTTTCAACGGTCGTTCCTATCACCGTTGTCCCCATGCTTTCGGTTTATTTGAAAGTGCAGTCCACGGAATACAATCCGTTAGCCTGGACAAAACCGCTGGAAAAACAGCTCATAGGCGATCACATTTCGATTGGCAGGAGGATCGCTTTTTCAGGCATGATGCTTGTCGCGGTGTTTGCTCTTTGTTCAACGGCCCTTCCGATTTTTGCATCGCTTGAAAAAGAAGTTTTGCCGAAGGTAGACCAAGGTCAATTTCTCATCAAAGTGGATATGCATATCGGTACGCGGCTTGAAATCACGGACCGGGTTTGCAAGCGCATTGAAAATGCCATGTCTGATCTTAAGGAAATTGAAAGCGTTGCGGTAACGATAGGTTCCGAAAAAAGCTCCAAAGGCGAGATTAAAGTCGAATCCCTGCGTTCCTCCCAAGCTTTGATCCTTGTGGTTTTAAAGGATGGCCCCAAAGGACAAACCGCGAGGGTCGTCGGCGATCTCCAGAAGAAGATTACCGCGCTGGACCTTGAGGGCGGAGAGGTTGACTTTGTTCTTCAGGAGAGTGAGTTTGCCTTTGCTGAGGGCGGCGCGAAGCCGATTCTCATAGAAGTTAAGGGCTACGATTTTGAAGAAATGTCCCATCTTGTCGAGGAGGTTAAGAAACAGCTCCGTCAAATCCCAGGTGTGATTAACCCCACTGATGACATGGGGGAATCTTCACCGGAAACGAAACTTGAAATCGACAAAAAACGCGCGGCTCTTTATGGGATTTCGGCGCTGGATATTTCTCTGATTACCAAAGCCGCCATCGACGGAGTTGTCTCCACGCAGTATCGCGAAGCGGGAAAAGAGTTTGATATTCGTGTCCGGTTAAGTGAGAAGGACAGGAGCAATGTCGAAAACCTTAACAACATGCTGCTTTATTCCAAAGTGCTTAACGCGCTTATTCCGCTTAAAGAAGTGGCCAGCATTGAGAAAGGATCCGGCCCCAGTGAAATCAAGCGCAGTGATCAAGAGCGCACCATTATGGTTTCCGCGGATATTGATCAAACCATGAAGAGTAAAGACGTTCTCGTGGGCGTCCAGGAAATGCTTCAAAAATTACAAATTCCCCAGGACTTCCGCGTGCTTCTTTCCGGTAAAGCCAAAGAAGTTAAAGAGAATTTCAACAAAGTAACATTCGCATTTGTGCTGGCTCTTGTTTTGAATTACATGATTATGGCCTCGCAGTTTGAATCTTTTGTTCAGCCGATCATTATTATGTTTACAGTGCCGCTTGCTCTTTTTGGGACGGCATTGGCACTTCTGTTTACCGGAACGTCACTCAATGTTATCTCGCTTTTGGGGATGATTTTCCTTGCAGGTACAGCCGTGAATAACGGTATCGTTCTTATTGAATACATGAACCAGGCCCGGGAGGAGGGGCAGGACGTTGAAGAGGCGGCGCTTAACGCAGCCAAGATTCGAACACGCCCGATTTTGATGAGTGCTCTGACAAGCGCTATTGGCCTTGCGCCGATGGCGCTGGGTCTTGGTGAAAGCGCGGAGCTTCGCGCCCCGATGGCCGTTTCGATGTTCGGAGGAACGATTGCCGCAGTCTTTTTGTCTTTGATTGTGATTCCGATGTTTTATATTTTTGTGACGCGGGTAACAGAAAAGGTTTTTGGAAGCGCTTTTCAAGATGACGATGATCCGGACGACATTGAATCTGAACCTGTGCCGCCTCCAAAGAGCTGATCATGGGACTCCCCAATTTTTCAATCCGACGCCCCGTTTTAACCACCATGATTTACCTGATTCTCCTGCTTTTCGGAGTCATTTCTTTGACTCGTCTCCCCGTGGAACTTTATCAAGGACAAAACCAGGGAATTATCAGTATCGTGGTTCGCGCACGAGGCGGATTGCCCCCTCCTGAAGTTGAACGAACCATTACAAAACCCGTCGAAGAAGCGGTTGCCACGGTTGCGCACCTTAAAAGCCTTTACTCAAGCTCGAGAGAGGCCGAATCCCGCGTGACCATGGAGTTTGAGCCGGGTACGAACATGAATTTTGCGGCCCTGGAAATCCGCGAAAAATTCTCTCGGGTCAAACCGGTTCTTCCCAAAGAAATCGAAAAGCCTGTAATTGCCAATTATGACGATGCTCAATCCGCGGTTCTTATTTGCGCGCTGACCTCTGATTCGATGTCACCGGAAGAAATCCGGGAAATGGTGGAAACGGATCTTAAACCTGTTCTCGGGCGAATCGATGGTGTTGCCAGCATCGAAATTTACGGGGGCAGGGAGCGCAAGATCCTTATCGAGCTCGACCGGGATAAGCTGGTTGCCTATAACATTTCCGTTGAGAAAGTCATGGATATTCTTGGGCAGAGCAATGTCAACCTGCTTTCGGGAACCGTAGATAAAGGGAGCTATCAATTCGCGGTCCGGAGTATGGGGGCCTTTGAGTCTGTCGAGGAAATCGGTGATCTGGGGATCCAGGCAACTCGGCAGGGTTCGATTATTCCTTTGAAGGAAATTGCGACTGTCAAAGACGCTTACATGGAAGCCGAGGACGCGGCCCGGCTCAACCTTGATCAGAACGTGACACTCTATATTAAAAAAACCAGCATGGCGAATACGATACCCGTTGTTAAATCCGTGCTTCATGTGATTACCCAGTATGAAAAAGAGCATGATGATGCCCTCGATATTGTGGTCGTCTCAGACCGCGCAAAGACGATTGTCCACGCGATTAAAGAAGTCAGGGACTCCATGTTCTTGGGAGTGACGCTTACGGTAATGATGATTTATCTCGTTCTGCGTCAATGGGTTCTCGCCCTGATTGTGTCGGTGGCCATTCCATGTTCAGTCATCATCACGTTTATTTTTATGGCGGCCTTCGGATTTAGCCTGAATGTGATGACCTTGAGCGGTCTTGCTCTGGCCGTCGGCATTATGGTGGATAGCGCGGTCGTGGTTTTGGAAAATACGTTTGTCAAAAAAGAAAATGGTTATTCGGATGGGCATGCGATCCGCGAGGCGGCCGAAGAGGTTTGGCTTCCCCTGCTATCGTCTTTGATTACAACCGTCATTGTGTTTGTGCCGGTGACATTTATTGATAAAAAAATCCAGATGACCTATTCGGGGTTTGCTTTGACCGTAACCGTCTCTTTGATCGTCTCATTCTTTGTCGCCATGATGCTGATCCCAGTGCTTCTGATGCAGTGGGCGCGGGGAAGGTTTGTAGTAAAGAAAAAGAGTGCGGAAGACAATTCGCAGTCGAAACTTCAAAAAGTTTACTGCGCCGTCATGCGGTGGAATTTGAAACTGCGGTATCTGATCGCCGCTTTCACAGTGGCGATGTTTTGTTTATCGTCATACAAGATCATCACCCGGGATATTGACTGGCCTTCGGCAATGGAAGAAAACGAATTTTCCGTAGTGGTTTTTCCTCTTGCGGGAGCACGCCTGGAAGCGAATGATGACGCGGTCAAAAAGGTTGAAGAAATGTTAAGTAAAATCCCCGATGTGGAAATGTTTTCTTCCACGGTGCGTAAAGATGATGTGAGGATTTTTGTCCGGCTCAAGGAAAAGAATAAACGGCAGTACTCAAAAGACGAAGTCATGCAGATTCTTGATGAAAAAGGCAACGAAGCTGTTAAAGAAATTCACGATGACTACAGTTTAATTATTGACGAAGGCGCATCTTCCTCTGAGCAGAAAAAGCTGATTGTAAATATCTTTGGATATGAAAATGATGAGCTGGAAAAGCTTGCGCGTGATTTTGCAAATCGCATGGCCAAGGCGCCAGGGCTTACGAATATTGTGATGACAGATTTGCGGAAGCGCCCCGAATATTCTCTGGTTGTCGATAAGGGGAGAGCCGCAATCTACGGATTGGACGTGAAAAAAATCGCGGATTCGGTCCATGCTTTGGTTCGCGGTATGCGCCCGACAAAATTTCATGAAATCTCCAAAGGAGAGGAAATCGAGACCATTACGCGCCTGCAGGCGATTTACCGTCAGAAAATAGAGGATCTCAAGTCTATTTATATTGCCAGCGATCAGGAAGGACACCAAATACCTTTGGGTGAGATTGCCAATTTCTATGCCTCAACCGGTCCGCAAACCATTGATCGTAAAGACAAGTACCGTTATGTGTTTGTAAAGGGAGACGCCAAGGCTGCCCTTGAAACGGTTGCGAAACAAGTTAAAGAAGTTCTCAAAGATGTAAAGATGCCGGATGATTATTACTGGCGGTTTGGGGGCACTTATGAAGATCTTGTGGGGGGGAAGTCCAGCATGAATCTTGCGCTTGTGCTGACGGTTGGGCTTGTCTATATGGTGCTGGCGTGTACTTTTCAAAGCTATCTGCTGCCGGCGATTGTCATGCTTTCTGTCCCCATGGCCACGATTGGTATTTGGCTTTCGCTTGCGATTACGGGAAAACCTTTAAGCCAGCCGGTTTTTATCGGGATGATTCTTTTGGCAGGATATGTTGTTAATTCTGCGATTATTATGGTCGATCACATGAAACTTTTGATGACGAAGGGTAAAGATTTAACGGAAGCTCTTGTTGCTGCGGGGGCGGACCGTATTCGCCCGATTGTTATGACCACCGTTGCGACCGGTTTGGGTTTTCTTCCTATGGCTATAAACTCGGGGCAGTCCAGTGATCTCTGGTCGCCGCTTGCTGTGACGGTTATCGGCGGACTGATAAGTTCGACCATCTTGACGCTTTTAATTTTGCCTAATTTTATTGTGATTTCGGAAGATGCACGAGTGTTTTTTAAAACAATAATTTTGAAAGTCAGGCACCTTTTTAAACCCTCCGGCCCTCGCTTGGGACGCGGAGTTTAATTTCTAAATTTTTAAATAAGAAACCGGCTTCGTGCCGTCAGGAGATCATGCTATGGAAAATCAAGAAAACGCCAAAGCGCCCGAGAAGCTCCGGGATAACCGCGCTTACCGCAGGCGAGTCCGGAATATTTTAATTCACAAACCCATGCAGCGGGAATTCACATTTGTGATGATTTCTCTTTTGATGATATCCACGCTTGCGATTGGATTTGTCATTCATCAAACAATCCGCGAGGCGGCATTTGGCGGGGGATTTCAATTCGGAAAGATTAATCCGTACGAAGTTCTCGCTGAGGTGAGCTACCAGCTCATTATCAGAGTAAGTGCGATTTTATTTCTTACACTGATCGTCATCGGTGTGTTCGGAATTTTCTTCCTTCACCGTGTCGCGGGTCCTGTTTACCGGTTCCGTCAAATTTTTATGCGCATTAATGACGGCGAATTCCCTAAATTTGTCCGCCTTCGTGAGGGGGACTTTTTTAGCGAAACGGCGTCAGAGATTAATCAACTGGTTAATAAGTTGCGGTTTGACTTTGAGAGGCACCGGACGGCCCGCCAGCGTATTGATCAAATTTTGGAGCAGACTAAATCAGGCGACCCTTTGCGCTCCGAAGTTTTGAAGTTAAAAGAGCTTATGGATAAGGAAGTGGATATTTCGGCTAAAGCCCCAGCAAAAGCACAAGCTGAAAGTCAAAATATAAATATTAATTAATATTATTTTGTAAATTAATAAAAAATTATATTTCTTATCGTTGACTTTGTGGGGTCGGATAAGTATAATTCCACAAATTTCTGCGGTACAAGACTTCAAATCTTTAAAAATGTATTGACAGTTTCCTGAGGTTCTGTAAAATCCCCGTTTACCTCTCAAGGAAGCACTGTCTTTTTTTCTGTTTACTTACTTCACTTCAGCGTTTTGCTGGGGTAGCTCAGTTGGTAGAGCACGTCCTTGGTAAGGACGAGGTCACGGGTTCAATCCCCGTCTCCAGCTGAAACTCCAAGATCACTACCCCGGTTTCGTTACCGAAGTTGGATAACCTAGTAGAGATCGCGTGCTCTGCTGTGCAGGGTGTGCGTAACACAATATAAGGATGAGGAGAAAGTCCCATGGCAAAAGAAAAATTCGAAAGAACAAAACCGCACGTGAACGTTGGGACGATCGGCCACGTTGACCACGGAAAGACGACTTTGACCTGCGCGCTCACAAAGGTGTTGGCGGAAAGAGGTATGGCGACAGTTAAGGAATATGCTGATATCGCCAAGGGGGGTACGGTTCGCGACGACTCCAAAATCGTTACCATTGCTGTTTCCCACGTTGAATATGAATCCGAAAAGCGTCACTATGCGCACGTTGACTGCCCTGGACATGCTGACTACATTAAAAACATGATCACTGGTGCTGCTCAGATGGATGGAGCCATTCTTGTTGTGTCTGCTGTGGATGGTCCTATGCCGCAGACTCGCGAGCACATTCTTCTTGCTCGTCAGGTCGGTGTGCCTGCTGTTGTCGTTTTCCTCAATAAGGTTGACCTTGTGGATGACGCGGAACTTTTGGATCTTGTCGAGCTTGAAGTTCGCGAGCTCCTTAAGAAGTATGATTTCCCGGGTGATAAGACCCCTGTTGTCCGCGGTTCCGGTCTTCCCGCCGCCACTAACCCTAAAGATCCCAAAGCGATTCAATGCATTCTTGATCTTGTGAAGGCACTGGATGAATTCATTCCTGAGCCTAAGCGCGATATCGATAAGCCCTTCCTGATGCCTATTGAAGACGTTTTCTCGATTTCGGGTCGCGGTACCGTGGCTACGGGTCGTATCGAGCGTGGCAAGGTTAAGGTTGGTGAAGATGTTGAAATTATTGGTCTTCAGGAAGCTCCTTTGAAGTCTACGGTTACGGGTGTTGAAATGTTCCGTAAGCTTCTTGATGAGGGGTTTGCTGGTGATAACGTTGGCTTGTTGCTCCGCGGCGTTGAAAAAGAGCAGCTTGAGCGCGGTATGGTTATTGCGAAGCCGGGCTCCGTGAAACCGCATAAGAAATTCAAGGCGCAGATTTACGTCCTGAGCAAAGAGGAAGGCGGCCGTCATACACCGTTTTTTAACGGGTATCGCCCGCAGTTCTACTTCCGCACTACGGACGTTACGGGGAATGTGAAGCTCCCTGCCGGCACGGAAATGGTAATGCCTGGCGACAACGTTGCTATCGAAGGTGAATTGATTATGCCGATCGCAATGGAAAAAGAGCTCCGCTTTGCCGTTCGTGAAGGTGGTAAGACGGTTGGCGCTGGCGTTGTAAGTGAGATCATCGAATAATTTCTAAGGGTTCGTGCTTGGCCCGCAGCCAAGTCTTCCTCGGCTGCGGGCATTTTTCCCGCAAACACCCAAAATAAGAAATTCTCGGTAATCGGCTGGTTTATAAGGCTGAGGCAAGCAGGTCAGCCTTGAAGGCATTTTTTTCTCCAGCGTTTGTTGCGTATGTTGGAGGCCTGTAGCTCGAACTGGCTAGAGCGGCGGTCTCCAAAACCGCATGTTGCAGGTTCGAATCCTGCCAGGCCTGCCACTAGTTGATTGCGGTACACGTAAGGAAAAAAACATGTTTGGAAAAGCAGGGTCGTTTCTACAGGAAACTAAGCAAGAGCTGAATAAGGTTACTTGGCCTAGCCGCCATGAAGTTGTTCAGGCTACCATTGTCGTTATTTTTACAATGTTCCTTATGGCGCTTTATATAGGGGCGATTGACCTTGTTCTTTCTGGCGCTATGAGAATGATCCTTGGATGAAGACCATGAGCGAACCGAAGTGGTATGTGGTGCACACGCAGACCGGCGTTGAAGCGCGGGTGAAGGCGAGTTTGGAAACGCGGGCTGAAACAGCCGGGATGAAGCATTTGATTCACCAGGTTTTAATCCCCACTGAAAAAGTCAGCGAAGTTAAAGAGGGGAAGAAGCGCATCAGTGAGCGCAAGTTTTTTCCCGGCTACATTCTGATACAGATGGATTTGACCGACGATAGCTGGTATCTCGTCCGTAACACTCCTGGAATCTCGGGTTTTGTGGGGTCAGGTAAAAACCCTATTCCGCTTTCCGATATCGATGTTGACCAGATTGTTCGGCAGCAAGAAGAGAAAACGTCAAAGCCGAAACCTAAGGTTGAGTTTACTGTGGGTGAGAGCGTTCGTGTGAAGGAAGGCTCTTTTGCGAACTTCAATGGAACGATTGATGAAGTTAATCCGAACCGCGGCAAACTGAGAGTTATGGTTAATATTTTTGGGCGCTCTACACCGGTTGAACTTGAATACTGGCAAGTAGAAAAAATCTAATAAGAAAATTCGTGAGGCTCGTTTTACATGGCAAAAGAAGTCACAGGAAGTATTAAACTTCAGGTTACCGGTGCTCAGGCCAATCCTGCGCCGCCTATTGGTCCTGCCCTTGGTCAGCACGGTGTTAACATTATGATGTTCTGTAAAGAATTTAATGAGCGCACCAAGGATCGTCCGGGTGTGGTTCTTCCGGTGGTGATCACGGTATACAAAGATAAGTCATTTACGTTTATTCTGAAATCTCCGCCAGTAGCCAATGCGATCAAGAAGGTCGCAGGTCTTGCGAAGGCATCATCGGAGCCGGGGCGTAACGTTATCGGTAAGATTACCCGCGATGATGTGGCTGAAATTGCAAAAGCGAAGATGAAAGATCTCAACACGACGAAGCTTGATTCTGCTTGCCGGATTGTCGAAGGTACGGCGCGCAGTATGGGTATTCAGGTCGTAGACAAGAAGTAAAGACGGGGGTTTGTTGTGGCTCGTAAAAAAAGCAAGCGGTATCAGACAAGAGTGAATGGGTTGGAACGTGAAAGGGCATATACCCTTGATGAGGCGCTCCAATTCCTGAAAAAAATTGCAAGTTTTAAGTATGATGAAACAGTTGCTTTAAACCTCCAGCTTGGGGTTAAACCGGATCAGAGCGATCAGCTGGTTCGTGGTACGGTGAGCCTCCCTAATGGGACGGGTAAAGATCTTCGCGTGATTTGTTTCTGCAAGGGTGAAGAAGCGAAGGCTGCTCAGGCTGCTGGAGCTAACCATGTTGGCGGTGAGGAATTGGTTCAGAAGGTTATGGAGGGCTGGTTTGATTTTGATGCCGTGGTTGCCCATCCTGACATGATGCGTGAAGTGAGTAAGCTTGGCCGAGTGCTGGGTCCTCGCGGGTTGATGCCGACACCTAAAACCGGAACCGTGACTCCTGATGTTGGCCGTGCTGTCAAGGAGTTGAAGGCGGGGCGTGTTGAGTTTAAGAATGACAAGACCGCTGGTCTTCATGTGATTTGTGGAAAGCTTTCGTTTTCTGAAAAAGCGTTGAAAGAAAATATTCAGGTAGCTATCAAGGCTATTCGTGACGCCAAGCCGTCTTCGAGTAAAGGGGATTACCTCAGACAGGTAACGATTGCCCCGACTCAGGGACCTGGTATCCGCTTAGCTGTTAGCGCCCTGTAAGGAGTGGAATATGCCTTCATTGGTTAGACAGCACATGCTTGATGAAATTCGCAAAGAGTTTGATGCGAATCCCTATGCGTTTATTACCAGCTTTGAAAAGGCCACGGTTGCCGATTCCGCGGATTTTCGCCGTGCCCTTGAAAAGGTTTCATCCCGGTCGCTTGTGATCAAGCAGACGCTTGCGAAAAAAGTCCTGTTGGATATGAAGTGTGAGACCGCAGAAAAATATCTCAAAGGTTCGGTTCTGGTGACTTTTGGGGATAAAGACCCGCAAAATATTTCGAAGGCCATTGTTGATTTTGTGAAAACCAACAAGAAGTTCGGGGTGGGCGGTGTAGTGTTCGAAAGTCAGGTTTATGATTCTGAATTTGTAAACCAGCTTGCGAAACTTCCTTCGCGTCATGAATTGCTGACGCAGGTCGTGGTGCGGGTGAAGTCACCCATTTCTGGTTTTGTGATGACTTTGTCTCAAGTCTTGCGGGGCCTTGTGGTGGTTGTGAGTGAAATTAAAAAGCAGCGCGAAGCGGGCCCTGCCGCAGCATAAAATTATTTTATTCCAAGGAGGAATTAAATCATGTCGGAACAAACAACGGTTGAAGAAGTAAAAGCTGAAGTTAAAGAAAAGAAAGAAGGTGTTAACGTGTCTGAAAAATTGCAGGGTGTTCTTAAAACAATTGAGCAACTGACGGTTCTTGAGCTTGCTGATCTTGTGAAGGCTCTTGAAGACAAGTTTGGTGTGAGTGCGGCGGCGGCTGTTGCGGTTGCGGCTCCTTCGGCTGGCGGCGCGGCGGGTGCTGGCGCGGCGGCAGTGGAAGAAAAGGATTCTTTCGATGTCGTCCTGACGGATGGCGGCGCTAAAAAGATCCAGGTTATTAAAGAAATTCGTACGATCACGAACCTGGGCCTGAAAGAAGCGAAGGATCTTGTTGAAGGTGCACCTAAGGTTGTTAAAGAAGGTGTGAAGAAGGATGAAGCCGAGAAGATTAAGAAGATTCTTGAAGAGCAGGGCGCTAAGGTTGAGCTGAAGTAATTTTGAAGCGCTTGTTTTTAAGAAGATCCTTATAGGTTCCTCGTCAACGTCACTTTGGAGGCGTACTCCGTATGATCCCAGTAGCAGAAAGAAAAAATTTTACAAAGATTCACGACACCATGGATATTCCGAATCTCGTCGAGATTCAGGTGGAGTCGTATGAGAAGTTTCTGCAAACCGAAAGCCCGAAGCGTAAACGCAAAAGGCAAGGACTGGAGTCTGCTTTTCAGGAGTGCTTTCCGGTAGATAGTGTCGATGGAACATGCCGGCTGGAGTACACCGGATATTCTCTTGGCAAACCTAAGTATTCCATTGCGGAGTGTCATAAGCGCGGCATGACTTATGCTGCGCCTTTGAAGGTCAAGCTTCGGCTTGTTCGCAATGGGGTGGCTAAGGAGCAGGAGGTTTATATCGGTGAACTTCCGTTAATGACGGAAACGGGCACCTTTGTTATTAACGGCGCTGAGCGCGTTGTTGTCAGTCAGCTGCACCGTTCCCCGGGTGTGTCCCTCGAAGAAGGCCTTCATCCGAGCGGAAAGAAGATTCATAGTGTCCGAATCATTCCTTACCGTGGCGCTTGGATTGAGTTTGAATCTGATATCAATGACGTGCTCTATGCATACATTGATCGCCGTCGCAAGATTTTGGCCACCACACTGCTTCGTGCGCTTGGGTATTCATCCACACTCGACATCCTCAAAGAGCTTTACACTATTGAAAACGCGAACTTGGGTGATAAGGCTGCGCAGAAAAAGGTAGAAGGTTATTATCTCGCTGATGATGTTCTGCACCCTCAAACTAAAGAGTCTGTGGCTCCGGCCGGCTCAAAGCTGACCAAGGATTTGATGGCAGTTTTGACATCCAATGATGTCTCTTCGGTCAAGGTTGTTAAGCTTTCGGGCGATGACCTTGCGATTATTCAGACCATTGAGCGCGATCCTTACCACAACACAAAGGAAGCTCAGGTTGCAATTTATCGCCGAGTTCGTCCTGGCGATCCCCCTACAGAAGCCAGCGCTAAAGATCTTATCCACAAGCTCTTTTTTGATCCGCAGCGGTATGACCTTGGGAAGGTGGGGCGTTTTATGCTCAACCGCAAACTGGGTATTGAGCAGGAAACCGATGAGACCACGCTTCGTCCGAAAGACGTGATGCGGGTTATTTCCATGCTTCTTAAGCTTCGCTCTGGTGAAGTTCGCAAGGATGATATCGATCACCTTGGAAACCGCCGTGTTCGTTCTGTGGGTGAGCTTCTTGAGAACCAATTCCGAGTGGGTCTTGTGCGCATGAAACGCTCATGCCTTGAGCGTATGTCGATCTATGACCTTGATGCCGCAATGCCGCATAACCTTATTAACCCTAAATTGATTTCCGCGGCTATTAAAGATTTCTTTGGCCGCAGCCAGTTGTCTCAGTTTATGGATCAAACAAATCCGTTGGCAGAGTTGACGCATAAGCGGCGCCTTTCAGCCCTCGGCCCCGGCGGTCTTTCTCGCGAGCACGCAGGTTTCGAGGTTCGTGACGTACACCCTTCCCACTATGGACGTATTTGTCCGATTGAAACTCCGGAAGGTCCGAACATTGGTTTGATTGCATCGCTTAGCACATTTTCACGCGTAAACCAGATTGGTTTTCTCGAAAGCCCTTATCGCAAGGTTGAAAAGGGACGCGTTACCGAAAAAATCGATTACCTTACGGCTGACATCGAAGATCAGTATGTGATCGCTCAGGCAAATGCCCGTATTGATGAAAAGGGCAATTTTTTGGATGATCAAATTTCCTGCCGTTCCCGCGGCGATTTCCCTAAGAAAAAGCCGGAAGAAATTGATTACATGGACGTCTCTCCGCGCCAGCTTGTCAGTGTGGCCGCGGCGCTGATTCCATTTCTTGAACATGACGACGCTAACCGCGCTCTCATGGGATCGAACATGCAACGTCAGGCGGTGCCTCTTCTGATTACTGATTCTCCTTATGTGGGAACGGGGATGGAAGGCCAGGTTGCCCGTGATTCTGGAGCTACAGTGATTGCGAAGTCCCGGGGAACGGTTAAGGCTGTCAGCGGCAACGAGATTGTGGTCGACGATTTTGTTTACAAGCTGAAGAAGTTTGAACGTTCGAATGCTGGAACATGTATCAATCAACGGCCGCTTGTTCAGCCTGGTGATAAAGTGAAGCGCGGTGATCTTCTCGCGGACGGTACGGCGACGGATCTCGGCGAACTAGCTCTTGGTCACAACGTGCTGGTTGCGTTCATGCCGTGGCGCGGATACAACTTCGAAGACGCGATCATTGTTAGTGAGCGTCTTTGTAAGGAAGATATTTACACCTCTCTTCATATTGAAGAGTTTGAAATTGAAGCCCGCGATACCAAGCTCGGTAACGAGGAAATTACCCGTGATATTCCGAACGTGGGTGAAGATGCCCTCAAAGACTTGGATGAAGAAGGTGTGATTCGCATCGGGGCAGAAGTTAAGCATGGTGACATTTTGGCTGGAAAAATCAGTCCGAAATCCGAGACCGAGCTTTCGCCTGAGGAGAAGCTTTTGCGGGCGATTTTCGGCGAAAAAGCGGGTGACGTTCGTGACGCCTCGCTTGTTGTTCCTCCTGGTGTTGAAGGAATTGTGGTCGATGTGAAGGTGTTCGCTCGCAAAGAATCCAAAGCGAAAACCCGCGAAGAGCGCAAGCAGGAGAACAAAGACGTTGAAGAGATTAAGACACGGTATCAGGAGCGTATTGATGTCCTGAAGCGTGAACGTCTCAACAAGATTTCTGGAATGATTATGGGTAAGCGCCTTTCTGAGGATTTGGTGGATGATATTCTCGGAGAAGTGCTTCTCAAGTCTGGCCACGTTATCTCCAAGAATGATCTTAAAAAGCTCGAGAATTGTGATTGGGAAACCATTCGTCTTGATGATGAGCCTGAGCTCGAAGAAAGCGTTAAAAAAATTGCTCGCGTGTGGGGCGATGAAATTGACGAGTTGATCGGAGAGCGTACCCGTGAAGTTGAGCGGGTGAAAAAAGGTGATGAGCTTCCTCCTGGTGTTATCAAAAAAG
Source organism: uncultured bacterium (assembly GCA_964434115.1). Taxonomy (GTDB): domain Bacteria; phylum Omnitrophota; class Omnitrophia; order Omnitrophales; family Aquincolibacteriaceae; genus ZLKRG04. Next base: position 185,849 of record CAYSSX010000002.1, read on the forward strand.
TTGTGGTCTATGTCTGCTCCAAGCGCAAAATTTCCGTGGGTGACAAGATGGCTGGCCGTCACGGAAACAAGGGTGTTATTGCCAAAATTCTTCCTGAAGAAGATATGCCTTATTTGCCGGACGGATCGCCTGTTCAGATCGTTCTGAACCCGCTTGGTGTGCCTTCCCGTATGAACGTTGGGCAGATTCTTGAAACCCATCTTGGTTGGGCTGCGAAAGCGCTCGGCGTCAAGGTTATGACGCCTGTTTTTAGTGGTTGCACCGAAGATGAAATCAAAGGAATGCTTCGTCAGGCAAAGCTTCCCGAAGACGGTAAAACGGTTCTTTATGATGGACGCAGCGGTGAGCCGTTTGATGAGCGTGTTACCGTGGGCCAGATTTACATGCTAAAGCTTGCCCACCTAGCAGATGATAAAATTCACGCCCGTTCGATTGGTCCGTACTCTCTTGTCACGCAGCAGCCTCTTGGCGGTAAAGCCCAGTTCGGCGGTCAGCGTTTCGGGGAGATGGAGGTGTGGGCGCTCGAAGCGTATGGCGCAGCGTTTACTCTTCAGGAATTGTTGACGGTGAAGAGCGATGACGTTGTTGGAAGAACCCGGGTGTATGAGGCGATTGTGAAGGGCGAACCCGCTCTGCATGCCGGTACTCCAGAATCTTTTAACGTTTTGGTCAAAGAACTCCAGTCGCTTGCCTTGGATATAGTGCCTGAAAAGAATCAGTCGGGATTGGATGCGGCGCTTCTTGATTCTAAAAGGGCTAAACCTGAAGGCGGAGATCGGAAAGAAAAGGCGAAGGAGAAACTTAAAGTATGAACTACGAGATCAATACTTTTGACTCCGTTCTGATCCGGATTGCTTCTCCTGAAACCATTCGTGCATGGTCGAAGGGTGAAGTTAAGAAGCCGGAAACCATTAACTACCGCACCCTCAAGCCTGAAAAAGACGGGCTTTTTTGCGAGCGTATTTTTGGCCCGACGAGGGACTACGAATGCGCTTGCGGCAAATACAAACGCATTAAACATAAGGGCATTATTTGCGATCGCTGCGGCGTTGAAGTCACTCAGTCCAAAGTTCGCCGTGAACGCATGGGGAACATTGAGCTTGTAACGCCTGTGTCGCACATTTGGTTTTTTAAGACCATGCCTTCCCGTATTGGGAATTTGCTGGACCTTAGCGTTCGCGCTCTTGAAAAAGTGCTCTATTATGAAGAATACATTGTCATTGATCCGAAAGAAACCCCGTTAAAGAAGCGCCAGCTTTTGACGGAAGAGGAATACCTCAAAGCCATTGAGCAGTATGGTGCTGCGAGTTTTGTGGCAGGCATGGGAGCTGATGCTGTTCGCGAGCTTCTCAAAGAGTTAGAGCTGGACAAAATCGCGACGAAATTTCAACGCCAGGTCAAGACAAGCAAGTCTAAGCAGGCTCGGGCCCGTGCGGTTAAAATTTTGAAAATTGTGGACGCCTTTAAGAAGTCTGGCAATAAACCGGAATGGATGATTTTGGAATCCGTCCCTGTGATTCCGCCGGATCTTCGTCCATTGGTTGCCTTGGATGGTGGGCGCTTTGCGACAAGTGATCTTAACGATCTCTATCGCCGTGTTATTAACCGCAACAACCGTTTGAAAAAGCTTCTTGAGCTCAAAGCTCCGGATGTGATTATCCGCAATGAAAAAAGAATGCTGCAGGAAGCTGTAGATGCTCTTTTTGACAATGGCCGTCATGGCCGCCCGGTTCTTGGAACTGGAAACCGTCCGCTGAAGTCTTTGAGCGATATGCTCAAGGGTAAGCAGGGTCGTTTCCGTCAGAATCTTTTGGGTAAACGCGTTGACTACTCCGGCCGCTCCGTTATCGTTATTGGCCCTGAAATGAAAATTTACCAGTGCGGTCTTCCGAAGAAGATGGCCCTTGAACTTTTTGAGCCGTTTATTATTCGCAAGCTCAAGGAGCGCGGACATGTTCATACGATTCGTTCCGCAAAAAAAATGGTTGAGCGTGTGAAGCCTGAAGTCTGGGATATTCTTGAAGAAGTCATTCATGAGCATCCTGTGATGTTAAACCGCGCCCCCACGCTTCACCGCTTGGGTATTCAGGCATTTGAGCCGCTTTTGATTGAGGGAAAAGCCATTCGTATTCATCCGCTTGTCTGCGCAGCTTTCAACGCCGACTTCGACGGTGACCAGATGGCTGTTCACGTGCCGCTCTCCATGGAAGCGCAGATGGAAGCCCGTGTCCTTATGCTTTCCGCCAACAACATTTTTTCGCCTGCTAACGGTCAGCCGATCGCATCTCCTTCTCAGGATATCGTGCTTGGTATTTACTACCTGACCAAGATTCGTGAAGGCCAGAAGGGGCAGGGGCTTTTCTTTGGAAGTCCCGAGGAAGCCATTCTTGCGTTCTATGACAGCGAAATCCATAAGCATGCCAAGTGCAAGCTTCGCCTTGAAAAGGGTGATGTTGTGGATACCACTGTTGGAAGAATTCTTTTTAACCAGGTTCTTCCCAAGGGTTTTCGCTATGTTAACGACATTGTTAACAAGTCCAAGCTCTCCAAGATTATCGCTGACTGCTATCGTGAATTTGGGCACAACGAAGTGATTCAGCTTCTTGATCGCCTGAAGTCGCTTGGTTTTGAACAGGCTACGCGCTCCGGTGTGTCGATCGGTCTTGATGACATTCAGGTTCCTAAACTGAAAACCTCGATGCTTGATGAAGCTCGCGGCAGTGTCCGCGCCATCGAATCTCAGTATAAGAACGGTCTTATTACTGAAGGTGAGCGTTACAACAAGGTCATCGACATTTGGACGCATACGACGGATCGAGTGTCTGACCGTATGTTTGAAGATTTCGACGCCTTTAACCCGATTTTCATGATGGCCGATTCAGGCGCGCGTGGTTCTAAGCAGCAGATTCGCCAGCTTGCGGGTATGCGTGGTTTGATGGCAAAACCATCAGGCGAAATTATCGAGAGCCCGATTACTGCCAACTTCCGCGAGGGGTTAACCGTGCTGGAGTATTTCATTTCCACTCACGGAGCGCGCAAAGGTTTGGCGGATACAGCCTTGAAGACTGCTGACTCGGGTTATCTTACGCGCCGTCTTGTTGACGTTGCTCAGGATGTTATCGTTACGGAGATTGATTGCGGTACCGTGAGCGGTAATTTTGTTGAGGCGATTTATGAAGGGGAAGAAGAAATTGTCCCGCTTCGCGACCGTATCATCGGCCGTGTTGCCCTTGATAACATTGTCGACGTTGTTACCGATCAGCAGATTGTAAAGGCTGGCGAGATCATTGATGAAAAGGTCGCGGACAGGCTGGATGAAGTTGGTATTGAGAAAATCCGTGTCCGTTCCGTTTTGACCTGCGAATCCAAAAAAGGTATTTGCGCTAAGTGTTATGGCCGGGATCTTGCGACAGGCCGTTTAGCGGAACTTGGAACGGCTTGCGGTATTATTGCCGCCCAGTCGATCGGTGAACCGGGAACTCAGCTGACCATGCGTACCTTCCACATTGGTGGTACGGCTTCTCGTACGGTTGAGCAATCCTACTTCCGTTCTAAGAATGAAGGCGCGTTGAAGTATCACGCGTTGAAAACTGTTGTGACAAAGACCGGTGAAATCGTTGTGTTGAATCGTAACGGTTCCCTCACCATTCATGATGCCGTCGGCCGCGAGCTCGAACACTATGTCATTCCTAGCGGCGCGATTATTGCCCACAAAGATGGCGGGCAAGTTAAGAAGGGTGAAATCTTCGTGAAGTGGGATCCTTATACGGTTCCTATTTTGACTGAAGTTTCGGGGCGTGTCCGTTATGAAGACATTGTTTCGGGTGTTTCCATGAATGAAGAAATGGACGCCACCACCGGCTTGACGGAACGCGTGATCATCGAACATAAAGAGGATTTACATCCTCAGCTTTTAATCTTGGGTGAAAATGATGAGATTATCGGCTTCTATCCTATTCCGACCGCGGCGCACGTTGTTGTAAACGAAGGTGACACGGTTACGGCCGGTACCCTCCTTGCGAAAACCCCTCGTAAGATCGCAAAAACCCGCGATATCACTGGCGGTCTTCCCCGTGTGGCTGAGCTTTTTGAAGCGCGTAAGCCGAAAAATCCTGCTGTTATCTCGGAAATCGACGGTATTGTTGAAATCGGCGAGATTGTTAAGGGACAGCGCAAGATTATCGTGAAGAGTGCTGCGGGGATGAGTAAAGAATATCTCGTTCCGCATGGAAAGCATCTTAACGTGTACAAGGGTGACAAGGTTCTTACGGGGCAGCAGCTTGTTGATGGCCCGGTTGTTCCCCAGGACATTTTGAGAGTTTCCGGAGAGCGCAGCCTTCAAGAGTACATTGTGAACGAGGTTCAAGAAGTTTATCGTCTTCAGGGTGTGCGCGTAAATGACAAGCACGTTGAAGTCATTGTGCGTCAGATGCTGCGTAAGGTGCGTATCGATGATTCGGGTGACACAGAATTTATTGTGGGATCTCACATTGACCGCCTTCGTTTCCGTGAAGAAAATGAATTGATGGAGAAAAAAGGAAAACAGCAGGCAACCGCTACGCCGATGCTTTTGGGAATTACGAAAGCTTCTTTGACAACCGAAAGCTTTATCTCGGCTGCCAGCTTTCAGGAAACAACGCGCGTGTTGACGGAAGCCGCCTCAGCGGGAAAGCGTGATTATCTTCTCGGACTTAAAGAGAACGTCATCATGGGACATCTTATCCCTGCGGGTACTGGTTTTGGTATCCATCAGAATATTGAGCTTGTTAAAGAGGTGAGTGATATGCTGCCTGATCCGGCGGCGAGTCAGGCTTCCAAAGAAGAAGCCGGAAAAACCAATGAGGAGAAGGCCTAATGGCTCCGACCATCAATCAATTGATTAAAAAGGGTAGACAAGACTATAAGGCGAAAACAAAATCACCCGCGCTTCAGGGGTCCCCTTTTCGTAAGGGTGTGTGTTTGAATGTTCGTACTCAAACGCCTAAGAAACCGAACTCTGCCCTTCGTAAAATTGCCCGTGTTCGTCTAACGAATGGTGAAGAAGTCACGGCTTATATTCCTGGAGTTGGGCATAATCTTCAGGAACACTCGATTGTTTTGGTTCGTGGTGGCCGCGTAAAAGATCTTCCCGGTGTGCGTTATCACATTGTGCGGGGCAAGCTGGATACCCAGGGCGTCGCCAATCGTAATCGCTCGCGTTCCAAGTACGGGGCAAAAACTCCGAAGAAAGAAACTCCTAAGAAATAGAGGCTAATGATCCATGAGACGCAGAAAAGCTCCAAAGAGAAAAATTAATCCAGATCCTATCTATCAGGATCTTATTGTAGCAAAAATGATCAATATGGTTATGGAAAAGGGTAAGAAATCCACTGCTGAGGGTATCGTTTATGGTGCGTTTGAGGCCCTCCAGAAAAAAACAGGAAAAGAACCTCTTGAAGTTTTCAAGCAAGCTGTGGATAATGTTCGTCCCTTGCTTGAAACCAAATCCCGGCGAGTTGGTGGGGCGACCTACCAAGTGCCGGTAAGTGTTCCTCCTGACAGGGGGAGCTCTCTCGCCATGCGCTGGATCCGAAATTACGCCAGAGCGCGCAAAGGGAAGCCGATGCGCACCAAGCTGGCTGAAGAAATTCTCGATAGTTACAATCGCACGGGGACGTCCATCAAGAAAAAAGAGGACACTCATAAAATGGCAGAGTCCAACAGGGCTTTTGCGCATTATAGGTGGTAAAAACAAATGGCTGATGAAAAAGTAATTAGTTATCCGCTCGAAAAAATTCGCAACATCGGGATTGCTGCGCATATTGATGCGGGCAAGACCACGACTTCTGAGCGTATTCTTTACTACACGGGCCGCACTTACAAAATCGGTGAAGTGCATGAAGGCACCGCTGTTATGGACTGGATGGAGCAGGAGCAAGAGCGCGGTATTACTATTACATCAGCGGCGACAACATGCTTTTGGAATGATTGCCGCATTAACCTTATTGATACGCCTGGGCACGTAGACTTTACAATCGAGGTCGAGCGCTCGATGCGAGTGCTTGATGGCTGCGTTGCTGTGTTTGGCGCGGTTGAAGGTGTTGAACCGCAGTCCGAAACGGTTTGGCGTCAGGCGGATCGTTATCACGTTCCGCGTATTGCGTTTATTAATAAGATGGACCGAACCGGCGCTGTCTTTTATGAGAACGTTCAGCAGATGCGCGACCAGTTGGGTGCTGTGGCTGTTCCGATTCAGATCCCTATGGGAAAAGAAGATACTTTTAAGGGAATTATCGATCTTGTGCTTATGAAGGCATATATTTTCCACGACGAAAACCTGGGTTCGAAATTTGATGTTATAGATGTTCCAGCTGAGTTCCAGGAAGAAGCCAAGAAGATGCGCGAAGAAATGGTTGAGCGTCTTTCTGAGCAGGACGATGAGTTGATGGCGAAGTATATCGATGGAAAAGAAATTTCCAACGATGATATTAAGAAAGCCATTCGCCGCGCAACAATAGCGATTAAAATCACGCCCGTCATTTGTGGAAGCGCTCTTAAAAATAAGGGCGTTCAGCAGCTCTTGGATGCTGTTGTGGATTACCTTCCGAGCCCGATGGACGTCACGGGAATTAAGGGAAAGAACCCTGACGACGACTCGGACATTGAGCGCCATCCCAAGGAATCTGATCCGCTGACTTGTTTTGCGTTTAAAATCGCAAGTGATAAATTTGTCGGAAGCTTGACCTTTATCCGAATTTACTCCGGTGTCATGACAACCGGAACTTATGTTTACAACCCCCGTACGCAGAGAAAAGAACGTATTGGCCGCCTTCTTCTTATGCATGCCAATAAACGGGAAGAAATTGAAAGTGCTGGCGCTGGAAATATTGTGGCTGCTGTCGGTTTGAAGGATACGCGCACTGGAGACTCTTTGTGCGATGAGAATCATCCGATTGTTTTGGAGAGTCTTTTCGTCCCTGAGCCGGTCATTTGGATGGCTGTTGAACCGAAGACAAAAGCCGATCGCGATAAAATGTCAGATGCGCTTGGCCGCTTAATGGCCGAAGATCCCACCTTTCGTGTTAAGACCGATCAGGAAACGGTTCAGACGCTTATCGGCGGTATGGGTGAGCTTCATTTGGATATTAAAGTGGATATTATGAAGCGTGATTATGGCGTCCTGGTGAATGTGGGTAAGCCGCAAGTGGCTTACCGCGAAACCATCACAACGAGCGCTGAGGGTGAAGGTAAATTTATTAAGCAAACCGGTGGTCGCGGTCAATACGGACATGCCTACATTAAGATCGAGCCCCTTGAGCGGGGTAAGGGCAATGAATTTGTGAATGAAACGGTCGGTGGTTCGATTCCCCGTGAATATATTCCCGCAGTCGAGGCCGGTGTTGAGGATGCTTGCGCGAACGGTGTTTTGGCGGGATATCCGGTCGTTGATGTGAGAGCTATTGTCTATGACGGAAGCTTCCACGATGTTGACTCCTCGGAAATTGCTTTTAAGATGGCAGGTATTTTGGGGTTTAAAGAGGCGTTCCGCAATGCAAAGCCTGTTCTTTTGGAGCCTATGATGTCTGTTGAAGTTGTTGTCCCTGAAGAATACGCAGGGGATGTGATTGGTGATTTGAATTCTCGCCGCTGCATTATTCAGGAGATGGGTAATCGCGGACATTTAAAGTTGGTTAAGGCGCTTGTTCCCCTTGCGGAAATGTTTGGTTACGCTACATCGGTGCGCTCGCTTTCTCAGGGGAGAGCTACCTATTCGATGGAGCCGCATAGCTATCAAGAAGTGCCACGCGCCATCGCTGAAAAAATCAAAGCTAATTAAAATTTCGGAAAAGGATCTGGTTGAGTGACCTATGACAAAAGAAAAGATTCGCATTAAGCTCAGAGCTTACGATCATAGAATTCTGGATCAATCGGTTCAGGAAATTGTTGATACGGCCAAGCGGACGGGCGCTCTTGTGTTAGGTCCCATTCCGCTTCCGACACAAATTTGGAAAACGACGGTTCTCAAAGGTCCGACGATTGATAAAAAAGCGCGTAATCAGTTTGAGGTTCGCACCCACAAGCGCTTGATTGATCTCGAAGGCCCTACGTCAAGAACAGTGGACGCCCTCATGAAGCTGGATCTTCCGGCCGGTGTGGACGTTGAAATTAAACTCTAAAATTCAGGTGATTAAGTCATGTTAGGTCTCATTGGAAAAAAACAGGGAATGACGCAAATTTTTGACGAGGAAGGCAAACAGATTCCCGTCACCGTTTTAGAGGTGGGCCCGTGTTATGTGACAGCCCTCCGCACAGCGGACAAGAACGGTTATAAAGCTGTTCAGTTGGGATTTGGTTCCATTGCGGAAAAGAAACTCACTAAAGCGGATCTTGGACGCTTCAAAAAAGCGGGGACTCCTAACTTCCGTTACACACGCGAAATTCGTACTGAAAATCTCGAAGGCCTTGTTGTCGGCCAGCAGGTCAGCGCTGATAATTTCGAAACAGGAGATCTCATTGATGTGCAGGGGATCTCTGTGGGGCGCGGTTTTCAGGGCGTCGTTAAGAGATGGCACTTTAAAGGCGCTCAAACCATGAGCCACGGTACGAAAATGGGACGTGAGCCTGGATCCGTGGGTTCGCGTGCTGGCGGTGTTGGCTGCCGTAAGAAGACACCCAAAGGTAAAAAGCTCCCTGGCCGCATGGGAAATGAAATTGTTACAATTCAAAATCTTAAAGTTGTAAGAGTTGATGCGGAAAAAAATGTGATTTTGGTGAGGGGTGCTGTGCCCGGCCCTGAAGACCAATGCCTCGTCATTTCCACGGCTCTGAAGCACCCTGTTAAGCGTAACTGGAAAGTTCCTGCAGCTAAGAGTCAAGCCTCTGCTCCGCAAGAAGCCTCCAGCCCGGAATCTCCGGAGAAAAATTCCTAATTTAAATTGACGAATGGAACGGTAAAAAAATGAAAGCGCCCTTGTATTCAAAAAATGGCAGTAAAAAAGGAGAGGTTGACCTTAATCCTGAAATTTATGGAGCCCGGGTTAACGCTCGCTTGCTGGAGCTCGTTAAAAACGCTTATGCCGCTAACCTTCGCCATGGAACGGCCTCGACGAAGACCCGTAAAGATGTTCGCGGCGGTGGTAAAAAACCTTGGAAGCAAAAGGGTACCGGGCGCGCGCGCGCTTCTTCTATTCGTTCACCTCTTTGGCGTGGCGGTGGAACGGTATTTGGACCTCAGCCGCGCGATTATTTCGTTTCTTTGCCCGCCTCTATGCGCCGCACAGCTCTGATCGCGGCGCTTAGTCAAAAAGCTAAAACGAGCCAGCTTGTTCTAATGGAAGCTCTTCAAGTTGCTACGCCTAAAACAAAAGAGTTTGTGGCGACCATGAAAGGTCTTCCGCTCGACAATCGCAAAACGCTTTGCGTGGTTAAAGACCTGGCGCCCGCGCTGAAACGCGCGAGTCAGAATGTGAAGTCGAGAATCGAGCTTCGTAAAGCTGCGGATCTTAATGCGTATCATGTGTTGCAGCGTGAAAAGCTTGTGATTGAGCAAGATGCGCTTCAGGTCCTTGAAGAGCGCTTGCTTGTTAAAGAATCCAAGGGGTCGAAATCATGAAAATCCATATCTATGATGTTATTCGTGAGCCGCTGATCACTGAAAAAGCTGCTAAGGATGCTGACGCTCTTGGTAAGTACGCTTTTAAGGTACGTACAGACGCCAACAAAAAGGCGATCAAAGCCGCGGTTGAAAAAATTTTCAATGTTCATGTTGTGAAAGTGAATACTTCATGTCAGGCCGGAAAGTGGCGCCGTGTTCGCTCTCAGCCTGGAAAAACAGCGCAGTGGAAAAAAGCGATCGTCACTCTTAAGCAGGGTGAAAAGATCGACATTACGGCCTAAGGGTCTGCGATTAATTTAAAGGAGTTCAATTCAAATGGCACTGGTAAAATTCAAGCCGACATCCCCGGGAAGGCGTTTTGGGAACGCGGCCAACTTTTCCGAAGTAACGAAAGACACTCCTCATAAGCCTTTAACTGAAGCTTTGAGGAAAAGAGGCGGTCGCAACTCTCACGGGCATATGACCGCTCGCCGTCGCGGCCAGGGACATCGCCGCCGGTACCGGTTAATTGATTTTCGCCGCAATCGGATTGGCGAAGCGGCTAAGGTGGTTTCTGTTGAGTATGACCCCAACCGTACAGCCCGGATCGCTCTTGTGGAGTATCAGGACGGAGTGAAGAGCTACATTGTCAGCCCTGATGGACTTAAAGTTGGGCAGACTGTGGTGAGCGGCGCGGAAGCGGATGTTCAAGTTGGAAATCATCTTCCTCTCCGCAACATTCCGGAAGGTACGCCAGTTCACAACATCGAGCTTCGCCCTGGTCTTGGAGCGAAGCTGGTGCGTGCGGCTGGAGCGGTTGCGCAGATTCTTTCTAAAGAAAAGGATTATGCTCACGTTAAGCTGCCCTCGGGGGAAGTTCGGATGATTCCTCTTGGTGCGTTTGCTACGATTGGGCAATGCTCAAATATTGAAAACGAAAATCTTATGCTTGGCAAAGCAGGCCGTGCTCGCTGGCGCGGACGCCGTCCCGCAAGCCGTGGTGTTGCGAAGAATCCGGTTGACCACCCGATGGGTGGCGGTGAAGGTAAGTCAAAAGGTGGTAATCATCCCCAGAGTCCTTGGGGTCAAAAGGCAAAAGGTCTTAAGACTCGCAAGCTCCGGAAATTCAGCAATAAATTTATCGTGAAGGACAGAAGAAAATGAGTCGTTCAGCGAAAAAAGGTATCTACGTAGACCCAAAGCTTTTAAAGAAAGCGCAGGCGGCTATACGCAGTAAAGATCGCCGGCCGATTAAGACTTGGTCCCGCCGCTCAACGCTTACCGAAGAATTTGTGGGAGCAACGTTTTCTGTTCACAATGGGAAGTCGTTTCAGAATGTATTTGTTACAGAAAATATGGTGGGGCATAAACTCGGGGAATTTGTCCCGACAAGAACCTTCCGTAAACATAGTGCCGCCCAAGATAAGGCGAAAGCTGTTGCAAAAGGCGCAAAAACCTAAGGATCGGATTGGAATAGAGCTATATGGCTAAGGCTAAAGCATCAAAAAAAGCAGCACTTGAATCAGAAAGAAAGTCAGCGCGGGTTGTTTTGAAGTATTTGAGAATCTCTCCGCGCAAGGCGCGCCTTGTGTTGGACACTATTCGCTTTAAGCCTGTTCACAAAGCGAGTGCCATTTTGAAAACGTTGACCAAGAAAAAAGCTGCAGGCATGGCCCTTAAAGCGCTTACAAGTGCGGTTGCAAACGCTAAGGTTCTCGGTATGGACGAAGCAAAGCTCTATGTGTCTGATGTTCATGCTGATGGCGGGCCTGTCTTTAAAAGATTCATGTCCCGCTCTATGGGGCGTGCTGATCGAATTTTAAAACGCACTACCCATTTGTCGCTTTCGGTTTCAGAGAGCGCAAGGGTTTATTCAGACGCACCGATTCAGGAACAGCCGGGCAAAGAAAAGCAGCCGGCTGCACCCGCTAAAAAGAAAAGCCCGGCCAAAAGTAAAAAAGCGGCCGCAGGCGCGAAGTAAAGCAGTTACAGGAGGAAGACCTTGGGGCAGAAAACACATCCATACGGACTCAGATTAGGATACATCAAACCTTGGAAAGCGAAGTGGTTTTCGCGCAAAGGGCTAGATCAGCTTCTTCACGAAGATTTGAAACTTCGTGACTATGTTCACAAGAAACTCGGTTTCGCCGGCATTTCGAATGTTGAGATTGAGCGCTCCAGCGGCCGTGTGCGGGTGAGAATTTATACCGCTCGTCCGGGTGTTATTATTGGCCGGCGTGGTCAGGAAATCGACAAGGTGAAAGATGATCTTGCCAGTTTGACCACCAAAGAGCTTTTTGTGGATATTAAAGAAATCAAGGCGCCGCAGGTTGATGCTCAGCTAATCGCTGAAAACATTACTTCGCAGCTGGAGAAACGTATTGGGTTTCGGCGGGCCATGAAAAAAGCGATTCAGGTTGCCATGATGAAAGGCGCTCTTGGCGTGAAGATTCAGTGCAAAGGGCGGCTTGGCGGTGCTGAAATCGCTCGTGAGGAAAAGTATCACGAGGGAAAACTCCCGCTTAGCACTTTTCGTGCAAATATCGATTATGGCTTCAAAGAAGCGTTCACGACTTACGGAACCATCGGCTGCAAAGTTTGGGTCTACAAGGGCGATATTCTTGTGAAAAAAGAAGAAGCTACGGAGCGACTTGAGCGGCAGCGGAAACAGGAAGAGAAATGGAAGAGTGAAGAGTCTTCTTCTGAAGCTGCGGCGACGCAGGATGCGCCTCAAAAACAGAAGCGCGCTCCACGGGTCAAGGCCGATAAGTCTGAGCCTGTAGAGCCGCAAGCATCCGAAGGAACTCAGCCTTCACCGGATGAGGGGAAATAGTTATGCCGATGATGCCGAAGAGAGTAAAGTTTCGCAAGCAGCAGCGCGGGTGGCTTAAGGGGATCGCGACTCGTGGAAGCACGTTGTCTTTTGGTGACTATGGGCTTAAGGCTGTTGATCGCGGCTGGTTGACCGCTATTCAAATTGAGGCGGCGCGTGTTGCTCTTACCCGCCACGTCAAGCGCGGCGGCAAAATCTGGCTGCGCGTTTTCCCTGATAAAGGCTACACCAAAAAGCCTGCCGAAACCCGAATGGGTAAAGGTAAAGGGGCTCCTGAGTATTATGTCGCGGTTATCAAACCCGGCCGGATTATTTTTGAGATGGGCGGTGTTCCTGAAACCCTTGCAAAATCAGCGATGCGTCTTTGTGCGTACAAGATTCCTATCAGAACAAAATTCGTGAAACGGGCTGGACATTAATATGGTTAAAGTAAGCGAAATCAAAAACCAAAGCGTTGAAGAGTTGCAGGATAAAGTTGAGAAACTGCGTAAGGAACTCATGCAGTATCGATTTCAATCAAAAACCGGAAAGCTTGAACGCCAGTCTGTCATTAAAGAAACGCGGCGTGACATTGCCCGTATTCTTACGGCGATCAGTCAAAGCAAGAAAGTAAAGTGAGGATTGACTCGTGAGCGCTACGACTGGAGTTAAGCAGGAATCCGAAGCGGTAAAGGTTAAACGTTTCCGTGAAGGCGTTGTTCTTAAAAATAAAATGAACAAAACGGTGATTGTTGAAATTACCCGTTTGACTCAGCATCCTCAATTCAAAAAGGTCATCCGCAGAAAAATTCGTTATGCGGTTCACGACGAAAAGAATGAGGCGAAGGCTGGAGATAAAGTTCGTATTCTTCAAACCCGTCCAATCTCAAAGACTAAGCGTTGGACATTGATTAAGGTGCTGCCCAAATGATTCAGTTGAGAAGCATTCTTGAAATCGCTGACAATAGCGGCGCTAAAAAAGCAGCCATGATCGGTGTGATTGGATGCCACGGAAAGCTTAATGCCGAAGTGGGTGATGTGATCACGGCTTCGATTAAGGAAGCCCTTCCCAACGGGACTGTTAAGAAGGGTGAGGTTGTAAAGGCTGTGATTGTAAGAACCCGCGGCCCCATTAACCGCAAAGACGGTTCTTCTGTGAAGTTCTCATCAAATGCGGTTGTCTTGATTGATAATAACAAGAATCCTAGGGGGACCCGTATTTTTGGCCCTGTTGCACGCGAGTTGAGAGATCGTTCATTCATGAAGATTATCTCTTTAGCGCCTGAGGTGGTATAAGTCATGAAAATTCGTAAGGGTGATACGGTGATTGTTATCGCCGGGAAGGATCGCGGCAAGAAAGGGAAGGTCCTTAAGACTTTTCCAGGTGAAAGCAAAGTTCTCGTAGAAAAAATTAACCATCACACCGTTTATCTCCGCCGGAGTCAGCAGAATCCTAAAGGCGGAATCGCGAAGATGGAAGGCAAAATCGACGTTTCAAACATTAAGCTTATCTGTCCTAGAACAAGCAAGCCGACGCGTGTTGGTTATACGGTTCTGGCGGATGGAACGAAGCATCGCCTTAGTAAAAAATCCGGCGAAATTCTGTAAGGATGGTATAGCAATGTCCACGACTATTACAAAACCTAGACTCCTTGAAAAGTATCGCACTGAAATTGTGCAGAAAATGCAAAAGGAGTTTAAGTATAAGAATGTAATGCAGGTTCCGAAGCTTGAAAAAGTTGTTATTAATATGGGTGTGAAGGAAGGCGCTTCCGATATTAAAATTATTGAGCATATGGCTCAAGAGCTTTCAAAAATCGCGGGACAAAAGCCCTTGATTACGCGGGCTAAAAAATCCATTTCCGCGTTTAAGCTTCGCGAGAATGCGCCGATTGGACTTAAAGTCACGCTCCGCCGTTCTCGGATGTATGAATTTATCGATCGGCTTTTCAACATTGCGATGCCCAGAATTAGAGACTTCCGTGGTTATTCCGACAAGAGTTTTGACCAGAATGGGAACTACTCTCTTGGAATCCAGGAACAGATTATTTTTCCGGAAATCGAGTTTGACAAGATTAAGAAAGTTCAGGGGATGGATGTGACTTTTGTGACAACTGCAAAAAATCCAGAAGAGGGTAAGATGCTTCTGGAGCTCCTGGGACTTCCTTTTATTAAGAAGGGTTGAGGCTGTTATGGCGAAGACATGTTTGGTAGTTAAGCAAAGAAGAGAACCTAAATTTCCGGTAAGGAAATATCACCGCTGTCAGCGGTGCGGCAGAGCGCGCGGATTTATTCGCCGGTATGCTTTGTGCCGTATCTGCTTCCGTGAGCTGGCGCTTCAGGGCATCATCCCGGGCGTGGTGAAATCAAGCTGGTGACAGGGAGAAACGTATGCCGAGAACAGATTTTATTGCAGATTTTTTAACGATGATCCGGAATGCCTCAAGGGCGCACAAGGACAAGGTTACCTTACCGGCTTCAAACATCACGGTAAGGATTGCCGAGCTTCTTCATGAAGAAGGATTTGTGGGTCAGACCAAGGTTTTCTCAGAAGGAAATAAAAGGTTTATCCGGGTTCATCTCAAATACGTGAAGGGTGACAAGCCCGCCATTCAGGGCCTCCGCCGTATTTCAAAGCCGGGTATTCGGAAGTATGTGGGTGTTGAAGCTATTCCCCGGGTTCAGGGTGGAATTGGAATCGCAATTGTGTCTACGTCGAAAGGCGTAATTACAGATCGTAAAGCTCGTCAAGACAAGCTTGGCGGCGAGCTTATTTGCAGCGTTTGGTGAGGATGATATATGTCACGAATTGGAAGAAAGCCCGTTGTAATACCAAGTGGTGTTAAGGCTGAACTTAAGGGGTTAAAGCTTAATGTTCAAGGCCCGAAGGGGAAGCTTGAAATGGATGTCCATCCCCGGATTAAGGTTACGGTTGCGCAGAATCAGGTTCAGGTTGAGCGTTCGACAGATGTCCCGTCGGATCGAGCTCTCCACGGGCTTGTCCGCAGCATGATTCAAAACATGATGGTGGGCGTAACTCAAGGTTTTTTGAAAGAGCTGGAAATTGTAGGGGTTGGTTTCAAGGCACAGGTTAAAGGTAAATTTCTGAACCTTGCTCTGGGTTATACGCACCCTATTGATCACGAAATTCCAGAAGGAGTTCTTGTTGTGTGCCCTAACCCGACGCGTGTTGCTGTGTCGGGCTGCGATAAACAGAAAGTGGGGCAAGTGGCCTCTGATATACGCCGCTACCACAAACCCGAACCTTACAAGGGCAAGGGGATTCACTACGTTGGTGAACATATCCGTAGAAAACAAGGTAAGGCGGTGGGTTAGCATCATGCTTAAAAAAGAAAAAAGAAGACTCAAAAGACACGGAAAGATTCGCAAGAGAATTCAGGGGACTGTGGAGCGTCCGCGCCTTGCGGTTCACCGTTCGATTAAAAACATTTATGTTCAGGCGATTGATGATGTTGCAGCCAAAACTCTTGCGGCGTTTTCCACATTGGACAAAGAGTTTTTGAAGGTAAAGCCTAAAAAAGGAAAAATCAGCGCATCTGAAAAGATGGGGCAGTTCTTTGCGGATCGTTTGAAGGAAAAGGGAATCAAGAAGGTCGCCTTTGACCGTGGTGGTTATAAGTACCATGGCCGCGTCAAGGCCCTTGCCGATTCTTTGAGACAGGCGGGGATTGAGCTATGAAAGGGGAATCTAATACTTTGAACGAGAAAAACAGCAATCCAACGACTCCGAGCACGCGGCCCGCTTCGACTCGCGGTTCCAAAAGTGATGCAAGTACGGAAGTTTTTGAAAAAGTAATTCAAGTGAACCGCACTGCCAAAGTTGTTAAGGGTGGAAGACGGTTTCACTTTAGCGCTCTTGTGGTTGTGGGAAATGGCGAGGGCGAAATCGGTTACTCTCTTGGAAAAGCCAATGAAGTCGCGGATGCTATTCGCAAGGCTTTGGCGGGCGCCAAAAAGAGCAAAATTAAAATCAAGCTCCGCGGTACAACCATCCCTCATGAAATTATCGGGCGTTATGGGGCGGCTAAAGTTCTTCTGAAGCCTGCAGCTCCAGGCACAGGTGTTATTGCTGGAGGTTCTGTCCGTGCGGTATGCGAATCTGTCGGAATTAAAGATATTCTGACAAAAAGCTTGGGTAGTGATAACGCAATTAATGTTCTTAAGGCAACGATTAACGGTTTGACGTCCATGGTTAGCTCGAGGGAGCGCCTTGATGTTCCTGAGGTGCAGTCATGAGGGCAAAGTTTCCATACAAAAAAAGGCAAAAGCGCCGGGGTATTGGTTTAGGATCCGGTCACGGAAAAACTTCCGGTAAAGGTCATAAAGGACAGCGGGCACGCTCCGGAGCTGGTAAGCACCCCGCTTATGAAGGCGGACAAAACCCTCTTTACAGGCGTTTGCCCAAGCGCGGATTCAACCGCAATGCTCTTCGTGTTGAAATGCGGGTGGTGAACCTAGAGCTCTTGGCTGGACTCGGAGTTAAAGAAATCACTCCGGAAACACTGAAGCAGCATGGAATTTTAAAGAATGTGAAGAATGGTGTGAAGGTTTTAGGGACAGGTGAATTGAAAACCGCCCTGCAGGTGAAGGCTAACAGTTTTAGCGAAACCGCCAAAAAGAAAATCGAACAAGCTGGCGGACAAGCTATCTTGATTGAGAAGAAATAACAGGGTTCATGTTACAAGCCTACGCTAATATTTTTAAAATCCCAGAATTGCGCAAGAAAGTTCTCTTTACCTTGCTCATTATTGTGATTTATCGCATAGGCGCACATATCCCTACGCCAGGAATCGATGGAACGGCGCTGGCAAGATTCTTTGCTACGATCTCCAGATCCTCGGGCGGACAGCTCTTTGGAATTATGGGCATGTTTTCGGGCGGCGCTTTGCAAAAAGCCACCATCTTTGCATTGGGTATTATGCCGTATGTTTCCGCGTCTATTATTTTGCAGCTTTTGACGGTGGTCATACCGCAGCTTGAAAAAATGGCCAAAGAAGGCGAAGAAGGCCGCAAAAAAATCATTCAATATACCCGCTACGGCACGGTTATTCTTGCGATCATTCAGACTTTCTTTATCTCTTTGTGGCTGGAAAATCCAAACGCCTTTCAAGGGACGGTGATTGTTCCTAATCCGGGATGGGGTTTCCGGTTGATGACCATTCTCACACTGACCACCGGCACTGCGTTCATCATGTGGCTTGGAGAGCAGATTGATGAGTATGGAATAGGTAATGGGATGTCCATCATTATTACGGCCGGAATTATCGAGTCTATTCCGACAGCGCTTTGGCAGACCTGGTTGCTGCTCTCACCGTTTGACCCTGCCCGCCAGCAGTTGGCGTGGTGGAAGTTTCTGCTTATGATTGTTCTTTTTATTGGAACGATTGTGGGTGTTATCCTAATTATCCAGGGGCAAAGAAAAATTCCTGTCCAGTACGCAAAGCAGATGCGCGGCAACAGGATGTATGGCGGACAAAGCACTTACTTGCCGCTCAAAGTCAACCAGGCGGGCGTGATTCCTATTATTTTTGCGCAGTCTGTTATTTTGTTTCCGGCCACTCTTGCCGGTTTCTTTCCCAATGCCGGGGTATTGACGACGATGGCTCGCGGTCTTACGCATGGCACGATTACCTATGACGTCATTTATACAATTATGATTTTATTCTTCACCTTTTTTTATACAGCGATTACCTTTAACCCCTTGGAAGTCAGTGAGAATTTGCAAAAATTCGGCGGATTTATCCCGGGGATTCGTCCTGGAAAAAACACGGCAGAGTATTTGGATTATGTTATGACTCGAATTGCGGCGAGCGGGGCGGTTTTTCTTGCCCTTATTGCGCTTTTCCCGAGCATTGTTTCGTCACCCAAGATTTTAAATATTCCTTTCTTGATTGCGAGTTTTTTTGGCGGCACGGGTCTTCTCATTATTGTGGGCGTTATTTTAGACACAATGAAGCAGATCGAGTCTCAGCTTTTAATGCGCCATTATGAGGGGTTTGTCAAAAAAGGAAAGTTGAAGGGAAGACGATGAAAGTAATTTTTTTAGGCCCCCCTGGAGCAGGTAAAGGTACGCACGCTAAGATTATTGCGGAAAGTTATAAGCTGGCTCATTTGGCAGCGGGAGATTGCCTTCGTAGACATATTCGCGGAAATACGAATCTCGGAATTAAAGCAAAAGATATTATCGAAAAAGGTTCTCTTGTTCCGGATCAGCTCGTTAATGAGATGATGGAAGAAGAAATGTGGCGCTCAAAGACAATGCATAAAGGGTTTATCCTGGATGGATATCCGCGCACCATTAAGCAGGCGGAAGCCCTCGATAAATACTTCAAAAAAGAAAAAAGCACATTGAGCGGAACCATTAATTTTAAGGCCTCTGAAAAAATGATTTTGGAGCGGTTGGGCGGACGGCTTGCCTGCGTACAATGCGGCGCAAATTATCATGTGAAAAACATCCCGCCTAAAAAGCCGGGGCTTTGTGATAAATGCGGCGGTGAACTTAAGCAGCGCAAAGATGATACCCCTGAAACGATTAAGCATCGCCTTGATGTTTACCATAGCGAAACGGCTCCTTTGATTGAGTACTATTCAAAGAAGGGGTTGTTATTTGATGTTGATGGGGATTTAGGCATTAAGGATCTTCAGGAAAAACTTGTCGCGCTCTTTGAAAGATTCAAGAACACGAAATGATTTCGCTTAAGTCCCGGCGTGAAATCGAATTGATGGCTGAGGCGGGAAAGATTCTCAAAGCAGTTTTTGTTGCTGTTGAGCCGGCGATTAAGCCCGGAGTTACGACGCTTCAACTGGATGAGCTTGCCGAAAAAACAATCCAGGCGGCAGGGGGCAAGCCGGCGTTCAAGGGATATCGTAATTTCCCTGGAACAGCGTGCATCTCGGTCAATGAGGAAGTGGTTCATGGAATCCCGGGGCCGCGCGTTCTGAAGGAAGGCGATCTTGTAAGTTTTGACTGTGGTGTTTTGCTTAAAGGATACTATGTCGACGCGGCTAGAACTTGGTCGGTAGGCAAAGTAGCATCTGCAAAACAAAGGCTTATTGACACCGCCCGCGATTCATTTTTGGCAGGACTTGATGCTTACAAGCCGGGTTTAAGAATCGGTGATCTTTCTGTAGCGATTCAAGAGTGTATTGAATCACGCGGCTTTCAAGTAGTTCGTGATTTTGTGGGGCATGGAATCGGGAAGGCCATCCACGAAGATCCTCAAGTTCCCAATTATGGTAAAGCGGGACGCGGACCCAAGATCGAGTATGGCTTGTGTTTGGCCATAGAGCCGATGGTGACAGAGGGAAGTTGTGCGGTTGAGGTTCTTGAAGACGGCTGGACGGTTGTAACGCAGGATCGAAAAATGGCGAGCCACTATGAAGACACGGTGGCATTTACGGATCAAGGGATTCTTAATCTTACATGTGATTGAGAATCATGTGATTGAGAATTAGGAGAGACGAGACAGAGAATGCCCAAAGAAGACGCCATTGAAGTTGAAGGAGTTGTTATAGAGCCGTTACCCAATGCCATGTTTCGTGTTGAGCTGGAAAACGGACATAAAGTTTTGGCACATATTTCGGGCAAGATGCGGATGAACTACATACGCATTTTACCCGGTGACAAAGTGAAGGTGGAATTGTCGCCGTACGATTTGACGCGCGGCAGAATCACTTTTCGCGTGAAGTAAACGGGCAAGCCCCGAAAAATCAGTGAACATTTGAGGCTATGTTATGAAGGTAAGAAGTTCGGTAAGAAGAATTTGTGAAAATTGTAAAATTGTCCGTCGCAAGCGCATTGTTTATGTGATTTGCTCTAATCCCAAACACAAGCAGCGTCAGGGCTAGAGATTCATTTTCGAGGAGAAGGAGTTTAAGGTATGCCGCGTATTTTGGGTGTTGATATTCCAAGAGAAAAAACGAGCTGGATCGCGCTTACGTATCTTTATGGAATTGGCCGGACAGTATCGAAGGCCATTTTGAAGAAGGCGAACATTGATCCTAAAAAGCGCGCCAAGGATTTGACGGATCAGGAAGTTTCCGCCATAACAAGCATCATTCAAGAGCAGTATAAAGCGGAGGGTGACCTTCGCCGTGAAGTTCAGCAAAACATTAAGCGGTTGATGGATATCCGCGCGTATCGCGGTCTCCGCCACATTAAGGGTCTTCCGGTGCACGGACAGAGAACCCACACGAACTCACGCACACGCAAAGGTCCGAGACGCACGATGAGCGGACTGAATAAAAAACCGCCGACAGCGAAATAGGCTTTAGGTTTGTAGTTGCGGCTTAAAATTTTCGAAGAAATCAGAGGGGAGTATGGCAAAAAAGAAAAAAGTTAAAAGTGTTGTTAAGGGACACGCGCATATCAACGCGAGTTTTAATAACACAGTAGTGACCATTACGGATCTTCAGGGCAATGCGGTTTGCTGGTCATCTTCCGGTTCCGCGGGCTTCAAGGGATCCAAGAAATCAACACCCTTTGCCGCTCAGGTTGCTTCTGAACAAGCCGCTAAGAAAGCTCTCGAAGCAGGAATGAAGGAAGTGGAAGTTTATGTAAAGGGGCCGGGCGCTGGCCGTGAATCGGCTATCCGTGCTCTTCAGGCAGCGGGGCTTCAGGTCAGTACTATTCATGACATTACACCCATACCTCATAATGGGTGCCGCCCGCCCAAAAGAAGGAGAGTTTAATTTTATGGGAAGATACACAGGTCCAGTTGTTCGTCTTTCGCGTCGCGAAGGGATTAACCTTTTCCTCAAGGGCAGCCGCCGCTCAGATGACAAGGTCGCCAAGAGGCTCGAAAAAGCCCCAGGAATGCACGGAGCACGGCGCGGGAAGCTTTCCGACTATGGGCTTCAGCTGCGTGAAAAGCAAAAGCTGAAGAGAATTTATGGTCTGATGGAGAAACAATTCCGCGTTTTCTTCAAGCGTGCCTCACGCAAACAAGGTGTAACAGGCGAAAATCTGATTCAGCTTTTGGAATCCCGGCTGGACAACGTGGTTTATCGTCTTCTTTATGCAACAACAAGACGTGAATCCCGACAGATGGTTAATCATGGTCACATCTGTGTTAATGATAAGCCGGTAGATATTTCGTCTTACATTGTACGCGTAGGTGACAAGATTACCCCGAAAAACAAAGAAGCAACGATAGCGCGTATCAAAGCCCGTGTGGAAACGATGGATGACTATCCCGTTCCCGATTGGCTCTCGCTCGATAAGACGACTCTCGAAGGAAAAGTTCTGAGACTTCCGACAAAAGCGGACGCTCAGCTCCCCGTGGAAGAATCCCTTATCGTTGAATTGTTTTCCAAATAACAAGCCTGATTTGAAGACTGCCCCGAAGTGTTGCTGGGCAGCATGTTTTAAGCAGACGCAAATTTTAAGTAGTTCATCGCTGAGATCGATCTAAGGAGGAAAAAATGGGAATTCGTTGGAAAACCTTCGAAATGCCGAAACGGCTCGAAGTTGACAAAGAGACCCTGACACCAACCTATGGCAAATTTTATGCTGAGCCTTTCGAGCGGGGTTACGGGACGACAATTGGAAACTCTCTCCGCCGCGTTTTGATTTCATCGATTGATGGTGCCGCGATCACGGGCATTAAAATCAATGGAATGCTGCATGAATTTTCCAGTCTTGAAGGTGTTCTTGAAGACGGCGCCCAGATTGTGCTGAATATTAAGAAGGTTGTTCTGCGCTATCACGGCAAAGGTCCCAAGACCGTTATGATTGATGTGAAAAAGGCCGGCCCCGTGAAGGCGTCGGATATTAAATCGGACGAGTCGCTTGAAGTGGTAAATCCTGATCACGTTATTTGCACCCTCACTAAGGAAGTCCATTTTCAAATGGAGCTTGAAATTGACCGTGGGCGCGGATATGTTCCTGCCGAACGTAACAAAAAAGAAGGCGCCTCAATCGGAGTCATTCCGGTGGACTCGATCTTCTCACCTGTCACTCAAGTGAATTTCCGCGTCGAAGATACACGTGTTGGACAGATTACGGACTACGACAGGCTGCTTCTTGAAATCTGGACCAATGGCGCCGTATCTCCGGAAGAAGCCCTTCTGTATGCGTCTAACATTCTTCAGCGTCACCTCGATATCTTCGTCAATTACGGAGAGCTTCCTGAAGAAGAAGAGGAAGAGGATGTGGAAGAGGATGGGGCATTTAAAGAATTGATCGCTAAGCCGATCAGCGAGCTTGAGCTTTCTGTCCGCAGTGCAAACTGCTTGGAAGCCGCTAACATTAAATCCATCGGGGATCTTGTTCAGAAAACCGAGGCCCAAATGCTCAAGTATAAAAATTTCGGCAAAAAGTCGCTTTCAGAAATCACCGCCATTCTTACAGGAATGGGGCTTTCGCTCGGCATGAATGTCGAGGAAAGATTGAAGTCGGCGGCAGTCAAATCTTAACGTTTTTTTGATCAAGAGGATTTTATGCATCACAAAAGATTGCGGAGAAAACTGGGAAGAAAAAGCGAGCATCGAATTGCGCTTTTGAGAAATCTTCTGAAGAGCCTTGTTATTCACAAGCGCATTCAGACGACGGTCATGAAAGCTAAGGAGGCGAGCGCTTTCTCAGACAGCATGGTTGAGCTGGCAAAGAAAGGTGACTTGCATTCACGCCGCATTCTTATTGCCCGTTTGGGATGCGCGGAAACGGCAGCCCTGCTGATCAAGCAGATTGCGCCTCAGTTCAAAGACCGTAAAGGCGGTTATACCCGGGTTCTCAAACTCGGTATTCAGCGTCCTGGCGACGGCGGACAAAAAGCGATTCTTGAATTTACGGCGGCATTTGAGTCGACTCAAGAAAAGCGTGCTAAAGCCGCTGAAAAAGCAAAGAAGAAAGCTGAGAAGGAAGCCGCTAAGGCCGCTACTGAAAAAGTGGAATCCCCAAAAGAAAAGAAAACCGCGAAGCCTAAAACATCTAAGGTTGAAAAAGCCAAAGATGATGAAAAGCCCAAAGCTAAGGCCAAGGCAGAAGAGCCTTCTGAAAAAGAAGGGGCCGACAAAAAAGAGGGCGAGAAAAAAGGCGGATTTCTAGGAACTTTGAGAAAATTTCTCAAAGGCGACGAATAAATTCCCACCATGAGCGTAAGCTCCGTTCAGGAACGCATGGAGTTATCGAAACGGGTTTCCCTGCTTGAGCCTTCTGAAACTTTAGCTATCGCAGCCAAAGCCAAAGAACTTCAAAGCAAAGGGATTGATGTTGTTTCCCTAAGCGCGGGAGAGCCCGATTTCGATACCCCCGATTTTATTAAAGAAGCTGCTGCTCAGGCGCTTCTTAAGGGCGCTACGAAATACACGCCCGCAACAGGAACTCTTGAGCTCAGAGAAGCTGTGATTCGGAAGTTTCAGCGTGATCAAGGGCTTACGTTTCCGGCAGATCAAATCATTGTTTCGAGCGGTGCCAAGCACTCTCTCTATAACGTCTTCACGACCCTTCTAAACGAAGGTGACGAGGTTCTGATTCCCGCACCTTATTGGCTTAGTTATTCGGCCATGGTGACTCTTGCCGGCGGGGTGTCAGTGATCGTTCCGACCGCTGAAGTCACCCAGTTTAAGCTCACTCCGGATGTTCTTCGTAAGGCGATTACGGGCAAGACAAAAATTCTGGTCATTAACTCGCCCTCAAATCCAACAGGCGCCGTCTACACCCGTGAGGAGCTGCAAGGACTGATTAGGGTCCTTAAGGAATTCCCGAAAGTTTTTATCGTAAGCGATGAGATTTATGAGAAATTGATTTTTGATGGGCAGAAGCATATCTCAATCGCGACCCTGGATCCTGAAATTGCCCAGAGGACCGTTATTGTAAACGGACACAGTAAAGCCTATGCCATGACCGGCTGGCGTCTCGGGTATGCCGCTTGTCCCAATAAAGAAATGGCCAGGGCCATGTCAAGCCTGCAAAGCCATTCGACTTCCAACCCAACGTCTTTTGCGCAAGCGGGAGGAGTTGTGGCGCTTGATCGCGGCGATGAAGAAGCTGCCCGGATGTGCAAAGTGTATGAAAAACGCCGGAACATGTTCTATGAGTTGATAGCAGGCATTAAGCCTTTAAAGCCGTTCCGTCCTCAGGGTGCTTTTTATCTGTTTGTGAATATTGCTGAGACGGGAATTTCTTCAACGGAGCTGATTCAGCGGCTTTTAGAAGAAGCCCATGTAGCGACTATTCCCGGGAAACCTTTTGGCAGTGATGCCCACATCCGTATGAGCTTTGCGACTTCCGAAATCAAGCTTGAAGAAGCCGCCCGCCGTTTGAAACAGTGGTTTGCTAAGTTTTAATCAAGCGCTCTCTCCCAAGACCCATCCGCTGTCTTTTCCCCGTTGTTTTTGTGCTAAAATCTCTCCCCGAGGATATATTTTAAATGAAACTGCACCGTCTTAAGGCCGGCGAAGCATATGACCGCGATGGCCTCGAGGAACTTCTTCAAAGTTTAAATTATCAAAAAATTGATTTTGTCACAAAGCCCGGTGAGTTTGCTGTTCGCGGCGCTCTTGTGGACATCTATCCTTTTACTTACCGCTCGCCTGTGCGCCTTGAGTTTCGCGTTGAAACGCTGGCCTCCATCCGGGATTTTTCTCCTCTCGACGGCAAAACGCAAAGTCATTATGACGAAGTTTACCTAGTGCCGCTTACGGGCACGATCAAAGAAAAAATATCCCGCGCGCGCGAACGCTTCCAGTCTTATGAACCGTTAACGGATTATAAAGATCTTGAGGCGGGTGATTTTGTTGTCCATTACGAGTATGGCATTGGCCGTTTTTTAGGCACCAAAAACATTCAAACATCAGGCGCAAAGAAACGGCATCTTGCAATCGAGTATGCGGATCGCGAAATTCTTTATGTGGACCCTCAGGATCCGGTTGAACGGTATATCGGAGGCGAGGGCGCATCGCCGCGGCTTACGCGTCTTAACACCAAGGATTGGGAAAAGGCCAAAGAAAAAACACGCCTTGCAGTCCGCTCTGTTGCAAGAGATATGCTCGAGCTTCAGGCAAAACGAAGCCTTCGCCAAGGAACCCGGTTTCCCAAGGATGTGCCTTGGCAGAAAGAGTTTGAAGCGGAGTTCCCGTTCCAGGAAACACCGGATCAGCTCCAGGCGATCTCGGAGGTGAAAGAGGATATGGAAAGCGAGCATCCCATGGACCGGTTGATCTGTGGAGATGTTGGGTACGGTAAGACAGAAGTTGCTATGAGGGCATGCTTTAAGGCTGTTATGGGAGGGAAGCAGGTGGCAGTTCTTGTTCCCACAACGGTCCTCGCCGAACAGCATTATCTGGTTCTTAAAAAGAGGGTTAAAAGCTTCCCTGTGACCGTGGATGTTTTATCGCGTTTTCGATCGAAGAAAGAACAAGCCTCGGCCGTCCAATCCATGAAAGAGGGCAAGACAGATATTGTTATTGGAACTCATCGGCTTCTTTCAAAGGATATTTTTTTTAAGGATCTTGGATTGGTGATTATTGACGAAGAGCAGCGTTTTGGTGTCCGGCATAAGGAAAAATTAAAGCATCTTCGTTACTCTGTTGAGGTACTTTCTTTAACCGCAACGCCCATACCTAGAACATTGTACATGTCTCTGATGGGGGTTCGTGACATGTCGATTATCAACACCCCGCCCAAAAATCGCCTGGCTGTGGAGACGCATGTTTTGGAGTACGATGAGAAAAAGGTTAAGGAAGCCATCGAGCGGGAACTTGCACGCGGCGGACAAGTTTACTTTGTTCACAACCGTGTACAGTCTATCGAACTCATCAAAGAACACCTGCAAGAGCTTTTGCCGCATGTTTGTTTCGGTGTTGCGCATGGACAGATGCAGGCCGATGCTTTGGAGTCAGTGATGCAGGACTTTATGGAAAAGAGAATTGACTGTCTTGTGGCCACAAGCATTATTGAATCAGGGATTGATATCCCGAACGCGAATACTTTAATTGTGAATAGGGCCGATCAGTTTGGTCTCGCTGACCTTTACCAGCTTCGCGGAAGAGTGGGGCGTTTCCAGGAAAAACGGCAGGCTTATGCTTATTTTCTTGTGCCCAAGAACTGGGTTCTCTCCGGAGATGCCGAGAAGAGGTTGACCGCAATAGAACGTTTTACCGAGCTCGGGTCGGGTTTTAAGATTGCGCTTGAGGACCTAAGTATCCGTGGCGCCGGAAATCTTCTTGGGCATGAGCAGAGCGGATTTATTCATGCCGTGGGATTTGATCTTTACTGCAGAATGCTGCGTAAAGCCGTAGAGGAGCAAAAGGCTGAAGTGACAAAGGAAGCCGCGAAAGCCTCCCTTGAAAAAACGGGGAAGCTGTGATAAAAGTCGAGCCATGAAAAAACGTTCCCTTGTCCTGTTTTGCCTATCTCTCGTAATGGTTCTTCCATCGGCTTCGGCTAAGAAGGAACTGCTTGATCAGGTCATTGCCGTTGTCAATGACGAGCCCATTACTCAGAGCGAATTGGATGTCCTGCTTCGGCCTGTGTATGATCAATTCCGGGAAGAGTACCGCGGAGAAGAGCTGGTTGTAAAACTCAATGAAGCCCGCCAAAAACTGCTCAATCAGCTGATTGAAGACAGGCTTGTTTATCAGGAAGCTGTGCGGCAAAAAATTGAAACCAATCAGGCTGAAATTGACAAAGCTGTTGATGAGTTTAAAAAGCGTTTCCCCAACGAGGACACCATGGACGAAGTTCTGAGGGATCAGGGGCTGTCCCTCTCCGATCTTAAGGACCGGTTTCGCAAACAGTCCATGATCCGCCAGCTCCACAACATTGAGATTCGTTCTAAGGTGGTTGTTTCCCCAAAAGAGATTGAAGAGTATTACGAAAAAAACCCGGATAAATTTTCGAGCCGGGAACGTTTAAAAATCCGTTCGATCACGGTCAAGAAAAGTTATGATGCCCGTGAAAAAGGACTGACGGACGAAGAGGCCAAGAAAAAGGTCACTGGTATCCGTGATAAAATTTTAGCAGGTGAGGATTTCGCTTCGCTTGCAAAACAGTTTTCCGAAGATGTTCATGCCCCGCAGGGAGGCCTTAGTGACTGGGTTGATCGCGGTTCCATGATTCCGGTCATTAATGATGTGATTTTCAGCCTGAAACTCGGCGAGATTTCAGATATTCTCGAAACCCCCATGGGGTACCATCTTTTTCGCGTTGAAGAACGTGAGCAGGGTTCCAAGAAAACGGTAGAAGAAGTTCATGACCAAATTTTTGACGAGCTCTTCCGGCAGAAAACAGAAGAGCGTTTTTATGATTGGATGCAGGAACTCAAGAAAAACGCCTACATCTCAATCCGCTGAGCTGTGTATCCCATGACGCGGCCTGTTTTAGCTTTAACGATGGGAGATCCCGGGGGGATCGGCCCTGAAGTTCTAGTGAAAGCCCTTCTTGAATCCGGCATTCCCAAGAGATGTACGGTCGTCCTCGTTGGCGTAAAGCCGGTCTTTCAAGCTCTCCCATCGCGTCTCTTCTCAAAACTTCGTTACCACGAAATCCCTTCTTTTGATCAGGTGCATCATCAAGGGGATCGTGTTTGCTTTCTCGACTGCACGGAGACTTTAAAGGAACTAGCAGCGACTCAAAAAATTCGGCTGTCTGCGGATTCGCTTTTTCAGACAGGACGAATTTCAAAAATGAATG
This sequence comes from uncultured bacterium, assembly GCA_964434115.1. Classification (GTDB taxonomy): domain Bacteria; phylum Omnitrophota; class Omnitrophia; order Omnitrophales; family Aquincolibacteriaceae; genus ZLKRG04. The sequence continues at coordinate 213,890 of CAYSSX010000002.1, forward strand.
CACTCGGGGCATGGGTCTCTCTTGAAGCTGCTGTTAATGCGGCTGTTTCTGGACAGGTGCAAGGGGTCGTTACTGCGCCTGTGAATAAGACGGCCATGAGGCTGTTGAAACCTGGGTTTCATGGCCATACCGAATATTTGGCCGCCAAGGCCGGAGTCCGGCATTTTGCCATGATGTTTGTGGGGCCAAAACTGAAGGTAACGCTGGCCACGGTTCATGTAGCGCTCAAAGAGGTAAGCCGTTGTTTGAGCAAAGCAGGCATTGTGCAAAAGATTCTTCTGACGGATGAGTTTCTGCGCAAGCGTATGAAAATTAAACAGCCCCGTATTGCCGTTTGCGCGCTGAACCCGCATGGTGAGGAAACAGGATCAGAAGAAAATACAACGATTAAGCCCGCAGTTCTGGCCGCGTGTAAACTCGGGGTCAAAGCCTCCGGCCCTTTTTCTGCAGACCAGCTTTTTTATGAAGCTCACGAGGGACATTACGACGCCGTGATCAGTATGTACCACGATCAGGCTCTGGCGCCCTTTAAAATGATTTCCTTTCACGACGGAGTAAATGTGACATTGGGCCTTCCGTTTGTGCGCACATCCCCGGATCATGGAACCGCCTTTGATATAGCTTACCGCAATAAAGCCCAGAGTGCTTCTATGGCCGCTTCTATTCGCCTTGCGGCCCAACTCGTTCAGTCCTAATGAAAACCCAAATAGAACTGCTTAAGGAACTTAAGATTCCGATCCGCGGACATCTTGGGCAGCACCTTCTGATTGACCGCAACGTTCAAAAAAAAATAGTCGGACTTCTCGATTTTGAATCAGAATCGCGGTTTCTTGAAATTGGCCCCGGTCTTGGAGCTTTGACTGGGCATATTTTGGAACATGGTGTCCGGTTGACCGTTGTGGAGAAAGACCCGAGGCTTGCTGAAGCACTCACGACCATTTTTTCAGAAGCCTTGGGCAAAGGGCGGCTGAAGATTGAACTGGCAGATGTTTTGGACGTGAATTTTGAAGCACTGCTTGAACAGCCAAAGCAGCGGACCTGCCAAGTGATCAGTAATCTTCCCTATTACATTACAGGACCGATCCTGGCAAAAATTCTCCCCTTGAAGATATTTAAAAAAGCTGTCTTTATGATGCAGCAGGAAGTCGCAGAGCGTATTTTTGCGAAGCCCGGGACACGGGAGTATGGACGCCTTAGCCTTTTGGTCCGGTTCTACGCGGACGCTCAACCCGCTTTTGATGTTTCCCCCGGTTGCTTTACACCGCCCCCGGAAGTGAATTCGAGCGTTGTTGTTTTCAAATTTCATGACCACCTTGAAGCCGAAGGCGTGGAGGAGAAGCTTCTCCTCGATCTGGTCAAAGCGGCTTTTAGCCACCGCCGGAAAAAACTTGCTTCGAGCCTAAGCCAAAGCCGGTTTCAGGGATTGTCCCGGGAAGCCTGGCTGGAGAGATTTAAACAGGCCGGTATTCCGCCGGATGTGAGGCCGGAAGATGTGAGGCCGGAAGATTATGTGGCGCTCGCCAAGGCCATTTCCCGGTCCTGAGGCGCATCCTGCCTGAATTGACAGACCCCGGCCCCCATGTTAACATCCGATGCTTTTTTCTCCCAAGGAGTCCACGCATGAGCTTTCAGATCGAAAAAGTGGCCGAACTGGCCCGTATCCGGTTAAAACCTGAAGAAAAGAAAAAGTTAGAGGCTGATCTCGGCGCCATTCTCGGCTATGTCGATCAGCTGAAGCGTGTCGACACGTCCAAGGTTCAGGAAACAAGCCATGTGCTTGATCTCACCAATGTTTTCCGCAAGGACGAAGTGAAACCTTCCACTGTCCGGGATGATGTTTTAGCGGCCGCTCCTGACCGCGATGGAAAATTTTTCCGAGTTCCTAAAACCGTGGATCGCTAAAACCATGCAGCCCTACGAACTTAGTCTCAAGGAAGCTCAACAGTTCGCAGCCAAGGAAGGCCCTGAAGCCCTTCGCGGCAGCCTTTTAGACAGGATTGAGAAACTCAATCCAAAACTCAATGCGCTTGTCCGCTTTGATGCGAAGCGTTTTAAAAAGGGCCCTTCCGGAAATCCGAAAGGATCCCTGTCGCTTGCCCCTGTTGCCATTAAAGACAATATTTGTATTCAAGGGGAAGAAACAACCTGTGCATCCAAAATCCTTCGCGGGAACATTCCTCCTTATAATGCTACGGTCATTGAAAAGCTCAAAGCAGCAGGGGCTGAAATTTTCGGCCAATGCAATATGGATGAATTCGCGTTTGGTTCTTCCTGTGAAACCTCCTCTTATGGGGTGGTTCGCAACCCTTGGGATTTGGAAAGGGTTCCGGGCGGCTCCAGCGGTGGTTCTGCAGCGGCTGTTGCAGCGGGGCTTGTCCCAGCCGCGCTTGGTTCTGACACCGGCGGTTCGATTCGTCAGCCCGCGGCTTTTTGCGGGGTGGTTGGGTTGAAGCCCACGTATGGGCGTGTTTCACGCTATGGCCTTATCGCGTTTGGTTCGAGTTTTGATCAGATTGGTCCGATTACAAAGACCGTTGAAGACACAGCCCTTCTTATGAACGTTTTGGCCGGACATGATGAACGTGATTCAACGTCCGCCCGCGAAGACGTTCCTGATTATACGCGGTCTCTTCGTCATGATGTGAAAGGCCTGCGTATAGGATTGCCGGAAGAATACTTTGGAGAAGGTCTGGATCCTGAAGTTGGAAAGAGTGTTCGGGCTGCTGCGGATACTTTAAAAAAACTTGGCGCTGAAATCAAAACCGTGAAGCTTCCGCACACGCCCCATGCGGTGGCCGTTTACTATATTGTGGCTGTTGCGGAAGCGAGTTCCAATTTGGGGCGTTTTGACGGTGTACGCTTTGGAACGCGCGTCCATGCGGATGCCCTTAAAGACATGTATCAGAACACGCGCGAAGAAGGCTTTGGCGCGGAGGCCAAACGGCGTATTCTTCTCGGGACCTTTGTTCTTTCCGCGGGCTATTATGATGCCTATTACCGGCAGGGCCAAAAGGTCCGGACCCTTATCCGGGAAGATTTTTCAAAAGCCTGGGAATCGGTGGATGTCCTGCTTTCACCGACCGCTCCCACACCGCCTTTTAAAATCGGAGAAAAGCTTTCCGATCCGCTTGCCATGTATTTGTCCGACATTATGACGATTCCCGCCAACCTGGCGGGCATTCCAGCACTGTCATTGCCTTGCGGGTTTACTACCGCAGGTCTACCCATCGGATTGCAGCTCATGGGCCGGCCTTTTGATGAGGAAACCCTGATTCGCGCGGCCTATACCTTGGAACAGGAAATTGAAGTCTATAAAAAACGGCCCGGGATTTAACACATGAGTCTGACAAACGAATACGAATCCGTGATCGGCCTGGAGGTCCACACCCAGCTTGACACCCGGTCGAAAATTTTCTGCGCCTGCTCAACCGAGTTTGGGTCTGAGCCCAATAAGAACACCTGCCCCGTATGCCTGGGGCTTCCGGGCTCGCTTCCTGTTTTGAATGAGCAAGTGCTTCGCTTTGGAATCAAGGTGGGCCTCGCGCTGAACTGCAAGATTTCCCGAAAACTGAAATTCGACCGTAAAAATTATTTCTATCCCGACCTGCCTAAGGCTTATCAAATTTCCCAGTTTGACATGCCCGTGAATGGAGCTGGATGGCTTGTAATCGAAACCAAAACCGAGGACGGCCGGTGGACGGAAAAGAAAATCGGGATCCATCGCGCGCATCTTGAAGAGGATGCCGGAAAGCTTTTGCACGAGGGGGTAGAAGGCGCAAGCCTTGTGGATTTCAATCGTGCGGGGGTCCCGCTTCTTGAGATCGTCTCTGAACCAGATCTTCGTTCAGCTGAAGAAGCGTATGCTTATCTGACCTCACTCAAGGCAATTCTGCAGTATCTTGAAGTGAGCGACTGCAACATGGAGGAAGGCAGCCTGCGGTGTGATGCGAATGTTTCGATTCGCAGGAAAGGCGCAACCGCGCTGGGCACCAAAACTGAAATTAAAAACCTCAATTCGTTTAAGAATGTTCAAAAATCCATTCAGTATGAAATTGCCCGGCAAATTGACCTTGTTGAAAGCGGCGGACGGGTTGTGCAGGAAACACGTCTTTGGAATGATGATAAGGGGCAGACCTTTACGATGCGTTCCAAAGAAGAGGCCCATGATTACCGGTATTTCCCGGAGCCGGACCTTGTGCCTTTTACCATCTCAGAAGAGACTATTCAGGAAATAGAAAAAACTCTGCCTGAACTTCCCGCGGCGCGTGCGGAACGCTTCCGTAAAAATCTTGGACTAGGGGAGTATGATGCGGCCACTTTAGTTGAAAACCGCAAGCTGGCAGATTATTTTGAAGCCTGTCTTCGCGCCAACTCTAACGCCAAAATGGTCAGTAACTGGATCCAATCCGAGCTTTTGGCTTTATTGAATCTCCACAAAGTCGAGATTCAGGATTCTCCGGTGAAGCCTGGTGATCTTGGAGCGCTTGTCAGTCTGATTGAAAAGGAAACCATCAGCGGTAAAATCGCCAAGGATGTTCTTCCCCTCATGTATGAAACCGGAAAGAGCGCGGAAGAAATCGTGAAGGAAAAAGGCCTGGTCCAGGTTACGGACACGAAGGCTATTGAAGATATTGCTGAAAAAATTCTTCAGGCAAATCCTCAGTCTGTCAGTGATTACCGCGCGGGAAAAAAGCAGGCGCTTGGCTTTCTTGTGGGCCAGATGATGAAAGCTTCCCAGGGCAAGGTCAATCCCAAGCTTGCCAACGAAATCCTGACCCAGAAAATCGGGGCTTGATCCCGTTTCTTCCCTTATGCTCACGCTAGGCATCGAAACTTCCTGCGACGAAACTTCCTGCGCGGTTCTTCTGGGCCGCAATACGATTAAATCCAACATCGTGTCTTCCAGTCTTTTTCAGCACCAGCCTTTTGGCGGCGTTGTCCCTGAGATTGCTTCTCGTCACTGTCTTGAGCAGATTGATGTTGTGTATGAACAGGCCTTAAAAAAAGCAGGCGTTAAAACACGCGACATTGACCTTATTGCCGTGACTCGAGGGCCGGGTTTAATTGGCTCCCTTCTGGTTGGGATTTGTTTTGGCAAAACTCTGAGCTATCAATTGGGGGTTCCTCTTGTCGGGGTCAACCACCTCGAAGCTCATCTTGCCGCGAATTTTATTGGGCAAGAAGAGCCGGAGCGCTATCTGGGTCTTTTAGTGTCCGGGGGGCATACCAGTGTTTCCCTTCATGAAAAGGGTCAAATGAAATTTCTCGGCGAAACCATGGATGATGCTTGCGGAGAAGCCTACGACAAAGTTGCCAAGCTTCTTGGCTTAGGATATCCAGGAGGGCCTGTCCTTGACCGTCTTGCGCAAGAAGGTAATCCCAAGGCTTTTTCTTTCACGAAGCCCAAACTCGAAAAGCCATACGATTTCAGTTTTAGCGGTGTTAAAACAGCGGTTCTTTATTTAGTCCGGAAGCAAAGCGTTATTTCTCCAGATTTTCAGAGAGATATGGCGGCGAGTTTCCAAAAGGCCGCCGTTGGCTGGCTGGTGGATGCTGTGCTCCAGGCGGCGGAAACTTGGCAGGTTCAATCTATTGCGGTTGGCGGTGGTGTGAGTGCCAATTCGGAGTTAAGACGGCAACTGACGGAAAAAGCGGCAGCCCATGGCCTCCGAGTCATGTTTCCCCCCATGGCGCTAACGGGGGATAATGGGGCTATGATCGCCCGCCGAGGGCTTGATCTCTTCCGAGCAGGGGTTAGAGACAGCTCAAAAATGACCGGGGACCCGGGTTTAAGGCCTGCGGCCGCTTGTTGACACGTCCTAGTGAAACCGTTACAATCCGCACTCCTATGAAAAAGCTCAAGATCGCTCTTCCTAAAGGCAGCCTCGAAGAAGCTACGTTTCGTCTCTTCAATAAGGCGGGGTTTAAAATTAATGTGAGTTCCCGTTCTTACTTCCCATCCGTGGATGACGAAGAACTTGAAGTGGTCCTGTTCCGCCCTCAAGAAATGCCCCGATATATTGAAGATGGTGTTGTCGACTGCGGCTTGACCGGGTTTGACTGGATTTGTGAAAATGAGGCTAAAGTGGTGGAGCTTTGTGAGCTCCAGTACTCCAAACGTACTAAAAACCCTATTCGGTGGGTGCTTTGTGTCCACAACGATTCCCCATTCAAAAAAGTGAAGGATCTCCAAGGGAAGAAAATTTCCACGGAACTTGTGAATGTGACTCGCAAGTATCTGAAAAAGAACAAGGTTAATGCCGAAGTCGAGTTTTCCTGGGGTGCCACAGAAGTGAAGCCTCCCCGTCTAGCGGATGCCATTGTCGAAGCAACAGAGACAGGTTCAAGCCTTCGCGCCAATAACCTTCGCATTATTGATACTCTTTTGACATCGGTTCCAAAATTTATTGCGAATAAGGCGAGCTGCAAGGACGAATGGAAACGCAAGAAGATGGACAACATTGTGATGCTTCTTGAGGGTGCCATTCGCGCGGAAGAAAAAGTGGGCCTTAAAATGAATGTCAGCGAAAAACATTTGGCGGATATTCTGAAAATTTTGCCGGCACTTAAGAAACCGACGATTTCTACCTTGTCGGCAGAAGGCTGGTATGATGTTGATACGATTATTGATGAAGCCATTGTCCGTGAAATGATCCCTGCGCTTAAGAAAGCCGGCGCTTCAGGAATCATCGAATACCCATTGAATAAAGTGATTCCCTGAGGGGAATAGTTAACAAGAACAAGGAGAAGGTGTAATGCCCTGGGCACGTAAGCAGCGCAAAAAGAAGATGAATAAGCATAAGCGGAAGAAGAAGCTGAGAAAGCACCGCCACAAGAAAAAGGCCTGGTCCTAAGCTTCCGCGTTAGCCGGTTTTGACGGCTCATTTAAGAATCTGCGAAATCAAAACCCCGGCGGGTTTCTCCGCCGGGGTTTCTTATCCTCTAAGCCTATGAAAAGTTTGACAGTTCTAAGCCCTGCCAAGGTCAATCTGTCCCTTCACGTCACGGGGCGATACCCGAACGGATATCATGAGTTATTGACGGTTTTTCACAGAATATCACTGCTCGATAAAATCCGCTTAACTCGCACAAAAACCGGTGTCTCCCTCCGAACCAATTGGCCCGGGCTTCCAACCGATGAGCGGAACCTGATTACCAAAGCCTACAGAATGATTCAAGAACGCTTCCCAGACTTGGGGGGTGTTCATGTTGATTTGCATAAAAAAATCCCTGTAGGCGCCGGACTCGGGGGGGGGTCCAGCAATGCCGCTTTTTTTCTCTTGGCGATGAACCGTCTTTATAAATTGGGGCTTTCCAGGCGTCAATTGGTGCTTTTGGGAAAGCGCCTGGGAGCTGACGTCCCCTTTTTTCTTTATGATACGAATAGGGCCATTGGGGAGGGGCGTGGAGATAAGATTCAGCCAAGGCCTCTAAAGCGGTCGTGGAATTTTGTGTTAGTTATTGACAGTAAAGGACTTAGCACAAAAGAGGTGTTTGAGAAATACCGCCTGGAACCACCGTCCGATTCCTTGACAAAGCCTAAGCGCACCGCTAGAATGCTCTGCACTTTTTTAGACCGGGGAAACCCTTCCGCGCTTATTCCATTGCTTCATAATGATTTGGAAAAACCGGCCTTTTCCCTTCGGCAGGAAATTCGGAAAAAAATTCAGAAGCTTCACAAGGCGGGTTTTTCCTGTGTTCGTATGTCAGGAAGCGGCCCGACTATTTTTATTTTACTGCCCATGAGTGATTCCTTGGAATCTGCGGTTCGCCGGGTGAAAAAACTTTTACCTTCGGCTCGTGTTGAGGGTGTTAAGACCTTCTGAAATTGAAAGCCTCAGGCATAAAGCCCGCGACAATTTCAATTAAGATCGAAACAGGTCGGAAATACTGCAAGGCAGCTATTGCGGTTTTTTACGGGATGACGTGTTTGATTGCCCGATGGTGAAATGGTATCACACTGCCCTTTGGAGGCATGATTCCTGGTTCGAGTCCAGGTCGGGCAGTTTTTAGCCTGAAAAATACGGTTCAAAAAGGAATTCGTAATGAACAGCACCAACTCAGAGAGATGTTCGTTTTGCGGCAGGGACAAGCGTAAAGATGTCCGGAAAATCTTTGCGGGTCCCGGTGTGTACATTTGCGATATCTGCATCAAGATTTGCAGCGATATCTTAGACAAGGATCAAACGCGGGCCGCGAAGCCTGTCGATAACCTTGCGGCTCGTCTTGTGGTTCCTAAGCCCCGCGAGATCAAAGAAAAATTGGATCAATACATTATTGGACAGGAATCCGCAAAAAAGCAGATCTCTGTGAGTGTTCACGCGCACTATAAACGCGTGAAGCAGCTCGTTGGGCAGTCTCCGGATGATGTTGAACTGGAAAAAAGCAATATTTTGATGATTGGACCCACAGGCTCCGGAAAGACATTGATGGCCCGGACCCTTGCGAAGCTTTTGGATGTTCCTATCGCGATTGCGGACGCGACTTCTCTCACGGAAGCCGGGTATGTCGGAGAAGATGTGGAGAATGTCCTTCTCCGTTTGCTTCAGGCGGCCAACTTTGATGTTAAGCGCGCGGAGCTCGGGATTGTTTATATCGATGAAATTGACAAGATTGCCCGCACAACCGAAAACGTTTCTATTACGCGCGACGTTTCAGGCGAAGGCGTTCAACAGGCCCTTCTGAAAATTTTGGAAGGCACCATTGCCAATGTGCCGCCGCAGGGAGGCCGTAAGCATCCCCAGCAGGAATATATTCAGATTAACACGAAAAATATTCTGTTTATCTGCGGAGGCACCTTTGCGCATCTGGACTCTATTATCCGTAAGAGGACGTCTAAAAAGTCGCTTGGTTTTGGAGCGATGGCTGCCAAAGACTCCGAAGAGCTCTCTTTAGGTGAAGTTTTGGCTATGGTTGAGACTGAAGATCTGTTGAAGTTCGGGCTCATTCCGGAATTCATTGGACGTTTTCCGGTTTTGACGACGCTGCATGGGTTGAGCGAAGAAGATTTGATCCGTGTTCTGACAGAGCCTAAGAATGCGCTGACGAAGCAATATGAAAAGCTTTTCCGCATGGAGAATGTGGAGCTTCGGTTTGAACCGGATGCTCTCCGCGAAGTGGCAAAGCGGGCCCTCCGTAAAGGAACGGGTGCCCGTGCGCTCCGCTCGGTTCTGGAAGGTGTCATGATGGATGTTATGTATGATGTGCCGTCTGATGCGAGCATTGCGGAATGCATCGTGACGCGCGAAGCGATTGAAGGCAAGGCCCAGCCTAAGCTGGTCCGCCACAGTCAATGGGTTGAATCCGCGTAAGTTTTGCAAAGAGCAGGAGGATGTTTCCTTGAAGCCGATGAAGAACTCAACAAAAGAAGCCTTGGCGGGATATGGGTTTTTAACCCCGAATCTCCTCGGTTTTTTGATTTTCACGTCGATTCCTGTCGTTGCATCGATGGTTCTTAGCTTTGTGGATTGGGATCTTCTGTCTGAACCCCGGTTTGTCGGATTTGATAATTTCATTGCGCTCTTTAAGGACCCGTTTTTTTGGCAGTATTCATGGAACACGATTTACTTGATGCTGGCGATTCCGCTGAGTATGGCGGGATCATTGATTCTTGCTATCGGCATGAATCAAAAACTGAAAGGCATTATTTTTTTCAGAACCGTGTATTTTCTTCCGACGCTGTGTGCCGGTGTTGCGATTTACATGCTGTGGCGTTTGATTTATAACCCTGAATTTGGTGTTCTGAATTCTTTTATCGCGAAGGTTGGAGAGATTCTCCACATTCCACTGAAAGGTCCGTACTGGCTTACGGATGAGAAGTGGGCGAAGCCGGCGCTCGTAATCATGAGTGTCTGGCAGTCCGTGGGCGGTTATAACATGATTCTCTATTTAGCGGCGCTGCAAGGTGTGCCGCGTGATTTGTACGATGCGGCCGAAGTCGATGGCGCGAATGCCTGGCAAAAATTTTGGGCCGTGACTTGGCCGCAGATTTCCCCGGCCACTTTTTTTATTGCGATTATGAGCATCATTGGCGGTTTTCAGGCTGGCTTTGATCCTGCCTACATCATGACGGGTGGCGGGCCGAACGGTTCGACCACGACGATTATTTATTACATTTACAACAACGCTTTTGAGTGGCACAAAATGGGTTACGCGGCATCGATTGCTTGGGTGCTATTTATTATTGTTTTTATTTTCACCGTCCTGCAGTGGCGCTTTTTTGGCCGGCGGGTTTACTACTATTAAGGAACCCATGAGCATCTTGAGCGAAAGTACGGAAGCCATGAAAAAGCAGGAAGCGTCTAACGGGACTAAACCTCTTGTGGGGCTTACGCTTGAAGTTATGAAAAAGCGGAAGTTTCAGCGTGAGATGATCGGCAAGACGTTTTCTTATATAGTTCTTTTGATCGGCGCCATCGCGATGGTGGGTCCTTTTCTTTGGATGGTTACGACATCGCTTAAAGAGCCAAGCCAGGTTTTTTCATTTCAGAAAAACTGGTGGGAAGAGTGGATTCCTACGACATTTGTCTGGCAGAACTATCTCAAGCCGTGGGAAGCAGTGCCCTTTGCCCGGTTTTATCTGAATTCTATTTTTATCGCGGTGTGTGTAACCGCTGCGCAGGTAGGAACAAGCTCCATGGCAGCCTATGCGTTTGCGCGTCTTAATTTCCCGGGCCGCGACAAGATTTTCTTTGGTTACCTGGCAACCATGATGGTTCCTGGCGCCGTGACGATGATCCCGGTTTTTATTTTGCTTCGCTATCTCGGATGGGTTGACAGCTACAAGGCCTTGATTCTGCCCGCAGCTTTTACTGCGTATGGAACATTCATGCTGAGGCAGTTTTTCCTGACGCTTCCCAAGGACCTTGAAGATGCTGCGAAGATTGACGGCTGCTCGTATGTGGGCATTTTTTGGAGAATCATTTTGCCGCTTTCCAAGCCGGCGCTTGCGACGCTCACGACTTTTACTTTTATGGGGACATGGATGAATTTTATGTGGCCTTTGATTGTTCTCAATACGCACGAAAAATTCACTCTGCCCGTCGGACTTGCATACTTTCAGAGCTTGCATCACACCGATTGGACGCTGTTGATGGCGGCATCCGTGATGATGATTCTCCCTATTTTGCTGGTGTTTATTTTTAATCAGCGGTTCTTTGTCGAAGGTATCAAGCTTACAGGGATCAAGGGATAGCGCATCCATGCAGGCTATTGTTCTCGCTGCCGGTAAGGGCACGCGGATGAAATCAGAAAAGCCCAAAGTGCTCCACGAAGCGCTTGGACGTCCTATTCTTGATTATGTGCTTCGCAATTTGGAGTCCGTTGGGATCCGCAGGCCAGTGGTTGTCGTGGGCGCCGGTGCTGATCAGGTCAAAGCGTTCCTTGGTAAACGTGCCGTGACGGCTCTTCAGGCGCAGCAGCATGGAACAGGGCATGCGGTTTTGATGGCTCAGAAAGCATTGGCGGGTTATTCCGGCGATGTCATTATCTGGCCTGGAGACATGCCGCTTGTGAAGCTTGAAACCTTAAAAGCGTTTTTGCGAGGCCATCGCAAATCAGGCGCGGCCGTTAGTGTTTTGTCGGCGATGCGGGACAATCCGGCAAGTTATGGACGAATTCTCAGGCGGAACGGCCGGTTTTGCGGCATTCGCGAAGAGCTAGATGCCACCGAAGAAGAACGCCGGATTTGTGAAGTCAATACCGGTGTTTATCTCTTTGATAAAAAGAAACTCTTTGAAGCGCTAAAGAGGGTTCGTCCGCAGAACAAGAAAAAAGAAATTTACCTGACGGACACGATTGAGATCCTTGCCGAAGAAGGCGAAAAGCTAGAAGCCTTTCCTCTCGCGGATTCCAGTGAGGGGCAGGGAGTGAACTCCCGCGTTGACTTGGCGGAAGTGGTCGAGTGCCTCAATCGGCGGAACATCCGGCGCCATCAGGAAAACGGCGTGATGTTTGTGAAGCCTGAGCAAAGCGTTGTGGCTGCGGATGTGAAAATTGGCAAGGATACTGTGGTGTATCCGTGGTGCTACATTGAGGGCGATGTCAAGATCGGGGAAGGCTGTCAAATCGGGCCTTTTGCTAAGATACGCTCCGGAACCGTGATTGGAGACGGGTCGATTGTTGGAAGTTTTGTTGAGGTGAATCGTTCCCGGCTTGGCAAGAAAGTTTCCGCGAAACACCTTTCTTATTTGGGTGACGCCCTGATTGGCGATGAAACCAATATTGGCGCGGGAACGATAACGGCAAACTATGATGGGAAAAGTAAACATCAAACCCGTATTGGAAAAAAAGTATTAGTGGGGTCGGATACGATTTTCGTGGCACCTGTTGTTGTTTCTGATTTAGCACGTACTGGTGCCGGCGCTGTCCTCACGGCTGGAAGCGTAGTTAAAAAAGGACAAGTGGCAGTGGGTGTTCCGGCAAAAACGTTGAACCGTGGAAAGGCAAAACCGTGACTCGCGAAACCTTAGAACTGGGGGAGCAGACCATGCTTCAAAGTATGACCAAACACAAATGTGATGACACGCTGGTCATTTTGGGCGGAAATTCCAATCCGGGCCTTACGGCGGAAATTTCAGATCTTCTCGGAACGCATCCTGCGGATGTTCTTTGCGGACGTTTTCCGGAAGGGGAAATCCAGGTTCAGATTCGCGACAACATCCGCGGCAAAGATGTTTTTATTCTTCAATCCACCTGCACCCCTGCTAATGACAACCTGATGGAGCTGTTGATTTTGATTGATGCAGCTAAGCGTGCATCTGCCAAGCGTGTGACCGCCGTGCTGCCTTTTTTTGGGTATGCACGCCAAGACCGCAAAGACCGTCCCCGCGTGCCGATTACGGCGAAGCTGGTAGCTAACATTATTACAAAAGCCGGGGCCGACAGGATTTTGACGATGGATCTTCACGCCGGGCAGATTCAAGGTTTTTTTGATATTCCCGTGGATCATTTGTACTCAATTAACGTGGTTACGGAGTATTTGCGTAAAAAGAAGCTGGAAAATCTGGTTCTTGTATCGCCGGACATCGGCGGTATTCGGATGGCGCGTGCGTACGCGAACATCCTTGGCTGTCCCCTTGCGATTGTCGACAAGCGGCGCGAGGACGCCACTAAAACTCATGTGATGCACCTCATTGGTTCTGTTGAAGGGCGCAATGTGGTAATTACTGACGACTTGGTTTCTACGGGAGGATCGCTCGTAGAAGCTGCCCGCGCGCTTAAGAAAGCCGGCGCTTTGGATGTTTATGCGGCCGTTGTTCACCCGATTCTGGCGGGGCCCGCCATTGAAAGGCTTCAAAGCTCCGATCTCAAAGAGCTTATTGTTACAAATTCAATTCCGCTTGATGAGCGCAAAAGGATTCCTGTGATCCATCAGCTTTCTGTGGCAGGGCTCCTTGCGGAAGCGATTCATCGTATTCACCACAACGAGTCGGTCAGCGCACTTTTCTCCAAAGCAGGAGTTGAGGCGTAGCGTTTCCCGAAAAAATTTAAAGTGATTTCTTAGGAGGATTTAAAAATGCAGACATTTGATCTTGGAGTGAAACTCAGAAAAAAAGTAGGCGGCCGCAATGGAGGCCGTCTTCGCCGCGAAGGTTCTGTGCCGGCGATTGTTTACGGACACGGTATGGAGCCTGTTCCTGTTGAGGTGAATGCGCGCAACTTGCAGCAGGCACTCAACACAAAAGCAGGTGAAAACGTGATTGTGAAGCTGAATGCGGAAGGCGTGACATTAAAAGAGTCCACCTGTCTCATTAAGCAGATTCAGCACAACCCTGTGACCGATACGATTCAGCATGTTGATTTTACGGTTGTGTCTCTGACGGAGAAAATTGAAATCGAAGTGCCTATTGTCGTCAAGAATGCTGACGAAGCTGCTGGTGTTAAAGCGGGCGGTGTTCTCGATGTGGTTCACCACGAGGTGACCGTGAGCTGTCTGCCGACGCAGATTCCGGAAGCGATTACTGTTGATGTGAAAACGCTTCAGATGGGGCAGTCCATTCATGCGAAGGAACTGGTTGTTCCTCAAGGCGTCGAGCTTCTTGTGGAGCCTGAAGAGGTTATTATTGCTCTCCATCATCCGAGAGACGAGGAAGCTCCGGCCGCAGCGGGTGAAGAAGCCGCAGCTGCACCTGAAGTTATTGAAAAAGGCAAGAAGCCGGAAGAAGGCGAAGAAGCTCCGGCGAAAAAGGCCTAACTTGTTTTCTTTTTAAGCGCCTGGCAGGCCGCCGCCCATGAAACTTATTATTGGTCTGGGAAATCCAGGAAGTACCTATCGTTTCACGCGGCATAATGCAGGCCGGATGCTTATCGATTTTCTTGTCCGGCAGCTAGAGGCTGGCGGCCCCATTGTAAAAAAAAAGCTCAAAGCCACAGTTTTTCAGCTGGAACTTGATGGACAGGAAGTGGTTTTAGCTTGGCCGGATCTTTATATGAATGTGTCCGGTGAAGCTGTTGCAAGACTTGTGGAAGCTTTTTCGGTAAAGGCTCATGAAGACCTCTTGGTGCTAGTGGATGACTTGGCATTGCCTTTCGGCAAACTTCGGCTAAGGCTTCGCGGCTCAGACGGCGGACATAACGGTTTGAAATCAATTCAAACCTGCTTGAATTCCTCCCAATACGCTCGCCTGCGTTTTGGCATCGGTCACCCGAAAGATTTTCAAGAAAAAGAGCTTCGTAATCAATCTGTTGAGGATTACGTGCTTTCCCCTTTCGGCTCCGAGGAAAGAAAAGCCCTGGAGAGTTTATTTAAAAAAGGGGAGCTTGCGGTGCGTTTTTGGATTCGAGGCGAAATTACAAAGGCCTCAAATTCCCTAACCTAATGTTTTGAAAAGAGTTAGAGAAAAAAACAGCGCTTGCCTATGAAGTTTTTTGTGATACAATACACGTTCCTAAAACTCAAGACGACTGCCCCTTCAAGGAGAAAAGCAGCATGAAATCGTACGAAGGTATTTTTGTATTTCCGCCCACGGCGACGCCGGATGAGCGCAAAGCGCAGGATAAGGCGATTGATGCCCTTATTGAAAAATTTAAGGGTAAGGTCAATCAGAGAGCGGAATGGGGAAAACGGTCCCTCGGTTACACTATTAAGCGTTTTCGTGAAGGACTTTTCTCTTTCGTGGAATTTGATATGGCCCCGGATGGCGTTTCTGATTTCCGTAAATCCCTGGAAGTCCACCCCGATGTTCTGAAGTATATGGTTACCATTAAGGATCCTAAAATTGGAAAAGTTGCTCCCCGCAAGAATGCGAAAAAAGCTGAGGATCCAGCAGCTCAGCCGGTAGCAGTTAAAAGCTAATAAAAACGAGAGAGCTTTATGGCTGTCAGTCTTAACAAAGTCTTATTGATGGGGAATCTGACGCGTGATCCCGAGCTTCGTTACCTTCCCTCGGGACAGCCGGTGACGACCTTTACGATTGCTGTGAATCGTAACTACGTTGCTCAATCGGGTGAAAAAAAAGAAGAAGTCAGTTTTATACGTGTTGTTGTTTGGGCTCGTCGCGCGGAAGTTTGTAATGAGTACCTTCGCAAGGGAAGCCCTGTTTTTGTGGAAGGCCGTCTTCAAAGCCGCAGCTGGGAGGCGCAAGACGGTAGCAAACGTTCGACGCTTGAGGTTGTGGCGCAGAACGTTCAGTTTCTTTCCCGCTCCAAGGGGACGGAAGGCGGTGCGCCTGATGCTGATGACGGGGTTTTTGAAGAGTCTGAAGCGCCGTCGAGTTCCAAGGGTTCGGCAGCCGTTTCCAATGCCGACCTTCAGCCGGATGACGAGATTCCCTTCTAAGGTTTTTGTCAGATCCCAAGAATTTGCAATCCCTTGTTTCCTAAATTCAGGAAACGGGTTCGTGAAATCGAAGCATTAAATACAAGATAAGGTTCAAAGGAGTTTTAGCATGCGTATGACACCCCGTAATGACAGGGAAGACCGTGGCGAGAGGGGCTCTTCAGAGCGCGGACCGCGTAGAGCTGGCCCTGGCGGCGAAGGACGTAGAGGCGGACCCCGTTCCAAAGGAACCGCTTTTCGCAAAAAGCAGAACCGTTTTAACATGGTTTTTATTCCCGGCCAGCTTACCGTGGATTATAAAGATACCGACAAGCTGACACGTTTCCTTACGGAAAAAGGGAAAATTATTCCCCGTCGTATTACCGGTCTGACAGCCAGGCAGCAGCGTCTTCTTGCGCGCGCCATCAAAAAGGCTCGCCACTCCGGGCTTATCGCGTTCCAGGCCGAATAGGCTCTCTGGACCCCAAATTTAAGGTTAGGAGTATTACTGTTATGGAATTGATTCTCTTGCAAGATGTCGAAAAAGTGGGCCGTAAAGGCGATGTGATCCGTGTTCGAGACGGGTTTGGCCGTAATTTTCTTTTACCGCAGAATCTCGCTCTTGTCGCGTCCCGTGAGAACCGTAAGTTTGTTGATGATCTGAAAGCGCGCGCCGCTAAACGCCGCGCGGCTGAAAAAGCTGAAGCGGAAACGGCTGCAAAAAAACTTCAGGGCGTGAAAGTGACGTTGGAGCGGGCTGTTGGCGATCAGGATAAACTTTATGGATCAGTCACCGCTGAAGATGTTCGCGAAGCGCTTGAAGCACAAAAGCATGTGTTTGATAAGAAGCAGATTCATTTGAAAGAACCAATTCGTTCTCTGGGTGTCCATCCTGTGACCGTCGAACTTTACCCGCAGGTGAAGGTGACTGTGTCCGTTGAGGTTGTTTCAAAATCCTGATCCCCTGATCAAGGGCTGGCCGTGGCAAGTTCAGAAATCTTGCAAAATTTGATGGAAAAGCTGCCTCCGCAGAATAAAGATGCGGAGGTTTGCGTTTTAGGGGCCATGCTTTTTGAGGTTGAAGCCCTTCTCCGGGCCATGCAGATTCTCCGTCCCGCCTTTTTTTACGAAGAAAGCCATCGTAAGATTTTCACCGCGATTCAATCCCTTTTCCAAAAAAATCAACCCGTTGATCTGATTACGGTCGCTGAAGAGCTTCGCAAGCGCAATGAGCTTGAAGCCGCCGGCGGCATGAGCTATCTGACTCATTTGACCAATCAAGTTCCTACGGCGGCTCATGTTGAGCATTACGCGCATATTGTAAAAGATAAGGCTCTGACGCGGGGTTTGATCCAGGCGGCCACGCAAGTTGTGCAGCGCTGTTATGACCCGGCCAGCGAAGCAAAGCTGCTTCTCGATGAAGCCGAAAAGCTGATTTTTGATATTACCCAGAATCAAATTGAAGGAAAATTCTACGCTGTGAAGGAAATTATCCACAACAGCATGGAAACCATCGATCAGCTTTACCAGCGTAAAGAGCACATTACGGGTCTAGCGACAGGTTTTCATGAGTTTGATGTGAAGACTGCCGGGTTGCAGCCTTCGGACCTTATTATTGCGGCCGGCCGTCCCTCGATGGGGAAATCAGCCTGGGTTTCCTGTATTTGCGAACATGCGGGAATTATTCTTAAGAAGCCGGTGGCTATTTTCTCGCTCGAAATGAGCAAGGAGCAGCTTGTTCAACGAATGCTCTGCTCGCATGCTCGTGTGGATGCCCAAAAAGTGCGCACGGGATATTTGTCCCATCAGGACTGGCCGCGTCTTACCAGCGCTGCCGGAAAAATCTCTGAAGCCCCCATTTTCATCGATGATACGCCCGGTCAGTCCGTTGTCGAAATCCGTGCTAAGGCCCGGCGCATGAAAATGCAGCATGATATTCAGCTGGTGGTGGTGGACTATTTGCAGCTGATTCGGGGATCCGGTCATACGGAAAGCCGTCAGCAGGAAATATCCGAAATTTCCCGGTCGCTTAAAGAGCTTGCGCGCGAATTGCGTGTTCCGGTGATTGCCGTGAGTCAATTGTCGCGTGCTGTGGAAAGCCGTCAGGGTAACCGCCCAATGCTTTCCGATTTGCGCGAGTCGGGTGCTATTGAGCAGGATGCAGATTTGGTAGTTTTCCTTTTTCGAGAAGAGTATTACAATCCTACAGAAGAGAATCGCAATAAAGCGGAAAGCATTATAGCTAAACAGCGTAACGGTCCAGTGGGGACCGTGGAGCTGGTGTTCCTCAAAGAGTGGACCCGTTTCGAAAACCCTGAGTTTGACCGGACCGAGGAGAAGGTGCTGTGAAAAAAATCCTTTGGCTCTCACTTTTCTTGTTTGCGGCGTTTGCGTTTCACATGGACTTTTGCGTTGCTGCCGATGAAAAAGGCCAGCAGTTTGAAGAAGACCTGGACCAGCTTAAAAAGGGTCTCGAAGAAATGCCTGCGCCTTCTAGTTCTGAAGAGCAGGAAAAGCCCGCAGCGGTTCCTCAAACGGCTACACCGGATGCTCCCGGTGAATCCCAAAAGCACCCTAACAATGTTGTCAGTGTCGAAATCCGCGGCAATCAAATTGTCAGCACCAACACCATTCTGAGTAAAATCCGGACACAGAGGGGGCAGCCGCTTCAACAGGATGTTGTGAATGAAGATATTAAGCGCCTTTATGCAACGGGCTATTTTCAAGATATCAAAATGGAAGTTGAAGAGCGCCCCGACGGCTACGCGCTCGCAATCGCTGTGGTTGAAAAAGCCATTATCCGGGAAATTAGAATTGAAGGTTTCAGCCGTTTTAAGGAAGACAAACTTCGCAAAGAACTGGCTGTTATAGAAGGGCAGATTCTTGACCGAAAGGCGGTAAAGCAGGGCGTTGAAGCCATCCGCAAACTTTATGCGAATAAAGGCTATCGCTTTGTAGATATTGACTCGGAAGTGGATGTGAACGAGGAGCGCAAAGAAGCCACTGTTTATGTCAAGATCACCGAAGGAGACAAGCAAAAAATTAAAGAAGTCCGGTTTGAGGGAGTTACTGCCTTTAAGTCAAAAAAGCTTCAGAAAATGATGAAGACCAAAAAGGCTTGGTTTATCCGGTCGGGCGTTTTTAAAGAAGAGGAATTTCAGAAAGACCTCGAAAAGGTAAGGTTCCTTTATCAGCAGGAAGGATACCTGGACGTCAAGGTGCAGTCACGATTTGAGCAGGACCCGAAAGAAAATAAGATGATTGTTATTATTTCTGTTGATGAGGGTCCGAAGTATGTAACCGGAGAAATCAAGATCGAAGGAAATAAGTTATTTCCGGAATCGGAAATATGGCAGCAGCTGGAAATGCTTCCGGGTCTTACCTACTCCCAATATTATTTGTCCCGCGATATCGAAAAAATCCGTGAATACTACAATGACCGCGGCCATATCGACGCGCGTATTATTCCCGATGTGAAGCTTAACCGGGAGTCTGGCAAGGTGGATGTGACTTACCGCCTTGAGGAAGGAGACCTTTACTTTGTCGACAAGGTCCTTGTCCGCGGCAATACGAAAACCCGGGATATGGTCATTCGCCGCGAGCTCCGCATCCGTCCGGGAGAACGCTTTGACGGTGAGAAGATCAGAAAATCCAAACAGCGGCTTGAGAATCTTGGATTTTTTGAAGATGTCACCTATGACACACAGCCGGCTGAAGAAGGAACTAACCGTAAAGATCTTATCTTCCGCGTGAAAGAGAAACGCACAGGTGAACTCTCCTTCGGGGGCGGTGTCAGTTCCGTGGACAGTTTTGTCGGATTTGCTGAAATCTCACAGCGGAATTTCGACTTACTGAATTTCCCGCGGTTCACCGGCGGCGGGCAGTCGCTTTCAGTAAGAGCCCGAATAGGCACTATTACGCAGGACTATAACGTCAACTTTACCGAGCCATACCTTTTCAATAAACCCATCACGCTATCAACGGATCTTTTTAAAATTCATCGGGATAATCGCAACGTTGACTTTGATGAAGACCGCTTAGGTGCTGGATTTACTTTGTCCCGTCTGTTCAAGGATATTTTGAGAATTGGCGGCGGATACACGCTGGAACGCGTCAAGCTTGATAATATTTCCGACGATGCCCCGGATACGGTGAGAAAATTTTCGGGTTCAAACTGGCTTTCGCGCCTTCGTTTTCTTTCATCCGTGGATACCCGTGATAATGTTTTCAATCCCACGAAGGGAACCCTTGCCACGTTAAATGCGGATCTCGTCGGAAGTTTTCTTGGCGGACAACAAGACTACTGGATTGTCCAATCCAGTTACACCAAGTACTGGACTGTTTTCAAAAAGCACCTGGTGGAATTCCGTACCCGTCTTGGAACGTCTAAAGAGTTCGGGGATTCCGACGAAGTTCCTATTTTTGACCGGTTTTTCGCGGGAGGCCTTGGCACGGTCCGCGGTTACAACTACCGCCGTGTCGGTCCTATTGAGTCTGGCGGTGCTGTCGGCGGTCAGACCTTGGCGATTATGAATTTGGAGTACAACTTACCCATTCCGAGGCTCGATGCCTTTAAGGCTGCCTTCTTCATTGATGCAGGGCATATTAACCCTGATTCCTTCAGGTTTTCTTTTAGTGATTTTGCGGTGAGTGTCGGTCCCGGTATTAAGGTGAAAACGCCGATTGGTCCCGTTGCGCTTTATTACGGACTGCCGATTTTCAACAAAGATACGGAAGACCGCAACGGCCGCATCGAATTCAGTTTAAGCAGAGGCTTTTAAACTTCAAAGGAGATTTTCATGAAAACCACCAGCCGTTCGTTCTTTTTCTTTGCTTTTTTGCTTGCGGGTTTTCTCGCGGCCTCGGCACGTCAGGCATTTGCTGAGCAGTATGCTTTCGTTGATGTTGCCAAAATTTTTGATGAGTATCAGAAAACAAAAGATAACGACGAATCGCTTAAGGCTGTCGGCAAGACTAAAGAAGATGAGCGTGAAACGATTGTAAAGGCCGTCCGCGCCCTGAAGGATGAACTCGTGCTTTTGACTGATGACGCGAAAGCAAAGAAGCAGGATGAGCTGGATGGAAAAATCCGTGAACTTCAGGACTTTGATCAGGCTGCAAAGCGCGAACTTGGCGAAAAGCGTAATAAGCTTGTTCGTGAAATCTTTCAAGATATCGATACCGTGGTTCAGAAGTACGGTGAGCGCAAAGGGTACGATATGATTTTCAATGAGCGCGCGCTGCTGTATCACAGTGCAAAAATGGATGTGACCCAGGATGTCCTGACAGAGCTCAATAAGGGCTACAAGAAAAGTTAAAAAAGGAATTCAACAGCTCTCATGGAAGCCGTCCCGTCAGCCGTCAGACAAAGAACCTTGAAGCGCGCCGTGGAGTTCCGCGGACGCGGGCTTCACACTGGCCAGGAAGTGGAGTTTCGCGTCAGCCCGGCGTCTGAAAACACAGGAATTGTTTTTTGCCGGACCGACCTTGACCCAGCTTTGAAAGTTAAGGCAAGTGTAGAGAATGTTCGAAGTGATGAGCTTCGCCAAACCGCACTTGTCGTGGGAAAAGGCGTTATTCGTACCATCGAGCACCTGATGGCAACGTTTCATGGGTTAGGCATTGATAATGCTGTGGTTGAAGTGAGCGGGGATGAAATCCCGGCCATGGATGGAAGCGCCAAAGATTTCGCCGGAACTTTTTTGCAAATCGGGCTTGAGGAGCAGGCTGCGCCGCGCAAGTGGATTGAAGTCAAAGAGCCTGTTTTTGTAGATCACGGGGACCAGAGCCTCATTCTTCTACCGGAACGCGGTCTTTCCATTTCGTATACCCTGAGCTATCGGCATCAAGATTTGCAGGATCAATTTTTGTCGATGACGATTTTGCCTGAAATCTTCGAAAGGGAGCTTGCCTCCGCCCGCACCTTTTGCCTGAAGCAGGAAGCGGAATACCTTTTGGCGCAAGGGTTTGGGAAAGGCGCCAATGTCGAAAACACGCTTGTTTTTGAGCGTAACCGGCCGCTCGAAAATACATTGCGCTTTGAAAACGAGGCTTGCCGGCATAAAATGATGGATCTTTTAGGGGATCTTTTCTTGGCTGGCGGCTTTCTTCGCGGGCATGTTATCGCGACCCGGAGCGGGCACACCCTAAATCTTGAACTTGTGAGGAAAATTCTGATGTCACAGGAAAAACCGCTTCCGGAACTTCCGTCGACTCTGACGGTCGAACAGATTCAGCAGGTGATACCTCACCGTTACCCCTTTCTTTTTGTAGATCGTATTGAAAAACTGGAACCTGGCGTTAGGGCGGTAGGCTTCAAGCAGGTCACGATGAATGATTATTATTTTCAAGGGCATTTTCCGGGGCATCCTGTCATGCCGGGAGTGATCATCATCGAAGCCATGGCTCAGGTGGGCGGCGTGATTATGCTGAGCAAACCTGAAAACAGAAATAAAATTGCTTATTTTATGAGTATCGACTTTGCTAAATTCCGCCATCCGGTGCAGCCCGGCGATGAGCTCCGGATGGAAGTTGAAGTCGGAAAAATCCGGGCCCGCACGGGGCAATGCACCGGGCAGGCATATGTTGGAGAAAAACTTGTATGCGAAGCACAAGTGAAATTCGCAGTCGTCGATCGGTGATGATTCACCCGACAGCTATCGTTCATCCAGACGCGGAATTGGGCGAAGGAGTTGAAGTCGGCCCGTTTTCGATTATTGAAGGAACGGTTAAAGTAGGAGACCGTACCAAGATCGGAGCCCGCGTGTCGATCGAGGGAAATACTACGATCGGCAAGGATAATGAGTTTTTTACAGGCGCCGTGATTGGCAGCGTGACACAGGATAAAAAATTCGATGGTGGAACCAGTTTTTTAAAAATTGGAGACGGGAATAAAATCCGCGAGTACGTTACCATCAACCCGGGAACCAAGGACGGCACCCAGACACTCATTGGGAATTACAACCTTTTGATGGCTTACAGCCATGTCGCCCATGACTGCGTCATTGGAAATCATACCGTTTTGGCCAATCAGGGAACTTTAGCCGGACATGTGATCGTGGAAGACCGTGCGATCATCGGGGGGTTAAGTGCTGTCCACCAATTTGCCAGAATTGGGACGCTTGCCATTATTGGGGGATGCTCAAAGGTTGTTCAGGATGTGCCGCCTTACATGATGGTGGATGGTCACCCTGCCCGCGCGTACGGCATTAATTCTGTGGGGATGGACCGGGCCGAAATCCCCAAAGAGGAAAAAACCTCTATGAAAAAAGCATATCGGATTGTGTTTAAATCCAAACAGACTCTTAAGAAAGCCCTCCAACAGCTGGAAGCAGAACTGCCGCCCAGCCCTTGTCTTGAAACCTTGCTTCAATTTCTGAAAAATTCGGAGCGGGGCATTTGCCGCTGAACCCAGCCCTCTATTCCCCAACCCATGTGTAAGCTGCTGGTTTGACATGCAAACAATCGGGATTATCGCAGGTAATGGACGCTTCCCGATTTTGACTGCCGAAGAGATTCACAGCGCAGGCCATCGGGTTGTCGTTTGCGGAATTGAGAAAGAAGCAGATCCATCACTCGAACAAAAAGCGGCTGTTTTTCAGTGGGTCAAAATTGGGCAGCTCCGGAAACTGCGCGATTTTTTTCTGAAAGAAAATGCCCGTCAAATTATTATGGCGGGAAAAATTGAGAAGGTCCGGCTTTTTCAGGAAAATGTCCGTCCTGATTTGGACATGGTCAAAGTGATTGCCAGGTTAAGGGATTTTAAGGACGACTCCCTGCTTGGTGCGATTTCTGATTATCTGGAAGGTGAAGGTCTGAAGCTGCTCGATTCCACCACTTTTTTTAGAAAGTGGATGCCCGGAAAGGGCGTGTTGGGCCGCCGAAAACCCTCCCGTGAAATCATGGAAGATGTGGTGTTTGGTTTTAAGATGGCCAAAGCTATATCCGGGCTTGATATCGGCCAGACGGTTGTTGTGAAGAAAAAGGCCGTGCTTGCGGTGGAGGCCATTGAAGGCACAGACCAAGCTATCCGGCGGGCCGCAGAGCTTGGTCGTGAAAATATTGTTGTTGTGAAAGTCGCCAAGCCGAAGCAGGATATGCGTTTTGATGTCCCGGCTGTGGGATTAACGACTCTTGCAGAATTGATCAAGGCAAAAGCCTCGGCTTTTGCCTTTGAAGCAGGGAAAACACTCTTTTTGGATCAGGATGAATTTATTAAGAAAGCCGATCAGCACAATATAGTGCTTGTCGGCTATTCAGAGTAAGAATGGATAGCATGAAGAAAACGGGCAGTGAAGGCCACGAAAATACAGTGCATGACCTTGAGATGACGGCTCTCTACGAGATCTCAAAAGCGATTACATTTTCCTTAAATCTTGAAGAGGTTATGACGCGTGTCATGGAAATTCTTCATGAGAAGCTTGGGATGGCTCGCGGCACGCTGACACTTTTGGATTCCAGGACCGCGGAACTTATGATTGAAGTGGCTCACGGGCTTGATCAGGAACAGATTGAGCGTGGGCGTTACCGTGTGGGGGAGGGAATTACCGGTAAAGTAGTTGCTGCGGGGGAGCCTATTGTGGTGCCCAATCTTGGCAAGGAGCCCTTATTTCTTGACCGCACAGGCGCCCGAAGCGAGATTGACCGCAACAACATTTCTTTTATTTGCGTCCCCATTAAACTCGATAAAAAAACCATCGGCGCTTTGAGCGTTGACCGCCTCTTTAAGCAGGATATTTCTTTCGAGGAGGATGTTCGTCTCTTAACGATTATCAGTTCCATGCTTGCTCAAGCTGTCCGTATTCAGGAAATGGTCGAGAAGGAGAAAGAAACTCTTAAGAGTGAAAACTTTCTCCTCCGCAAGGAGCTCAAGAAAAAGTTTCGCGTTGAAAATATTGTCGGTGAAAGCAAGCGCATGGCCGATGTTTTTGCGTCGATTGAACTGGTTTGTCAGACACGTGCCACCGTTCTTTTGCGCGGTGAGAGCGGAACGGGTAAGGAACGAGTGGCTCACGCCGTTCACTATTTGAGTGACCGCGCGGATGGTCCTTTTATCCGAGTCTCCTGCGCGGCGCTTCCCGACACGCTTCTTGAAAGCGAACTCTTTGGTTATGAGAAAGGCGCCTTCACGGGAGCTAATGCCAGCAAAAAAGGCCGCTTTGAAATGGCTCATGGAGGAACCCTTTTTCTTGATGAGATCGGCGACATTCCCATGACGACTCAAATTAAACTTTTGAGAGTTCTTCAAGAAAGGGAATTTGAACGGGTCGGCGGAACTCAGAGCATCCGCGTCGACATCCGTCTGATTGCCGCGACGAACAAAAATCTGGAAAAAGAAGTTCAGGCTGGAAACTTCCGGCAGGATCTTTATTACCGGTTAAACGTTATTCCTATTTTTCTTCCCACTTTGCGTGAACGGAAGGAAGATGTGCCGCTCCTTACGAATTATTTTCTTAAGAAAGCCAATGAGGATAACGGAAAGAAGGTGCAGTATATTTCCGACGAAGCCATGGAGTATTTGATGAATTACTCATGGCCTGGAAATGTCCGTGAACTTGAGAATGCCATTGAGCGCGCAGTCGTGCTTTGTAAAGGCGACACCCTGACACCCGATCTTTTCCCTATCCCGGGCACAAAAACACATCCGGTTTTGACCGGGATGCAGGCGCCGGAGCCTTTTAAGGACATTGAGACCCTTGAAAAAGAATCATCTTTGACCGAAGCGGTATCCAGCCTTGAAAAGAAGTTAATCGCAGACGCCATGAAGCAGGCGGGCGGCAATCAGAGGAAAGCCGCCAAAATCCTTGGAATCACCGACCGCATTTTAGGTTATAAGCTCAATCGTTATGGCCTAAAAGCAACTAGCTGATGTCTAAAGAAGTTTGAGAGAATTTTATGTCGACGCTTGTTTCCGGAAAAGACCGGGAAGATGAACAGTTAAAAGCTTCACGGCCTTCCACGCCGGAGGATGTAAAAAGATATATTCAGAAGCACAACATCCAAGTGGTCGATTTCAAGTTCAATGACCTTCCTGGACTTTGGCAGCATTTCTCGATACCCGCCGCAGACCTTACCGAATTTGACAAGTTAGAAAGAAGTATTTGGACCGAAGGGATTGGGTTCGACGGATCCAGCATTCGGGGGTTCAAGAAAATCCAGGAAAGCGACATGATCCTGATCCCCGACCCCGCGACAGCCGTGATGGACCCGGTTTGCCAAATCCCTACTTTGAGTATTATTTGTGATATTTATGATCCCATCACGAAAGAGCCGTACTCCAAGGATCCTCGCTACATTGCCCGAAAAGCAGAAGAACATCTTCGTAAAAGCGGAATTGCCGACACGAGCTACTGGGGACCCGAGGCAGAGTTTTTTGTTTTCGATGATATCCGTTTTGATCAGGGCGAGAATTTTGGATTTTATTATATCGATTCTGTTGAGGGAGATTGGAATACCGGGAAAGAGGAAAAGCCGAATCTTGGGTACAAACCGCGATATAAAGAAGGTTATTTCCCTGTTCCTCCGCATGATACGCTCCAGGATTTTCGTTCCGAGATTATGCTTACCCTTAGAAAGGTGGGGGTCCCGGTCGAAGTTCATCATCATGAAGTGGCTACCGGGGGGCAGTGCGAAATTGATATCCGCTATGGGACACTGACCGAAATGGGCGACCACTTGCTTATGTATAAGTATGTCATCAAGAATGTTGCCCGCAAGTACAATAAAACGGTGACCTTTATGCCGAAGCCGATTTTTAAAGATAATGGGTCGGGAATGCATGTTCATTCGAGCCTCTGGAAAGACGGGCAGCCGCTTTTTTACGACGTGAAAGGTTATGCCGGAATTAGCGACATGTGCAAATGGTATATCGGCGGGCTCCTTAAGCATGCTCATGCGGTGCTGGCCTTTGCCGCACCTACGACCAACTCTTACCGGCGCCTGGTGCCGGGGTATGAGGCCCCCGTCAATCTTTGCTATTCCGCACGTAATCGTTCGGCGGTATGCAGGATTCCCATGTACTCGAATGCACCTTCCGCGAAGCGGGTTGAGTTCAGGGCGCCTGATCCAAGCTCAAATGGTTATCTGACTTTCGCGGCAATGCTCATGGCAGGTCTTGACGGGATCCGCAACCGGATTGACCCGGGGCCGCCCGTGGACAAAAACATTTATGATCTTTCACCCGAAGAGCGCTCTAAAATTCCAAGCGTTCCCAGCTCTTTGGAAGAGGCCCTTATGGCACTTGAACGAGATCACGCATTTTTGCTCGAGGGCGGCGTTTTTACTAAGGATGTTATTTCTACCTGGATTCAGTACAAGAGGGAAGTGGAGATTGAGGCCATACGCCAGCGTCCTCACCCGCATGAGTTCTATCTTTATTTTGATATTTAGCAGGCTTGAAGAAGGGGGATAAAAGTGAATCGCATAAAAGCAAACGCGAATTTGTTACTCGCCCTGGTCGCTGTTTTTTTCATCTATGGAATGCCCGCAGCTGAAAGTGCAGACCTTGAAAATTCCGGGACACCCATGCGAAAACTGCAAAGAGGTTTTTTAAATATGGCGCTTTCTCCTTGGGAGGTTGCCCATGAGCTTTCCAAGGACAAGAAAACCGACAGCGTTGTTCCGACTTGGGCTGGAGGACTTGTGCGGGGAAGCGTCTACGCTTTGGGGCGGGCAGTGACGGGTGCTTATGAACTGGTTACTTTTCCCGTTCCTTTGCCTGCGAATTATGCGCCGGTTGTTGAGCCTGAATTCGAGTGGCAGCACTTTGACTCTGAAGAGTCAGCGAAGATTTAACGAGAAGGTTTGCTGCTGGCCAAAAACCTCAAAACAGATTCTGCCGCTTTGCGGCTCGCGCCTTGCGAGCCGAGTTTCTTCCGAACAGCCTCAAACTCCAGTTTCATCCCCTCATAAACTTGCCGGTTTTTCAGGAGGACTTCCGCTTCGTGCGCAATGACCGCGGGGTTCGCTTCATCTTGAATAAACTCAGGAACCACGCATTTTCCGGATAGCAAATTGACCAGCCCTAAAAAAGGAACTTTGACGAGCCGTTTTCCAAGGAAGTAGGTGGAGGCACTTGTTTTATAAAGAAGAAAAAAAGGAGTTCCCAGCAAAGCTGTTTCCAGTGTCGCAGTTCCCGAAGTGACAAGCGCAAAATCCATAGCATGAACAAAAGCATGATGTTCCAGGCTTGACCGTGTCACGGAAGGCCCTTGGTAAGAATTCAAGCAAGCTTCGTAAACGGAAGAGGGAAGGTTCGGCGACTGGGAGTAAAAAAAACGAACTGCAGGATTTTTCTCGGAAAAAAGACGGGCAGATTCCAGCATGATGGGAAAAATCCTTTTAACTTCCTTTTCCCGTGACCCCGGCAGCAGGCCGATCAAAGTATCGCTTTGCGCTGCGCTAAGTTTTTCGCGAACCTGGGCGCGATTCTCCGGAACATTGATTTCGTCCAGGAGGGGGTGGCCGACAAAGTCGCAGGAAACGCCCGCTTTTTCATAGATAGACACCTCAAAGGGAAGGATGACCATCATGTGCGCGATGTGGCGCTTGATATCATGAATCCTCCGTCCGCCCCAGGCCCAGATCTGGGGTGAGATGTAATAAATAACAGGGATGCTGGAGGAGATTTTTTTTGCCAGTCTGAGGTTGAAGGCCGGAGAGTCAATGACAATGACTGCATCGGGCTGCCATTGTTTGATTTCAGCAAGTGCGGCATTAAAGACTCGAAGATATTTAAAGTACTGCCTGAGAACATCCCCAAGTCCAAGCGCTGAAAAACGAGTCATGTCTTGCTGGAGTTCCATGCCAGCGGTTTGCATTTGAGGGCCTCCCAGCCCCTTGAAAGATGAACCCGGAGATTGGCTCTTTAATTCTTCAATGAGATGAGCGCCGTGAGCATCTCCCGACGCTTCACAAGCTACAAGAAAGAATTTTTTTGACATGAGGTTATGCCCGGCCGGACATGACTTCGGGGGAGTTGTTATGCTTGATAGCGGCAACGATTTCAATGGCCAGGGCTAAGGCGTTTCGGGCCGCAAGGTCGGGCTTTCCGAGACTCTCTCCGGAAATGATTCTGGAGACAAAGTATTTTAATTCCTCCTTGAGGGGCTCTGCTTTTTCAATATCAATGCTTTCCTGGGTGATTCCGAAACCTTGCTTGCGGAAAATCTTGCAGCTTTGGGTTCCATAATCCATCGAAATATAAGCATCCTCCTGAAAGATGCGGATTTTACGCTGTTTCTCAGGCGTCAGGCGCGAGGCAGTCATGTCCGCAACCGCGCCGTTTTTGAATTTTAAGCGCACATTTGCGATATCTTCATAGGGGGTGAGGACATTGATCCCGACAGCGTCAAAACTTGCCAATTCACTTTTCATCAGGCCCAGAACAATATCAATGTCATGAATCATAAGGTCAAGCACCACGCCGCAATCATTGATGCGGGTGTTAAAAGGTCCTAAACGGTGAATTTCAAAAAAACGGATATTCTTTGCGATTTCCCCGACCCGCTTAAAGGCTGGGTTGTGGCGTTCAATGTGTCCCACCTGAAGGGAAAGATTTTTTTTCCGGGCCAGCTCGATAAGTTCATCAGCATCTTCCAGTTTAAGGGTGATGGGCTTTTCGATAAGGGTGTGTATCCCGGCATTTAAAAACTCGCGAGCCACTTTGTGGTGCGAGGATGTGGGCGTCGCTATGCTGACGGCGTCGACTTGACCGAGAAGCTGACGAGGGTCCTTAAAAAAAGGAACGCCCAACGCATCCGCGCGTTCTTTTTTGGAAGCGTCGGCGTCGCAAAGGCCGATGAGACGAACCATGTCCCCAAGCTCGTGATAAATACGAGCATGCTCTTTTCCAAGGTGACCAATACCGACAACGGCAACTCTTAAGGGCATGTTTGGCAAGGGGTTGTGTGTCTGTGGTTGATTTTTTGAGGTTTTTTCGATCGTAGCAAATGGCCTTGAGGGGTGTCAATCAATATGTTACAGTGTCGCCTCCTATGGGAATCTACCGCCGTCTCCTCACTTACCTTAAACCGCATCGTGGAAGACTTGTGCTGGCTGTTTTGGCCTCGCAGGGCTTTGCCCTGTCGACGGCGCTTGTGTCCGGAACCCTTTACGCCATCATTAACGGCCTTCAGAATAAAGATGAGGTCGTGCTTGGCAATATTCCGCACGCTCCTTTTTTACACATCCACTTTCCGACACTTTACCTTCCATTCATTATGGTTGGGGTGTTCCTTTTGCGCAGCTTTTTTGAGTATGTTTCAGGCTATTTAATGGCCAGCATTGGTATTCGGATTATTCGCAAAGTCCGGGATGACCTCTATAAGCACCTGATCCATCTTTCGAGCGATTTTTATTCGCGCGGCCGCACAGGTGATTTTTTAAGCCGCATCATGAATGATGTGGGAGCCATTCAAGGCGCAATTACGGACGTGATCACGGATTTGTTTAAGCAGCCCTTTATTATTCTCTACAACATCCCGATGGTCTTTATCTGGGGCGGCCCTTATGCGATTTATGCGTTAATTATTTTTCCGATTGTGGCAGTGCCGATTGTTTTCCTGGGCAGGAATCTCCGGAAAACCACTAAGAAAATGCAGGAACGAGCCGCTGACATTACCTCTTTCATAGGGGAGACATTAGCGGGTGTCAATGTGGTTAAGGCATTTAACCGCGAAGAGGATGAGATTAAAAAATTCGAAAACATTAATAAAAGCGTCTTTGATTTTTTTAAACATACGATTCGCATCACGATGATCCAGCGTCCGTTGATTGAAGTCATGGGGGCCATCGGCGCCGCCATCGCCGTTTGGTTTGCGCTTAAGACACTTCCTCCGGACAGATTCGGCGCGTTCGTTATTTCCCTCTTTGTTTTCTATGAGCCGCTTAAAAAATTGAGCAAGGTGAACAGCACGATTCAACAATCTGTGGCGGCCGGCGGGCGGATTTTTGAAATATTAGACATGAAGCCGAGTGTTCAAAGTGCTCCGGACGCCCAGGATTTCCAGGAAACAATTCGGACTACCGCCTTTCGCGATGTGCATTTTTCCTACGATTCTCAGAAGCCTGTTTTACGCGGGATTAATCTTGAAGTTCGTCACGGTGAAGTGCTTGCCATTGTAGGCCCCAGCGGCTCCGGCAAGAGTACGCTTGTGAACCTTCTGCTCCGTTTTTATGACCCCACGGCAGGCGCCGTGGAAATCAACGGCCGTGACATTCGTGGTTTTACCCTGCACTCCCTGCGTGAAAAGGTGGGGATCGTTTCACAGGACACCATTCTTTTCAATATGACAGTTGCGGAAAATATTGCTTACGGGATGCCAGCCGCCTCGCGGGAGGCTGTTGAGTCAGCTGCCCGGGCTGCGCACGCACATGAATTTATTCAGGAGCTGCCCAAGGGGTATGACACGATTATGGGGGAGCGCGGGCTGAAACTTTCCGGCGGGCAGCGTCAGAGGATTTCAATCGCACGCGCTATTTTGAAAGATGCCCCGATTTTGATTTTGGATGAGGCGACTTCACAGCTTGACACAGAGAGTGAGCGCGTTGTTCAGGACGCGCTTGAGAACCTCATGAAAATGCGAACCGTTTTTGTGATTGCGCATCGTCTTTCAACGGTTCAAAAAGCTGACCGGATTGTGGTGCTCGAAGAGGGACGGATTGTTCAAGAGGCCAATCATGAATCTTTGATCCGTCAAGGCGGGCTTTACAAGAAGCTTTACGATCTGCAGTTCAGCGTTTGATCAGGTTCCCGGAATTTTGATCGTGATTTTTGTGGTTTCGTCGGAATTCTTCTCCGGTTCTTTTACCTCGTAGTTTTCAACATCCCCCTGCCCCAAAGTGGCTACTTTTAATGCTCCCTTGACTGTGTTGTCCAGAATAGCTCCCGTACCTTTGCGTGCACCCTCGAGCGTTCCGACAACCGGCTTGCCTTCTGCGGTTGAATCCTTGGTTTCAGAGAGAAATCCCGCAGTAGAATCCACAGTTGCGGTTTTCACACCTTCAGCGATTCCGGTAGCGGGGTTGGTTAACCCTCTTCGGCTGCCCTTGTTTTCTTTTTCTTCAAGCCGGGCTTCCTCGTCATACTGGCCGCGGCGGGACATGCCCAGTTGGACAACGCTTGAACTCAAAACAATGGCCAAAAGGATAAAAGAAGGTGCTCTCATAGCTTCCCTCATAACATTAAGACGCATGGTGAAAAGTTAAGAATCAAACTTAGTATAGCTGAAGTTGATCAGCTGTCCAAGCTTTTGCACGCTAAATGCCTTCTCGAAGAAGCTTTGGAGCTTCCTGAGACTCCGTTGCTTTTTATAAGGGCCTACGTTATACTGCACCCCTTTGGGAAATCCGGTCGGACCACGCAAAATTTCCAGCGTGAACCTCTCTTTAAACCGCGATCCCGTAATCCTTTAGCCCGTTGCCTTAAAAGCTTATTTTAGGGCCCTGGTTAAACGTTGCCGGCAGCACTTACACATGAAAAAAATTCGCATTGGACTTTTGGGCCTCGGCCAGGTTGGCTCAGGCGTTTATTCTATCCTCGCGCAAAAACATAAATACTTTGCCTCCGATGTGGGGGTGGATTTTGAAATTCGTAAAATAGCGGTGCGGAGTTTGTCTAAAAGGCGCCTGGTTAAGGTTCCCGCAAAGCTCTTGACTCGCGACGCCCGTTCCGTTGTCCGTGATCCTTCTATTGATGTTGTGGTTGAGCTGATGGGCGGCACAGGGGAAGCCTGTCACCTTGTCAAAGAGGCGCTGCTTAACGGCAAGCATGTGGTCACTGCAAACAAGGCGCTGCTTGCTGAACGCGGAGATGAGATTTTTAATTTAGCATCCCGCTTGAAAAAATGGGTTCTGTTCGAAGCAAGCGTTGGAGGCGGAATTCCTGTGGTTAAAGCGCTTCGCGAAGGCCTGGTGGCCAACCACATTGAGGCTATCCACGCAATCATTAACGGGACAAGCAATTACATCCTTTCCAAGATGAGCGAAGAAGGTGCGGATTTTGGCGAGGCGCTTAAAGCCGCGCAGGAGAAGGGGTACGCGGAAGCTGATCCGACACTGGACATTGACGGCTCCGATGCGGCGCATAAGCTTGCTGTTTTGGTGCGTGTAGGCTTCGGCGGGAAAGTGCAGTTTAAGGAGATTTACCGGGAAGGTATTCAGCACATACGGGCTGAAGACATTGCCTTTGCGCGCGAATTTGGCTATAGAGTCAAACTTCTTGCCATTGTGAAGCGTTCAAAGGAAGGCCTTGAAGCACGTGTTCAGCCGACGCTTTTACCTCAGGATCATATTCTGGCGAATGTGAACGGTTCGTTTAATGCGGTCTTAATTGACGGCGATAAAACCGGCCCGGTTCTTTTGTATGGCCGGGGTGCCGGCTCTTTCCCGACGGCCAGTGCGGTCATTAGCGATCTTGTGGATTTGGCGAAGCGTTATGACCGCCTTGATTGCGAAGATGCCCTGATGCTTAGGGCCAATGCCAAAGCCTTGAAGCTGAAAAGCATTTCCTCGTTGTTATCGCGGTACTATCTGCGCTTTCATGTTGTGGACCAGCCGGGTGTGCTGGGGCGGATCAGCCGGGTGCTGGGCGGACATCGTATCAGCATCTCAGATTGTTATCAGAAGGAACGCCGGCAGGGAAGCGTCGTATCTTTGATTATGCTGACCCATGACGCTCATGAAAAAGATGTGCGCAATGCCATCCGCGCGATTGATAAGCTCGGCGTGGTGCGCGGTAAATCACAAGTGATCCGCATTGAAGCAAACGAAGCTTAGGACGAAACGGAAAATTATGTCGACTAAAAAATTTGCAGTTAAAAAAATAGGAATTATCGAGCGCTATCAGGAGTTTATGCCAGTGACTGATCGCACGCCGATTATTTCCTTAAATGAGGGCAACACGCCCCTTATTCTGGCAGAAGCCTTGCCGAAAGAACTGGGACTCACAGACGTCCGTTTCTATTACAAGTTTGAAGGTTTGAATCCGACGGGTTCTTTTAAAGACCGCGGCATGACGATGGCCATTTCCAAGGCCGTTGAAGAAGGATCCAAAGCCGTCATTTGTGCTTCTACGGGTAACACCTCAGCGTCTGCGGCGGCTTTTGCTTCACGCTGCGGTTTGAAATGTTTTGTTCTGATTCCAGAAGGGAAGATTGCGAAAGGTAAGCTGATGCAGGCTTACCGCTATGGTGCCAAGGTTATTATTATAAAAGGCAACTTCGACCAGGCCCTTGAGCTGGTGAAGAAGATCGGCGAAAAGACCCCTATAACCATCGTTAACTCCATCAACCCCTACCGGATTGAGGGCCAGAAAAGCGGGGCCTTTGAAGTCGTGGACGATCTTGGGGATGCTCCTGAGTATCACGCGATTCCTGTCGGAAACGCGGGCAATATTACAGCTTACTGGAAAGGCTATAAAGAGTATAAGCGTGCAGGGAAATCCGAAATGCTTCCGAAAATGCTGGGTTTTCAGGCCGCTGGTTCCGCTCCGATTGTTCATGGCAAGCCCATTGAGAAGCCCGAAACCCTGGCTACGGCAATTCGCATTGGGAATCCCGCCAGCTGGAAAGGCGCCTTGCAGGCCCGCGATGAATCCGGGGGCCTTATTGAGGCCGTGACGGACGAAGAAATTACTTACGCCTATCGTTTTATCGCAGAACGCGAAGGCGTGTTCGCTGAACCTGCTTCGGCTGCGGCTGTGGCTGGGGTCATGAAGCTTGCGAAAAGGAACTACTTTGCTCCTCACACGCGGGTTGTCATGACGCTCACCGGATCAGGTCTTAAAGATCCCGACTTTGCCATGAGCTTTGAGGATAACCTGGAATCTGTCGATGCGTCTTTTGACGCGGTACGAAAGGTGATTGGCGTATGAAATATTTAATCGTGACGATTCCGGGAGCCGCGGACCATCCGGCCGAAGAGCTTGGCGGCAAAACACCGCTTGAAGCCGCGAAAATTCAGAACCTTCATCATTTTGTGAAAATTGGAAAGCTTGGGATGGCCCGGTTTGCTTCGGACCGCACTGAACCGTCTTCCGACACAGCATTTCTCAATCTGCTTGGTTACGAGGCGGATAAATATTACACCGGACGCGGCCCGATAGAAGCAGCCAATCTTGACCTTAAGCTGGAAGACGATGAGATTCCTTTCCGTATGAATTTTATTACGGAATTTGGCGGGACATTGGCGGATGCGTCCGCAGGAAAAATCAGCACGAAGGAAGCGAAGGCACTAATCAATTTTCTTAACAAGAAAGTGGCCAGCGGGTTTGTCCGGTTTTTTGCCGGCCGCGAATACCGGCATGTTGCCGTCCTTAAAGATTCCCATGGATTTCAGGCGTTATCGGCCAAAACCACCTGCCCTGATGCGATCGTGGGGGATAAGTTTGAGAACCATTTTCCGAAGGGGCCCGGAGAGGAACTTTTGAAAAAATTGATGTATGACGCGCGGCTCCTTTTACAGGATCATGAAGTGAATCAGGTGCGTCTTGATCTGCATGAAAATCCAGCCAATATGATTTGGCTTTGGGGACAGGGAAAGAAACCTAACCTTGAAAAATTTTCCGAGAAGTACGGGCTTTCCGGCGCTATTGTTGCGGGAATCGAGTATGCGAAAGGAATTGCCCGTCTGACCGGGCTTACCGTTCTTGAGGCGCCTGAAAATTCAGGAGATTATGAAACTGATTTTCACAAGCGCGGGAAAATTGTTTTGGAAGCTTTGGAAGACAAGGATGTTGTCATTTGCCATTTGGACGAATGCGATGAGGCTTCCCGCACAGGGGACCTGAAAACAAAAATTTCAGCATTGGAAGCGATGGATTATTTCCTCTTCTCTAAATTCAGGGAATATCTGGAGTCGAACAAGGATACTCGGATTCTGGTGACCCCCGTGCACGCGGTCCCATGGAAAATGCGCAAGCATGTCCGCGACTCTGTTCCCTTTGTTGTGGCCGGCAAGAATGTCATGCCGGATGAGGCGGAGAAGTTTTCCGAGCTTGCTGCAAAATCATCCGAATTGAAAATCACAGAAGGTCATGAATTTTTAAGTTCCACCTATTTTAAAAGTTAACGGAAGGTTGTTATGTCGTTGATTGTTCAGAAGTACGGCGGTACGTCCGTGGGCAATGTTGACCGCATCATGAATGTTGCCCGAAGAATTGTGAAAAAGAAAAAAGAAGGGAATCAGCTTGTGGTGGTCGTCTCGGCAATCGGAGATACCACGGATGATCTGATTGAGTTGGCATCCAAGATCACAAAGAATCCAAGCACCCGCGAAATGGATATGCTTCTTTCCACAGGGGAGCAGATTTCAGTGTCCCTGCTTGCGATCGCGATTCAGCACCTCGGCGTAAAGGCCATTTCTTTTACAGGGCCCCAGGTTGGAATCATTACGGATAAATATCATTCCAAGGCGCGCATTCTGGACATTAATGCAGAGCGTATTCAGAAGGCTCTCCGTGACGGCCATGTGGTGATCGTTGCGGGTTTCCAAGGCAAAACTGTTTCCGATGAGATTACCACTTTGGGCCGCGGCGGCTCAGACCTCACGGCCGTGGCGCTCGCCAAGGCTCTTCGGGCAAAGCAATGTGAGATCTATACGGACGTCGATGGTGTTTTTACGGCGGATCCCAGGATTGTTCCAGACGCCCGTAAAATCGATGTCATCAGCTATGATGAAATTCTTGAGCTGGCTTCCTTGGGAGCCAAAGTCATGCACTCGCGTTCTATTGAGGTTGGTAAAAAATTCAATGTTCCGATTTATGTCCGCAATTCCGGAAACAACAAGGAAGGGACTTTGATTACAAAGGAGAGTAAAAAAATGGAAGATGTGGTGGTGAGTGGTGTCGCGCTGACAGAAGACGAAGCGAAGATCACGATTTTTAATGTTCCGGACCGCCCGGGTGTCGCAGCCAAGCTGTTCGCAACCCTGTCGGAAGCCAATATCAACATC
Source organism: uncultured bacterium (assembly GCA_964434115.1). Taxonomy (GTDB): domain Bacteria; phylum Omnitrophota; class Omnitrophia; order Omnitrophales; family Aquincolibacteriaceae; genus ZLKRG04. Next base: position 250,596 of record CAYSSX010000002.1, read on the forward strand.
GATATGATCATTCAGAACAAAACCAGCACCAAGACCACAGACATTTCCTTTACAGTTTTTAAGAACGAACTTAATCGTGCGCTGCCCGTAGTGAAAAAGGCCGTCAAGCAGCTTGGGGCCGAAACCATCGATGTTGATGAAAATATCGCAAAGGTCAGCGTTGTCGGGGTGGGGATGCGTTCGCATACCGGTGTGGCTTCCAAGATGTTTGGCTGTCTAGCCCGGAAAAAAATCAATATCGACATGATCTCAACCTCAGAGATCAAGATTTCCTGTGTGATTAACGGTTCCAAAGGCAAGGAAGCAGTCCGTGAAATTCATAAAGAATTCGGACTAAGCGGGACCGGTAGAAAAAAGTAATCTTAGATTACCGCGGCAAGGGCCGCATGGATAAAGTGAAAAAAGTCATTTTTTACGACACCACCCTTCGTGACGGCACACAATCTGAAGGCATTAGTCTATCTCTTCAGGACAAACTGCAGATCGCCAAGCGCCTCGATGATTTTGGCATGCAGTACATCGAGGGCGGCTGGCCGGGATCTAACCCCAAGGACTTGGCTTTCTTCAAAGAGATTAAGAGGGCGGGAATTCGCCGCGCCAAGATCGCAGCTTTTGGTTCCACCCGCCGGATGAATACGCGCGTTCAGGATGACGCCAATATCAAATCGCTTCTGGAATCCAAGACCAAGGTGGTGACGATCTTTGGAAAATCATGGGACTTTCACGTGACCGAGGTTTTCCGGACATCACTTAAAGAAAATCTCGCCATGATTTATGATTCCGTGGCTTATTTGAAATCTAAAAAACTCGAAGTGATTTATGATGCGGAGCATTTTTTTGACGGCTTCAAACATAACCCCGAGTATGCCTTGAAGGCTATCCAGCAGGCGGTTCGTGCCGGCGCTGACAACATTTCGCTTTGTGATACAAACGGCGGTACGCTTCCCCACGAAATCCGCCATGCCATTTTACGCGTGAAGCGCTCGATCAAGACACCTTTGGGTATTCATTGTCATAATGATTCGGAAATGGCTGTTGCTAATTCCGTTCAAGCGGTGGGTGAGGGCGTTGTGCTTGTGCAGGGCACCGTTAATGGGCTTGGGGAACGCTGCGGCAACGCTAATCTGATGAGTATTCTGCCTATTTTACAGCTGAAGATGGGGCTTAAATGCTTTTCTGAAAAGAAACTCAAAGAACTCACGCAGGTTTCGCGCTACGTTTCAGAAATCTGCAATATGCCGATACCGATCAATCAGCCTTATACAGGACGTGCCGCTTTTGCTCACAAAGGCGGAGTGCATATCAATGCCATGGCAAAAAACCCCGGAACGTATGAGCATCTGAATCCTGAAAAAATTGGTAATCACAGAAGATTTCTTGTTTCCGAGCTTGGCGGAAAAACCAATATTATGATGAAGGCCAAGGAGCTTGAGCTGGATCTGAACAAGGATTCTCACGAAGCCAAGAATATCATGTCGGAAATTCAGAAACTTGAAAATGAAGGCTACCAATTTGAAGCAGCTGAGGCGAGTTTTGAACTTTTGGTTCACCGCTTGACGGGAAAATTGAAGTCTTATTTTGAAGTCAAAAAAGTCGCGGTTCGCACTGAAAACATAGGCAGTGAGACGCCGGCTTCCGTGGCGGAAGTAAAAATTACGGCCAAGGGAAAAGATTTTTATGAAGTCGCTGACGGCGATGGGCCCGTGAATGCGCTGGACCGTGCGCTGCGCAAGGCGCTTCGCCGTTCTTATCCAGTGATCGATGAAACGCATTTGACGGACTACAAGGTGCGTGTGGTGAATTCCGAAGCCGGTACCGCGGCGAAGGTCCGTGTCTTTATCCAGTTTCAAGATAAAGACAAAACCTGGACCACTGTCGGTGTTAATGAAAACATCATTGAGGCCAGCTGGAAGGCCCTCGTTGATGCCATCCAGTATAAACTGTACAAGTCCTGATTCTCTCCCATGCCCGAACTTGATAAACAATACAATTCAAACCAGATTGAGGCTTCCCGCTACACCTTTTGGGAATCCAAAGGATTCTTTCGTCCGCAAAGCGACCGCGGAGGGAAGACCTCAAAAAAACCCTATGTCATTGTGATTCCTCCGCCCAACGTGACCGGAATCCTTCACATGGGCCACGCCCTTAATAATACGATTCAAGATATTCTGACGCGCTGGAACCGCATGCGGGGCTTTGACACACTCTGGATTCCCGGGGTGGATCATGCCGGTATCGCCACTCAAAACGTGGTGGAAAAGAAACTCGCGAAAGAAAAGAAAACCCGCCAGGATTTGGGACGCGAAAAATTCTTAGAGGAAGTTTGGCATTGGAAAGAAGAGCATGGTAATACGATTACGCGCCAGCTTCGCCGCCTCGGAGCTTCTTGTGACTGGTCCCGGGAACGCTTTACGATGGACGAGGGTCTTTCAAAAGCTGTTCGTGAATCTTTTGTCCGGCTGTATGAGAAGGGCCTGATCTATCAAGGGCACTATATCATCAACTGGTGTCCCCGCTGTCAAACCGCTTTGTCTGATGAAGAAGCGGAACACCGTGAAACACAGGGCGCTCTGTACCATATTAAATATCCGGTTGCAGGAATGGGGTCGGCTTGCGAGCGCTTGGGTGAGGACCATATTGTGGTTGCCACGACTCGCCCTGAAACCATGCTCGGAGATATGGCCGTTGCTGTTCACCCGGATGATCCGCGTTATCAGCATTTGAAAGGTAAGAAGATTTTACTGCCTTTGATGAACCGGGAAATTCCGATCATCCAGGATTCTTTTGTGGACCCAGCCTTTGGAACTGGCGCCGTGAAAGTAACGCCTGCGCATGACCCTAATGACTTTGAAATGGGAAAACGGCACAGCCTTCCGCAGTTAAATGTCATGCATCCTGACGGTACCATGAATGTTCAGGCTGGGCCGTACATGGGGCTTGACCGGTTTGAAGCCCGTAAGCGTATTGTTGAAGACTTGGAATCTCGCGGACTCTTTGCGAAGCGCGATGTTCATACCCATTCGGTCGGGCATTGCTACCGCTGCCATACGGTGGTGGAACCTTATTTGTCAAAGCAGTGGTTTGTAAAAATGAAACCTCTGGCGGAAAAGGCGCTTGAAGCGCATCGGCAGGGCAAAACTACTTTTTATCCGGATCGCTGGACAAAGGTCTATACCAATTGGCTTGAAGGAATGCGTGACTGGTGTATTTCCCGGCAGATTTGGTGGGGCCATCAAATTCCTGTCTGGTATGACGACAAGCGAAATGTCTACGTGGCCCGTTCCGAAGAAGAAGCAAAAGCGCAGGCAAAGGCTAAACACGGTAAGGACGTCGCGCTTGAGCAGGATCCGGACGTTCTCGATACCTGGTTTTCTTCCTGGCTTTGGCCTTTTTCCACGCTGGGCTGGCCCGATCAAACCAAAGATCTCGAGCATTTTTACCCCACGTCAGATTTGGTGACGGCTTCGGAAATTATTTTTTTCTGGGTGGCCCGCATGATTATGGCAGGGCTTGAATTTATGGGGGAAGTGCCCTTTAGCCGGATTTATATTCATGGAACTGTCCGAGACGCCAAAGGGCTTAAGATGTCAAAGTCTCTTGGAAACTCAATCGATCCCTTGGAAGTGATCAGTGAGATGGGGGCTGATGCGCTTCGCTATAGCATGATCATGTTGTCTTCACAGGATGTTTATCTTTCGCGTGAGAAGTTTGAGGTCGGAAGGAATTTCACAAACAAAATCTGGAATGCCGCTCGTTTTGTATTGCTCCAGCTGGAAGGGTTCACCTCGGGATCTTCCGAGTTAAAGGTGGATTTGGGAAAGCTTCCGATTGCAAGCCGCTGGATTCTTTCTGCTTTGGAACAAAAGACCCGTGAGGCGGATCGCAGCTTAAAAGATTTTGGCTTCGCACAAGCTTCCGAGACGATTTATCATTTTGTGTGGAACGATTTCTGTGATTGGTATATCGAGCTTGCCAAGCCGGCTGTTGTTAGCGAATCGGAAGCGGATAAGGAAAACACGAAACGCGTTCTTTTTTATGTGCTGGAACGCATCTGCCGTCTGCTGCATCCGTTTGCGCCATTTGTTTCTGAAGAGATATGGTCGCGTTTGCGTGATATGGCCTCTGACAAAGCAGCCTGGCCCGAAACGTTGATGCTGGCGCTTTGGCCGGGTGAGGAAGCGACTCGTTTTGAAGACAGTCAGGCTGAACAAAGCCTCGATGTTTTGCGCCGTGCGGTGACAGCCCTTCGTGATTTGCGGGCCAGTCTCAATATTTCCCCTGCCGAAAAACTGCAGGCTGTTTTCTTTTGCCGGAAAGACGAAGCGGCGGTTGTTCTCGAATCCTCGAGGGCAGAGGTTCTTCGCCTTGCACGTCTCGAGTCTTTTGAAATCACCCGGAGCTTTGAAAAAAACAAAGCGTATGTGGGGAACTCTTATCCGGATTTTGAGGCCTTTCTTCGCGTCGAGGGAGTGGTGGATCTGGAAAAGGAGCGAGACCGTCTTCAAAAGAAGCTGGCCGAAAAAGAAAAATACGTTCAATCTATCGAAAAAAAACTATCTAATGAAAACTTCGTCAAAAATGCACCCCAGGAAGTTGTCGAGTCTGAGCGTGGCAAAATGGACGAAGCCCGCCGTGTCATGCAAGCGTATCAGGAACAGCTCGCCCTTTTTTGCTGACCGTTTATTTATCCAGGATTTTCGATGATTCTTGCGACTCTTTGCTACGTTAAGAAAAGCGGCAAGACGCTGATGCTTCATCGTGTCAAACGTAAGGGTGACATGCATGAAGGCAAATGGAATGGCCTTGGCGGGAAAATGTTTCCCGGAGAAACCCCCGAAGAGTGTGTGATCCGGGAGGTCCGTGAAGAATCAGGCCTTGAAATCCGTAACCCGCGCCTCTGCGGCATTCTGACCTTCCCGAACTTTAACGGCCCAGACCATTGGTATGCGTTTGTATTTACGGCCCACGAGTTTGAGGGGGAACCTTTTCCGGAATGTGATGAAGGGCGGCTTGAATGGATTGAAGACGCTAAAGTCACCCAGCTGCCCCTGTGGGAAGGTGACCGCCATTTCCTTCAATGGATTGAAGAAGGGCGTTTTTTTTCCGGCCGCTTTCTTTATGAGAACGGCCGCTTATCAAGCCACGATGTTGTCTTTTACAAATAAAGCCCCGATTTTACCTGCCCGCCGCACTTAAATATAGGCATTAGCTATTTATCGTATATCCATAATCGATTAGATTAATGATCTAGTCTCCGGTAATCTCCTTCTTGAAACCAAAGACAATATCCTCAAGGAGGCGGTTATGATCGGAGTCGGACAGAAATTCCCCCCGTTCAAAGTTAAAGCCACAGTTTCCAGCGATATCAAAGATGCATTCACGGAAATTACCCACGACAGCTATCCAGGTAAATGGCTTGTTGTCTTTTTCTGGCCCAAGGATTTTACGTTTGTGTGTCCCACGGAGATCGCGGCCTTTGGGAAACTTAATGGTGAATTCCGAGACCGGGATGCTCAGATTCTCGGAGCTAGCACGGATTCCGAGTTTGTCCATCTTGCGTGGCGGAAGGATAAATCCGAACTGCGTGATTTGCCTTTCCCGATGCTTGCGGATGTTAAAAGAGATCTCTCAAGCGCGCTTGGAATTCTTGATCCTAACGAAGGTGTCTCCCAGCGGGCTGTCTACATTGTGGACCCGCAGGGCCTGGTTCGCTTTGTGATGGTGACGGATCTCAGCGTGGGGCGAAATCCGGAGGAAGTGCTTCGTGTTTTAGATGCGTTACAAACAGATGAACTTTGCCCCTGCAATTGGAAAAAGGGTGAGGAAACGATTACGGCTGCTTGATGCGGAGAGGAGCAAAGTATGAATACTACAACGCAGTCTTTTAAAGACAGTTTTCCGGAGTTTGCCAAAGACGTCAAAATTAACTTTGGAACAGTTTTGACTCCGGAAGGCAGTCCCGGATTAACTGAAAGCCAAATTGCGGGAGTTGCCCTTGCGTCAGCTTATGCGGTCCGGTCTCCCGTGGTTTTGAAAGCTATTCGTGAGAGCGCGGCGAGTGCTCTTGTGGAGCCGGAAGTTCAAGCTGCCAAGGCCGCGGCGAGCATTATGGCTATGAACAACGTCTACTACAGGTTCGTGCATCTCGTTGAAGATAAGGAATATCAAGCCATGCCAGCGAAACTGCGGATGACTGTTATTGGAAATCCTGGAATTGCAAAGGTCGATTTTGAGCTCTATGCCATGGCGGTTTCAGCGGTCAACGGCTGCGGCATGTGTTTAGACGCGCACGCTCGACAGCTCGTAAAAGCAGGGCTTTCAAAAGAGGCTATACAGTCGGCGGTGAGAATTGCAGCGGTTCTCAACTCGGCAGCTCAAACGTTCTGGATTTCAGAGCAGGAAGCTGCCTAGGCGGGAGTCCGGAGCCCTTCGGGGGAGGGGCTCCGGATCTCTTTGTCTGCTCGGGTTTGGTATACTTCTAGAGAGGCCAAGCCATGACATCAGCACGAAAATTTGTATCTCCAGAGCATGTCCTTCGCGAAATCTACCCCAAGACTTCGCTGGAGCTGGGAATTCCTGAAAAACGCCGGGACGAGCTCATCGCGGCGGCCATTTTTGCATCCTTCCGCAACCATGAATTTGGAACCCACTTTCAATTCCATCCGGATTACCGAGAGATTCATGTTGAAGAGGATGCCCAGGGGATCGATGTTGTTTTGGAGGACCCGTCAGGCCGGAAGAAAAAACTGCAGATCAAAGGAGTTTATATCCAGCGTTCGATTGAACGGCGCCGCCACCACGCGGTAAAAGGAGCGGCTCGCGTCACGGGCCGGCGAACACGGAGGCAGATCAAAAAGGACTCCAAGGAGCTTACGGCGATTATGCGGGGAGAGCTCACTAAAATCATTCATGACTACAGCGGTTTGGTGCTGATCATTCATGTCATTGCCGACCTGGCCACACAAACAAGTTTGGAAATAGCGATCAAAAAGAGCAGCAAAATCGTTGCTAATCTTATGGCCAAAGAAGTTTGGTTCCTAAGGCACATTCCTGTTCGTGCCTTGAGTCCACAGCAGCCCGTAACCTGCCACGCTTATAAGTTGATCAAAGTTTCCCCAGACAAACACACTTACGCTTTTTCATTTTCGGTCTAAGAAAGCTTTAAGAGGAAGGGGTTCTTTAGCGGGCCACGCTGGCAAGGCGTGCTTTGATGCGCTGGATGGCTTCTTCAATGTTTTCGCGGAAACCGAAAGAGCTCAGACGGAAATAGCCTTCCCCGCTTGGGCCAAAGCCTGCACCCGGCGTTCCAACCACGTGAGCTTCTTTGAGAAGCAGATCAAAAAATTCCCAAGAACCTAAATTGTTTGGAGTTTTCAGCCACACATAAGGGGCATCCACACCGCCGTAAACTTTCAGTCCAAGGGCGGACAAACCTTCACGGATGATCCGGGCATTGTTCAAATAATACCGGATCATTTCGTCCACTTCCTTTTGCCCCTGAGGAAAATAAACCGCTTCGGCAGCACGCTGAACAGGATAAGAAACCCCGTTAAATTTGGTGCAGTGGCGGCGATTCCACAGGGCGTGAACCGGGGATTTTTCGCCTTTATTGTTTTTGGCCATGAGCTCTTTGGGAACTACCGTGAAGGCGCAGCGGATTCCTGTAAATCCGGCATTCTTTGAAAAGCTCCGGAATTCAATGGCAACTTCGCGGGCACCCTCGACCTCATAGATCGAATGAGGCAATTCAGGATTAGTGATAAAAGCGTGATAGGCCGCATCAAAAAAGATAATGGCTTCGTTTTTTCGCGCGTAATCAACCCAGCCTTTGAGGTCTGATCGTGTCATGACCGTGCCTGTCGGATTATTAGGTGAACAGAGGTAAATGAGGTCAACCTTCTCTTTAGGAAAAGAAGGGGTGAAATTGTTTTCAGCGGTAGACGCCATATAAACGATGCCGCGATAATGACCGCTATCAGTCATCTCGCCGGTGCGGCCGGCCATGACATTGGTGTCGACATACACAGGGTAGACCGGGTCTGTAACAGCAATTTTGCTCTGAATATCAAAAATTTCCTGAATGTTGCCGGAGTCGCACTTGGAACCATCTGAAACAAAAATTTCATCCGGGTGAATGGTGACGCCGCGGCTTCCAAAGTCGTATTTGGCAATCGCTTCACGGAGAAAGTCATAACCCTGTTCAGGGCCATAACCCCGGAAGGTGTTGGCCTCACCCATTTCGTCCACGGCTTTTTTCATCGCCTCTCGAATCGAAACAGGGATGGGGAGGACGACATCGCCGATGCCCAGCCGGATGATTTTGGCGCTGGGGTTTTGCGTGGAAAACTCGCGTACCCGCCGGGCTATTTCCGGAAAAAGGTAGCCGGCTTTCAGTTTTTGGTAGTGGGTATTAAGGGTTGCCATGGGGGCGGAGTTTAACACAACCTCAAGCGCGGCCGCAAGCCCTTCAGAGAGCTTAGGCTGCGAAGGCCTTTTGCCGATACAAAGACGTATGAAACACCCTTTCTTTTTCTTCCTTTTTAGCAGCCTGCTCATTTTGAATCCGGCCCTGCTTTTTTCGGCTGAGGCAAAATCATCCAGCTCTTCAGAGAAGGTTCTTGCCCAAGGCCTGGAACTTTTCAAAAAAGGGTCTTGGGATGAATCCCAAGAGGCTTTTTCCCGGGCGGCTAAAAGCCCGAGGGTCGAAGACCGCATACAGGCTTACGAAGGACTTGCCGCGCTCTACCAAAAGCTTGGGTTGAAAAAGAAGGAGGCCCGTGCGCTTAAGGATCTGAAAAGAGAGAAAACTTTTCAGGAAAAGCTGCTTCCCAAAGATCAAGCTTTTTATGAGACGTACAAAGTGAAAAAGGGGGACACTTACGCGCGCATTGCCTCGCGGCGAAGAATCAGTGAGGAATGGCTTATGCGGATTAATGAGAAAAAACTTTTAGTAGAGAATCGTACGATCCTTGTACCCAAGGAGCGCTATGCGCTGGTGATCGATAAAAGTGCGAAAAAGTTGATGTGGAAAAGAGGCGATGAGGTTTTGAAATCTTATCCCGTTTCAGTGGGACGGGAAGGAAGCGAGACTCCCGAAGGTGAATTCCGAGTCGAAGAGAAAATTAAGGACCCGGTTTGGTACCGGATGAACCAGGTCTATCCTCCTGACAGTCCCAAAAATCTTTTAGGAACTCGCTGGATGGGACTTAGTCAAAAAGGTTACGGGATTCATGGGACGCGAAATCCCTACAGCATAGGGTCTGCGGTCAGCCATGGCTGTATCCGGATGTTTAATCATGATGTTGAAGAGCTTTTCTCCTGGGTTCCTGTAGGCACGCCCGTTTTGATTCACACCGGAAATGTTCCCTCCTCGGTTAAAACCAGTTAAATAAAACCCTTCCCCAGTGTGAGGAAGATGGATTCCGGCGGCTCTTTTTGGCGTAAAGCTTTTTTATTTTCCGCTGGAAGGCCCGCGCGAGGCCGTGCTTACACTAAAAAAGACAGATCCTCATAAGAGGCATGGATAAAAAGAGGTTTTTGAGGGGATCTCAAGCGTTTTTGCGGTTGAGTGCAATGTTCATTTCTTTTGATAGGGACGACTGATCTTCATTGAAGCGGACGGCCAAGAGAGGTCTTGATCCACCCGTATGACGTATGACACGTCCTTCGACTTCAATCGACTCTTTTGTCTTCGGGTCGAGAATGATGGTGATCCGTATCGTAGCTTTGCCTGCCAGGGGTTCTGCGAAAGATAAAGCATGGTCAAGCTCAAAAAGCAGGCCCTGGGAACTGAAATTCAGAATGCTGGCCTGATTAATCCAGTTGTCTTCATGGGTTGTGCTGATAACTGCCCGCGCCTGGATAAGGCATTTTGACCGGTCCTCGCTTCTGCGATTGTGGGAGATTCCCGAAGGCAGCGGTTTGGCCTGGGATGATGGAGGAGAAGGTTCTGTGTCCGCCCGAGCTTTTTTAGAGGGGACATCTTCCCGCCGAGTTTGAATTTTTTTAAGGGCTTCGCTGAATTTACTCATTGCCGGATCTCCCAAAAGCCTATGAAAAAGGCTGACTAAAACGTAGCTGATCTTTCCCAATACCTCAAATAAACCTGAAACCCTTGAAATGCCAAGGCCCGAAAAGATGCAGGGTGCGCCATTATGCTAGTTTTAAAAAAGTCCTTGGATGCGCTCCTGAGGGAAATGAAGGCTCTTTTGCCCCCTAAGGGAGCCTTCATTCAAAGCCTTTATGATTCTCTATTTCAGCTCCCGGCCTAAAATGTCGATGCAAAAGGACGCCCGGAATCCCCCTGATGATGTCTGGGAAGTCCGTAAGCCGCTATTTTAACCCAATGCCTATTAAAAGGATCACGTATGTTTTCTCTGAAAGATAAATTGAACCCCGGGCACGGGGATGATGAGTCCAGCTGGAGCGTTATTTTGATTCTCCCGTCACTTGCCGCAAAGGATGCGATTGCAAAGATTTTAACCGATGCTTTTCGGGTCACGGAAGATTTTGCCGGGCAGCTTCTGATGAGTACCCCGGTAATTTTGCTCGACGGGCTTTCCCAGGAGGAAGCTGCGCGGGTGCGGGATTATTTTCAGGAGGCCGGCGCAGAAGCCTGCACTTCTCAAAACCGTGAAGTCAAAAAAATCTGCTACCGTGTGAAATGGCGGAGCCAGCCGGATCTTTCATTCCTTGGCGGCTTCACGGCATCCCCTAAAGGTTCAGGAGATGCCAAGGGCATTTCTGACCGGACCGCTGCTGAAAAGGATGCGAAGCTTCGGCAGCTTGAATCAGAACGTCAGCTGGAAAAACGAATTGCGGATGAAAAAGTAAATCAAATCATGCGCGAGATGGAAGACTGGAAAAGTAAGGGGACAGCGCTTCGCCGGGATGTCCAAGTCCTTACTGAAGCACGTGATCAGCTGCAGAGATCTCTGCTTGATGCTCAAAAAGCCCTTGAAACCCTTCAGCGGGGCGGAACCGTTAAGCCTGCCGCGACACTTTCTTCTCTTCCGGAATCAGTGCTGCAGGCCAAGCCAGGGGAAGGCGGAACCGAGGTTCTGAAGCTCCGTCAGGAAATGCAGGATTTAGTGCGCACCAAGGATCACCTTGAAAGCTCCCTTGCAGCCGCCAAAGCGGAACTAGAGGCATTGGAAAAAAAGAACCGTACTTTTGCCGTGGAGCGCGAGAAGCTTGAGCATGCTGCTATGACAGCGCATGACGGCAAAAGAAATGCCGTTGAAGCCGCAGAGGAGTTAAAGCAGCAAATTAAAGCCATGTCTGCCGAGGTAGAGGCTCTGGAAGAAGCTAGGGATAGTTTCGAAAAAGCTCTGGCGCAGAGTCAGAGCGGGCTGGAATGGACGCGAAAAATGACCCTCGTGCTTGAGACCGATCGAGGCGGGTTAGAGCGGTCACTGATTGAGGTTCGGTCCCTTTATGCGGCACTTTTAAAAGATGCGGAATCCTGGAAGGAACGGGCCGGTACCCTTTCTCACGAGACCTCTCTTGCGGCCTTAGAAAGCACTTTGGCTGGGGGCAGCGGTGCGGCTCCAGAACTTTTAAAGGCGCTTAAAGAAGCGCGGGAACAATACCAGCGTCTTGAAAACGAGTGCCGGCTGGTGCGCGATTTTTTCGAGAAAAAGTTTGAAGCGATCCGCAACGCTTCAGGATCCTCCCCGCAGTAAGGACCGGCATGTCGAAACTCACGATATACGAAAAACCTACCTGTACAACCTGCCGCCAGGTTCATAAGATGATTGTCGACAGCGGCGTCGACTTTAAAACCGTGAATTATTATCTGGAGCCCGTTTCTAAAGCGAAATTGCGAGAGCTTCTTAAAAAAATGGGCATGAGCGCTCAAGCGCTTCTCAGGACCCGAGAAGACATATACAAGACGCTTAAACTTTCGGAGAAGGAACTGACCGAGGAAGAAACCATCGACCTGATGGTTCGATATCCTGATTTGATTCAGCGTCCGATTGCGGAGAAGGGCACCCGCGCGATTTTGGCAAGACCCGCGGAACGCATCAAAGAAATCCTTTAACTCAAAAGAGCCGTATGACCTTTCGAAAAAAAACCCCTTTTGCGGTGGTAAAAAAATTCACTCCCTCCCCGGAGACTCGTCGTTTTATAAGGGCCGCGCTCGCAGAAGACCTTGGCACTGGAGATAGAACCACAGATCTTTTAATTTCTCCGTCTGCGAAAGGGCGGGCAGAAATTATTGCGCGGAACGGCGGAATCTTTTCGGGTGCGCCGGTAGTCGAAGAAGTCTTTGAAGCCGCTGGAAATAAAATCAGTCTTGAGTTTCCGGTGGGCGAAGGTCAGCCCTTCAAAAAGGGAGCGGTGGTGGCCCGGCTTAAAGGCTCTGTCCATACGATTTTAAAGGGTGAGCGGACGGCCTTGAATTTTTTAGCGCGTTTGTCAGCGGTTGCGGCTCAGACCCGCCGTTATGTAGAGGCTGTTAAGGGATACCCGGTTTTAATTCTGGATACGCGCAAAACCACGCCGCTTTGGCGGGAATTGGAAAAGTATGCGGTGCGCTGCGGCGGAGGCAAGAATCACCGCATGGGGCTTTATGACGCTGTATTTATAAAAGAAAATCACCGGCCCTATGGAGACCTTACCAAACTGAAGTCGGTACGGGGGCGTTTTGAGATAGAAGTCCGAAATCAGGCTGAGCTCAAACAAGCCTTGAAGTATCAGCCGCGCGTTATTTTGTTTGATAATTTCACGCCGTCGCGTTTGAATCAGGCCGTGCATTACTGCCGCCGGGTCAGTCCCGAGACCACTCTTGAGGCCTCAGGCGGGATTACCCTCGAAAATGTGGCCCATTATGCGGCCATGGGTGTTGATTGGATTTCGATCGGCGCCCTGACTCATTCCGTCAAGTCCCAAGACTTCTCGCTTCTCCTTAAAAAATAAATTTTCCCGCGCTCGAAAAAAATCCCCCGTCAGTTTAGAATACAATCTTCAACGGGAGTCAGCATGCCTCTATTTAAGCTTATATCCGATATGAAGCCTAAAGGCGACCAGCCTCAGGCGATCCAGAAAATTCTGGAGGCGTTTCAAGCCGGGAAAAAAGAACAGGTGCTGATTGGTGTCACCGGTTCCGGGAAAACCTTTACCATGGCAAATGTCATTGCCGGATTAGGGAAACCTGTTCTTGTGATGTCGCATAACAAGACACTTGCGGCACAGCTTTATTCGGAGCTCAAGGAACTCTTTCCTGACAACGCGGTGGAGTATTTTGTTTCTTATTACGATTACTACCAGCCGGAAGCGTATATTGCCAAGTCAGATACCTATATTGAAAAAGATGCGTCGATCAATGACGATTTGGATCGCCTGCGTTTGGCCGCGACGAGCTCCGTTCTTTCAAGGCGCGATACGATTATTGTTTCAAGCGTTTCCTGCATTTATGGCCTTGGCGCTCCCGAAGATTGGCAGGGGATGCTCATTCAGCTGGAAAAGGGAAAGGCTTTTGAACGGGAAACGCTAATTTCGGAGTTAGTGAAAATCCAATATCAGCGTGTTGAAACGGAGTTAACCCGGGGAACTTTCCGGGTGCGCGGCAACCGGGTTGATTTTTTTCCTTCTTATGGGGAAACGCCGCTGAGAATTGAATTAGAAGAAGACCATGTTTCAGGGCTTTATGTTCTTGACCGTGCAAAGCTTTTACCTTCCCTTGAGCTTGACCGGCTGGCCGTTTATCCGGCCAAACATTTCGTGACAACCTCGGATAAGCTTGAAACCGCGATTCAGTCCATCCAGGAAGAGCTGGTGGTTCGCGTGCGTGAGTTGATTGGCCAGGGCAAAGACCTTGAAGCGAAGAGAATTGAATCGCGGACGAGGTATGACCTCGAGATGCTCCGCGAAGTCGGCTACTGCTCTGGTGTTGAAAATTATTCCCGCCACTTAACGGGCCGGGCACCGGGGTCAACGCCCTATACGCTTTTAGACTATTTCCCCAAAGACTTCTTAACAATCATCGATGAGTGTCATCAAAGTATTCCGCAGATCCGGGGGATGCATCAAGGCGATGCGTCCCGCAAAAAAGTTCTTGTGGAATATGGCTTTCGCCTGCCTTCCGCGCTGGATAACCGGCCCCTTCGTTTTGAGGAATTTGAAAAAAAAGTTGGGCAGGTGCTTTTTGTTTCAGCTACACCTTCCGAATATGAGTTGAAAAGAGCGGATCAAAGCGTTGAACAGATTATTCGTCCCACGGGGCTTTTGGATCCCGAGATCGAAGTGCGCTCAACAAAGGGGCAAATCGATGATTTAATTTCGGAGATCAAAAAGCGTATCAAGGACAAGGAGCGTGTGCTCATAACCACGCTGACAAAAAAAATGTCAGAAGACCTTAGCCGTTATTTGAAAGACGTTGGCATCGCCGTTCATTACCTGCATTCGGAGTTTGATGCTTTTGAACGGGTGGAGATCCTGCGGGATCTTCGTCTTAAAAAATACGACTGTGTGATTGGCGTTAATCTTCTCCGCGAAGGACTTGATCTTCCGGAGGTGTCTCTGGTGATTGTTTTGGATGCGGACAAGGAAGGCTTTTTGCGCAGTGAGGTGTCGCTTATTCAGATCGCGGGCCGTGCGGCCCGTCACCTGAATGGGAAAGTCATCATGTATGCGGACCGCATTACCGACTCCATGCGCAAGGCGATGGACGAGACCTTAAGGCGCCGCAAGCTGCAATCCGAGTATAATGAGCGCAACGGCATTAAACCCGCCTCTGTACAGAAAGCTATCCGGGAGGGAATTGAAAAGTGGAAGGCTGCTGAGGAGCTTGTTGCCGAGGTTGTCGGGGAAGAGCAAAAGTCTTATGAAATAAAGACTTACCTCGCTTATCTCAAAAAACGGATGGAGGCCGCTGCCCGGGCTTTGGAGTTTGACAAGGCAGCCCGTTACAGGGACGAGATCCGGCGGGTAGAAGAAAAGGAAGGGGCGGGGGAAAGCGTACTTTCGAGTCCGGTGCGTGTGAAACCCTTGAAAAAACAATGAAAAACCCTGATTCCACTATTGACACTGATCTGCTGCCGCCCCTATAATTTCGCCAACCTCGACCTTCAGGAGACCCTAGAATATGTCCGTAAAATTAAAATTGATCGAAGAAAATAAATTGATTGCCGTGATTCGTTCCAGCTCTGCGGATGACGCTGAAGAAATGATCAAGGCAGCCCTTGCCGGTGGTTTCCGTATTTTCGAGGTTTCAATGCAGACACCCCAGGCGACACGCATTATCGAAGCTTATGCCAAAAAAGACGGCGTCCTTGTGGGTGCCAGTGTGACCGATGGCGAAATGGCTCAACGCGCGATTAAGGCCGGCGCGGAATTCGTCTCAACACCCTATACGGACCGGGAAGTGATCAGTGTTGCAAAGCACAACGGTTGTTTTGTCATTCAGGGGGCTCTCACCCCGACCGAGATTGTGAATGCTTATCAGCTCGGTGCGGATCTGGTGATGGTTAACCCGATTGCCTCTTCAGGAGGTCCTCAGTATCTTAAATCTCTCCGGAATGCCCTGCCTTCTCAGACCAAGCTCATTGTTGCCGGCGGTGTTAATCTCGACAGCGTCTTTGATTACCTCAAAGACAGCGTAGCGGTGTGCGTCAAGCAGTCGCTATTCGAGAGACCTCTCGTACGCACCGACAACTGGCAGCAGATTACCGAGCGGGCGAGGCAGTTTAGCGAAAAGCTTGAGACCATCAAGGTCTCGCGTTAAAAGCCTCTTCAACTCAGTTCTCTCTGCAGTGTAACCCAAGCCTTCTCCTGGGGAGAAGCCTCCTGGGCCGTGCACTTCCCGTCGATTTTCTCCCTTTTTACCGGTGAAGCTTTCGGTCAGGCCCAGGGCGAAGCATTGACAAGAGCGCGAAGATGAATAAAATAAATCATTTCTTTTCAGGAAGTTACGTCAAAAGAACGGCATCGGAAAAAGATTCGAAGCCGCTAAAGGGTGGAGAATGCCCTGAGGCCGGTTTTCCGGGAGTGAAAATATGAGAAAAATTTCCTCTGGTTTTTCTGCTGCGTTGATTTTTTTTATCTTTTTTTTAGGTTTTCCAAAAGGGCAGACCGCGACGGCCGATACGTTTTTTGGAAATCTTCCGACAGGGCTGCTTGAGCTTCAAAATTACCGGTATCCGGTTTATTTGTATGTTCCTGAAAATTATAAGCCCGATCGAAACTACCCGATCTTGATAAGTGTCCCGGATGAGGGGGAGTCTCCTGAGGAACTCATCCAATACTGGGCGAACACAGGGAAGCGCAAGAGTATGTTTGTTCTTTGCGCGACAAATCTGAGACCTGAGGACACGCCCTACAGCATGGACGAGTGGCTCCTCGGAATCAAAAATGACGTTGCTCAGCGTTACCGGATTGACAAGACAAAGACTTTTCTCGTGGGACGAAAGGGTGGCGCTCATTACGCGGCATACCTTGCCACGAATCATCCTGACGAGTTTTCTTCTGTCGTGCTTCTCGACGGGACCTGGAGCGGGAAGTATGAGAAATTGCTTCATTTAAGCAAACGTGCGGCGAGGCAGGTTCCTTTTCTTGTGGTAGCGTCTGGACAGGACGCGGAGCGGCTTGGGCAAATTGAAAAGGAAGCACGGAACTACGAAAAAAAAGGGTATCTCGTCGCATTGATGAAAGTGGAAAACTGGGAGCAAATCCAGTCAGATCTTTTTAAGCGTAAGGTTGTGGAGTGGCTTGAGAACAACTCCGAAACCTGGGAAAAGCGCGTCCGGGAGAGCCAGAAATCCTGGAAGGAAAAATCAGTTTTATGGGTTGAAAATTTTTTTCATGTCTAAAGGAACGGGAGAAGTGATTTTATGAAGATGACAGGTGCACAAGCAATGATCAAGGCGTTGGAAATGGAAGGGGTGGACTGCATTTTTGGTCTTCCCGGGGGAGCGATTCTGCCGACCTTTGATGCGCTTTATGATTCGAAGAAAATTAAATTCATCCTTGTTCGCCATGAGCAGGGAGCTTCTCACATGGCTGATGGCTACGGCCGGGCGACCGGAAGACCCGGTGTTTGCTTGGTGACCTCAGGTCCTGCGGCGACCAACACCGTGACAGGTCTTGCCACGGCATTCATGGATTCAGCCCCGATGGTTTGCATTACCGGTCAGGTGGCAACAACAGCCATCGGCAGTGACGCTTTCCAGGAAGCAGACGTCATTGGCATTACCCGTCCTGTTACCAAGCACAATTACCTGATCCGTGATGTCCGCGATATTGTGCGCACGGTCAGGGAAGCTTTTCATATTGCCCGCACAGGCCGTCCCGGTCCCGTATTGATTGATTTCCCCGTCAACATCAGCCGGCAGATGGTTGATTTTGAATGGCCGGAAGATGTTCATATCCGCGGTTATGAAATTCCGACCAAAGGTGATAAGGCTCAAATAGAAAAAGCCGCAGAACTGATTAAGGAAAGTAAGCGTCCAGTTCTTTATGTGGGCGGCGGCGCTGTGGGCTCTGGTGCGAACAAGGAGGTTTTCGAGCTTGTTGAAAAAACCGGAATTCCGATTACCACGACAGTGCTTGGTCTGGGAATTTTCCCGGAAGATCATCCGCTGTCACTGCGCATGCTGGGTATGCATGGTACGGTCTATGCGAATTATTCCGTCCAGCGTTCTGATCTGCTGATTGCTGTCGGCGCCCGCTTCGACGACCGCGTGACCGGGAACATTGAAAAATTTTGCCCGCACGCCAAAATCATTCACATTGATATTGACCCGGCGTCTATTTCCAAAACCGTAAAGGTCGATGTGTCGATCGTTGGTGACGTGAAGCATGTGTTGAAGGATCTTAACAAGCTTGCGACCGACAAGCGCAAAGACATTAAAGAGTGGACGGATCAGGTTGAAGAGTGGAAGAAAAAACACCCGCTCAAGTACAAAGATGCCGGCGATGTCATCCGTCAGGAATATGCGATCGCCATGATTGGTGAAGTGACCAAGCACAAGGCTGTGGTTACGACGGGAGTTGGGCAGCATCAAATGTGGGCCGCTCAGTGGTATAAGTTTGGAGCGCCCCGCAGCATGCTGACTTCCGGCGGTCTTGGTACCATGGGCTACGGCCTTCCCGCGGCCATTGGGGCGCAGCTTGGCCGGCCGAATGAAACCGTGGTGTGTATTGACGGTGACGGATCGGTTCAAATGACCATCTGTGAACTCACAACCGCTGCCTATTACAATATTCCGGTGAAGCTGTTTATCATGGATAACAACTATCATGGGATGGTCCGCCAGTGGCAGCAGCTTTTTTACAACAACCGGCTTTCCGGATCCGTTCTTGGCCCCTCGAATCCCAACTTTCTGAAACTTGCTGAAAGTCACGGGGTGATGGCGCTGCGGGTTGAGAAAAAAGATGACGTGGTTCCGACCATTAAAAAAGCACTGGCGCACAAAGGTCCGGTGCTGGTCCAGGTTCTCGTATCCAAGGAAGATAACGTCTACCCTATGGTTCCAAGCGGTCACGCACTGGATCAAGTTATGGATATGGCCTAACCTCAATTTGACGCAACCGACAAGGAGTTGTTTATGAAGCACATTATTTCAGCGCTGGTGGAAAATCACTCTGGAGTTTTGGCCCGGGTTTCAGGGCTTATCTCGGGGCGCGGGTTTAACATTGATTCACTTGCCGTGGGAGAGACTCATGATCCTGATGTTTCCCGCATGACCATTGTGACGACCGGAGATGACCGCGTCGTGGAGCAGATCATTAAGCAGCTCGGCAAGCTTATTGATGTCATCAAGGTTGTCGACATCAGCGAGGATGAAATTATTGACCGTGAACTTGTGCTTGCCAAGGTAAGCGCAACGCCTGCGACACGTAATGACATCATGCAGATTGTAAATACCTTTCGCGGCAAAATCGTGGATGTGAATCCCAAGTCGCTCACGATTGAAGTGACGGGCAGTGAAAGTAAGATTGATGCCATGCTTGAATTGCTTCTCCCGTTCGGCATGCTTGAAGTTGTAAGAACCGGGCTTGTGGCGATTTCCCGCCGTACAGAACTCACGGCGCCGGAAAAAATCTCGCTTAAAACGCGCAAACTCGAAACGCTTGAAGTAAAAGCAAAGCCCGGCAAGGGCAAGAAAAAGGCCGCAGGCAAAAAAGCCATCGGTGATGACTGGTACTAAACTCTCACAATTCATTGACAAGAAAGAAGGAACTTAATCATGGCTAAGATGTATTACGAGAAAGATGCAGATTTGAACGCCCTGAAGGGCAAAAAAGTGGCCATTGTCGGTTATGGAATCCAGGGCCGCGGTCAGGCATTGAACCTCCGTGATTCGGGAGTGGACGTCATTATTTCGCAGCGCAAGGGCGGCAAAAATTATGACCAAGCCGTTGAAGATGGTTTTAAGCCCGTGGAAGCTGATGTTGCGGCCCGTGAAGCGGACATTATTCAGATTCTGGTCCAGGATCACTTGCAGGGAGATCTTTACAATAAGAGCATTGCCCCGCATCTGACCAAGGGCAAAGCCCTGCTCTTCTCGCATGGCTTTAATATTCATTTCGGATATATCAAGCCGCCCAAAGATGTCGATGTTTTCATGGTCGCGCCCAAAGGCCCTGGCGCACTTGTCCGCACCCAGTTTCTCGAAGGCGGCGGTGTGCCTTGCCTGGTCGCTATTTATCAGGATGCTTCCGGCAATGCGATGAAATATGCCTTGGCTTATGCCAAAGCCATTGGCGGAACTCGTGCGGGTGTCATCGAGACCAATTTTAAGGAAGAAACGGAAACTGATTTGTTTGGCGAACAGGTTGTTTTGTGCGGTGGTTTGAGCGAGCTTATTCGTGCGGGATTCGATACGCTGGTAGAGGCTGGTTATCAGCCTGAAATGGCGTATTTCGAATGCCTCCATGAGGTGAAGCTTATCGTTGACGCCATGTTTGCTGAAGGTATCAGCGGGATGCACCGCCGTGTTTCCGATACGGCCGAATACGGCGACTATTCGCGTGGACGCCGCGTTGTGACAGCGGAAACCCG
This sequence comes from uncultured bacterium, assembly GCA_964434115.1. GTDB lineage: Bacteria > Omnitrophota > Omnitrophia > Omnitrophales > Aquincolibacteriaceae > ZLKRG04. Next base: position 270,601 of record CAYSSX010000002.1, read on the forward strand.
CAAGGAAATGAAAAAGATTTTGAACGAGATCTGCACGGGTGCTTTTGCCAAAGAGTGGATCGATGAAAACAAGAATGGCCGCCCGAATTACAACAAATGGCGCGCGGAATGCGATGCCCACCTCGTTGAAAAAGTGGGGACGAACCTACGCTCGATGATGCATTGGATCAAACAGCCGGTTCAGCAAAATTCCGTGAAAGCAGGGGTTGCGACAAGGTAAAGTGAAAGACAAGTCCAAGAAAAGAAAGATCCACATCTTTGACACCACCTTAAGAGACGGCGAGCAGTCACCGGGGGCATCTTTAACCCCCGATGAAAAACTGCAAGTTGCCCGTCAGCTTGAGCGGTTGAACGTTGATGTGATTGAGGCTGGTTTTCCCGCATCTTCTCCGGGTGAAATGGAAGCCATTGCCAGAATCTGTGAAGAGGTTCGCAAGCCGATTATTTGCGGATTGGCCAGAATGGTCGAGCGTGACATTGACGCCTGCCGGAAGGCCTTGGAAAAAGCCCGCCGGAAAAGGCTGCATGTTTTTTTGGCAACCTCGCAGATTCATCGCCAATACAAACTCAAAAAAGACAAGGGTGAAATTCTTCAGCTTGTGTCGACCATGATCAGGTCGGCGCGGAAGGATTTTGATCAAGTCGAATTCTCTCCTGAGGATGCCTCCCGCACTGAGACGCAGTTTTTGGCGCAGGTCGTTCGTGCTGCTGTTGAAGCGGGTGCGACATCCATTAATGTTCCGGACACTGTTGGGTATGCTGTGCCCGAAGAATTTGGCGATGTTATTGCGAGTTTGATTAAAAAAAATCCGGTGCTTGGCAAAAAAGTCATTCTGTCTGTCCACTGTCACAATGATCTTGGTCTGGCTGTGGCGAATTCTCTGGCTGCCGTTTTGGCCGGGGCTAATCAGGTGGAGTGTACAATCAATGGAATTGGTGAGCGCGCCGGGAATGCGGCTATGGAAGAAATTGCCATGGCGATTGATACGCGCCGAGACCTCATGGATTGCTACACAGACCTCAAACTCAATGAAATCTCCAAGACATCCCGCCTTGTTTCTTCCCTGACTGGGATGGTGGTTCAGCCTAACAAAGCGATTGTCGGCAGAAATGCTTTCTGGCATGCATCAGGAATTCATCAGGATGGCGTTTTGAAAAAGCGCCAAACCTATGAAATCATGGATCCCAAAAAAATCGGGTTGAAGGGAAGCCATTTGATGCTGGGGAAGCTTTCCGGACGCCATGCCTTTAACGAGCGGGTCAAAAAACTGGGCTTTACTTTGAGGCCAGAAGATTCGAGCAGGGCTTTTGACCGTTTCAAGGCCCTGGCGGACAAAAAGAAATATGTTTTTGACGAAGATCTTGAGACTATTCTCGAAGATGTCGGACTGAACATTCCGGAGACCTGGAAGCTGAGCTATTTGAAGGTGACCAGCGAGACTTCAAGAAAACCTTCGGCGGAAATCCGGCTTATTCACGAAGGGAAAACGCATTCTGCCGAATCCGACGGAGATGGCCCGGTGGATGCCTGTTACAAGGCGATTGAAAAAATCGTTAAGTCGAAGGCAACGCTTGCCCACTACAGTATTCAATCGGTCACGGGCGGAAAAGATGCCTTGGGAGATGTGGCCGTAAAGCTCAACATCGGAGCCAAGGAAGTCACGGGCCGAGGCACGAGTACAGACATTATTGAGGCCAGTGTTAAGGCTTACCTTTTTGCGCTCAACAAGATTTCTGCGGAATCTTTCTCGCCGAGAATGAATCCGCAGACTTCCCTGTAAACCCGTGGCCTCTTCAAAAAAAGACACGCCCTTCGAGCTGTATGGAATCTTTGGAGACCCCCTTTCGCATTCCCTGTCTCCAGCAATGCAGGAAAAAGCGTTTTCCCTTTCGGGGCGCAAAGCGTTTTATCTTGTGCTTGAGCTGGGAAGCCAAAACTTCAAAACGGCAATGAAAAAGCTAAAGGCGCTGCCTTTGGAAGGCTTTAACGTTACCATTCCCTACAAAGAGTCCGTAATGAGTTTTCTGGATGAAATAAGCCCGGAAGCTGCGAAGATTGGTGCGGTCAATACGGTCTATCGCCGGGGACGCCGCTGGCTGGGAACAAACACCGATGTTTATGGCTTTTTGGAAGCTCTGAAGCAAGAGGGAAGATTTCAGATAAGAGGGAAGCGTGCTTTGGTTTTGGGGGCCGGAGGCGCCGCTCGCGCGGCTGTTTATGGACTTGCCAAATCAGGCGCGAAGGAAATTCTTATCTTTAACCGGCATGCCGAAAGGGCGCGGCTCCTTGCGAAGCAGTTCCAGAAACTTTTTCCAGGGGTCCCGCTTAAGGGAAGCTCGCTTGAAAATACATGTTTGGCCGAATGCCTTGAGGCCTCTGACTTGGTTGTCAATTCAACCTCTCTGGGGTTAAAGCCTGGGGATCCGGCAGTGCTCCCTGAAAAAATAATTCCAAAAGCTTACGGCGGAAGACGTAAATTGTTTTATGACCTCATTTATTCTCCGGCTAAGACAACCTTGTTAAGGCAGGCGGAAAAAAAAGGCCACCGCACTTTAAACGGAGTTGGGATGCTTGTCTATCAAGGGGCTCGCGCCTTCGAATGCTGGACAGGAAAGAAGGCCCCGGTTTTTGAAATGCGTGAGGCCTTGGTCCAAGCCCTTGATGAGCGCGAGAGAAAACAAAAGGACAGAACATGATCGAAGCTTTCTTTTTTGTTTTTGGAGCCATTTTTGGAAGTTTCCTGAATGTCTGTATCCATCGTTTTCCGCTGGATGAATCAATCGTCAAGCCAGGCTCCCACTGCCCCAAATGCTCAACCCCGATTGCCTGGTACGATAATCTTCCGCTGATTAGTTATCTTCTTCTAAAAGGCCGCTGCCGGAAATGCCAGGCCCCGATTTCCATACGCTATTTTACAGTGGAGCTTCTTTCTGGCGTGATCTGGATGATGATGGGGACTGTCTATGGGTTCTCAGGGATGACTTTTGCTGGAATTTATCTTTTCACGGTTCTTCTGGGTGTCACCATGACAGACCTTGAGACAGGCTATATCCCGGACAAATTTACGCTTCCCTCAATTGTTGTAGGGGTTATTGCCAGCGCGGTTTTTCCTGAAATTCATAAGCAGGCATTTTGGGCCCAGGGACTTCTGCGCGGCTTGCTTGGGGTTTTGATTGGAGGAGGCATTTTGCTGGGCACGGGAATTCTCGGAAATATGCTTTTCAAAAAAGAAAGCATGGGCGGCGGCGACATCAAGCTACTGGGAATGATGGGCGCGTTTCTCGGGGCGCAGAAGATTATTCTCGTCTTTTTGTTTGCGCCGGTAGTGGCCATGCCCTTAGCCCTCTACGTGCGTTTTGTCCGGAAACAGGAAACAATTCCGTATGGTCCTTTTTTAGCTTTAACCGGAGCCTGGATGTTTATCTACGGAGACAAGCTTTGGAAGTCTCTTTTCGTGATTTCTTAAACCGAAAGCGTCAGGAGCTGTGGAGGCCGGCGTTTTTTAAAGCGATCTTAAGATCGGAGTTTTTATGCTGAGATACATTACAACAGGCGAATCTCACGGCCAGTATTTGGCAACGATTATCGAAGGCATGCCAAGCGGCCTTTGCGTGAATCTTGATTTTATCAATGGAATGCTCGGAAAGCGCCAGCAAGGCTATGGCCGGGGCGGGCGTCAGAAGATTGAGCAGGACAAAGTCCAGATTTTAGGCGGGGTTGTAAAAGGAATTTCTACAGGGGCCCCCATCGGTTTCCTTCTGGTGAACAATGATTTTAAAATCGATAAAATGCCGGATCTCATGCGTCCCCGTCCCGGGCATGCGGATCTTGTCGGATCACTTAAATACAACCAAGGAATCCGTCCTGTTCTTGAAAGGGCTAGCGCGCGCGAAACAGCTATGCGTGTAGCTGTCGGAAGCCTGAGTCAGCTTTTTCTGAAAGAGTTTGGAATTGAGGTTGAAGCGCATGTGATTCAGATTGGTCCGGTCAGCGTGGATGTTGATGAGAAACTGACAGCTCTGGATATCCGGCGTTTGAAAGAAGGCTCGGATGTCAGTTGTATTTCGCGGGAAGCGGAAAAGAAAATGATCACCGCTATTGATGAAGCCCGCCGTCGCAAAGACACTTTAGGGGGCTGTTTTGAAGTCCGCATTTCAGGTGTTCCTATCGGGCTCGGTTCGCATGTTCACCATGAACGCAAGCTGGACGCGCGGATTGCCCAGCACGCGATGAGCATGCAGTCTGTGAAGTCTGTTGAAATCGGTTCCGGCAGGCAGCTGGCGGGGCTTTTTGGTTCCGAAGCCCATGACGAGATATTTTATGACGCTGCAAAGCGGGAATATTTCCACAAGACGAACCGTGCTGGAGGAATCGAAGGCGGAACCAGTAACGGTGCGGATATCGTCGTCCGGATTACGATGAAGCCTATCTCAACTCTGGGGCAGCCTCTGGCTTCTGTGAATCTGCAGACCAAAGAACCTGAGAAGGCGGACTTTGAACGGTCTGATTTTTGCGCTGTTCCTGCCGGCAGCTTAATCGGTGCCTCGATTATCTCGGTTGTTATTGCGGATGCCTTTCTCGAAAAGTTTGGCGGTGATTCGATGACGGAAATCCGCCGGAATTACGAGGGGTATCTTGAGCAGATCCGGAAAGCCTGATGAACATTTACCTCGTCGGAATGATGGGGTCCGGTAAGACCGTCACCGGGAAGGCCCTTGCGGCATTAGCCAAAATGAAGTTTGTAGATCTTGACCGCATGATCGAAACCGAAGAAAAGCTTTCCGTCGCCGGAATTTTTGAAGCGAAGGGTGAGCCCTTTTTCCGGAATCTTGAGTCTGAAGTTCTTAAGCGCTTGAGCGCCAGAGACGGACAGGTTCTTTCGACGGGCGGCGGCCTTGTTCTTCGCGATGCCAACCGCCTCCTAATGAAAGAGACGGGAAAGGTTGTTTTCCTTGAAACGTCTGTTCCTTGGCTGATTAAAAGACTTCGAGGCAGTACGGAGCGTCCGCTGCTCAAGACGGAAAATTGGATAGAACGAGTGGAAGTTTTGGCGGGTGAGAGAGCCCCTCTTTACAAAAGCTGCAGTGATCTTGTCGTTGTAACAGATGGGAAAACGCCTGTAGAGACCGCCGAAGAGATCCTCGTCAAACTAGGAGTTAAGCCTTGAACTCAATTCGTGTCAAAAGCCTGAAGCACAATTACGATATCAAAGTCGGAAATGGCCTTCTTGAACAGGCAGGCGATCTTTTTAAGGCGCTTGATTTTAAGGGGAAGGTTTTTCTTGTGACTCAGCGGGGTGTCGCAAGGCATTATCTGCCCAAGCTGGCCGCAAGCCTTGCGGATGAAGGTTATGTTTGTGAGGTTTTCTATGTCCCCGATGGTGAAGCTGCCAAGTCTTCCGAATGGCTGCTCAAAATTTATGATCAACTGATCCGCCATGATTTTGAACGGCGCGATGTTGTTGCGGCGCTTGGCGGCGGAGTGGTTGGGGATTTGGCAGGCTTTGCGGCTTCAACGTATCTCCGCGGGCTTGCTTTTGTTAATTTTGGAACAACCCTTCTCGCTCAAGTGGACAGTTCTATCGGCGGGAAAACGGCGGTTAATCTCAGACAGGGAAAAAATTTGGTGGGTACTTTTTATCCGCCCCGCCTTGTTGTTTCAGATGTCGCAACACTCGCTACACTTTCCCGGCGGGAACTCTGCTCCTCGCTCGCGGAAGTCGTGAAATACGGAATGATCCGGGACAAGGTCCTGTTTAAAACCTTGGAGCAAGAACACGAACGCATTCTTGCCCGGGATGCAGGCCTTCTTGAAACGCTGGTTCTGAGGTCAGCGGCAATTAAGGCCGAAGTGGTGAGCCGTGATGAGTTTGAAATCAAGGGTGAACGCATGATCCTGAATTACGGGCACACCTTTGGGCATGCTTTTGAAAAAGCCGCAGGGTACAAGGCGCTTGCTCATGGAGAGGCTGTGAGCATTGGAATGGTTTGCGCCGCGCGTCTTGCGGTTTCCCTCAAAATTCTTGAGCCCAAAGTTGAGAAACGCCAGTTCGCTGTGTTGAAAAAACTGGGGCTGCCTGTCCATTTAAAGGGCCCCCATTACCGTATTCCGGCGATTCTTGAAGCGATGATGCGGGACAAGAAAAAGCGTGCAGGTAAACTGCGTTTTATTCTTCCGGAAAAAATCGGCCAGGTTACGGTACTTGAAAATATTCCTGTGCAGTCATTAAAGCGGGTTTTACAGGACGTCGGAGCCCGTTAATTTCCTCATTTCGTGAACCACCGTTCGTTTTGTGAGCGCTGATTCATTGCATCAGGCCCCTTTGCGGGTCCTTACCTAAAAAGACCGTTTTTTTTGACGGCTCTTCTGAGATCCCATGAAAAACATCACTTTGAAAGACAGGCAGGCTCTGCTCATTCTTAACCGTCTTCAGACGGGGAGGACAGCTCCCTTCATTAAACTTTTCCAAGAAAGTGTTTCCGCAGTCCAGATTCTGGACATGATCAAAGGGGGAGCTTTCCCAGGCATGCTTGAAGAATTGAGGGTTCTTGAGAAAGCATTTCATCCGGAGCAGGAAATGGAAAGATGCTCGCGTGAAAATGTATCCCTCGTTAGTTTTTACGACCCGGATTATCCGGCCCTGCTGAAAGAAATTTTTGATCCGCCCTTGGTGCTCTATGTTAAAGGAAGAATTTTCCCATCGGACAATGCGGCGCTTGCGATTGTGGGTTCCCGGCATGCCAGTTTTTACGGCACGCATCAAGCCAGGCGCTTTGCCCGTGAACTGGCACAAAGCGGGTTTACGATTGTTTCAGGGCTTGCCCGGGGGATTGATCTTGCGGCGCATGAAGGGGCGCTTGAAGTACCTTCGGGCCGGACTTTAGCGGTGCTGGGCTGCGGCGTAGACATTTTTTATCCGAAGGAAAACGCTTCGTTTTATTCGCGGATTTCGGAAAAGGGGGCCGTGATCAGTGAGTACTCTTTGGGGGCAGAGCCTTGCGCCTATCATTTTCCGAAAAGAAACCGCATTATTTCAGGGCTTTCGCTGGGGATTCTTGTTGTCGAGGCGCATGTCCGGAGCGGTTCTCTTATAACCGCGCGGCAGGCGCTTGATCAAGGCCGTGAAGTTTTTGCCATGCCGGGCAGAATTGATCAGTTGACGTCGCAAGGAACGCATCAACTTCTTCGTGAAGGGGCTTGTCTTGCGGACTCTCCGGGGGTATTGATTGAAGCCATGGCTCCAGAAGCCAAGCGCATTTTGGAAGTCCCTGCGGGAAGGGAAGAGCCCCTGAAAAAAGATGAACAAGACCTGCCGGCGGATTTGAATCCTGCACACAGCTTTCCAGAGGAGTTAGACAGTACGGCCATAGAGATAGTGTCTTTTCTCAAGGAAGAAGGCGCGCTGACTCCTGATGAGCTGCAATGCCGCTGCGGGTTAAGGGCGGAAGTCTTCTTTTCAACTCTCTCAATGCTCGAATTGTCGAAAAGAATCAAAAAAACACAGGATGGGATGCTAACAGCAAACGTCCGATAAACAAGTGTTAGTGATTAGTTAAAAAAGAGTTAAAAAAAAGGCTTTCGCTTTGTTTTATTAAAGATGTTTGCACCCAGCGCCGTAACAAGCTATATTATTTGGCAACATAAGACCCCACAGCGGAGTGGTATGAAAGGAGCAATTTATGGAATCTGTTAGCAGTGGCTTTGCGGGTCAGCAAACACCGGCACCGAAAGGTCGCAGGTTTGCAGCGGCATTCATTGACCTGTTCATTATTCCCATTTTTCTGGGCCTTATTGTCGGTCTGGTGATTCTGACACTGCCGGATGCTGCTCGGAGTGTAATTCTGGTTCTTGTGAACATTGGATGGCTTGTGTTTCGTGATACCGTCTATTCACCGGGGCGTGCGATGGTTGGGCTGAAAGTGGTCAGCTTAACTGGCAGCAAGGTCACGGTTGCTCAGGCGTTTATCCGTAACATTTTGATCGTGATTCCCTTTGTTCTGATTGTTGGTTACATCGTTGAGATCATTTCTCTTCTGACAAAGCAGGAGCGTGTGGCGGACGGTTGGGCCAAGACCCGGGTTGTTTCCGCGTAAAAAAGTCTTTAAAATTGCTCTTTCAAGAAGCCTCCTTTCTTTACTGAAAGGGGGCTTTTTATTTCAATAAAAGATCGGTTGTCTCTGTGGGAAAAGGATGTTAAGGTACTTTTAGTGCTTTATTTAGGAGATAGAAATGCCGCGAAAGCCATCCAAGAAAAAAACTAAGAAAGCCGGAAACGCCAAGCAAATGACGGCAGGCGAAGCTTCCAGCGTTTTAAAAAATGCGCTTTCACTCCACGATGAATTGGCCTCCCTGAAAAAAGACGCTAAGAAGCTTTCTGGTGAAAACAAGACCCTTCAAGAGAGGGTCCAGGACATTGAAATCCATGTGAATCTCCTGACTCGGCTTTTGACCACGCTCTGTATTGAAAAATTCGGAATGCGGGTGGGCGTCCTCAAAAGACTGATCAAGCGTATTGAAAAGGAAGCGATTCGGGATTCACAAATTCTGCATCTGGAATCCCTCTACAATCTATCCCCGGGCGCTGAAGAAAAGAAGAGCGAGCCCGCGCCTCCTCCTCCACCCGCCAAGAATGACCCCTGGGAAGATATTTCATAAAGTAGTCTTAAAAGCATTCCTTATCCCTCCTGCTAGCAAAAAATAATAGTCATTGACTGACATTAATATCCGCGAATAAACGTCCTATAAACTTAGTATTTGCAATTCTTTCCTTTTTTCATAGAATGTCCCGTTTGAACCCTATCAATCTATAGCCTTATTTGTTGTTTGAGGACCTTAAAACAGGGGTAAAAGACGGGTTTTAGCCTATGGAAATTTATCTGAACGGAGAAAAACGGGCGGTTGGAGAGGGCCTCAGTCTTCGAGGGCTCCTGGACTCCTTTAAAATAGACCCTTTTTCAGTCGTCGTTGAGCGTAACGAAGAAGTGGTTCCTAGCCGTTACTTTGAGGAAACCCGGGTTCAGTCCGGGGATAAAATAGAAATTGTCCGATTTGTCGGAGGGGGAGCCTGATTTATGGCCAAAGCAGCCAAAACCGCATCCAAGAAAAAATCGTCCGGCCCTTCCAATTTGGTGATTGTTGAGTCACCCGCAAAGGCGAAAACAATTAATAAGTTTCTGGGTAAGGATTTTCAGGTTGAGGCGTCCATGGGGCACGTCCGCGATCTCCCCAAAAGCAAAATGGGGATCGATATTGAGCATGATTTTGCGCCGCAGTATGTGATTGTTGCTAAATCCCGCAAGACGGTCAGTAATCTCAAAAAACAGGCGAAAGGGAAATCCTGTATCTTTCTCGCGCCTGACCCTGACCGCGAAGGTGAAGCGATCAGCTGGCATCTTGAGCAGATATTTAAAGAAGCCGATGACAGCATTCCTATTCAGCGCGTGGTTTTCAATGAAATCACCAAAGAAGCTGTTACCAAGGCTTTTGAAAAAACCCGTCCGATTGCCATGCATCTTGTCGATGCCCAGCAGGCGCGGCGTGTCCTGGATCGCGTGGTGGGTTATGAGTTAAGCCCGCTTCTGTGGAAAAAAGTTGGCCGGGGACTCAGCGCTGGACGCGTTCAGTCCGTGGCGCTTCGTCTGGTGGTCGAGCGTGAAAGAGAAATTCGTAAGTTTGTTCCCGAGGAATACTGGTCGCTTGAAGCCAAGCTTGCACCCCAGGATCCCGCCCGCTCAGCGCATGCTTTTATTGCCAAGCTTGAAAAAATCGGAGAACAAAAAGCGGATCTTAGCAACAAAGAGCAGACGAAAAAAATCCGCGAAGAGGTTTTGAATCTTCCATTCAAGGTTAGCAAGCTCGAAAAGAAAACCCGGAAAAAATACCCGCAAGCCCCGTACACCACCAGCAAGCTGCAGCAAGAGGCCTACAACCGGCTTGGCTTCTCCGCATCCAAAACCATGACTTTGGCCCAGCGTCTTTATGAAGGGGTTGAACTCGGTGCGGAGGGAAGCATCGGCTTGATTACTTATATGCGAACAGACTCTGTCAACATCGCCGCTTCTGCAAAAGAAGAAGCAGCTTCCTATATTAAGCAGAAGTATGGTGTGGATCATCTGCCTGAGGCGCCGCCGGTTTATAAATCCAAAAAGGGCGCTCAGGAGGCGCATGAAGCGATCCGCCCCAGCTCAGTTTTGAGAGAGCCGAATGCTATCAAGGACTATCTCGAGGAAGACGCCTACAAGCTTTATGCATTAATCTGGAAAAAATTTGTTTCGTCACAAATGGCAGCCGCTATCGATGAGCATGTCAGCCTTTGGACTGTGGCCGGGGATAAATATTTTTTTAAAACGACCGGCCGCAGGAATGTTTTCCCCGGGTTTACGGCTGTTTTTGAAGAACCCAAAGCCGCGGTCAAGACAGCGGGGGATGCCGGGGAAGAACCTGGTGACGAGGGCGGAGTCGAGCAGAATGATCTCCCGGAGCTTCAAGACGGAGAGTCTCTGACGCTTCGCGAGTTGATCGGGTACCAGCATTTTACAAAGCCGCCCGGCCGGTATAACGATGCCAGCCTGGTTAAAATGCTTGAAGAAAAAGGGATTGGTCGTCCAAGTACCTATGCTCCCACGATCCAAACCATTGTTTCCCGTGACTATGTGACGCGTAAAGGAGGCGCTCTTGTGCCCTCGGAACTGGGCGAAACTGTGACGGATTTGCTGGTGCAGTTTTTTCCCCATGTTCTGGAAGTCGAGTTTACGGCGCGAATGGAAGAAGAACTCGATAAGATCGAGGAAGGTGAAGTCGAGTGGGTGAATGTGCTGAAAGATTTCTATAAGCCTTTCGAGGAAAACATGAAGACCGCTCGGGAGCAGATGGAGAGCATCCGTGTTGAGCCTACGCCGACAGAGCATGTTTGTGATATCTGCGGTAAACCGATGCTGCTGAAGATGGGAAGGTTTGGAAAGTTTTTGGCCTGCTCAGCTTTTCCGGAGTGTAAATACACGCGCTCCCTGCCGACCGGTTTTCTCTGTCCACAGCCTGGCTGCGGCGGTGAATTAATCAAACGCATGTCTCGTATGCGCAGGACCTTTTACGGGTGTTCAAAATATCCGAATTGTAATTACATCGCCAATAAGCTTCCTAAAAAGGAAGATGAGGAAGGCGCCGAAAAGTCCCAGGTTCAGCGTTTGGAAACCCTGGGCCCCTGATGAATAAAAGTATTCAGTCGTTTTTAAATTATCTCTTTGCTGAAAAAAATTCTTCACCGCATACCGTGAAGAACTACCGAATTGACCTGCGTGAGTTCTCCGAATTCCTCAAAGATAAAGACTGCAAAAGTGTCACTTATCTTGATATCCGCTCTTTTCTGGCGCTTCTGAAAAGCCGCGACTATTCAAAGAGTTCCATTTCCCGTAAGCTGGCCTGCCTGCGCTCTTTTTTTAAATATCTTGCCCGGGAAAATCTTCTGGAAATAAATCCGGCAGCCGGTATTCAAACGCCCAAACGTGAAAAACGCCTGCCTCAATTTTTGGATCCTGAAGAAGTGGTTCGTCTTCTTGAAGCGCCGGCGAAAAATACTTGGGACGAAAAACGGGACAAGGCTATTTTGGAAACGCTTTACAGCTCAGGGCTCCGGGTCAGTGAGCTCGTTGGGCTTAATCAAGAAGATGTGGATGTGTTCGGCGGCCTGGTGCGTGTTCGGGGCAAAGGTAAAAAAGAGAGGATTGTTCCGCTTGGGAAAATGGCGCTGAAGGCGCTTCAGTCTTATCTCGAGCATAAGCCTTCGCGTGACCATCGTAACGCCATGAAAGCGCCCCTCTATTTGAATCGTTCGGGGGGAAGGCTTACGGATCGAAGCATCCGGCGCATGATCCTGAAGTATTCTCGGAGGATAGCGCTTCATAAGGAAGTCTCCCCGCATACACTGCGCCATTCTTTTGCGACACACATGCTTGACCGCGGAGCGGATCTCCGGAGCGTTCAGGAACTGCTGGGGCATGAAAATCTTTCAACGACCCAAATTTATACACATGTGACAACGAAGCGTTTGAAAGAAGCTTATGACGCGGCGCATCCGCACGCCTGAGGCCCCATGAGGAAACAGAGATGACCTTTTTTTATAACGCAGCTTTCTTTTTTATGGCGATGGGTTTCCTTCCGTCTTTCCTTGTGCGCACGCGTCAGGCAGAAAGCGGCCGAGAGCTTTTTCGCCAGAGACTGGGTGTTCTTCCGTCCTCTCTTAAAGAGACCGTGATTGGAAAACGTGTGATTTGGATTCACGCAGTAAGCGTCGGGGAAGTGATGGCCGCGGAGCATTTTATCAGGCGGCTGCTTCAGGATTGCCCGGGCTATCACCTGGTGCTTACGACAGTAACTCCTACGGGACAGGAGATTGCCAAAAAGATAAAAGACCCCAGGGTCTCAGTCTGTTATTTCCCCTTCGATTTTTCTTTTTCCGTAAAAAGTTTTTTCCGTGATCTTCAGCCGGATTGCCTGCTCCTGATGGAGACGGAAATCTGGCCTAATCTGATCACAGAAGCGGCCCGGGCGCATGTTCCGATCGGAATCTTGAACGCGCGCCTTTCAAAAAAATCCGCCAAAAATTACAGTCGTTTTCGCGGGATTTTCCACCCGCTTTTTTCCCGTCTGGAGTTTGTTCTCGCGCAAACGGAAGAAGATGCCCGGCGCTTTTCGGAAATCGGAACGGCGGCTGAAAACATTCATGTGCTTGGTAATATGAAGTATGACAATGTTGCTTTGGAGGCAGATCCCAAGGCGTTAAATAAAGCGCTTCGTGCGAAGTGGCGAATCGATGAGGAAGTACCGGTTTTAGTCGCGGGCAGCACGCATCCTGGAGAAGCGGTGATTCTTGGGCGAGTTCTTTCCAAATTGCGTGAAAATCACCCGGATTTAAAAATGATTATGGCTCCGCGGCATGTGGAACGCTCAAAAGAAGCAGCGTCCCAAATGGCCGGATTAGGTTTTAAGACGGTTTTAGCAACTGAAAAAAGGGAAGGTGTCGAATTCGACATTTTAATTTTAAATCAACTGGGAGTTTTAAAAGAAATTTACGCGCTGGCTGATGCCGTTTTTGTCGGCGGCAGCATGATTCCGAAGCGGGGGGGGCAGAATCCTATTGAGCCTGCCGCATTCCGCAAGGCGATTGTGCACGGCCCGCACGTTTTTAACTTTGAACGGGTTTATCAGATTCTGAACGAAGAAGGCGGCGCCATGCTTGCAAGGGATGAAAGCGAGCTTGCCTTCGCACTTGAAAGAATTTTGGAAAGCCCTGCGGAAAAAGAGAGGCTGGGCCGGAACGCTTATGATGCCATTGTGTCCCTTCGCGGATCCACAGAAAGGCATGTCCGTTGGCTGTCCGATTTCCTTGCCTCAGAAACCGAACTTGTGAAAGGATGAAACATGGGGAAGAATTGGAAAACATATTTCCGTTTGCTGGCCGAAGACCGGGAACAAGGCGGTGCGGCATCGTTCTGGTATCCGGTTTTGAAAACCTGCTCAAAAATTTACGGGCGAGGGGCCGCGTATCGAAAAGAGCTTTATGAAAGCGGTAAAAGACCCCGGAAGAAACTTTCTTTTCCGGTCATTAGTGTTGGAAATCTGACTTGGGGGGGGACAGGAAAGACCCCGCTTGTAGAGTACATCGTTCGTTTGATTAATGATGCTGACAAAACGCCGTTGATTTTGTCCCGGGGCTACAGTCACGATGAAATTGAGCAATACCGCCAGCATTTGCCCCGCGTCTTGATTGGCGTGGGGAAGGACCGTTTTTCAACCGCGACAGAGATCGCGCAGAAAAACCGGGTGGATGCCGCCATTCTGGATGATGGCTTCCAGCATTGGGCGCTTCAGCGCGATCTGGAGATTGTCACTGTGAACTGCCTAAATCCCTTCGGAAACGGGGAGCTGGTTCCCCGGGGTCCGCTGCGCGAACCGCTGGAAGGATTGAGCCGGGCCCATCTGATCGTTCTCACGCATGTTAATTTGGTCAAGCCTGAAGAGCTTGAAAGTCTTAAAAAGAAGCTTTCGGAGCTTGCTCCTCAGGCAGGAATCGTCGAGTCCTATTTAGAACCGCTTTTTTTCTTTCGCGCCCGCAAACGCCAGCGTGTGCCGATCGAGAGGCTTCAGAATCAGCGTGTTACGACTTTCTCAGCGGTCGGTGTGCCGCGTTCTTTCCAGCTGATCCTCGCACATTCCCAGATCCGCCCCATCCGCAACTTCGAGTTTACGGATCACCACCCATACTCCCGCCGTGACCTTGAAGAGATTAAGGTTGTGAGCGAGGCTGCCGCGAGTCATGAAGTTATTACGACAGAAAAAGATTTCTTCCGTGCGCCGAGTGTCATCGCCGAAGTTTTTGACCCGCTCGTTTTGGCGACGCGTTTGTGCCTTGCTTCAGGAGAAGATCTTCTGAGAAGTCATGTGATGCGCCTGCTTGGGAGCAGCCGTTGAAAGACGAATTCCTCGATGTTTCCGGATTTTGGACGATCCGGTTCGCCGCCGGAGCGGTTCAAGCGCTGCCGGCCCGGTGGGCTCTTGGGGCAGGACGTTTTCTGGGGGCTTGCGGATACTTTTTTTCCGGGCGGAAACATTCAGCCTATGCTGATTTAAAGGCGGCCTTTGGAAAAAGCCTGACGCCGGAGCAGAGATGGAAAGTTGTGCGCGGGCATTACGAGCATATCGGACAAAGCGCGCTGGAGTTCCTGAGATTTCCTTTGTTGAATCTCGACACCGTCCGGCAGGATGTTGACATTCATCACCTGGAGCGCTTTCATGAAGCCGTGAATCAGGGCAAAGGGGTGCTTCTTTTAACGGCCCATCTTGGAAACTGGGAACTTCTTCAAATGGTTTCCGGGGTGCTGGGAAAGCCCATTCATGCCCTGATGCGGGAACAAAAGCACTCGCGCCTGAATTCCCTTCTGAACGATTTCCGCCAGATTAAAGGATCCCGCGTGGTCCGGAACCGCGGCATGGACCTTAGGGATCTGGTGCGAGCGCTCCGGCGTTCCGAGCTGGTCGGCGTTCTTGCGGATCAATCCGCGGGTAAAAGCGCAGGACTCATTCTTCCTTTCTTCGGGAGAAAAACAACGATTCCGACCGGTGCCTTTGAGATTGCGAGCCGGACCGGGTCGATTATTCTTCCGGCTTTTATTTCGAGAGGGAAAGACGGCCGGCACGTGATTCACGTGGAAGAAATTATTCCCTGTCCGCTGAATGAAAAAGATGAAGCGAAGTTTGAAGAGCCGGTGCGCCGGTACTTGGAGCTTGTTGAAAAGCGGATCTCGGAAAATCCGGAGCAGTGGCTGTGGGCCAAAAAAAGATGGAAATATAGCTGGACCAAAAGGCTGGTGGTTCTGTCGGACGGAAAGCCTGGTCATGTCAAGCAGTCTCAAGCGATTGTTCAATCGTTCCGGTCCGTAGAAACTCAGTATGGCCGGCCGGGAATGGAATACCGGGTCGAAACGATTCCCGTGGGGTTTAAGTCAGAAGCGCACAGGATTCTGTTTCAGATCCTGGCCTTTTTTTTCATACCCTGGGCGCAAGGGCGTCTTTCCTGGCTGAGGTTTTTTCTGAATCCGGAAACGGCGGCAGCCGTTGAAAATTCCGGAGCTGATTTTGTTATTTCTACGGGCGCAAGTTTAGTGCCGTTGAATCTTTGCCTGGCCCGGGAAAACGGCGGCAAATCCATTGTGCTGATGAAGCCGCCATTTCCCTACAGCCTTTGCCGTTATGACCTGGCGGTTGTTCCCGAGCATGACACGGGAAGGGTTCCTGAACAAGCGATACGAACCCTGCTGACACCCTCGGCGCCATCCTCAGAATTTTCAGGGGATTTACAGAATGTGTTAAGGGATGAGGTTAAAAAGCCGGAAAAGGTGGGGGTTAGCGTTTTTCTTGGCGGGGCCACTCGCAGGTACGGGATGCCGCTGGGAAATGTGAAGCAGCTTTTTGAAGTGCTTGAAAAAAATAGCGCGGCGGCAGGCGATTACCTTGTCACAACATCCCGAAGGACGCCGGCGGAAGTCTGTAATTTTTTGAAAATTGAAAAGCCGCGTTTTTTGAAATGTCAGTCGCTGGTTCTTGCATCCGAAGATCCTCGCTCCGGAGTTGTGGAAAGCATGATGCAGCTTGCCAGCATTTTGATTGTCACCGAAGACAGCATCTCAATGGTTTCAGAAGCGGTAAGTTCGGGGAAGCGGGTTGTGGTGCTGGGGCTGGGAGAAACCGCCCAGCTTCCCGCAAAGCATCAGCGCTTTTTGAAGCTTTTGGAAGAGAGGGGCGCGGTTGTAAGGGCCTCTGTCATGGATCTGGAAGAAAAGATTAAAAATGCAAATGCCGCTGCGGCGCCCTCTTTGGCAGAGCAGGAAAAAAAAGCGCTGCGTGAAAAACTGCAGGAGATTTTGTGAAAACCCTTCAAATTCTTCCGTCCCTTGAATTAGGGGGCGTGGAAAGAGGTGTCGTGGACTTGGCGCGGGCATTGAAAGCCCGGGGCGAGGATCTCGTTGTGGTGTCCTCCGGCGGAGCCATGGTTGCTCAGTTAAATCAGCTTGGTGTTCGCCACTACACGCTGCCGGTTCATAAGAAGTCCCTATTTTCCTTATCGCTTATCGAGCGGCTGGTGGAAATTATCCAGAGAGAGCACATCGACGTTGTTCACGGACGGAGCCGTGTCCCTGCGTGGCTTGGCTGGATGGCGGCGCAGAAAGCGCGAGTTCCCTTTGTGACGACCTGTCACGGATACTACTCAGATCATTTTTTTAGCCGTGTGATGGGCTGGGGAAAACGGGTGATTGTGATCTCAAGAGTGGTGGGGCGCCACATGATTGATGATTTTGATGTTCCGCCCGATAATATCCGGCTTATTCACCGGGGGATTGATCTTACCCAGTTTACCTATGTTCCGGATAAGTACGAAAGCCCGAAAAAAACGCTGCGAATTATTAATGTCGGCCGCTTGTCACCGATCAAGGGCCAGATTGATTTTCTCAGGGCCGTGCATCATGTCCGGAGGGAGTTTCCGCATCTCGAAGTGTGGATTGTAGGAAGTGAAGGGAAGGGGAAAACCCGATACACAGAACTCCTTCATCAAACGTCCCGGCAGCTGGGCCTTGAAACCTGTGTAAAATTTCTGGGTACCCGGCGGGATATTCCGGAACTTCTGGCTCAGTCGGATCTCCTGGTTCTGGCCACAAAAATTCCTGAAGCCTTTGGACGTGTCGTTGTGGAAGCCGGTGCTGTTGGCACAGCGGTCGTGGCGACACGGGTGGGCGGTGTCCTGGATATTATCGAAGATGGTGAAAACGGGCTGCTGGTGCCTCCGGGGGATATTTCCGCGATGACACGCGCCATGACCAGCCTTCTCAAAGACCGGCAAAAGGCAAAAGCTTTTGCTGCAGCTTTGCGGTCAAAGGTTGAGCGCGAGTTTACGCTGGATCCGATGGTTGAAAAAACCATGGAGGTTTACCGGGAGGTGAAGCGCGAGAAAAAGATTCTTGTGCTCAAGCTTGGCGCCATGGGGGACCTAATTCTTGCGGTGCCTAGTTTTAGAATGCTTCGCGAACGCTTTCCTGAGTCGCGTATTTCACTTCTTGCGGACCGCAAGCTTGCGCCGATTGTTTCTTCCTGTCCTTATCTGGATGAAGTTATTCCTGTGGACCGTTCAAGGATTTCAAAGCCTGCGTATCTTCTTCGCCTCGCCAAACGGCTTCGGCGGGAAGGGTTTGACGTGTCCGTGGATCTTCAAAATTCAAAATGGACTCACCTTCTTGCTTTTCTGTCGGGTGTTCGCGAACGTGCGGGATTTAAACGCGGACAGTTTGGGTTTCTTCTGAACCGTTTTGAAAATCCCCCAAAAGCGGCGGAACCTCCGGTCAAAAATCAATTCCGGGTGTTAAGCAAGGTGGGGGTGAAGCAATTTGATGACCGCTTAGAGTTGTGGGCCAATCCGCAGGCGGAACAAAATGTAGCGAATTGGTTCCAGTCTTTCCCGGCAGAGCGGTGGGCGGGTTTTGTGATAGGTTCAAGCCCCCAATGGCCCACCAAGAGATGGCCTGTGGATTCTTTCCGGGCGCTTGCCCACAAGCTTACAGAAGATCTGCAATGCGGGATTGTTTTACTCGGATCTCGGGAAGATCAGCCTTTGGCGGATGAGTTTTTGAAAGCGGCACCCGAAGGTGTTTTGAATCTTACGGGGCGGACCTCCCCTAAAGAATTGATTGCTGTGGTACGCAAGATCGGCGTCATGCTGTCAGGGGACACCGCGCCGCTGCATGTTGCGGCCGCAGTAGGCACGCCTGTCGTCGCGCTTTTCGGCCCCACGGATCCCCAGCGTCACATGCCCCCCAGTGAAAACGCCACCGTCTTAATGCGGCGTCTTTCCTGCCAGCCTTGTTACAAGGGCGTTTGCCATTACTCAGAAAAATTGGCCTGCCTTACAAGAATTTCCGTGGAGGAAGTTTTTGATGCCGTAAAGCGGCACCTTCAGCAGGCCCCGGCATTGTCGCCGTCTTCAAAACCATCTTTATGAAAATTCTGATTTTCACAAAAAACTGGGTAGGGGACATGCTTTTTCAGATGCCCGCAATTGACGCTATTGCCGCGCGCTGGCCAGCCGCGGAAATTGTTTGTTTGGTGCCCGCCCGGTGCCGTGAAATGCTGCGAGCGCATCCGCGTGTTAACCGCGTGATCGTGTTTGATGAGCGTAACGAACACCGCTCCTGGGGCAAACGCCTGGCGCTGGTGTGGGAGCTCCGGAAAGAAAAATGGGATCAAGCCTATCTCTTTCACCGTTCGAAGACGCGCGCCTTGATTGCGCTTCTCGCTGGTGCCCGGAAACGGACGGGGTATGCGTCGGGGCGCCGCTGGCTTTTAACAGACCCCATCCCTGAGCCCGGGCAGCCTCTCCATCATGTTGATTACTTTTTAAACCTTATTGAGAAATCCGGGGTCGAAGTTTCTCCAGAAGGCAGAAACTACAGATTCTATTTTAGCCCGGAAGATGATCAGTCCGCCCGCGAGCTTCTTATTTCAAACGAAATTAAACCGGGCCGTTATGTTTGCTTTCATCTCGGAGCCAATTGGGAGCCGAAGCGCTGGCCCCCGTCTCATTTTGCAAAACTTGCGGATCTTTTTTCAACGGATTCAGGGCTTGTCATTGTTTTGACAGGTGCCCCCGAGGATAAACCTTTGGCTGAATCCGTGCTTAGAGGCGTCACAAAAGCCCGTGTCCTTTCGCTGATTGGCAAAACCCGCCTTGGAGTGCTTGGCGCGCTTTTCCAGCACTCGGCTTTTGTGGTTTCAGGAGATTCCGGTCCGCTTCATATCGCCGCCGGAGCGGGTGCAAGGGTCGTGGCGCTTTTCGGCCCTACGGATCCGGCGCTTACGGGGCCCCGGGGGCCGTCGGAGCACATCGTGTTAAGTTATGTCCCTCCCGGTTATCACACTCCGTGGTATGGCAAAAACCTTCCCGAACACTGGCTTTCAAACATTTCTCCTCAGGCTGTTTTTGAAGCCGTTAAGACAGGGCTGTGGAAACGGGGTCTGGAAATTCCCAAACCAACGCCTAAAAAAAGTGTGCGGATCCTTCTCGTTACTTTGACTAACATCGGCGATGTCATTATCAACACACCTGTGATCATGGCCCTTCGGAAACAGTTTCCAGAAGCGGAAATAACGGCGGTGACAAGTCCGAAGGGGGAAGGGGTTTTGAAAGGGAGCCGGTTTCTCGAAAGGATTGTGATTTATGACAAACGCGAAGATCTTTTCCGTAAATTTTTATTTCTCCGCGAACTGCGCCGCGCAAAGTATGACTTTGTTGTCGATTTGAAGAATACGGCCATTCCTTTTTTGATTCGTTCTAAAAAACGAAGTTCTTTGATCCGTCCCGCGAAGGAATTGACTTTGCGCGATAAACATTTGGACGTGCTCCGGCGCATGGGGCTGGGCACCACCTCTTCTGAAGCTTTTGATTTTTTTAACTCTGAAGAGGAGCGTCAGGTGCTTGAAAGGCTGCGCGCCTCCAGCATCTCTTCCGTGAAGGATTGGATTGTGATCGCGCCGGTCGCTGCCAGTCAGCTTAAAACTTGGCCGCTTGAAAAAGTCAAAAAACTTGTGGAAAAATTGCTGGAAGTTCAAAGTGAACCCCTTTTCCTTGTGGGCGGCGAAAGAGAAAAAGCCCTGATTGAACCTTTGACGGCTGTGAATCCTCAACGCATTTTTAATCTTGCAGGGAAAACATCACTCCGGGAACTTTCGGTTTTGCTTTCACGAGCAGCGCTGGTGGTTGCGCATGACAGCTCTGTTCTTCACATGGCTTATGAAATGGACCGCCCGGCAGTAGGCATTTTTGGGCCGACCAACCATGAGGAGTCCGGCCGGGTGGGACCGCACTTCCGCATTGCCCGCGCGGGTTCCCCTTGTTCCCCTTGCAGCAAACCCTCATGCCGCTTTGAGCGCCAGCATTGTTTTGAAGACCTTGATGCGGAAAAAGTTTTTGCCGCTTGCCAGGAGCTTTTGCATGTCCCTGCTCGTTAAGCCCGCCGCGCGGATTCTCATCACCCGGACGGACAGAATCGGCGACCTTGTTGTCTCGACACCCGTTTTTAAGGCTGTCCGGGAAAAATTCCCATCCGCTTGGATTTCTGCGCTTGTCTTTCTTGAAAACCGTGAGCTTGTGCAAGGTAATCCTTATCTGAACGAAGTGATTCTTTACGACAAGAAGGGTTCTGAATCCGGGCTCTTGGGCAATCTTCTTTTCGCCGGGATGCTGCGAAAGAAAAAGTTTGATATCGTTATTCACCTTCATGCCACAAACCGCATGCATCAAATTGCCTTTATCGCGGGCATCCCTGTCCGTATTGGCTGGACAAGAAAAAGCCCGGGGTTTTTAACGCGCGGTTTTGCGGACGTCAAAAGCCAAGGCCTGAAACATGAAGCCGAGTATAACTTTGAACTGCTCAAACCTCTTGGGATTGAACCGTCCGAGACCTTTGAAACGCATGTCCCTGTGTCTGCCCGGGCTGAAAAATCGTTCGCTGAGCTGAGGGCGCATCTTGGAATCCCTGAAGACAGACCTTGGGTTGTGTTCAACCCTTCTTCAAGCTGTCCCTCCAAAATGTGGCCCGTGTCCCGTTTCGCGGAGCTTGCCGATGCTCTAGGCGAAAGGTATTCACCTGTGAAAATCATCATCGGAAGCCCGCGCGATCAGAGGCTTGCAGAAAAATTCAAACAGGCAAGCGCTCCTCAAGGTCTTTTTGATTTGACCGGGAAGCTCAGCTTGGGGATGCTGAGTGTTCTTCTGAAAAAAGCGGCGCTTCTGATTTCAAATGATTCAGGGCCCGTGCATATTGCATCGGCTGTGGGAACCCCCGTGATTTCCATTTTCGGGAGAAACCAACCAGGATTATCGCCTTTGCGCTGGAGACCTTTGGGAAAAGATGCCCGGGTCCTGTGGAAAAATGTCGGCTGCAACCCCTGCCTTGCGCACGATTGCAGGATTAATTTTTTATGCCTTGATGTGATCTCGGTGGAGGATGTTCTTTCTGAGGTGCAGTCGCTCGGAGCCGGTGTTTGGGAGAAAGCCGGCGAGGGAAGCGGGGTATGAAGACTCTGCGCCGTGTGCTCGTAGTGCAGCCTTACGGTATCGGCGACCTTCTTTTTATCACACCGGTTCTCCGCGCACTGCGGCTGATACCCACGGTGGAACGCGTCGACCTTCTTCTGGGATCGCGCAACGCGGTAGTGGTACGCGCCAATCCGCACGTCGATGAAATCATGGAGGTCGACAAAGACCTTTATCATAGGCAGGGGAAAATGAAAACCTTCCGGGATGCCTTTTTGCTCGGCCAAAAAATCCGATCAAGGCAGTATGACCTTCTTCTCGATTATTCCCTCCGCAGTGAGTATGCCTTCTTCAGCCAGTTCTTTTTGGGAATTCCCAAACGGGCAGGTTTTGATTATAAACGCCGCGGTTTTTTTCACACCCACCGGCTTCCGCTTCAAAAGGGATTTTCCGGCCGGCATGTCGCGGACTTTTCATGCGGCCTTGCCGAACTCGCGGGAGTCCCTGTCCGGGACCGCTGGCTTGAGTTTTATCTCGAGAATGAAGATGTCCGCCAAGTCAGGCAAATCCTGCTTTCGGGGGATGCCCGTGATTGGAAGCGCTTTGCAGTAGTAAGCGCCGGAGGCGGTGAGTCCTGGGGCCGCGACGCGCATTTTAAACGCTGGCCTCCGGGTTTTTTTGCAAAATTTCTGAAACGGATTCAAAGAAAGGCGGGGCTCGACGGAGTGTTTCTTGTGGGCGGCCCCGGAGAAAAGGAACTCGCTGCGGCCCTTCAAGCAGCGATGGAAATTCCAAGTGTTAACTTAACAGGCCAACTGACCTTATCTCAGACAGCCTGCGTGATTGACCGGTCTTCGTTGTTTGTCGGCAACGATGGCGGCCTGCTTCACCTTGCATGCGCCCGGAGAAAGCCGGTGATCGGCTTTTATGGTCCCGTAGATCCTGCCGTCTATGGGCCTTATCCCTTGAACCTTCCCTTCACGCAGACGGTCGTTAAAGAAAACCTGGAATGCCGTCCTTGTTATCAGAAATTCCGATATAAGAGCGATTGTCCCGACCGCCGGTGCCTGACAGAACTTACTCCCGAAGAAGCGGATGCTTTTCTGGAAGCCCGGAACTATTTTAATAATTTTTATGAACACGGTGTGCAAAGCAGTGCTGCTTTGTGAAATGACAAAAATCCGATATACTCCCGGCTTCTTATGAAAAAAAATATTCTAAAAACAATCGCTGGAGTCCTGGTCGTTCTGACCCTCGCTGCCGGCGCTGCATTTTTTTACTTCCCTGCCCCGGGTCAGATTCCGGTACTCATGTATCACTTCATCGGCGATAAGGACACCGCTGCTCTTGAAAAAAACCATGTCAGCAGCGAAAGCTTCAGGCGGCAGATGGAGTTTCTCAAGCGTTTTGGGTACCGCGTGATTTCAATCGAGGACTACTACGCGATTAAAACCGGCGCGCGTAAACCAAAAGGCCGCGAAGTCCTGATTACTTTTGACGATGGAAATTATACTTTTGCGTCGGAGGCGATGCCTGTTTTGATTGAGTATCATTTTCCGGCGACCCTTTTTCTGGTCAGTGACTATGTGAAAACCGGGGAATACGGGAGTATGAAAGAGGATCAGGTCCGGGAGATCTTGAAGCATGATTTTTTTTCAGTGGGCAGCCACACTAAAACCCATCCTTTTCTGTCCAAGATTCCGGAAGCGCAGCTGAAGGATGAACTGGAAGGGTCCAAAAAAGATTTGGAAGCTATGTTTGGCCGTCCGATCCGTTTTATTGCCTATCCCAGCGGGGATTTTACTCCGGAGGTTTCGGAAGCAGCCGCGCGGGCGGGTTACGAGTTTGCTTTTACGACGTCCCCTAAAAAATTAAAGGGTCAGGATCCTGGCCCCTATGGCATAACCCGCGTCAAAATCAGCCGAACATCAGATTCTCCCGTTGCTTTTTGGTTCAAATTAAGCGGTCTTTACGAATCTTTTAAGGCGATCCGGGCAGCTAAGCGTTTCCAGTCCCGGGCCCAAGCGGCTGTCGGGCCGCAAGCCGCGGCAGCCTAAGCCGCCCCTAGCGTTGCTCTAACTTGTTCTAAAATAAAGACTTGTGTTTTTTTCCCTTCATTGACACTAGCTCCCGCCGGTGATAAGATATTCAAGCTTTTTCCGACATCCTTCCTAAATTTTTTAAACACAACAAGTTGTCTTAATTTTTCGAGAGTTTGTTTTGAAGGAAAAAAAGAAATCCCGCCTTTTAGACCTCCTTAAGCGTTTTAAGGAGGCGCGAATCCTTGTGATCGGGGACTTTATGCTGGATCAGTTTGTCTGGGGAACCGTCAAACGGATCTCTCCCGAAGCCCCTGTTCCCGTGGTGGATGTTCAACGTGAGTCCTATATGCCCGGCGGCGCTTTGAACGTTGCCAACAACATTCGAACCTTGGGCGGCATTGTTTATCCTTGCGGAGTTGTGGGGCGTGATCTTGAAGGCCGCATGCTGGTCAAGACCATGCGGCGCGAAGGCATTGAGACCGGCGGTGTGATTTATGACGAAACCCGCCGGACCACCCTTAAGACCCGAATCATTGCTCATTCCCAGCAAGTGGTGCGGTTTGACCGTGAAAAACTGGAAGACCTTTCCAAAGAAGACCTCGCCAAGATCATGCGTTTTATCCGCCGTGTCATTGAAAATACCGATGTGATTATTGTGGAGGATTACGGGAAGGGAGTGATTCAGCCCGCTTTGCTTGGTGAGCTTTTGAAGCTTGCCAAGAAAAACAAGATTCCCGTGATTGTGGATCCTAAGGAAAAGCATTTTTCTTATTACAAAGGTGTTACCGCGATCACGCCGAACCGCAAGGAAGCTTACGGTGCGCTTGAGGGTTCGCCCGGGCACGACAAGCTCCCCCTTAAAGAAGTGGGGAAGAAACTTTTGTCTAAGTTAAGCTGTGAAGCCGTTCTCGTCACGCTGGGGGAAGATGGTATGGCTCTGTTTGAAAAGGACGGATCCTTGACGCATATCCCAACGGCCGCCCGTGAAGTTTATGATGTGTCCGGCGCGGGAGATACCGTGATTGCGGTCTTCAGCATGGCGCTTGCAGTCGGGGCCAAAATGAAAGAGGCTGCGCGGATCTCCAACATTGCTGCCGGGATTGTGGTGGGCAAGCTGGGAACCGCTACCGTGACACCGGATGAAATCCAGCGCGCCCTTGAGCAGGAGTCCTGAGGCTGTGCCGCTCAAGGCGATCGGAGTTATTCCCGCAAGGCTTGCTTCGACCCGTCTTTCTCAAAAAGTGCTTCGCCCCATCGGGGGAAAGCCTATGATTTACCACGTTTGGCAGCGTGTGAAACAGGCGCGGCTGCTTTCCGACCTTGTGGTTGCCTGCGATGATCCGAGTATTGAAGCCTGTGTACGCGGTTTCGGCGGCAAGGCGGTCATGACGCGGGTGGATCACCCGAACGGCAGTTCCCGTGTGGCCGAGGTTGCACAGAATTCGGATGCTGACGTGATTGTGAATATTCAGGGTGATGAACCCCTTATTCATCCGGGCAATATCGATGCGATTGTAAAGGCCTTTCAAGACGCTCCGGACGAGCAGGTGGTGACGCTAGCCATCCGCAAGTCGGACCGCAAAGAATACGAAAACCCGAATGTCGTGAAGGCCGTGACAGACGGTGCCGGGCATTCTCTTTATTTTTCCCGCTCACCCGTTCCTTTTTTCAGGGATGAGGGAGAAGGCGTATTTTCTTATTTGAAACACATCGGAATTTACGGGTATCGCCGGGAATTCCTTTTAAAATTTATTACTTGGGAAAGCAGTCCGCTTGAGAAAACGGAAAAGCTTGAACAGCTCCGTATTCTTGAGCGCGGATTCCGTTTGAAGGTGGTGGAAACCGCCTACGATTCCATTGGGGTTGATACGGAAGACGATTTGACACGCGTCGAGCAGGAACTTAAAAAACAGAGCGCAGCCGCTGGGAGTTATTAATGCCGAAGCACATTTTTATTACGGGAGGGGTTGTTTCGAGTTTGGGAAAAGGAATTGCTTCCGCTTCGATCGGAAGAATTCTTGAAGCGAAAGGCCTGAAGGTTGCACTGCAGAAGCTTGACCCGTACCTGAATGTGGATCCCGGAACGATGAATCCTTATCAGCACGGCGAAGTGTATGTCACCGACGACGGCGCTGAAACGGATCTTGATCTCGGGCATTACGAACGCTACACGAACTCAGTTCTCGGTAAGGCCAATAACGTCACCACCGGACAGATCTACAGTGAAGTCATTCAAAAAGAACGCAAAGGCGAGTACCTCGGAGCTACGGTTCAGGTGGTTCCCCATATTACGGACGCCATTAAAGAACGCATCCGTCAGGTTTCCCGCGGAAAACGTTATGATGTGGTTCTTACCGAAATCGGCGGCACGGTCGGCGATATTGAATCTCTGCCTTTCCTTGAAGCGGTTCGCCAGTTCCGGCATGAAGTCGGCCGGGAAAATGCGATTTTTGTTCATTTGACATTGATTCCTTACATCCGCGCGGCGGGTGAGCTTAAAACTAAACCCACTCAGCATAGTGTCGGAAAACTCCGCGAAATCGGTATCCAGCCGGACATTCTTATCTGCCGCACGGAAAAGAAAATTTCGCGCAGCATGAAAGAGAAAATTGCCCTTTTCTGCAACGTGGATGTGGACGGCGTCATTGAAGCGCGTGATGTCCCATCAATTTATCAAGTCCCGCTGAATCTTAAAGAGCAGGGCCTCGATGTGGCGATTTGCCGCTATCTTCACATTGAGTACAAAGTGGGCAGCCTCCACAACTGGGACAAGGATGTTGTTCAGCGTGTGCTGAATCCTAAAAAAGCCGTAAAAATCGGAGTGGTGGGGAAGTACATTGACCTTCAGGATGCCTATAAATCCGTTTATGAAGCGCTCCATCACGGCGGCATTGCCAACGATGCTCACATTACTTTCAAAAAAATCAACTCTGAAAAAATCACCGCGGATAACGCCAAGACCGTTCTCAAAGGACTTTCCGGTGTCCTCGTTCCGGGCGGGTTCGGAAACAGGGGAATTGAAGGCAAATTGAAAGCCATTCAGTATGTTCGTGAAAACAAAATTCCCTTTTTTGGGATCTGCCTTGGGATGCAATGCGCGAGTATTGAGTTTGCGCGCAATGTGCTGGGCTGGAAGAATGCCAACTCCACCGAATTCAACAAGAAATCCCCGTACCCCGTGATCAGTCTTCTTGAAGAACAGGAAAAGGTGCAGAACCTTGGCGGAACCATGCGGCTTGGCTCTTTCCCTTGCTCTGTGAAGCGTGATACGCAAGCCTATCAGGCATACAAGTCTGAAGAAATTCAGGAGCGCCATCGCCACCGGTACGAATTCAACAACGCCTACCGGGAAGAATTTCAAAAGAATGGTATGAAGATTTCCGGCGTTTCTCCAAACGGGAAGCTGGTTGAAATCGTAGAACTTGAGGATCACCCCTGGTTTGTCGCCAGTCAGTTTCACCCCGAATTCAAATCCAAACCGGACAAGGCCCACCCGCTTTTTAGAGAGTTTATTTCGGCGTGTCTTGAACATCAGGAAAAAAACGGCGCCGCGCCCCGCAAAGAAGAATAGCGGATTCATAGGAGTCATCAGGTATGACAACGCATCTTGTCAAAGCAGGCAGTGTCACTTTCGGCGAACCGCAGAAACTTGTTCTGATCGGCGGCCCCTGCGTGATTGAAAGCGAAGCGAGTGTTATGAGGCACGCGGAAAAAATCTCTGCAATTGTCCGGGAGTTCTCAATGCCCTATGTTTTTAAGGCGAGTTTCGACAAGGCTAACCGGACTTCTTCAAAATCGTTCCGGGGGCCGGGAATTGAGGAGGGCTTGAAAATTCTTCAGAAAGTGAAAAGCCATTTTGGACTTCCGGTGTTGAGTGATGTTCATTCTTGTGAGGACATTCAAGCCTCTGCCGGAACTTTGGATATTCTGCAGATTCCGGCCTTTCTTTGCCGCCAGACCGATATGATTGAAGCCGCCGGAAAAACCGGGTGTGTTGTGAATGTGAAGAAAGGGCAGTTTCTTTCTCCCTGGGAAGCTAAAAATATTGTCGATAAACTGGAAAGCGTTGGCTGTAAAAAAATTCTTCTGACCGAACGCGGGTTTACTTTCGGCTACCAGAACCTTGTCAGTGATTTCCGGTCGATTCAAATTATGAAAGGCTTCGGTTATCCGGTTGTTTTTGATGCAACCCATTCCGTCCAGCAGCCGGGGGGAAAAGGTACGGCTTCCGGCGGCGCGGCTGAATTTATTCCTATGCTGGCCCGCTGTGCCGTTGTCGCGGGAGCTGACTCGGTTTTTATGGAAATCCACGAAAATCCTGCCGAAGCTCTTTCGGACGGTCCCAATGCTCTTCACCTCGACAAACTCCGGGGCGTGCTCCGCGTCCTGTCGCAGTTAAAAGAAGTTATGACCGAAAACCAAGAGGTCCTGTCGTGAGTTCTTCTGTTTTAAAAATGGCCAGAGAGGTTTTGGAAACCGAAGCGCGGGCGATCCAGCGTTTGACCCGGCGGATCGGGAAAGATTTTGAAAAAGCTGTCGCGGCCATGGCCGATTGCAAAGGGCGTGTGATCGTGACCGGTATGGGTAAGCCCGGGTTTATTGCCAGGAAAATCGCGGCAACCCTTGCTTCAACTGGAACTCCGAGCCTTTACCTTCATCCGGCCGAAGCCATTCATGGGGATCTGGGAATGGTGAAGAAGGAAGATCTTGTGATTGCGATCTCCAATAGCGGAGAGACAGAAGAGATTGTCCGCATGCTCTCCACGCTTAAAAAAATCGGCGTTACGCTTATCGGCATGACCAGCAATCCTAAATCGCCGCTTGCACAAAATTCTAATATTCTCTTGGACCTCGGGATTGACCGCGAGGCTTGTCCCCTGAACCTGGCGCCTTCAACCTCAACCACTGCCGCTTTGGCAATGGGGGATGCTTTGGCTCTTTCTCTTTTGAAAAAAAGAGGATTCAGAGAAGAGGATTTTGCGCTTCTTCATCCCGGCGGAAGTCTTGGAAGAAAACTTTTGAAAGTGAAAGACCTTATGCGCAAGGCCAAAGACAACCCCGTTGTGGACGAAAATACCCCTTTGGAAAAAGCGCTCCTTGTCATCACTTCAGCGCGTGCAGGAAGCTGTACCCTTGTGAACAAGGCCCGCAAGCTCAGCGGAATTTTTACGGATGGAGACCTTCGCCGGCACTTAGGGGATGATGGAGGGATGATTTTAAAGCAGCCGGTGAAAAAATTTGCCACCATGAACCCTTTGTCGATTCAGCAGGACCGCCTTGCGGCAGAAGCTCTTAATATTCTCCGCACGCGGAAAATCGATGAGCTCCCTGTGGTGGATGACAACAACCGTGTTGTTGGACTTTTGGATGTTCAGGATTTGCTCCGGGCGGGGTTTGTTTAAGCAGTGGCTAAGAAAAAACCGTACCGCTACCCGCTGTATCTTTTAGCAAGGGCTTTGGCGGCCGGTCTTTCAGTGCTTCCAAGGCCGGCTTTGATGGCGCTCGCAAGACTGCTGGGGCGGTTAGCGTTTTACACGGTGTGGCGCCAGCGCGACAAGACTCTTGAGAATCTTCAGTTTGCGTTTGGGCAGGAGAAGACCCCTCAGGAGATTAAAGCATTAGCGGTTCGGATTTTTGAAAATGTCGCCATGACGGCAGCAGAACTCCTTAAATTTCCCGAGCTGGGTCCGGAGCAGATTCAAAAGATCGTGAATGCGGGAAATGCCGCCGATGTTTATGGACAGCTTTTAGGGGAGGGCAAGGGTCTCATCTCCCTTACCGCGCACATTGGAAACTGGGAACTCCTTGCGGGCGCGATGGCGTCGCTCGGGTTCAAAGGCGGTGTGATCGCCCGGAGGATTTATTACGAGCCTTTTAACCGGTGGGTTGTGGGGCTTAGGCAGGCGGTTCAGGTGCCTACGATTTACAGGGATGAATCCCCCCGGGAGTTGTTGAAGATTCTCAGGAATAACCAGATTGTGGGGATCCTTCCGGATCAGGACATTGAAAGTCTGAAAAGTATTTTCGTTCATTTTCTTGGCCGTCCGGCATATACCCCGGTGGCTCCGGCAAAGCTGAGTTTGGCCAGCGGAGCGCCGATATTGCCGAATTTTTTAATCCGTACCCCGGAGGGTCAGTACCGTCTGGTGCTTGGCGAGGTGATCCGGCCAGAGGCTTTTGATAGCCCGGACAGGGATCAGGCGGTTGGTCAGATGACCCAGGCCTGGATGAAAGCTTGTGAAGATGTGATACGTGCCTATCCGGAGCAGTGGGCCTGGATGCACAACCGGTGGAAAACACGGCCTGATGATCCGAGGTTTTCAAAATCCGGACAAGATTCGAAAGTAAGCGCCTGATCGTCCGGCGCAAAGCGATTCTAAAGCAGTCGAAAGGGAAAATATGTTGAAGCGATTTTTAATTGGAGCGGTTGTTTTTATTGCCCTATATGCGGGCCTTATACAGTTTCAAATCCTTATCACACAGCATCGCGCGCCGGGTACCGGGCAGAACGCGGCCAACCCCGAAGCGATGCACAAGGTTTACTCCTTTTCGTTTTCCAAATACACACCTTCCGGTGAAAAGGAAATCGAAATAGAAGGTGATTCCGCGGATATTCTTGCGACAACCGTGGAGTTGAGCAATGTTGTGGCCAAGGCTTATGCGGAAGAAGTGCCGGTGACGATGACCGCCGATAAAGGTAATTATGATAAAGCCCGGAACAAGGTCCATCTGAAACAAAATGTGGTCGCCACGACGGCTGACGGAACCCGCCTTCTGACCGAAGAGCTGGATATTCATCCCACGGAGAAACTCATGGAAACCCAGGTGGGTGTTCAGGTCAAGAAAGACAACATCAACATTGAGGGGATGGGCGCGCAGGGAGATTCTCAGCTGAAGAAAGTGAAGTTCAAAAAAAATGTGACCGTCGTGATTCAAGGCACTGAAGAGCAGCTCCCTGAAGGCGGCCGCTCGGAAGGCGGTCCCACGGTCATTACCTGCGATGGCCCTCTGGTGATCGATTACTCGAAAAACATTGCGCACTTCAAGGACAACGTGGTTGCGGAAGACAAAAGAGGTAAGCTTATCGCGGACTTGATGGACGTTTATTACAACAAGGTTTCCCGGCGTGTTTCTAAAATCGTTGCGCTTGGCAACGTGGTTATTGAAAATCCGGATGGCAACAAAACATTTAGTGACAGTGTGATTTATCTCGCGGATGAAGGACGTATTATTCTCGGCGGCGATACAGAAGCACTCTATTACGACGGCGGAAGCGACTCCGCCGCGGGAGGACCTAAAATCCTATGAACCTTCTTGAAACCAAACAGCTTCGTAAATCTTATAAAGGCCGCACGGTTGTTGACGGTGTAAGTATCACGATTGGCCGGGGCGAAATCGTCGGCCTTCTGGGCCCTAACGGCGCAGGAAAGACCACGACCTTCTATATGACCGTCGGCGTGATCCCCGCGGACAGCGGACAGATTTTTTTCCGCGGTGAAGAAATCACGAGTCTTCCGATGTATCAGCGCGCCCGCCTTGGGATCGGCTATCTTTCCCAGGAGCCTTCCATCTTCCGAAAACTTACGGTCGAAGAAAATATCATGGCTGTTCTGGAGACGCTGGATATTCCGCAGAAGGAGCGCGACATCCGCCTCAAAAGCCTTTTAAAGGAGCTGGACATTGAGTACCTGGCTAAAAGCAAAGCCTATACTCTTTCGGGCGGTGAGCGCCGGCGTCTTGAGATCACCCGGGCTCTTGTGACCAACCCCTCCTTAATTCTTTTGGATGAACCCTTCAGCGGTGTTGACCCTATTGCGGTTTTTGAAGTGCAGAAGATCTTGCAGAAATTGAAACAGCAGGGCCTGAGCATTCTGCTGACAGATCACAGTGTGCGTGAAACGCTGGCGATTACGGATAGGGCTTATCTTCTTTGTGATGGACGGGTGGAAGTGTCCGGGACTTCGATGTTTCTTGCTTCGGACCCCAAAGCCCGTGAACTTTATCTTGGAGAAAAATTCACTTTGTCCTGAAAAGGCGAAAGCTGAAGCGGTTTTTGCTTATAAAAATTAAGGGAGAGCGTTATGGATATCCGGTACACAGGAAAAAATGTTCGTATCACAAAAGCGGTAAAGGATCATTTAGAAGACCGGCTCGGAAAACTTGATAAGTATGCACCGCGCATCGTGGAGTCCCACGTGGTTTTGAAAAAAGAAAAGTACCTGTATATTGCCCAGGTCACTCTTTTGGGAAAGAACCTTCAGGCCCACGGTGAAGGTTCTGAAAAAGATAACTTGTACGCCGCGATTGACGCCGCGGTTGAGCGCGTTCAAAAGCAGCTCAAGAAGTTCCGCGATAAGATCAAAGATCACCGGAAGGAACACGGCGAAACTGCGCTGCCGCCTAAAATCCGTGCCGCGGCCGGTATGATGAAAGACACCCTTTCACCTCGTAAGCCCGCGATCATTGATGTTAATAAAGAAGATGTCAAGCCGATGAGTGTTCAGGAGGCAAGCCTTCAGCTTGAGCTCGGTCTTGATCCGTTTCTTGTCTTTTCCGATGCTGCCACACGGCGTCCCAGCGTGATTTACAAGAGAGAGGATGGAAACCACGGTCTAATTTCATCAAAGCCTTAACTTTCCTGTTAACAGAAATTATCCCCCGTTTTTGAACCCATACTTAAGGAGGCGATAACAGAATGAAGATCATGGACTTTTTGGACAAAAAAGCCGTCAAGCTGGATCTCCAATCCACGGAAAAAGAAGACGTTCTCAGGGAACTCGTGGATTTGCTGGCTGAGGCCCAGGAGATTGGGGATAAGAAAGGAATTTTGAAAGCTCTTATCGAACGTGAAAGTCTCGGTTCTACCGGAATTGGCCAGGGCATCGCTATTCCGCACGGTAAAACTGACAAAGTGAGCGAACTTGTTGCGGTTCTTGGAATCAGCCACAAAGGTGTGAACTTTGAAGCGTTGGATGGCGAGCCTGTTTACATTTTCTTTTTGCTGGTGGCTCCCAAGGATACGGCAGGCCCTCATCTCAAGGCTTTGGCCCAGATTTCAAGGCTTCTCCGCGACTCTTATTTTTGTGAACTTCTGAAACGCTGCAAAACGGCTGAGGAAGTGTATGACCTGATTCGCCGTGAGGAAGAAAAGAAACACTAATCCGGCTTTAGTTTCCGGAGATTGAGGGAGAGTTCCCAGTATGCAGTTTTTTAAATGGCTTTACCCCGGGATTGGTATCAAGCGATGGATAACGCTTTGCCTGCTGGGGCTGGGCCTGATTGTTTTTGTCGCATTAGCTGCCGTACGGACAATTTCTGAAACCAGTGTGCTTTTGGCGTCGTTCGCGACGGCACTTCTGATCTTTGGGATTTTTCTGGTTTATACCGCGATTAAAAATATGGTCCGTATTTTTGTTCGTGCGCTTATGCCTGCCCACTTGGATGAAAACCTGGTGGATATTGTTTACCAAAAACGGCAAAACGAGTCTCTGTTGAGGGGGCCGCGTGTGGTGGTGGTCGGGGGCGGTACCGGACTGAGCACGCTTCTTGCCGGAGTAAAGCTGTTTACAAGCAACATTACGGCGATTGTGACCGTGACGGATACGGGGGGCAGCTCAGGGCGTCTCCGTGATGAAATGGATATGCTGCCGCCGGGGGACATCCGCAACTGCTTGGTGGCCTTGGCCGATGCAGAACCCTTGATCCGTGATTTATTTCAATACCGCTTTGAAGACGGAGAAGGCCTTAAAGGTCATAGCTTTGGGAACCTTTTCATTACGGCTCTTTCCAAGGTTACAGGGGATTTTGAAAAGGCGGTTGCAGAATCCAGCAAGGTTCTGGCCATCCGCGGACGGGTCATTCCTTCGACGTTAGAAAAAGTGACCTTGGTCGGAGAGTTCATGGATGGTACGACGCTGGAAGGTGAGACTACGATTACCGATGCCCAGAAGCCGCTGAAGAACATCCGGCTGAAGCCGGAAGACTGCAAAGCTCATCCGGAAGCTCTTGATGCGATCGCGAATGCCGACCTGGTCATTTTGGGTCCGGGAAGCCTTTATACCAGCGTACTTCCCAATTTGCTCATCAAAGATCTTCATGATGCAATTGTGAAAACGGATGCTTATAAAGTTCATATTGTGAATGTGATGACACAGCCAGGAGAGACGGATCATTTCAGTGCGTGGGATCACCTAAGGGTCTTGATTGAACATACCGACCCCCGCATTGTGGACGCCTGTTTTGTGAACGTGCAGGAGATTCCCACAAGCCTTGTGGAAAAATACCGCGTCAAAGGCGCTGAGCCTGTGCGGCTTGATCTGGAAATTATCCGAGAAAAGGGCTATGAAATTATCGAAGGCACCATCCTTAAGACCGACGGACAAGTACGCCATGATTCTGAAAAACTTGCGAGTCTTGTTTTTGACCATTATTTGAAAGTCGCAAAAGCCGCTAAGGTTTAATTTATGCCTGAAGAAATTCCAAATCCCGCTGGCGCGGTAGAAAAAAAATTTACCGTGATCAACAAGCTGGGGCTGCATGCCCGCCCGGCTGCGCTTTTTGTCCAGACGGCAAACCGTTTTCCTTGTGAAGTGACCGTGAAAAAAGGCCGCCAGAAAGTGAACGGGAAATCCATTATGGGAATCATGACGCTTGCCGTTCAGCAGGGGACGGCGATTACGATCCGGACCGAAGGCCCTGAAGCCCAAATTGCCATGGATGAGTTAGCGCGGCTTATTGAAAGTAAGTTCGGAGAAGAATGACCATGAAAAGGCTTCGCGGTATAGGTGTCTCACCCGGTGTGGTAATTGGGAAGGTGTACGTGCTTCACAGTGATGACACGTTCACGGTTCCCATGCAGAACATTCCGGCGGAGGACGTACCCAAGGAAATTGCCCGTTTTGAAGATGCCCTTACCAGAACCCGCGCCGAAATCCTCGGAATCCGAAAAAAAATCTCAAATCAGATCGGCCGTGAGCATTCAGACATTTTCAATGCGCATTTGCTCATCCTGGAAGACCGCACGCTGATCGAGGATGTGATCGCGCTTCTCAAAGATAAAAAAGTCAGTACCGAGTACGCTTTTTCACAGGTGATCCGCCGTTACTTTCAGGCCTTTTCCGAAATTGATGATGAATATCTTCGCGAACGTATCGCGGATATCCGTGATGTCGGCCGGAGAGTCCTCCAAAATCTTTACGGGGAAGAAAAAGGCGGGCTTGAGAATCTCAAAGAAAAAGTCATTCTGATCGCCCACGACCTTTCTCCTTCTGACACGGCGACCCTCGATAAAAATAAAATTTTGGCTTTTGTAACAGAAATCGGCGGGCCGACTTCTCACACCGCGATTTTGGGACGCTCCATGGAAATTCCCGCGGTCGTGGGTGTTGCCAATGCCACGGCAGGGCTTAAGAATGGCGACCGTGTGATCGTCGATGGAACCCATGGCTTTCTTGTCATTGAACCGGATGACGAGGCCATTGAAGAGTCGACGCAGGAAGGGAAACGTTTCAGCGCGTTTATCACGGAGCTGGATAAGCTCAAAAACCTTCCGGCAGAAACCCTTGACGGCCGCCGGATTACGCTGGCTTCCAATATTGAATTTCACGATGAGATACCTTCCGTCATTTCCCACGGTTCGGAGGGTATTGGGCTTTACAGGACCGAATATTTTTACATGAACCGCATTGACCTTCCCACGGAAGAAGAGCAGTTCCGGGCCTACAAGCAGGTTGCTGAGAAGATGAATCCAAGTTCAGTCATCATCCGAACGCTGGATCTCGGCGGTGATAAATTTGTTTCCTCCCTGGATGTTCCGCACGAGATGAATCCGTTTTTAGGGTGGCGAGCCATCCGTTTTTGTCTGACTCGAGTGGACGTGTTTAAAGTTCAGCTTCGGGCAATCCTAAGGGCGAGTGCCTTTGGCCAGTTAAAAATTATGTACCCCATGATTTCGAATGTTCAGGAACTTCGCAGGGCGAACGAAATCCTGGAGGAATGCCGGCTCGAGCTTCAGAAGGAAAATGTCGCCTATGATCCCAAAATGGAAGTTGGGGCCATGATTGAAATTCCCTCCGCCGCGCTGACGAGTGACATTTTGGCGCCGGAAGTCGACTTTTTTTCGATCGGCACCAATGACCTCATTCAATACTGCCTTGCCGTAGACCGCGTAAATGAAAAAATTGCCTATCTTTATGAACCCACTCACCCGGCCATCTTGCGGTTGATTAAACAGACCGTGGAGAACGGCCACCGGCAGGGTAAATGGGTCGGTATCTGCGGGGAGATGTCGGCGGATCCGGCGATCGTTATTTTGCTTACGGGCCTTGAGATTGATGAGATCAGTACCAGCCCTGTCGTGCTTCCGAAGGTTAAGAAGACGATCCGCTCCCTGAAATTCGAAGAAGCCAAAAAAATGGCGGAGCAGGCGCTTCAATTCAGCACGGGAGAAGAGGTGCGCAAATTTATCACGGCGAAACTCCGTGAAGTCGCCGGGGACCTTGTTGATGACTGAGCTTGGAAAGAGGCCCGAGCCAATGAAGGCTTATCTGGAGGCCCTTCCGGGTCAGGTGGCCCACGGTTACGCGCTTGGAAAAAAGACTCCTCTACCTTCTGAATTTTCAAAAGTTAGACAAATCGTTTTCTGCGGCATCGGCGGATCGGCGATTGGCATGGACATTCTTGCACAAGCGATGCACGGTATTTGCCCGATTCCTTTTTCAGTGCACCGCGGCCCCGGACTCCCGGGATGGGTCAGCCGGGAAGCTTTGGTTGTGCTGACAAGCTACTCAGGGGATACGCAGGAAACCCTGGATGTTCTAAAAGAAGCTGTTTCCAGGAAAGCACATTTGCTGGCCGTGACCTCAGGAGGACGTTTGGCCAGAGAAGCCCGCAAGAGAAAATTTCCTTGGGTAGAGGTGCCGTCCGGAATGCCTCCCCGCTGTGCTGTAGGACTTCTTACTTTTTCCCTCGCTGCAGTTTTATCGCGCGGCGGCTGGCTTAAGTTCACAGCGTCCGATATTGCGGATGTTCAAAAAGCCCTTGCCTCAGGGCTTTCAAAGGCCCGGAGCTTGGCGGGAAAACTTAAGGGGCGGATGATTTTTCTTTATGGAGACAGTGCTTCATTTGATGTGGTGATGAAAAGATGGAGGGCGCAGTTCGCAGAAAATGCCAAGACCCTCGCGTCTCATCAGGGGATGCCGGAAATGTTTCATAATGAAATCGAAGGCTGGAGTTTCCCTTCTTTTCTGCCAGGCAAGTCGGCCGTGATTGTGTTTCAGGACCCGCAAGAGTCTCCGGCCGCGCAAAAAAAGGCTGCCCTCGCCCTGCGGATGATTAACGGTCAAGGGGCGAAAGTCATCCGGCTGAAGCCTCAGGGGAAAACGCCGTTTGAAAAGATGTTCTCGCTTATTGCTTTGGGGGACTGGACTAGTTATGAGCTTGCCCGTCTCAATCAAGTGGATCCCGTGGCGATTCCCAAGATTCGCCGGATCAAGGAAACACGGTAAAACAGTTTTAAAGCAGGCTTTAGACGAAACATTTTTTTTGGTATAATGCCCTCCCTTTGAAGGGCTTGTCAGACAACGCAAAGCCAGCTTTGTGCGGGTGAAACGCGTGTATGCGAAAGGATGAAAAATGAAAAACGAGCGGCAGCTTTTTACTTCTGAATCAGTGAGTGAAGGTCATCCGGATAAAATCTGCGATCAAATTTCGGATGCCGTCCTGGACGCACTTCTCGAGGGAGACTCGTCCTCCCGAGTGGCCTGTGAAGCCTTGGTGACAACGGGTACAGTCATTGTTTCCGGCGAAATCACAAGTAAAACGTATGTGGATATTCCCCAGATTGTCCGCGGCGTGATCCGGAGCATCGGTTACACCGACGCCGAGTACGGATTCGATTACAAGACCTGCGGGATTCTGACCGCTATTCAGCAGCAGTCGCCCGATATCGCGATGGGCGTTGATACGGGAGGGGCCGGCGATCAAGGCATGATGTTTGGTTATGCCACAGACGAGACTCCGGAGTACATGCCGCTTCCGATTGTGCTTGCGCACAAATTGGTCCGCTATCTTTCCGAGATCCGCAAACGCGGAGAACTTCCGTACCTTCGGCCGGATGCCAAAAGCCAGGTTACGGTCGAGTACGAGGACGGCGTTCCTGTCCGTGTCGACGCGGTGGTGCTGAGCTCCCAGCATGACGGCGATGTGACACTTGAAAAAATCTCCAAGGACTTGAAAGAACGCGTGATCAAGAAAGTGATTCCGCAGGATTTCATGGACAAAGACACCAAGATTTATATCAATCCTACAGGCCGTTTTGAAATCGGAGGCCCTCATGGAGACACGGGGCTCACGGGCCGAAAGATCATCGTCGATACGTATGGGGGCCTTGGCCGTCACGGAGGCGGCGCCTTCAGCGGGAAAGACCCTTCAAAAGTAGACCGCTCCGCAGCGTATTTTGCGCGCTATGTGGCCAAGAATATTGTGGCCGCCGGCATTGCCAAGCGCTGTGAATTGCAAGTTTCTTATGCGATCGGAGTTGCCCAGCCGGTTTCTGTGATGGTAGACACGTTTGGAACCAGCACGCTGTCAAACCAACAGATCACGCAGGCTCTCCGCGATGTTTTTGATTTCACGCCGCAGGGGATTATCAAAAAGCTTGATTTGCGCCGGCCGATTTACAAGGCCACGGCGGCGTACGGGCATTTTGGACGGAACGAACCCAAC
Organism: uncultured bacterium; assembly: GCA_964434115.1. GTDB lineage: Bacteria > Omnitrophota > Omnitrophia > Omnitrophales > Aquincolibacteriaceae > ZLKRG04. Next base: position 308,942 of record CAYSSX010000002.1, read on the forward strand.
TTCAATTGGGAGAAGCTCGACAGCGTTGAAGCTCTTCGCAAGCGTCTCAATGTCACTAACGATAAAGTTAAAATTTCTTAAGCTCCCTCGGGAATTGATAAGGAGCGTGTCATGAAAGGATCTGTTATGGCAGAAGTGAAAAATGATTTTAAGGTTGCGGATCTCACCCTCGCGGATTGGGGCCGGAAAGAAATTGAGATGGCCGAAAAAGAAATGCCGGGCCTTATGGCTTTGCGCGCAAAATACGGCAAAGAAAAGCCTTTGAAGGGTGCCCGTATTGCCGGATGCCTGCATATGACGATTCAGACGGCGGTGCTGATTGAAACCTTGATTGAGCTCGGCGCCGAAATCCGCTGGTCCTCTTGTAATATTTTTTCCACGCAGGATCACGCGGCAGCGGCCATTGCCGCCCGGGGGATTCCGGTTTTTGCCTGGAAAGGTGAAACCGAGGAAGAGTTCTGGTGGTGTATTGAGCAAACCGTCTATTGGCCCGATGGTAAACCCCTCAATATGATTCTTGATGATGGGGGCGATCTGACAGCGCTTCTTCACCGGGACAATTATAAGCAGGCCTTAAAAGAAGTCCGCGGGATTTCTGAGGAAACCACCACGGGAGTTCATGCGCTTGAACGCATGACAAAGGAAGGGAAGCTTCAGGTTCCGGCAATCAATGTTAATGATTCCGTGACGAAGTCAAAGTTTGATAACCTTTACGGCTGCCGGGAGTCCCTGGCGGATGGCCTTAAGCGCGCGACGGATATTATGGTTGCGGGCAAGGTTGTGATTGTGGCCGGATACGGGGATGTCGGAAAAGGATGCGCGCATTCCATGAAAAGCCTTGGAGCGCGCGTTATCGTGACTGAAATCGATCCGATCTGTGCGTTACAGGCCGCGATGGAAGGCTATGAAGTCAACCGTATGGACAATGTCGCCCATCAGGGTGATATTTTTGTGACGACGACAGGGGTTTGCGACATTATTCTCGTCAAGCACATGGAAAAGATGAAAGATCAGGCGATCATCTGCAACATCGGGCATTTCGACGTTGAGATTGACGTGGCGGGTCTGAAGGCTTACCCGGGTATCCAGCGTGTCAATATCAAGCCGCAGGTCGACAAGTATGTTTTTCCGGATGGACACTCCGTGGTGCTTCTTGCCGAAGGGAGGCTGGTGAATTTGGGCTGCGCGACCGGGCATCCTTCTTTTGTGATGAGTAATTCTTTCACGAATCAGGTGATTGCTCAGATCGAGCTTTTTAAAAATCATAAAGCGTACGAGAAGAAGGTTTACCGCCTTCCCAAACAGCTGGATGAAGAAGTGGCCCGTTTGCATCTTGATAAAATCGGCGTGAAACTTGAAACGCTGACACCGAAACAGGCCCAGTATTTGGGGATTCCTAAAGAAGGCCCTTACAAGCCGGATCATTACCGGTATTAAAAACGGTAATAAAATTAGGACACTAAAAAAGCCCCGGAAAAATCCGGGGCTTTTTTTTGGAGTCCTAAGAGTTTCCCGATGAGGAAGTGTGTGCTCCTGAACGCACGAACCACTTCTGGCAGGCCAGCTTAAGCAGAAGACCTGTGATGGGGAAAATCACTTTGAAGATATTCATTTTGGACTTTTCCCCAACCCCATAGACAGCGTGATGGGGGACATCAGCCACCCGGAAGGAATAAAAACTGAGTTTTACCAGAAGGTCGTTGGGTTGTCCGTACTGTTTCCGCATTTTTGTCCAATCAAGGGTTTGTAAAACCCTGCGGTTCATAGCGGTATACCCATTTTGAGTATCCGAAATATGGGAATAGCCGGAAATCAGCCGGGTGAAAAAAGACAGTGTCTCATTGCCCAGGAGCCGCAGGCGGGGAATTTTTGATTTCGAAGAAGGAATGATGAAACGGTTTCCTTTCGAGTAGTCGGCCTTTCCTTCAGCCACAGGATCCAAGATGGCCGACAGGTCTTTGGGATCCATTTGGCCGTCACCCGCCATGACAACGGTAATGCCGGCATCATGAGCTTTTGACCATAAATAGCCGGAAGCGATGGCGCCGCCCACACCTTGGTTTTTTCTGTGGCGGATCAGTGAGATCCTGGGATCTCTTTGCATCACATTTTCAATGGTCTCGGCAGTTCTGTCAGAACTCGCGTCATCGACAGCGATGATTTTGTCCACAAAAGACGGCAGTGAGGTTAAAACCCTGAAAATCTGCCGCTCTTCATTGTAACAAGGCACGACAATAAAAACGGTGTGGTTTTTGTACATGAAAGAGCCTCCCCCGGCCCCTCAAAAAAATAGCAAAGTTCTTTCAAGAGAACAAGAAACTCTATCAGAATCTTGGCTACAGAAAAGCATTCTGATTGTTTTTTTCTTTTTTCTCTTAGTTCTTCACGGCTACCGCTTTTGGGCTTTTGGGACCGAAGGCAATGATGCTATTTACTATCAGAAAATGGGCATTCAATGGTCGCTAGGCCATTTTGAATTAACCACTCCCGGAAAACCCCATCCTTTTTTTCTTCCCGGGCTTTTTTCCGCAGCAGGCATCTTCTACAAGATTTTTGGAATTCACGATTTCACGTTTAAACTTCTTAATCTTGCAAGCCTTGCCGGGATTTTCATTTTTTTGAGGCTTATTGCCCGCGAGATGGGGCTCCGCTTTCCCTATTCGCTATTTCCCGCCGCGATTTTTTTACTTCTTCCGAGCGTGATTACGCAAAGCCGGGTAGAGCTTGCGCACCTGCTTTCCACCTTTTTTGTTCTGGCCAGTCTTTTTCTTCTTAATCAGTTTCGAAAGTCGCGAAAGATTTTAGCTTTGGCCGGTTCGGCAGCCGTCCTCCACGCGGCCATGACAACGCATTGTGATTTGGCGCTGCTTGCCCCCGGCTATCTTACTATTCTTCTTATGGATAGGCGAGAAGGCGAAAAGTCTTTGCGGGGGATCTTCCGTGAAACTGCCGTATTTTCGGTGGTCTTCTTCCTGCCGTTTTTTTTCTATTTTCGGATTTGGGGCTATGAACAAATCATGGCCGCAATCCATGATATCCGGCTCCATCCCGTTGTGGTCCCAGGAAAACATTTTCCCATGCTCACGCTGGAGTTTTTAAGCGTCGGGCTGCCCATGCTTTTGGGAAAACCGCTTATGTGGATTCTTGCCGGGGGATTGGCAGCCTCTCTGTGGCGGGGTTCTAGGGGAAAGGAGCGTCCTTACGATGCACTGGTTTTGATGCCGGCTGTAAGCTATTTTCTCCTGTTCGAGCTTCTGATCCGGCGCAACCGTCTTGAGCTTCTTCTTAGAGTGCTTATCCCAATCCTTCCTTTTTTCTGTCTTTATCTGGCGAGCCGGATTCAGTTCTGGTGCGGCCGGTCTCAGGGATGGCGCGGTGCGGCAGCCAGCTTTTTTTTGGCGGCAATCCTTTTTATAAATTACAGGGAGTTTTCTCAGGTCCCATCGTTTGCTTTTTATTCGCCGCGTTCCCGCCTGCCTTTTTATCAGTATCAAACCGTGCACCGGCATGTTTATGAGAAACTGAAAGACAGACTTTCTGTTGGAGAAAAAGTCCTGCTGGCACCAAGCCAGCTTCTGAATAATCATGATGCCTTTAATCTCCCTTTTTATTTTAACGGCCGCGCGGTTGCTCTTAGAGCGTGCAGAGGCTCTAAAGCCAGTTTTGAAGATTTTCTGAAGCGTGAAAGGATTCGGTTTGTTTTTGTCGGAACGGAAAGGTTTTTTGATGCGGCTTGGCTGGAAGAAAGGACGCCTCCCGGGGAATCCTATTGCCTCGCTTCTTCTGACCCCTATGACCCAAGGGCGGAAACCCTCAGGCTCAGGGAAGCCTTAGAGGCTTTTTCACCTGTCGAGATTTACCGGAGTGATTATTACGGAACTATCTATGAAATTCGGCCGCCCTAGAGCGGCCGCGGGACGGGGATGAGCGGAGCGCTTGCTTTTCCAGAATGTAAGACCGCCCGCATTCGCACTGGAGGTTTTTTGGGAGTTTTTTGCCGCAAATGCAGACCCAGCCTGACTTCCGCGCCGGTGTTCCTTTGACAAGTGCATAAGCCGGAACATCCCGTGTTACTGTAGCTCCGGCGGCCACGAAGGCATACGGCGAAATGGTCACTCCGCAGAGAATGGTGGAATTGGCCCCAAGTGTTGCCCCCTTTCCCACGCGGGTCCTTTTGAATTCATTCTTCCGGTTGATCTCGCTGCGCGGAGTAAGAACATTTGTAAAAACCACCGACGGTCCGCAAAAAACGTGTTTGTCCAAAGACACGCCTTCATAAAGAGAAACATTGTTTTGAATCTTTGAGCCCTCGCCAACAGTCACATTTTGGCCGACGTACACGTTTTGCCCCAGGGTGCAGTTCTTGCCGATCCGGGCATTGTCCGAGACGTGGCTGTAGTGCCAGATTTTTGTTCCGGCACCGATCACAGCTTTGGAGTCGATGGTTGCCGTAGGATGACAAAAAAAAGATCCAGAGGTAGTCCCTTTTTTAGGGGCTGCAGGGGATAACATCACGGGGATCCCTCCTTTTTGGTAAGAGATGTGGGCGGTTTCAAGAATTTTTAAGACGTTTAACCCGACAGTACCGTCCGTGAAAGGTGTTCTCCTTTTTTGGACACAATCCCTGAAATGTTCGCATTCCAAGCTCAACGGCGGGCGCTCTTTCAGCCGCACAGAAGTTCCTTTGATCTTTCCCGCGAGCGGTGTTTGGCCGGGGTTCCATCCCGATGGGTAGGAATAAAGAGTCAGTTTTTCTCCCCAAGGTTTTAAATCGTCAAAGACTGCCATCCGTTTGTCCCCGACAATAACAAACCTTTGGGTTTTGAAAGGGTATAACCAGCTGACATGGATTGTGGCATGAACTCCATTTGGGAAATGCAGGGTCGTATGCGTGACGTCAGCGATATCTTTTTGAAGATAATCATGGCCATGGCACGAAACACTGTCCGGCAGGCCTCCAAGGAGTCTTAAGGCCAAGGAAATGTCATGCGGCGCAAAGCTCCAGAGTACATTTTCGGAAGCCCTGAAGGACCCAAAATTAAGCCTGTCTGAGGTGATGTACCGGATTTTTCCGATTTTTCCCGTGTGGATGAGCCGCTGGATCTCTTTGATGGCTGGATGGTATTCGAGGACGTGGCCCACCATGAGAATTCTTTTCTTTCTTTTTGCCGTTCTGATCAGCGTTTCGGCCTCTGAAAAATTCAGGGTCAAGGGTTTCTCCACAAAAACATCCTTGCCGGCATTGAGGGCTTCCTCTGTGAGCCGTGCATGGGTGTCCGCGGGCGTTGCAATCACGACGGCCTGAATGTCCGGACGCTTCAAAAGGTCGCGGAAATGAGGCGTTACTTCAAGGGAGGGATGACTTTTTTTAAGGGATTTGAGAGTCGGGAGGTGAGTGTCGCATACGGCCTCAAGACAGCCCAGCTCCAGCCAGGTCCGAAGATGCTGCTGTCCCCAGCGGCCGCAGCCTAAAAGGGCAATTTTTATCGTGGGTTTCATAGGGCGGGGAGGCGAGGCACCCTTTTTCAAAAGAGATCACATGGAAATTTAGTATCTGGAAACATTGTCATAATCCCCAATGCCTTGCAAGATAATTTTATTTGAAAAAGGAGCGCCCTTTTTTGAGAAGCGGCAAAAATAAGCGTTTCCTCTTTCTCAAACCATCAAGTAGAATTTCTAAAACGAGTCGAGGAGTCCTTCCCCCCATGCCCGACATTAGCAACTGTAAAGCTATACAGCTGGAAGTTTTTGACGATAAAGCCGATGGCCTGTTGAGCGTTGGGGAACAGTCGAAGCAGATTCCTTTCCAGATTAAAAGGGTTTACACGATCACCCGGCTGCAGCACTCAGAGGCAATCCGCGGGCAGCATGCGCATAAGAAACTGGAGCAGGTTGTCTTTTGCCTCCGCGGGTCCGCTGAGTTATGGCTTGATGACGGAGCGAAATCAACGACAATCCTTCTTGACCGGCCCGACACGGGAATTTACCTTGCCCCCGGCATCTGGCATGAAGTCCGCAATTTTCAAAACGATCCTATCCTCCTTGTTTTGGCCTCTGCGGCCTACGATGAAAGCGATTATGTTCGAAACCGCGAAGAGTTCCTGCGCCTAGCCCATGCCCGAAACCATTCCATTTAATGATCTAAAGCTGTCCTCCAAAGGTCTCCAATCAGCCTTGTCCGGGGCATTTCAAAAAACGCTGAATCGCGGGGCCTATATTTTGGGTTCTGAAACCGCTCACTTTGAGAAGGATTTTGCGCGGTATATAGGTGCGCCTTACTGCGTTGGAGTTGCCTCGGGGACAGACGCCATTACTTTGTCTCTTAAGGCGCTGGGCATTGGTGAGGGGGATGAAGTGATTACCAGTGCGCTTACTGCCTATCCCACGATCACCGGGATCAGCCAGTCGGGAGCACGGCCTGTGGTGGTGGACGTTTGTCCTGAAGATGGACTCCTGAATCCGAAGCTTGTTAAGAAAGCCTTATCCCGGAAGACGAAAGCGATTGTGCCAGTTCATCTTTACGGGCAAAGCTGTGATATGGAACCCCTGCTGCAGTTGTCCCGTCAGAGAGGGGTGAAAATCGTGGAGGATTGCGCTCAATCCGCAGGCGCCCTTTATCAGGGCCGTAAGACAGGCTCGTGGGGCGATTGTGCAGCTTATTCCTTTTACCCAACCAAGAACCTTGGGGCCATCGGGGATGCCGGGGCCGTGTTGACCCGCCATTTTTCAGTTTATCAAAAGCTTTTACGTCTGCGTGATTATGGAAGGACAAAAGAGAATCTGTTCTCGGAAAAAGGGATGAACAGCCGTCTCGATGAACTTCAGGCCGCTTTGCTTCGGGTTAAACTGCCCCGGCTTGAGGGATGGGTTCAGCAGCGTCGGAATCTGGCAAATGAGTATCGAAAGTGTCTCCCCGATGTTGTTTTTTTGAAGGAACACAAAGGACGGAGACATGCCTATCATCTGCTGGTCGTGAAAGTCCCTAACCGGAAGCGGGTGATGAAATTTCTGGCCGCAAGGGGGATCCAGTCCCGTGTCCATTACGCGCGCCCTGTTCAGAATGAAAAAGCCTTTACCTGGCCCGTTTCTGAAAAATGTGTGCAGGCCTCTCAGCTTTGCCGGGAAGTCCTCAGTCTGCCGTTTTATCCGGGCATGACAGACAGCCAAGTCCACTACGTTAGCCGGTGCCTTCGTGAAGCGCTTAACCGATAAAACCCGGCCCCCGCTTGCCCCTTTTCTGCGTCTAAAAGCAGAAGATTTTCTCCGCGGAGTCCTGGAAGCAGGATTTTCCGGACACGCCAAAATTTTCAAGAATGAACTCTTTGATTTGCAGGGGGCCGTGCTCGATTGCGGCTGCGGCAATGGAATTTTTTCCGGGTTATTTTCTCCCGAAGACTACACCGGAATCGATATTTCTTCCGAATGTGTGCAATACGCAAAATTGCAATTTCCGGACCGCTTTTTTCAGGTGATGGATGCCCGTGCCATGGCCTTTGATGACGCGGTCTTTAAGCGCTGCTTTGTGGCGGGCGTTTTTCACCATCTCGACCCTCGCGAATCTCTTCAAGTCCTGTCAGAAATTTACCGCGTTTTAAGTGATGATGGCGTTTTTGTGGTATGGGAGGATACTCCGGCAAAGCAACCCTGGAATTTTCCGGGGCATGCGGCGCATTTTTTGGACCGCGGGCGTTATATCCGAACTTCACAGGCTTACCGCCAGGATCTTCAGAAGTTTTTCCGCATCGATAAGGAATACAGCATAAGAAGCGGGTTCATGGACTACGCTGTTTTCCGGTGCAGTAAAGGTCTTCCTTGATGAATGCCGCCGAAAAGCCTTTTGTATCAGCGGTCATCCCTGTTTTTAACAGTGAGGCTTCTTTGGGGCCGCTGGTCGAAGAACTTATTCAGGGGATGACGCGGGCTTACAGGACGGAAATCATTCTAGTTAATGATGCCTCGCTGGATCACTCCGAAGAAGTTTGCGCAGGGTTGTATAAAAAATACCCGAACAACATAAAGGTGATTTCGCTGGCCCGGAATGCGGGGGAATACAATGCCGTGATGGCAGGTTTAAAGCATGCCTCGGGCGACTATGCGGTTATTCTGGATGATGACGGCCAGAATCCGCCTTCGCAAATTTTTATTCTCATGGAAACCCTGATGTCGGGTCCATATGACGTTGTCTATGGAGTGTATAAACGGAAAATGCATTCGGGGTGGAGAAATGCCGCCAGCATGCTGCATAATGCGGCGGCGTGTTTTTTTTTGAGCAAGCCGTCGTCGATTTATCTTTCAAGCTTCAAGGCCATCAATCGTTTTCTTATCGATGAAATCTGCAAAGATGATACCCCCGATCCTTTTCCGGATGCTCTCATTCTCAAGGCTTCAAAGCGTATTGGGCAGGTTCCCGTGGATCACGAAGTAAGAAAGACAGGCAAATCCGGATATTCATTCAAAAAGCTTTTTCTATTGAGTCTTCGTATGCTTCCGAAGCGGGGGGGGAGCTGCTCCGCCTCGTCTCTGAAGCAGTTTGTGATCCGGAAAACCTGGGGAGTAGAGAAAGGCGCTGAATGAAATCGGAGCAGTATGCCTTAATGCGGAAGTTCGAAGAGGACTTTTTTTGGTTTGCGGGACTTCATGAGCTTGTGCTTTCTTTGCTTGGGAAGCTTTCCCTGCCCGGAAAACCGCCAAAAATCTTTGATGCAGGCTGCGGCACCGGAGGGCTTCTCAATCGCATGGACCGGATTGGAGAAGCTGCCGGCATGGACTTCTCTGATGAGGCCCTTAGGTTTTGCAGGCAAAGAGGCCTTACGAATGCGGTGCTTGGAAATTTGAATGACTGGATCCCCCCGCAGGACCGCTACGATGTCATCACCTGTCTGGATGTTCTTTACCATGCCGGTGTTTTGAGTGACCTTGAGGTGCTTAAGAAATTCCATGAAGCCTTAAAGCCCGAAGGTGCTGTTATTATCAATGTGCCGGCTTTCGAGGTTTTGAGGCGGCTTCATGATGAAAAGGTTGAAACGAAAAAGCGTTACCGCAAAGAGGAACTCCGGGAGCTTTTGGAGAAAGCGGGCTTTGAAGTGGAAACTTTAACTTACCGCCTGCCAGCATTGTTCCCTGTTTTACTGAGCCGGAAGCTGTTGACGTGTTTTAGCGGCTCTTCGTCTGGCGAGGATATCCGGGCGCTGCCTAAGGCCGTGAACGAAGGGCTTTTAAAAATGCACCGCTGGGAAAATCGCCGCATTTTGGACGGGGGAACTTTTTGTTTTGGAAGCTCTCTGTTTGCCGTGGCTAGAAAACGTTGCCGATGACGCTTAGTGGGCGGGTTTCCAGAGAATTTGTTCACGGTTTCTAAAGCCAGTCCTAAATCTCCCTGCCTCTGAATAGTGCTCTGGGAAATCCAGTCCTGCTTTTTTGAGAACCTCCTCAGGTGTTCTTTGCGGAACCTTTTCAGGCGTTGTCAGCACCCAGGCTCTCCGCAGGTCCTCACGCCCGGCCATTTCAAGCGCTGCTTTTGTGAAGCCCGGATACCGTTCACCGTAAAGCCATGGGGTCACCGGAGCATAAGCGTTTAAAATGAATGCGGCCCCGGGACTTTCTGTGAGATCAATGAGCGGAGTACCGGCTCTCCAGCCTGCCCTGAGGGCAGCTTTCTGAAGTTCATCGACGTAGTGCTTTGTTTTGGAGTCCACGCGCAGTTTCCCGCGCGCGGCTTGTAATTCAATGGGTTCTGACTGGAGGCCGATAGAGGCCGGCAGACGGTAAGGGGTATTGTAGGCGCCCCGGAAGATCATCAGAATGCATGCTGTAAGGAGGAGGCAAACAAAACCGCTTCTGCACCGGCTCTTTTCTCCGGCATCAAGCGTGACGGCAATGACCACCGCGGCCGCTGTGAGCAATCCAAAAGCCAGCGACATTTGGCCGACCAGCCCATTGTCGGAACTGATCGCAAAGGATGCGCAGGCCAATATCAGCAAAACAGGAAGCTCTCTTTGCCCGGGATTTTTTGGCCAAACCGGATTTTTTTGAGCAAGCCAAGAGATCAGGGCTAATCCAAGACAAAATGCGATTCCCGAAAAACCGTTCTTCCACGCACCCTGCTCGCCGCCTCCCCAGAAACCATGGATCCAGAGAATAAGCCAGGCTGCAGCGCAGAAAAGCTTAATCATCCAGTTGTGAAGTTTTGGGCTCAGCGGGCGGCGGGAGATTAAAAAGTTTACTGCTAAAAGACAAGCTGTGAGTCCGCCCAAAATTTTAATAAAGCGGACCGGAATTTGCAGAAGGTCTTTAAATGCCTGCGCGGCAATTGATTGGGCTGTGTAGGCGCCGAAGTAACTGTTGAGGTGAAGCCCCGCCTTCATTTCTGCGTAGTAGGCACCAATCCCTTTTTCAAACAAGAGAAGATGAAGGGCGAATGCGAGGAGCGCAGCGCCGGCGGATATCATCAAGAAAGGTTTGATGGTTTTGTTCGGGAAAACACGGAAGATCCAAAAAAGCGAAAGTAAAGACAGCGCCAGAGCAGTCACAGGGCGGGCCATAAACGAGAGGGTGCAGGAAGCCCCGAACACAATGCCCCAGAGTGAAGACGGCGTCATCCCAGGCACGAAGGGAAGTTCGTTTGAACTTTTTCCGCTTCTAAGAAGAGCCGTTATAGCCCAAAGCACGCTCAGGAGGTTCAGCCAGTTGTACGAAGGGGTGAGCATCCAGGGTGAGTAATAAGCCAGCACCCCCAATGTGATCACAGAGACTCGTCCTGTTTTCCCTGAGTAATCCCCGGCGTCGGAATTCTTCAGGGCTAAGAAGGCATCAAGAGCAAGGGCAAACAAAAAGCCCGTTCCCAAGAGTAAGAGGATTCCAGTGATCCTGAAAAGGGCCACGTCTTGTCCGGTCAAACGAAAGAGCAGTCCCGTGTAATGACCGAATTGGGTTCCGGGCGAAAGGGAATCTGCCGGAGCCAACGCGCAAAGCAAGTAATAGCTCTCGTCTGTTAAGTCAAAGCCGCGGTGCGCGTTCAGGCAAAGGAGAGTGAATACTGAAACCAATCCCAGGAGAGAGAGGAGGTCAAAAAGAAGGATTTTTCGCGTTTGAGAAAAAATGACAGTTCCTCCTGCAAGAGAATTCTCCGGACAGATTTCTAAAATAACCCGCTGGTCACCCGGAAAAGAAAAGAAGGAAAAATTCCCAAGACAACGGTGCCCGCCAAAAGGACAAATAAAACGGCTTTGCTGGAGAAAGACAAGTGTAGAGCCGGAGCTCCCGAAAATCCGCTGTTAAAGTAAATCACCCGGATGATTTTTAAATAGTAAAAAGCAGCGATCAGGCTGTTGATGCCCGCCGCGAGAGCCAAAGTAATATAACCCGCATCCAAGGCCGCGGCAAAAACTCCGAATTTTCCCATGAAGCCCGCAAGAGGCGGAATCCCCGCCAGGGATAAAAGGAACATCGTAAAGCAGGCAGCTGTAAAAGGGGAGCGTTTTGCAAGACCGGAAAAAGTGCCCAGACTATCATGGCCTTCCGGTCCTCCTGCGGTCATAAGAGCTGTGAAGGCGCCGAGGTTGCTGATGGCGTAAACGATGAGATAAATGAAAACAGCCTGCAGCCCGCGTTCTGTGAAGACTGCAAGTCCGATGAGCATGTAACCCGCATGCGCAATGCTCGAGTAAGCGAGAAGCCGCTTCAGGGTTGTCTGTGCTGAAGCCGCAAGATTGCCGAGGGTCATCGTGAGAATGGCGAATCCATAAAACGCCTGAAGCCAGGTGCCGCTCAAGGGGCCGAAGATGGAAATCATTACTCGAATCAGAAGAGCGAATCCCACCGCCTTGGGGGCGACCGTAAAAAAAGCCGAGGCGGGTGTGGGCGCGCCATCGTAAACATCCGGGGCCCAAAAGTGAAAAGGCGCCATTGAGATTTTAAATCCCAGGCCCGTGAGGACCAGAAAGAGCGCCGCTATTCCTACCTGCCTGTTTTGAGGATCCATCAAGGCCTGTTTTGCGGCCGAAAATTCCAAGGATCCCGACAATCCAAACAGGAGAGACAGGCCGTAAAGCATGAGAGCAGAGCAGAAACTTCCAAAAAGGAGGTATTTTAAAGCGGCTTCGCTGGAGCGAAGATTTTTCTTGGAAAATCCCGTGAGAAGATAAGAGATAAGAGAAACAAATTCTACGGCAAGAAAAAGGGTGAGGATGTGAGAACTTCCCGCCATGAGCATGAGTCCAAAGGCCGTGAACAAAAGAAGCGACAGGTATTCTGAAAAAAGCGAAAGGACCAGGGGGCTATAAGATACGGACATTAAAACCACAACCGCTGTGACCAGAAGAATGAAGACACGAAAGAAAACGGTGATTCCATCCACCTGGTAAAAGCCCTGAAAAAGAGATAAAGACTCCGTTTGTGAGGGGAGGGCAAAGAAAAGACTTACAGCGAGGGTGGCAAGCGCTGCAGAGATCGCCGCTTTTTTCCCAAGTCCGGTTAAATCAGAAAAAAGCGTGAGGCAAGCCCCGATGATCAGAACCAGCTCGCTTTTAAAATAGGCCAGGCTTTGAAGCGTGTTCATAGTGAGAGGACCCCCATGTGTTTAAGCAGGGCGTCCAGCGAAGGCGCTGTGAAGTTCACAAGCCATGAGGGATAAATACCGATTGCTAAAATGAGTACCGCGAGCGGCACCAGTATAAAAGCTTCCCGTTGGGATATGTCCGGCAGGGCTTTCCATTTCTCCTGGACAGGCCCCAGCAAAAGACGCTGAATCATGATAAGAAGATAAGCCGCGGCCAAAAGGATGCCGGCGCTTGCCGCGGCGGTCAAAACCTTATGCTGTTGAAATCCGCCAAGCAGGATGAGAAGTTCCCCGACAAAGCCACTGAGGCCGGGAAGCCCGAGACTGGCCATGGAAAAGAAAATCAGGAAGCCCGCGTAGATGGGCATAGGAACTGCCAAGCCGCCAAAGGCAGTCATGTCCCGGCTGTGGGCGCGGTCATAGAGAACGCCGACAAGAAGAAAGAGTCCGGCCGTAATTGTGCCGTGATTGAACATCTGTAAGGCCGCCCCCCGGAATCCCTCAGCGTTAAGCGCGGCTAACCCCAGGACCACAAAACCCATGTGGCTTACGCTTGAATAGGCCACCATTTTTTTGAAGTCGGTTTGAGCTAAGGCGGTGAATCCGCCGTAAACAATCCCGGTCACTGCGACCCCGAAAAGTACCGGCTGAAACCATTGTGCGGCATCAGGGAATAAAGGAAAACTGAAACGGAGAAAGCCGTAGGCGCCCATTTTGAGAAGGACTCCGGCCAGAATGACACTGATAGGCGTCGGGGCTTCGACGTGCGCTTCCGGGAGCCAGGTGTGAAAAGGAAAAACAGGAACTTTGACGGCAAAGCCGAAGAAGAAAGCGAGAAAGGCAATTTTTTGAAAAGCGGGCGTAAAAGATTGACGCATGAGTTCTGGAAGGCTTAGGGAGTGGGGAATCGCTGCGAAATAGACCATCAGGATTCCGAAAAGCATGAGAAGACTGCCTGCAAGGGTATAAAGAAAAAATTTCATCGCCGCTTTTTCTCTCCGGACGCCTCCCCAGATTCCGATAAGAAAAAACATGGGAATCAGAACCAGCTCCCAGAAAGTGTAAAAAAGAAAAAGATCGATCGCCAAAAAGGTTCCCAACATTCCGGTTTCAAGCAGAAGGAAGAAAATAAAATATTCCTTTTCTCTTTGCTGGATTCCCTGGGATGCGGAACACGCCAGGAAGGACAGAAGAAGAGTTAGAATCACCATAGGGAAGCTGAGTGTGTCGATGCCCAGATGATAGGAAGCCCCGATTTGCGGAATCCATGAAATTTTTTCTGTGAGCTGAAATCCGGGAAGCCCGGCATTGAAATTCTGGAATGCCAGCAGGCAGAAGAATCCTGAAGTGAGCGTCGAAAGAAAAGCGATGGCTCTGGCATACTTCGAGAGACGTCCCGGAAGCAGCGCGATGAGCAGTGCGCCTAAAAGCGGGCTGAAAATAATCCAGGACAATAAATGTGAATGCACAACATCTCCTAAAGATTAATTCTAACGAAGACCCAAAACTAAAAAGGCCACTAAACCGGTGAAAGCAATGAGAAGATAGTTCTGAATAAAACCTGTTTGAATCTGACGTAAGGCGGCACTGAACAGCAGCGCTGCGACCCCCGTGAAATTTACAAAGTTATCCACCCCGTAGCGGTCTGTGAGATCTGAGATCCTTCCTGCGGTCAGGGTTCTGCGGGCGATTTTGGATGCAAGGCCATTCATGGCTGCATCGATCCGCGTGAAGGGGAGAAGGGCTGTGTCCATGATCCTGTTTAAGAGGCCTGATGGTTTTGCGGCGTCTGAAGCCGTTGAGGATCGCGCCGGTTTTGAGTACATCCAGGCCGCAAGCAGAACTCCTGCAAAACTGATGAGTCCCGAAACCAGCATCATTTTAGAAGCGGCAGCCTCAGAAGCGGCGTGAGGGGCGGCCCCTAAAAAGTGCTGCAGCCAATGGTTCATCGACGGGGATCCAGGAAATCCTGCCAAGAGAGCCAAAACCGCAAGGATCCAGAGCGGTAAGATCATGGCGTTTGGTGATTCGTGAAAACTTTGGCCCGAAGCTCTGGAGCTTCCCGTGAAAGTCAGAAAGAAAAGCCGGAATGTATAAAGGGCTGTTAAGAAGGCAGTGATAAGAAGTGCCGGATAAATCACCGGGAGAACGGAGGATTCGGAGGCTGATAATAAAATGGAGTCCTTGCTCCAAAAACCGGAAAAAGGCGGAATGCCCGCGAGTGCCGCGCAGCCAGCCAGAAAGGGCCATGCGGTCGTTTGCATTTTCTTAAGCAAACCGCCGAGGCTGCGAATGTCCTGAGTTCCGCAGGCGTGGATGACGCTTCCCGCACCCATGAAAAGTAAGGCCTTAAAAAAGGCGTGGGTCAGAAGGTGAAACATCGCCCCCAGGGGATTACCGAGGCCTACGGCAGCAGTCATAAAACCCAGCTGGGAGATGGTGGAGTAAGCGAGAATGCGTTTGATGTCAGAGGCCCTAAGCGCCAGACAGGCTGTAAAAAAAGCGGTAAGTGCGCCGGTCATGGCAATAACAGGAAGCGCTTGGCCCGCTTCAAGCAGGGGAAAAGAACGTATCAGCAAATAAATTCCGGCAGCCACCATGGTCGCCGCATGAATCAAGGCGCTGACCGGAGTGGGGCCTTCCATGGCGTCAGGCAACCATATATAAAGCGGGAACTGCGCTGATTTTCCCAGGGTGCCGCAAAAAATAAGAATCGCCGCAATAAAAAGAAGCGGAGGTTGAACGGCGGTTAATGCCGAGGCCAGTTCTGAGAACTGCAGGGTTCCGCAAACTCCAAAAAGAGTCAGGATGCCGAGAAAAAGTCCGATGTCTCCGATGCGTGTCGTGAGAAAGGCTTTTTTGGCCGCATCGGCCGCTGAAGATTTTTCAAACCAGAAACCAATGAGCAGGTAAGAGCAAAGCCCCATCATTTCCCAGGCAATAAAAAAAAGAAGGAAATTATCTGCGATAACAAGAGTCAGCATGGCGGCCATAAAAAGCGACATGTAGGCAAAAAAACTGGGGAATCGGCGGTCCCCATGCATATACCCTGCCGCATAGATTTGAATCAATGTTCCGACCAGTGTGACCGCAAAGAGAAGCGAAACGGAGACAGGGTCTAAAAGCCAGCCGAAGAAAATTTCTCCTGAACCCAGCCGCAGCCATACAAAGCGTTCCTGAAGAACCTCTCCCTGGAGAACCTTTGAAATAAAAGGAATCGAGGCAAGGCCCGCGGCCGTACTGGTGATAATGGAAAGGGCGGCGGATTTTCCCCCCAGGCGTTTCCCCCAGAAGAGATTAATCATAAAAGCGATGAAGGGAAGCAGGGGGATGAGAAAAGGGGTTTGCATCAGCGTTACCATTTCAAAAGATCCATGTCATCGGTTTGAATGGTTTTTCTCATGCGATAGAGTGCGAGAACAATGGCAAGGCCCGCAGCCGCGCCGGCGGCAGCCAGAGCAATAATAAAGAACGCTACAATCTGTCCCGTTTCTTCCGCGCCCGGCGAGGAACGCGAAAAAATCACAAAGTTGAGACTCACCGCATTTAAGACAAGCTCCAAAGAGATGAGGATTCCCAAGGCATTTTTTCTTGTGAGTGCGCCCAAAATACCAATTCCGAACAAGAGCAGCGCGAAAATAAGAAAATGAGAAACCGGAATGGCGCTCATACCTTTTCCTTCCGCGCGACGACTAGTGCGCCAATCAAAACAGCAAAGAGCAGCACGCCCAGAACCTCAAAGGGAAAGACGTAAACATTCATCAGCCCGATGCCCAGCTTTTTAACGCTGACCGCTTCCGCGGGCCCGTAAGAAGCATGCTTCCAGGGACCGTTGAGAAGAACGCCGGAGAGCGTGATTAAAAAAAGAAGAATGCCTCCGGAAGCTGCGAGGATTTGGCGGTTCTGTCCGCCTGCGGCCGGAGTGTTGAGTTTTCCGGTAAGCATGATGGCATAAATCACGAGTGTCATAATGGCGCCGACATAAACGAGGACTTGCACCATGGCCAAAAACTCTGCTCCGAGGGCCACGTAAACCCCTGCGACAGCAACAAGAACCGCGGCCAGCGCGAGTGCCGCATGAAAGAGGTTGGGGAGCAGGACTGCGGCAAGGGCCGCGAGCAAGGCCAGGCCCATGACTGTATAAAGGCCTGCCACGCTTAAATTTTCCAGCATTTGAAAACCTTTCTAATCCACAAAACGGTAGACTCGCTTTTCCACACCGTAAAGTTTGTTAAAAAAACTTAGAATCATAAAGCAGGCCGTGAGGATCCCCAGAGGCACCAGTGTGTTCATGGGAGAGGGTAAAAAATAACCTAATCCTGCGGCAAAAACATTCAGGACCGAAAGGGGGAGCATAAACTTCCAGGCCATCCCCATGAGATGATCGGCGCGCAGGCGCGGCAGAGTGCCCCGGAGCCAGAAGACGATAAAGACAAGAAGGTAGGTCTTTAAAAAGAACCAGGCCCAGGAAGGCAGAAAGGGGCCCTGCCATCCACCGAGAAAAAGAGTCGTTGTTAAGGCGCAAATAGAAAACACGTTCATGAATTCCGCCATGTAGAAGAGTGCGAATTTCATTCCGCTGTACTCCGTATGGAAGCCTGCGACGATTTCAGACTCAGCTTCCGGAAGATCAAAAGGGGAACGGTTGCATTCGGCCATGCCGCAAATAAAAAAAATAATACAGCCCAAAAATCCCCAGGGTGTTGCGATGTACCAAAGAGTTTCTTGGGAAGCCACAATGCTTTGCATGGAGAGGCTGCCTGCGGCCATCAGTACGGGAACGACGGAGATCACAAGAGTCACTTCGTAGGAAATCATTTGCGCCACTGAGCGCATTCCGCCAAGCACGGAGTATTTGTTCCGTGAACTCCAGCTTGCCATGAAGATCACAAGGGTGGCCGTGGAAGAAAGCGCCAGAAAAAAAAGAACCCCGACATTCAAGTCTACGGCAGCCATCCCTCTTCCAAAAGGAATGACGGCGAAAACAAGGAGGGAGGGGACCAGGATAAGAATCGGTGCCCAAAAGTAAACCACGGGATCCGATTCTGAAGGCCGGATATCTTCCTTAATAAACATTTTCACTCCGTCGGCGAGAGGCTGAAGAAGCCCCCAGGGGCCGGTACGGTTCGGGCCGATCCTGTTCTGCATCCGGGCAAGAACCTTCCTTTCCATGAGCGTGAGGTACATCATGATGAAAGGACCGATGAAAATCAGAACCGTGCCGCTGATCAAAATAGAATGGAGCACCACCGCCCAATCCGGAAGAAATCCGGAAAGGTTTGAGAGAATCCAGCTTTTGACATCGATAAAAAAACTATCCATAAGTCCTAGGTCAGGTTGGGGAGCCTGGCAGCGCTTGTTTTTTTGCGGCCTCTGCTTTTGCCTTCGCGGCCGCTTCCGCAGCTTTCTTTTTTTCTTCCGCGTCTTTCCGGCGGGCGTCAACTTCGGCCGCGTCAGACGGGCGTATTTTTTGAAAATACGTGTTCGGTTTTAGTAAATCTTCTTTATGGTAAAGCAGTATTTTCTGACGTTCAAAGCCGGCGATTTCAAACTCATGATCCATGTAGATGGCGTCGAAAGGGCAGGCCTCTTCACAGATTCCGCAATTCATGCACACGGTCAAATCAATATCGAAAAGAGCCGGCTTTTTAAGAGGCTTTCCGTCTTTGTCAAAATCCCGCACGATGTAAATGCACTTCGGCGGACATTCTTTTGCGCAAATGTCGCAGGCTACGCAGCGCAGATTTTCGGGAGCGTCATCGTAGACGAGAAAAGGAAAGTTGCGGAAACGTTCTTTTGCGAGAAGGCGTTTTTCCGGATACTCCACGGTGAAAAGGCCGCCTTGATCCGGCTTTTTGAAATAAGAATTCACGAAGGTCTTTAGGGTGACCATCATGCCCTTGAGAACGCCAGCCCCGAAAATCAATGGTCCAGCTCCCCGAGGACAATATCAATGCTCCCCAAGATCACCATGGCGTCGGCCAGCTTATGCCCAAGGCACATATCTTCCAGAACGGTCAGGTTGATCAGGGACGGCGCGCGGACATGATAACGCCATGGCTGAGCCGTTCCGTCGCTGACGATGTAAAACCCCAATTCTCCTTTGGGCGATTCCACGCGGCCGTAGCTTTCTCCCACGGGCGGTTTAAAGTTCCGGGGAGCTTTCAGATAGGGGACCATTTTTTTATTCATGATTTCGCCGGACGCCGGCATTTGCTGGAAAGCCTGATCCAGAATTTTCAGCGACTCCCGCATTTCGAGAACGCGCACGTAATAGCGGTCATAGACATCGCCCTTTTCACCGACCGGAACACGGAAATCAAAGCGTTCGTAGACAGAATAGCGGTCAATTTTCCGGATGTCATAGCCAAGGCCTGAGCCCCGGAGCAGGGGGCCTGAGAGACCGGCATTCAAGGCTTTCTCCTTGCTGAGAACCCCGACGTTTTGGCAGCGCAGGCAAAGGATGTCATTGGCCGAAAGAAGTTCTTCGAATTCATCCAGAAAACGCGGCAAGGTTCCAAGCAGGCTTTTAACTCGTCCCTGCATATCGGCTGAAAGGTCGCGTTTGACACCGCCAAAGCGGAAGTAGTTGCACATCATACGGGAGCCTGAGATCTCCTCAAAAAGATCCAGGATTCTTTCTCTTTCACGGAAGGCGTAGGTGAGCGGTGTAAAAAAAGCACCCAAATCATTCAAAAGAAAACCAATGGCCGAAACATGGTTAACGATTCTTGTGAGCTCGGCGAAGATGACCCTGATGTATTCAGCGCGTTCCGGAACTTCTATGCCCGCCAGCCTCTCCACGGTCAGGGCATAACCAAAGTTGTTTGACATGGAGTTGAAATAGTCGAGACGGTCTGTGTAGGGCATCGACGCGGCGTAGGACATGTTCTCCGCGATCTGTTCGTGATTGCGGTGAAGATATCCCATCACGGGTTTCAAACGAACCACGGTTTCGCCGTCAAGCGTAATGTCCATACGGAAGACCCCGTGAGTGGCCGGGTGCTGAGGCCCCACGTTAATTTGCAGGGTCTGGGTGTCGAAGTCGTCCGAGTTTTGAAAGGGAACAGTCTTTGAATTCATAAGTATTTTAGGCCGGTTCTGCCTGATTAGGCTTTGCGGCGATCGCGCGTTTTCCGGAAACGCGCAGGGCCTCGGCTTTTTCGCGCATGACTTCCGGTACGGGAATTCCGTTCTGGTCAAGCCATGCCACATCCTGGGCTTCAAGGACGTCCGAATCTTCCTGCTCATAGTCTTTGCGCAGCGGCCAGCCTTGAAAGTCGTCCCACATGAAGAGGCGCCTCAGGTCCGGATGCCCTGTGTAAATAATTCCGAACATGTCATAGGCTTCTCGCTCCTGAAGTTCAGCGCTTCGGAACAAGGGGACCAGAGAAGGGATTTTCGGATCTTCTCTTGAGGTGCGTACGCGAAGCGTGAGGGGGCCGGTTTTGAGCGCTGTGGAATAAAAATGATAAACCGTTTCCAGGTACGAAAGATAGTCGGCTGCCGTCACCGAAGAAAGAAAGTCGATTTTGAGCTCATTTGAATCTTTCAAAAACTGGACAAGAGCGGGCAGATCATCCGGGTTCTGAACAAGGATACTTTCCCTGACTTGTTTGAGAGCCATGGAGGGAAATTTATTTTCAAGAAGGGTCTTCAGCTCCGAAGCCATCATGCAGCCGGTCCTTTCATGACTGGGGGCAAAGGCGGGAGTTCATCCAGGTTCGGAGCTTTTGTTTTTTTGCCGATCAGGATGGGCTCTCCGTAGCGTTCCTTGCGGTGATCTTCTTCGCGCGGGCTCCAGACTTCAGGATTGAATTTCGGGATGAGTCCATGCGGGCCGAATTCCGGAACGGGATATTCCCGCTTCAACCCTTTCTGATACCACTCGGTTTTTTCAATGACCTGATCATTGATTTTTTTTTGAAGTTCCATCAGCCCGTGCAGAAGCGCTTCCGGCCGCGGCGGACATCCCGGAAGATGAACATCCACGGGAATATAACGGTCAATGCCGCGAAGGACGTTATAGCCGTCGATAAAAGGGCCGCCGGCGATGGCGCAAGCGCCCATGCTGATGCAGTATTTAGGCTCCGGCATTTGGTTGTAAAGGCGTACCACCTGAGGGGCCATTTTTTTAGTGACGGTCCCAGCGACAATCATGAGGTCGGATTGACGGGGCGATGCGCGGAAAAGCTCAGCCCCGAACCGGGCCATGTCGTAGCGGGCACAGGCCGTGGCAATCATTTCAATCGCACAGCAGGCGAGTCCAAACTGCATGGGCCAAATAGAGGAACTCCGGCCCCAGTTGTAGAGTTCGTTCAGGGTGGTGAGAACAACCCCTTTTTTGGAGAGCTCGCTTTTCAAGCCCTCATCGATGCTTGAGATGTTTGGGGCATGGGCCATGCGGCTAGTCCCACTCCAGATTTTTTTTACGCCACTCGTAGGCGAGACCAAGAAAAAGAATGCCCATAAAGAGGCTCATGGCAATAAACCCGTGTAGTCCGGTTTCCTTAAATGAAACCGCCCATGGGTAAAGGAACACAGCTTCTACATCAAAGACCACGAAGATCAGCGCCAGAAGGTAATACTGAACATGAAACTGGATCCAGGAATCTCCCTTGGACTCAAGGCCGCATTCATAGGGTACGTTTTTGATTTTCGAAGGCTTGTGCGGGGCGATTTTCCGGGCAATGAGAACCGGCAAAAGCGCAAAAGCCAGCGCCATCAGGGTGAAGATCGAGATGAAGAGATAATTATAGAAATAAGATCCGATGCCCAAGACAGAAATTCCTTAAAAAGGTTGGAGAAAACTGCTTTGATTATCGGCTTT
Source organism: uncultured bacterium (assembly GCA_964434115.1). Classification (GTDB taxonomy): domain Bacteria; phylum Omnitrophota; class Omnitrophia; order Omnitrophales; family Aquincolibacteriaceae; genus ZLKRG04. The sequence continues at coordinate 330,328 of CAYSSX010000002.1, forward strand.
GCGGAGGATTCTCTTGATCAAGCGCCAGGATTCCCGATAATAGCCGAATGAACCCCAAAAATGTACTTCCCCCGCTGTTTTTGGAAAGGCTCCAGCGTATTTTTCCGCAGGAAGGTTACTCTGAGGTGCTGGCGGGCTTTGACAGCCCGAAACCGCCCGTCGTGCGTGTTCAAAAGCCTGATTTGTCCCTTCCGGAAATTTTGAAATCCCTGACCGAAGCCGCCATTCCCATAGAGCCTCTTAGTGAGCTTCCATTTCCCGCTTTTTCTCTGAAAAAAGACGACCTGCGGCGGCTTCAGGAACAGCCTTTGTACCGTGATGGATGGCTTTATATTCAAGGGCTTTCCAGCATGCTGGTGCCTTTGGCCCTTGACCCTCAGCCAGGAGAAAGAGTTTTGGATCTGACTGCGGCACCGGGAAGCAAGACAACTTTAATTGCGCTTCTTATGAAAAACCAAGGAGAGCTTGTTGCCAATGATCATAACCGGCCGCGATTCTTCAAAATGAAGGCGATTGTTGAGAAACAGGGGTTTTCGAACATCCGGATGACTTTGCTTGCGGGAGAGGCCTACGGCCGGCTGGAGCCGGAATCGTTTGACCGCGTGCTTGTGGATGCTCCCTGCTCAGGCGAGGCACGGTTTCTGGCTTTTGACGCGGCCAGCCTTGGGTATTGGAAAATGATGAAGATCCGCGACCTTGCTAAAAAGCAAAAGCGTCTTTTTCTTTCGGGGTTCTCCGCGCTTAAGCCAGGCGGAGTCCTTGTGTATTCGACCTGTACGTTTGCCCCGGAAGAAAACGAAGGAGTGATTGCCGCATGCCTTAAAAAGCTGGAGGGGTGCGCTGAACTTGAGAACTTCTCTCTCCCCAGGGTTCGCACCATGGACGGGCTTTTGAAATGGGACAAGGATGCGTTCCCCGGTTTTATGAACCGGTGTAAGCGTATTGTTCCGGACGCATTAACCGAAGGTTTTTTTATCGCAAAAATCCGTAAAACAGCGGCGTGGCGCTGGGGTTGAAGCACTGATGTTGACGGAAAAAAATGAGTCAAAAGGTAAAAGGCGTGTGGATGTGGGCTGCGCCCTGATTGTGCGCGGAGAAGAGCTGCTAATCGCGCAGCGAAAACCGGGATCAAACCTTGCGGGCTATTGGGAATTCCCCGGAGGGAAGCGCGAAAAAGACGAAAGTCTTGAAGAGTGTTTAGTGCGCGAAGTTTGGGAAGAGCTAGGGGTCTCGATCCGCCCAAGAAAGCTGATCTGTCAGGAAGTTCACGAGATGCCGGACCGGTTTCTCGACTTGTATTTTTATGTTTGCGATTGGGTCAGCGGCAAACCCGTGAAAAAAGACTGCCATGATTTCCGGTGGGTTCTCCCTGAAGAGCTTGTGAAATTTACTTTTCCTCCGGCGGACAACTCTTTGATCCGGGAACTAATCCAAAAAAAGAAATTTTATCTTGGCCGGAGTGTTTTCTTTTAAACGCGGTATAAAAGTTCGGAGAGAGGCGGCAGAAGGACTAATCGTATTTTTCGAAGAAAATCTGTTCCTTAGAAAAACCCATTTCAAGGGCCGTGGATTCGACCTCTTTAATCATGTTCGAGAGACCGCAGATGAAGATGCTTGTTTCTTTGTTCGCCGGGATATGTTTTTTGAGAAGGTGTTGAACGTATTCGGTTTCACCCTGCCAGGTTTTCGGGCGGGAAACCGTAAAAATATTTTTCAGGTTAGGGTGTTTTTTCGCAAGATCCTCAAATTCTTCCTTATAAAGGACATCCTCTTCAAAGCGGTTTCCGAAAATATTCCAGATGTCGACTTTTTCTCCTTTGGAGAGAAGGTCGTGAATCATGGAACGGAAAGGTGCGATGCCGGTTCCCGTAGAAACATAGACGATGGTTTTTGGAAGGGGCTGTTTTAGGGTGAAGCGGCCGAGAGGCCCCTGAATTTCGAGTTTGTCACCCTGTTTGAGAGTCCAAAGAAAATTGGTGGCAAAGCCGCCGGCAACCCGCTTCCAGCAAAGGTCAAGACGTCCTTGGGAGGCCCATCCGGGAGGGGAAGCGATGGAATAAGAGCGCTTCACCACTTTTTCCGGAGTCTTGATCAGGATATTGAGGAACTGCCCGGCCTCAAAATCAAAATGGACTCCCGGGGGAAATGACAGGCGGAATTGCCGCGTGTCCTGAATCCCCATGTCCTGGATCTCTTCGATAGTGGTGGTAAAGATTCCCGCTCTCATATTCGTTATATAAGGTACAGATTATAGTTAAAACAAAGTGAAAGCCAAGGTAAAAGACGCCTGAGGCTTGGAGCGATGGATTTTCATGCCCAATATGCCGCACAAATCTGAGAAGGCTTCTTTCCGGCTTTCTCTCCGTTACAAGGTTGCACTTCCGGTTTTGATTCTTGTGACCTTGATGCTGTTCACGCTTTTTCAAGGCACCTTCCGTTTTGTCCGCGACCTCGTTCTTGAGCGCAATGAACGGCGTCTTATGTCGATTACCGAAGTCTTTAAGGAGTCGCTCAAGGTTCCGCTGATTCTAAGCAATCAACAAGTTCTTGAAGCCACGCTCCAATGGATGTCGGACCGGCCGGATGTCATTGAAGTTCGTGTTGAAAATGAACACGGCAATGTGATTGGGAGCACAAATCCGGAGCAGCTCAAACTGCCCAACCCCCTGGCCATGAAATCCTTTCTGGGTGCCCAGCGTATTTCTTTGGATCGTTACGGCGCCGCGGTCCGGATTGAGGTCGGGGAAAAGCAGCTCGGGCGTCTTGTGATTGTTTTTTCCCAGATGAGCCTTGAAGAGGAGCTGCGGCAGATTTTTATAAGGAAAATGCTGCTCGCGTTTTCCATGGGAACATTTCTCGCCCTTATGACGGCAGGCGTTGTGTGGGTTGCCCTGCGGCCGTTATTCCGCTTGAAACGCACCGTGCAGCAGATTTTGGCCGGAAACCTTGAGGCCCGCGCGGACATTCACTCCTTTGACGAAATCCAGGACCTTGCCGAGGCCTTTAATGAGATGGTGTCTCGGCTTTCAAGAAGCCTTGAGAATCTGAAAGCGCGGACGCAGGCCTTGGAAGAGTCCGAAGAAAAATACCGTCTGATCGTTGATCATGCCAGCGACACTATCTTTGCAATGACGCCGGAAGGGGAAATGGTTTTTTTGAACGAGGGGTTTTCCGGGTGCTCGCGCGAAGAAATTCTGGACGGAGGGCTTCAGCTTTTCCGGGAGCTTCATGATCCGTCCACGGTTCAAAAATTTGACGACGCACTCAAGGCTGTGCAGGAGACCAAAGCGTCAGTGATTAATATCGCGACAAGCCACATTCACCGGGGGCTGAACAGCGAGATTTTCTACCTGACGAATTTCACGCCTCTTCTGGATCACGAGGGCGAGGTCAAATTGATTCAGGGAGTCATGCGTGATGTCACAGAACTGAGGCGTATTGAGCTTATGAAGGAATCCCTGATCCGTGACGTGGCGCATGAGTTAAAAACGCCCACCGCGAAGTTTGAAATGGCGGTCCACTGGTTTGAAAAGGAACTGGCCGTTAATCCAGAACTGAAAAAATACGAAGCCATTATCGATCTCCTCAAAGGGAATACCGACCGCCTTATGAGGACGATTACGAGCATCATGGATCTTTCCAAGCTTGAATCAGGAATGCTGGAAATTGTGAAGGAAGACATTGATTTGAACCAGCTTCTTGGCCAGGTTGTTCAGGATCTTGAGCCCATAAGCCGCAAAAAAGGCCTTTCGCTCCTGACAGACCTTTCGCCGGAATCGCTGATGATTTCAGGGGATCGTGATATGATTTACCGCCTTTTCGTGAACCTTATCAATAACGCTGTTAAATACACCCCCAAAGGCACTATTACGGTTGCAAGCTACAAAAAAGACGGTCATGTTTTTGCGCATGTTAAGGATACTGGAATCGGGATTGAAGAGCTTGATTTGAAAAGCATTTTCGACCGGTTTGTCCAGAAAACAGCATCTTCGGAAGGCATTGGCGTAGGGCTGACGATCTGCCGCGATATCGCGGTGCTTCATAAGGCAAAAATCTGGGCGGAGAGCGAAGGGCTTGGCAAAGGCGCTACCTTCAAGGTAAAATTCTAGAAACCCGATGGCGAGAAGAAAATGAGTTCTAAAAAAATCATGATCGTCGAGGATGACGAAGACCTGCATACCCTTTATGGGTTGTACCTTCAGGGGCAGGACTATGAGATTCTCCGGGCCTTTAATGGTGCCGAGGCCTTCAAAATTCTGGAGACCCAGCGGCCGGACCTGATTATTCTCGACATGATTATGCCGGTCATGGACGGCGAAGAGTTTTTTATGAAACTCCGCACGGAAAAGAAAATCACCGATATCCCGGTCATTATCGCCAGCGTGAACGATAAAATCGCGCCCAAACTTCTCAATCTCGGCAACATCCACAAAATCCTCAAGAAACCCTTCAGCATAGAAGTTCTTCTCAGAGAAATTGAAGCCGGACTTGCTGCCCGCAAGTGAAGATCGGGGGCTGCCTCAAGGTTTTTCGGCGGCTCGCTCTTGGCCTTAAAAAATCAACGGTATTGACCGGGCGGCAATTGCCCGTAAGATTGTCTGTATCTGCCTAAATTTTAAGCTGTCGAATGCCAGGGAAAACGAGAGTTTATGTCCAAAGAATCCATTCTTCTGATTGAGGATGAAAAAAACATTTTGGAACTATTGATTTACACCTTTGAAAAAGAGGGGTTCCGTGTGTATTCCGCCGCGAAGGGTGACGACGGACTTGAAAAAGCACGCAAACACCAGCCCTCTATTATTCTGCTCGATCTGATGCTCCCCGGAATGGACGGACTGGATGTTTGCAAAGCCCTGAGGCAGAATTCTGCAACTGCCGTAATTCCAGTGATTATGCTGACCGCCCGCGGGGAAGAGGTTGATAAAATCCTTGGGCTTGAATTGGGCGCGGATGACTATGTTACAAAGCCTTTTAGCCCGAGGGAATTAACCGCGCGTGTCAAAGCCGTGCTCCGCCGCAGGCAAAGCGCCGCTCCTCAAGCGGTTTTGCGGACAGGCACTCTTGAACTTCAGACCGAAAAGCACAGGGTCAACCTCAAAGGAAAGCCGCTTGAACTTACGTCCAAGGAATTCGGACTGCTTAAGATTCTGATGGAATCAGAAGGGCGCGTGCTTTCGCGTGAGCTGCTTCTTGAAAAAGTCTGGGGCCTCGACCGTGCCATGAATATTGAGACCCGGACCGTGGACATGCATGTGGGACAGCTCAGAAAAAAAATAAAGCATGAAGCCCACAGGATTGTGACTGTGAAAAATGCGGGGTATCGCTTCGAAAATGAGGATTAACCGCAAAAGTTCTTTTCATCATCGCTTTGCCTTTCGGCTTGCTGTTTCCTACGGAGCCGTATTTACCCTCGTTTTTGTAGCTTCGGGATTCTACCTCACCCGGTACTTTGAAACCCAGACGCTTGAGCGCCTGAAAGACTCTTTGCTTTCGCAGGCACGTTTATTGACCCATGTGATCACCCCGGAGCGTGTTGAGGCCGGCAGCGGACCCGAGATTCAAAAAATTTCTGTCCAGATCGCGGATGGTGTGCCCGCCCGGATGACGGTGGTGAACGCTGCGGGTCAAGTCCTCGGGGATTCCAAAAGTTCTGAGGTCAGCCTTGAAGATAGAGAGAATTTGAGCAGCCGGCCTGAAATCAATAAAGCACTTTCCGGAATTTCTTATTCCAATATTGCCTACAGCAAAATTCTTGGCGCAGACATCCTTTATGCCGCGGTGCCTCTAGAAGTGGACGGAAAAGTGACGGGGGCCTTACGCCTTGCCCTGCCTCTTAAGGATGTTCAAGCGGCCTTGAAGGGAGTCCGGCAGCCTGTTTTGATTGCCGCTGCTGTAGGCATCGGGTTTGTGTTTGTTCTTGGGTTTTGGCTGGGGCGCCAGATGTCGCGCCGGATTTCGCTTATGACCCAAGCCGCTGCGCGTTATGCCCGGGGAGATTTGAGCGACAAGATTTTCATCGATGGGCGTGACGAACTGAAGACGCTGGCGGATTCCATGAACAAAATGGCGCAGTCTTTAAAAAACCGCATGGCAGAATTTGAGGCGGAACAAACAAAGCTCAACGCGATTCTTGGTCATATGGCCGAAGGGGTTGTTGCCGTGGATTCCAGCCGGGAAGTTTTAATCCTGAATCCCTCGGCGGAGAAGATTTTCGAAACCGAACCTGGGGAAGCGCTTGGGAAAAGCCTTTTGAACCTGACGAAAAAAACCCAGATCGAAGAGCTGATGACAAAGGCCATTCGTGAGCACTCAAGCCTCACGCAGGAAATTGAAATCACCCAAAACGGAGGGCCTAGAATTCTTTTGGCCAATGCCATGGGGACAGGTGAGCGCACGGGACCTGTTGCCGGATTGCTGGTGCTTTTCGATATGACGAAAATCCGGCGCTTGGAAAACCTCCGCCGTGAATTTGTAGCCAATGTGTCCCATGAACTGAAAACCCCGCTGACTTCAATCCGCGGTTTTATTGAGACGCTTTTGTCCGGGGCTCTTGAGGATCCCAAAGTCAGCGAGAGGTTTCTGCGAATGATGGAAGAGGATGCGAAACGGTTGGAAAGACTCATTCAGGACCTGCTTGAAATTTCCCGTCTTGAAGATAGGCAGGCAGCGCTCAAATTTCAGCGCGTCGATCTTGCCGAAGAGGCCGGGCGGGTGCTTGCGCGGCTCGAACGGCAGGTAAATGAAAAGGAGCTTCGGGTGGAAAACCTTCTTCGGCCAGGGACGCTTCCTGTTGTTTCCGCGGACCGCGACAAAATCCAGCAGGTCTTTCTTAACCTTTTGGATAATGCCATTAAGTTTAATAAGCCGGGCGGGCGGATCATTCTGCGGGCCTCGGCGGCTGAGGCGCAGGTCCGGGTAAGCGTTGAAGATGAAGGGATAGGGATTCCGGCCAATGCGATCGACCGGATTTTTGAGCGGTTTTTCCGGGTGGACAAGGCGCGGTCAAGAGATCTTGGAGGGACGGGGCTCGGATTGTCGATTGTAAAACATATTCTGGAAGCTCATGGCGGCGACATTGCTTGCGAAAGTGAATTTGGCAAAGGGGCGAAATTCTCTTTTTCTCTTCCGGTCCACGGGGCTTAACGTTTCAGAAGTTGAGAGAGCCATCAAAATCTGTTAATCTTATTTTTTAGCATGAGACAGGGGTGATTTTTGAAGCGTCATTTTGATGATGAGTTGAAGAAAATGAAAGAGAAGGTTTACCGCATGGGCCTTCTCGTGCTTGAAGCGATTAAAAATTCGACGGACGCACTTTTTGAGCGCGACTCACAAAAGGCTATGGAAGTTATTAAGCATGATCAGGAAATCAATCTTCAGGAAATTGAGATTGATGAAATGGGCCACGAGTTGATCGCACTCTACCAGCCAACGGCTTCCGACCTCCGCCTTATTACCATGGTGCTTAAAATTACCAACGACCTTGAGAGGATGGGAGATCAGGCTGTCAACATTGCCGAGAAGGCGATGGTTCTTAATCAGGAACCCCCGGTTAAACCTTTCCACGATCTTCCCAAAGTAACTGAAACCGCGATTAAAATGGTCCGGGATGCGCTCGACGCTTTCATGGAAAATGACGCGGCCAAGGCCAAGACGATTCTGGAAGCGGACGACATCGTAGACCGCTCGAATGATCAGATTTACGAAGAGGTCCAGGGGGTCATGGAAAAAAATCCTGGAAACATTCGTGCGGGTGTCAGCCTCATCATGATCTCTCATAATCTGGAGCGCGTGGGTGACCTTGCCACGAATATTGCGGAAGATGTCATTTACGTGAACCGGGGGGTGGACGTCCGCCATCATATCCGCGAGCGCCGGGAGGAAAAGAGTTAGCCTTTCCTCCTCCTCTGAAAACTCTCCCGGGACTTCTATCCGGTTTGTTGCCAAATCTTCAAGTTGTTTCCACTCAATAAGTTACATCCCAATTCCTAGACAAAAACCCAGGTCTCATGTATCATATCGCACCTCAAGACGCTCCCCAAGTGCGGCACAGGCTGTTCTGCAAGACTCATTGGGGGTCATTCGCGGGGTTCTCTTTAAAGCATGGCCGGGCTTGATTTCTCTTTCCCTCGCAAAAACTGAAGATTATCAAACGTCCGGCTTCATGGCCTGCTGCAAGTCAGACGGGGAGAGCGTCTTATCTCTTTGCTCAGCGTTTCGTGATGTCCTTACAATCTTGATTTTATTCCTGGGAGGTTTTTCCAATGAGTCTTCGTGATGAGTGGGTGAAAAAACGCAGCGGAAGTGCGAATCAGAGTCAGATGCATTTTGCCCGCAAAGGTGTGATCACTGAGGAGATGCAGTATGTCGCTCTCCGCGAAAAACTGGAACCCGAGTTTATCCGTTCCGAAGTGGCCCGCGGCCGCATGATTATTCCGGCCAATATTTATCACAGGAACCTTGAGCCGATGGCGATTGGTATTAATGCGACCTGCAAAATCAATGCGAATATCGGTAATTCCGCAGTCACTTCCAATATCCCCAAAGAAGTTGAGAAACTCCACTTGTCCGTGAAGTTCGGTGCGGACACGGTTATGGATCTTTCCACCGGCCGCGATCTTGATGCCACGCGCGAAGCGATTATTGCCCACAGCCAGGTCCCGGTCGGAACGGTCCCGATTTACCAGGCGCTGGAAGCCGTTAACGGCATTCCGGAGAACCTGACCCCGGACATCATGTTTGATGTGATCGAGAAACAGGCGAAGCAAGGTGTGGACTATATGACTATCCATGCCGGCGTACTGATTGAGCATCTTCAGCATGTGTCGAGCCGCCTGACCGGTATCGTGAGCCGCGGCGGCGCTATTCTCGCGCAGTGGTGCCTTCGTCATCACAAACAGAATTTCCTCTATACAGAATATGACCGCCTTCTTGAGATTTGCCGCAAGTATGACGTCACGATCAGCCTCGGTGACGGGATGCGTCCCGGCTGTCTTGCGGATGCGAGCGACAAGGCACAATTTGCCGAACTTGCCACACTTGGAGAGCTTACGAAAAAAGCCTGGGAGCAGGATGTGCAGGTGATGGTGGAAGGTCCCGGACATGTTCCGATGGATCAGATCCCTATGAACATTCAGAAGCAGATTGAGATTTGTCACGAAGCGCCTTTTTATGTTTTGGGACCGCTGGTGACAGATATTGCTCCGGGGTACGATCACATTACCTCCGCCATTGGGGCTGCGATTGCCGGGCATTCCGGAGCGGCTATGCTTTGTTATGTCACGCCGCGTGAACACCTGGGACTTCCGGATCTTGACGACGTGAAGCAGGGCGTCATTGCTTATAAAATCGCGGCCCATGCCGCGGATATTGCCCGTAAACGTCCCGGAGCCCGCGACCGCGATGATGCGCTGTCCCGCGCACGTTTTACGTTTGACTGGAACAAGCAGTTTGAACTTTCGATCGACCCTGAACATGCCAAGGCGCTTCACGACGAAACACTGCCTGATGATTATTTCAAAGAAGCAGAGTTTTGCTCCATGTGCGGTCCAAAGTTTTGCTCCATGCAGCTCTCTCAGGAATTGACCAAGATCGGCCAGGAAAATCAGGAAGGCCGCGAGAAAAAGAAAGAAGAAAGGCGGGTCAAACTTCTTCAGTCATGAAAACTGTTTTCAACACGATCCAGGATGAAATCCGCGCCCTGAAAGAAAAAAGGCGTGCCGTGATCCTGGCCCACAATTATCAAATCGGCGATATTCAGGATATTGCGGACTTTACCGGAGATTCCCTTAAGCTTGCCCAGCAGGCCCGAAAAACAGACGCGGAAGTCATTCTTTTCTGCGGCGTTCATTTCATGGCCGAAACCGCGAGCATTCTTTGTCCGGATAAAACCGTCCTCGTTCCTGACCTCCAGGCGGGCTGCTCTTTGGCGGACATGGTTCTGCCGGGGGATATCCGTAAATGGAAAGCGGAGCATCCTGAAGGAGTCGTGGTCTGCTACGTGAATACTTCCGCGGTTGTTAAAGCGGAATGCGACTACTGCTGCACCTCTTCCAACGCCGAAAAAGTCGTGCGCGCCATCCCCGCCGATAAAGAAATTCTTTTTGTTCCCGACTATTTTCTTGGGTCTTTTGTGAAAAGCCGGACCGGCCGCCAGAATATGCATTTGTGGAAAGGTTACTGTCCGACGCATGTCATGATTCAATCCCAAAAAATTGAAGCCTTGAAAGTTTCTCATCCCGGCGCCGAATTTATTATGCATCCCGAATGCGGATGCACCACGAAGTCCATGCATCTGGCAGACCGTGTTTTGTCCACCGAGGGAATGGTTCAATACGTCAAGGAATCACCGGCCAAGGAATTCATTGTCGCCACAGAAACGGGTATTTTGCACCGTATGGAAAAGGACAATCCGGAAAAGCATTTTATCCCGGCCAGCGACCGCGCTGTGTGCAGCTACATGAAAATGAATACGCTTGAGAAGATTGTGGATTCTCTGGAAAATATGAAATATGAAGTCCGCGTACCTGAAGAATTGGCCAAACGCGCCTATAAATGCATTGAGCGCATGATGGAGATTGTATGATCGAAAGACGCAAAACCCGGCAGGTGAACATCGGCGGCGTGACTCTGGGCGGCGACGCTCCGATCCGCATTCAGTCGATGTGCACTACCCATACGCGCGATGTTGAGGCGACGGTGGATCAGATTCAGCAGCTCGCGGAAGCCGGATGCGAGCTTGTGCGCGTGGCTTGCCCCACCGAGGAAGACGCCCGCTCTCTTGGAAAAATCAGAAGCCGCATCAAAATTCCGCTGATCGCGGACATTCATTTTAACCAGCGCTTCGCTCTCATTGCGCTGGATGAGGGTGTCGACAAGCTCCGTCTCAACCCGGGCAATATCGGTAAGAAAGAGCGCACGGTCGAGATCGTTAAGAAGGCCAAAGAGCGTAAAGTTCCGATTCGGATTGGCGTCAACGGCGGGTCTTTGGAAAAAGACCTGATGGAAAAATACGGCCCGACTCCTGAAGCGCTTGTGGAAAGCGCCCGCCGGCATGTTCAGATCCTTGAAGAGCTGGATTTTCATGACATTATTCTTTCGCTTAAAGCCTCGGACGTCCCCAACATGGTGGCTTCTTACCGTCTCGCGAGTAAAACGTTTCCTTACCCCCTGCATCTTGGTGTGACCGAAGCGGGTTCGCTTCTCCGCGGAAGCATCTACAACTCCATCGGAATTGCCACACTCCTTCAGGAAGGCATCGGCGATACGATGCGCGTTTCTCTCACGGCGGAATCCGTTGAAGAAATTAAGGTCGCGAAAATGATTCTGGAAGCTCTGAACTTGCGTAAAGGTGTTCGTGTGATTTCCTGCCCGAGCTGCGGCCGCGCGGAAGTGGATGTCTTCAAACTCGCGGGCGAAGTTGAAAACCGCGCCATGAAACTTAAAGATCCGCTTACGATTTCCGTGCTGGGCTGTGTGGTGAACGGACCGGGGGAAGCCCATGAGTCGGATTTTGGTATTACAGGCGGTAAAGACAAAGGCATGATCTACCTCAACGGGAAACAGCATCGTGTTGTGGATGAGCACGCCTTGGTCGATGAACTTTTTAAAGAAATCGAGAACAGCAAGAAAACCGCTTCAGCGGAAACGACCCCTCACAACCCTTGATTTGAGAAAGGGCATCCTGATGATGACCGGCACCTCCTTTGATTACGGTTCTTTCCAGGACATTGCTGAAAAAGTTGATGCCGGCGGGCGCCTCTCCTTTGAAGAGGGCGTAAGGCTTTATCAAACGAACGATCTTCCTCTGCTCGGCGCACTGGCCCAAAAAGTCCGCCTGAAAATGAATGGCCGGCGCGTTTTTTATTCTGTCAATCTTCACATGAATCATACCAATGTCTGCACGCTCCGCTGTCTTTTTTGCGCCTTTGCGCGCCGGCCCGGAGAAGAGGGCGGGTATACCTTTTCGACGGATGAGATCCAGCATAAGGTCAAGGATGCTCTGGAAAAATGGCGGATCAACGAAGTCCACATTGTGGGCGGGCACAACCCCGACCTGGGGCTTGGTTACTACACGGAAATGCTCCGGAAAATCCGGGAAGCCGCGGGGGATATCTACATCAAGGCGCTGACGGCTCCGGAGATCGATGACCTCGCGGTCCGTTCCGGGCTTTCTTACCGGCAGGTTCTTGAAGAATTAAAGAGCGCGGGATTGGACGGCATGCCCGGAGGCGGGGCTGAAATTTTTTCCCCTCAGACACGCCGCAAAATCTGCAACGAGAAAATTTCCGCAGACACCTGGCTTGAGATTCATGAAATTGCGCACAGCCTTGGACTCCGGACCAATGCGACGATGCTCTACGGGCATATTGAGAGCGATGAAGACCGAGTCGACCATGTCCTTCGTCTCCGTGAAGTGCAGGACAAAACGAACGGATTCTATTCGTTTATTCCGCTTTCTTATAATTCGGAAAATAACCCGCTGCAAAAGCTGGGTGAAGCCGGCGGTTATCTTGACCTCAAGGTGTATGCGATTTCCCGGCTTTTACTCGACAACATTCCGCATATTAAAGCGCACTGGATTACCACAGGACTTAAGATGGGGCAGGTGGCCTTATCTTTTGGCGTGGATGATCTGGGCGGCACCAATCTGAATGAAAAAATCGTTCATGAAGCAGGCTCCGAGACCCCGGTTGATTTAAGCCAGGAAGAGCTTGTACGTCTTATCCGTGACGCAGGTTACGACCCCTGCCTTGTGGACAGCTCTTATCAGTACGTCTCCTGATTTTCCGCGGTAAAAACCCTCCTTATTTGCGTATTCCCTAAACGCCGGGCACACTTTCCTTAAGCTGGTTTTTATTCTGTCGCATGCATTGATAACGCAATTGAGTACTACCCCCATGATGCTTTCTGTATGAAAGAGTTCAGCCGTTATCATCGTCAAATTATTCTCAAGGAAATTGGCCGTGACGGCCAGCGCCGGCTGGACCGTTCCCGCGTGGTCGTGATTGGCCTCGGGGCTTTGGGGTCTGTTTCGGCCAACCTTCTTGCCCGGGCCGGTGTCGGGACCGTTCGTCTGATTGACCGTGATCTCCTTGATCTCCATCATCTTCAGCGCCAGGTTCTTTACGATGAGGATGACGCAGCGAAGCATCTTCCCAAAGCCGTTGCCGCAAAGCAGCGCCTCGAAAGAATCAACTCTGAGATCCGTATTGAAGCCGAAGTTGCGGATGTTAATCCGCTTAACATTGAAGCCCTTGTGGGGGATGCAGACCTTATTGTGGACGGGACCGATAATTTTGAGACCCGGTTTTTAATCAACGACTTCTCCCTTTCCAAAAAAATTCCCTGGATCTACGGCGGCGCTCTCCGCACAGAAGGGATGTCGTTTGTTGTTTTTCCGGATGACCCGCCCTGCCTGCGGTGCCTCTTCGGGGGCGCTCCGAGGCAGGAGGAAATTCAGACCTGTGATCAGGTGGGGATTCTGGCCTCTGTCGCGCACCTCATCGCATCCTTTCAGGCCACCGAAGCGATTAAGATTCTGGCGGGACTCAGCGAGCTTGTAGACCGGCGTTTGTGGAAAGTGGATATTTGGAACCGGCAGTTCAAATCCATTACCGTGGAGCATCTCTGCAGCACCCCTTGCAGCGGCTGCAGCCACGATGATTACCCTTACTTGAAAAGTGAATCTCCCGCGGCGGCCATTGCCTTCTGCGGCCGTAACACGGTGCAGCTGCTCCAAACCTCTGATGCCGGGGTCAACCTCCGCCGCCTTGCGGAAAAGATTCCCGGCGAAGTCAAAGTAACCGTAAATCCGTACCTTCTGAACCTCCACGCATCCCCCTATGAAATTACGGTTTTCAAGAATGGGCGGACCCTGGTCAAGGGAACCGAAGATCTTCGCCGGGCAAGAAGTCTTTACGCCCGGTATTTTGAGGGCTGAACTTCCCAGTTATAACTTCCCGCAAAGCCCCGTTTATGATAATTTATAGGCCTTAACATCAAAGCCGAATCCCCAAATTCAAGTAGAAGGGCAGAGACCGAGACATGGAAAAAGTTATTTTGACCAAAGAAGGCTACGAAAAGCTTCTCCAGGAACTTCAGTATTTGAAAACCACTAAGCGTATTGAAGTTGCCAATGCCCTTGAAAAAGCACGTGCCCACGGGGATCTCCGCGAAAACTCCGAGTATGATGCTGCCAAGGACGCCAAGTCGCATCTGGAGGGGCGTATTGCCACTCTCGAAGAGCGGCTTTCCCGCGCGCAGGTTGTGGATCTGAAGGATATCCAGTCAGACAAGGCGTACTTAGGCGCGACGATTAAGGTGAAGAACCTGAATACGGGCGATGTTTTTGCTTACAGCCTAGTGACAGCGGATGAAATGAATTTTGAACAGGGAAAGATTTCCGTGGTTTCTCCGATTGGTAAGGGACTTCTTGGCAAGGTTGTGAAAGAAGTTGTTGAGATTAAGGTTCCCGCCGGTCTTATCAAACTTGAAATCCTCGAAATCACCTACGGCGTTTAATGCGTCTTCTCACCGCCCCTTATTACGCGTTTTTTAGCTTGGATTTTTACCGCGAAGTTATTGCAAGCCCCCTTAAGAAAGGTTTTTTTTACCTTCTCTATCTTTCCGCAATCGTCGTGGTTTTGTTCTCTGCTTTTTTTGCTTTTACCGTGATGCCGAAAATTGATGCCTTCGCGGAATGGATTGAAAAAGAACTGCCGCCGCTGACGTGGACTCCCGAAGGACTCGTGATGGATGCTCCGAGTCCCCACGCGATGGTGCATCCGGAATACGGCATGCTCGCAGTTTTGGATATGTCCCTCGGAGAAATTTCGGAAGGAGAGATGGGGGAGGCGGTGGTGTTTGTAACGTCCACTCACCTGTATATGCGGGACGGCGAGGGCGGCATCCGGATTCACCGCTTGACGCGGCCGGCCGAAAAATTAAAACCTGAACAGCTGGCGGTTCCGATAGATGGCGAACTGATTCGCAGCAACTACCAAAAATTCCGCCTTTGGATTTATATTATCCCCGCAATTTTTTCTTTTCCGCTTGTTTTTATCACCAAGCTGGGCGAAGTGGTGCTGCTTTCGCTTCCCGGGTACTTGCTTAACCGCACACGGCTGGAGCCCCTTGATTACTCTTCAGTTTTCCGCGTGACTTGTTTTGCGGTGACCGCCGCGACGCTTATCGAGGTCCGCTGGCTGATTCCGGTTTTGGCAGGGGTTCCTTTTGGCTTTATAGGATCCGCGATTGTAACGTCCGGCTATCTTTACTGGGCGTTGAAGAAAACAGAAACGTCTCCGCCCTTTCAGCTCTGAACGGGTTTCCCTGCGGGATTTTTTAAGGTCCCGTAATGCGACAGCAGACATCCTCCGGCAATAATGAGTCCCGCCCCTAAAAGAGAAGCGGGGCCGATTTTTTCCTGGAAAAAGAGAAGGCCGTACAGGAAGGACAGAAGCGGCGTCAGGTACGAAAAGGGGCTCACTAAAGACGCCGGTGCCCTGCGTAAAGCGATGGTCATCCATAACTGCCCGAAAAAAGACCCCAAGCCCACGCCCCACAGATAGAGCCACTCGGTGAAATCCGGCCATACGAAATTCATGAAAAGAGAGGGTGCGGCCCCGATCGTGGAGATCGCGGTGAAATAAAAGATAATGGTTAACGGCGACTCCCGGCGTTTCAGGGAGGCAATCGTCAGATAAGCGAAGGCCGCAAAAACAGCGGAAAGAATTCCCCAAAAAACGGTTATGTTCCAGGCCGTGAATCCCCCCTCAATCAGCAAATAAACTCCAAAAAAACTCAGGAGGATGAGGGCGGGCACCGCCGGATGACCGCGCTCCTTCAGAAAAAGGAGTGAAAATGAAAGCACAAATAGGGGGGCCGTGTAGTTAAGGAGTACGGCGGTTCCCAGGGGAAGTTTGCTGATGGTGTAGAAGTGCAGGGCCAAAGCGATAAACCCGTTGATCCCGCGCAGGACTAAGCGCCCGCGCTGGCGGCCTAAAACAGAAACCTTCTTGACCATCATGACCGCGAGGATCATGAGGCATCCCAGCAGGCTCCGCATAAAGACAATTTCCAGGCTGGGCAGACGGCCGCTGACCTTTTTAACACACAGAGCCATGACAGAGAAAGCAAGCGCTGCCATAATCATATGGCGCACGGCTGAAAGCTTTATTTTGGAGTACTTCATAAGCCGGATTCTGCCTGAGGACGGGGTGCTGACGGGGGTCCTTATTCTGGAAAATTGCGAAGCGACAAATTAGCGGAAAGCTCCGGGAAAAGCAAGTTGAAAAGAACCTGTTTCCCGCTATGCTAAAATGCCGAAGGAGAAAAAATGCGCGAGAACAAAGAACAGAAAAAAGTCAGGGCGGAGGAAATTTTAAAACAGCTCCGGAAAATTTACCCGGAAGCGAAATGCGCCTTGAACTTTTCGACGCCGATGGAACTGCTTGCGGCAACTGTTCTGTCGGCGCAGTGTACGGACAAGCGGGTCAACCTCGTGACGCCTGATCTTTTTAAAAAGTATCCGGATGTCGAAGCGTTTGCTCAGGCAAAACAAATGGAAATCGAAAAACTGATCCAAAGTACCGGTTTTTATAAGAACAAGGCAAAAAGCATTCTGGGCGCCGCCAAAAAAATCATGGAAGATTTCGGCGGAGAGGTTCCCCGGAAACTGGAAGACCTTGTCTCTCTTCCGGGGGTCGGGCGAAAGACGGCAAACGTCATTCTGGGAAATGCCTTCAATACTCCCGGACTCACGGTGGATACCCATATGATCCG
This sequence comes from uncultured bacterium, assembly GCA_964434115.1. GTDB lineage: Bacteria > Omnitrophota > Omnitrophia > Omnitrophales > Aquincolibacteriaceae > ZLKRG04. The sequence continues at coordinate 347,110 of CAYSSX010000002.1, forward strand.
GATTAACCGCCGTCTCGGTTTAACCCGCCAGAAAGATCCCGTTAAAATCGAGTTCGATTTAATGCCCCTGATTCCTCAGAAAAGCTGGACCGAATACTCTCACCTGATCATTCACCACGGCAGAACCCGCTGCCCGGCCCGAAGCCCGGATTGCGGCGGATGTGAAATCCGGAGTCTTTGCCCATCGGCTGGTAAAATCTAAAGTTCCCCTTCAAAGGCCCTCCTTTTATTGTCGTAACCCATTTAAAATAAATGAGTTATGATATATAACAAAAACCTAACAGATAAGTATCAAAAAATAACAAAAGTAATAAATAAAGCGCAATAATTTGCTTTGCTATCCTTCTTTATGTAACTTTTCCATAGAGCTTTAATTTCACTTAAGGAGTCTCTATGGACAATGGAAATTTCAATTCGAATGCCGGATCAGCACAACCTCTGCCGGAAATCATGACGCTGCAGGAAGTCGCGGATTACCTGGGATTGCATTACCTGACGATTTACCGTTTGATTCAGGAGCATAAAATCCCCGCGGCCAAAATCGGCGGCAGCTGGCGTTTTCGCAAGGATGTGCTGGACCAGTGGATTAAAAATGATATGCACCGGCGTTTTGGCAAGACACGCAACAAAAAAGCAGCTTAACTTTTCTAATCACAGGAAATTCAATAAGTGATGACGGAAAAAACCGTTCACATCTTGATTGTCCTGCGCGATGAGCGCGAGCGTTCTTGGATCAGCACCCTGCTGACCCGGGGTTTGAAAGGCATGCGCTGCTCGATCGATACCGCAGAAACGGTTCGCCAGGCAACAGAAAAAATCGGGCAAACAGCGTACGACATCTGTCTGCTTGATTCCAACCTTCCCGACCGGGAAGCCTTGTGGTTTCTTCATGAAGTTCACGTCCAGGGAATTTCTCTACCCGTTCTTGTGCTCTGCGAAAATTCGGATGAAGAAACAGCCACTCTTGCTCTTGAAGCCGGTGCCAAAAGCCACTTGATGAAATCAACGCTCAGCCCGGATCTTCTGACCGCGACGGTCCGTCACGTGCTGCTGGTGGATCACCATGAAAAGCTTCGCCAGCAGGCGCAGTGGGAAGCCCGGAGGGTTCAAAAGCGCAATCAGCATTTACTGGCTTCTATCAGTTCTATTCTTATTGGCGTGCGCAGCGATGGCGTTGTGACGCACTGGAATAAAGTGGCGGAAAAGAACTTTGGGATCCCGGCAGAAGAAGCTGTGGGCCGCCGGCTTTCCGAATGTCCTGTGGGATGGGATTTTCAAACCGTCGAGAAAGCGATCGGCGCGTGCTTGGCGAAAAATGAGGCGATGACCCTTGATGATCTTCCCTTCACCGGGGTTTCAGGGGAAGAAGGGCTTCTTGGATTCAGCATCAATCCGCTTGAGGGATCTAAGCATGACCTCGCGGAAGTTCTCCTTCTGGGTGCAAACATTACGGATAAGCGCAAGGCAACGGAAAACCTTAAAGCCTACACGCGGGAACTTGAGGCCGCGAATGCGCAGATTAAAAAGGAAAAAGCCAAGGATGAAGCGATTTTGGCCGGCATTGGAGAAGGCCTGGTAGTGACCGATGAGGAAGGCCGGATCATTCTCGTGAACAGGCAGGCTCTTCTGATGTTCCGCTGGCCGGGCCGGTCAGTCATTGGAGAAAAGCTGATCTCCGTGATTGGGCTGCAGGACGACCGGGGGCAGAAAATTCCCGAAGCCCAGCATCCTGTGCAGGCGGCTTTAAAAACCGGACACAAGGCAGGCGCCATGGCCAGCCATGTTTTTCCGGATAAGAGCGAACTGCCGCTTCAGATTACGGCCTCACCCGTTGTTTTAGATGGGCAAATTACGGGAGCGATCGGAATTTTCCGGGACATGACCCGTGAAAAAGAAATCGACCGCACCAAAACAGAATTCATTTCTACCGTTTCTCATGAGCTCAGAACGCCGCTGACTTCCATCCGTGAAGGGGTTGCTCAGGTGCATGAAGGCATCCTCGGCCCCGTGAACGATGACCAAAAAGAATTTCTCAATATCGCTCTCGAAGAAGTTGACCGGCTCGCCGCCATTATTAATGACCTGCTTGATATTTCAAAGATTGAAGCCGGCAAGGTTGTTCTGAGAAAAAGCTGGGTCGATCTCCGCGAGGTGGTAGAGCAGGTCGTGTTCGGCTACCAATCGCTGGTCAAAAATAAACAGATTGAACTGAAGTCCATTTTGCCGGACGGAATGATCGAAGTTTTCTGCGACCCGGATAAAGTGAAGCAGGTGGTGACCAATCTTCTTACTAATGCCTATAAGTTTACGGACGAGGGCGGCCGCATCACGGTTCAGGTCGAGGTCCACGAGGAGGTCGTCCGCGTTACCGTGGAAGATAACGGGATCGGTATCAGCGAGGAAAATCGCGCCAAGATCTTTGAGAAATTTGTCCAAGTGGGAAGAACCGCAGGCCCTGGGATTAAAGGGACAGGGCTGGGACTCGCGATCAGCAAAAACATTGTTGAAATCCATCAAGGGAAGATTTGGGTGGAGTCCAAAGTCCGGCAAGGCAGCCGCTTTATTTTCACGCTTCCCAAACTTGATAAGGATACCGCGGCTAAGGAAAACATCGAGTATGGTTTGGGGGGCCTGGCCTCAGGAAGCGACCGCCTTTCCATTCTTTTAATGAAACTTTATCAGGCCAAAAATATAGTCCCCAAGGCCGTGGTGAAACCCCAGCAGGTGCTGAAGAAGTTTCTTCAGAAAGCGCGCATTTATCACCTTGAAGGAGATCACGACATTTTCCTGAACGGATCGGATGAGGCCTTGGTCATTCTCCCCGGGATTTCCAAAGACAAAGCCTTAGAGTTCTCCGAGGTTTTGAAAAAGGCGCTGCTTGAAATGATTAAAGAGGATAAGAGCATGCAGGGCGCCCCCTTTATGGTGCATGTGGGAATCTCGACTTACCCTGAAGATGCAGAGACCAGTGAAACCCTGATCTCCAAAGCCCGTGTGTCTGTGAAACCCGCAGTTTCAGGCGGAGGCTCGGAGCGGCGCATTTCCCTTCGGACCTATTACCGTTCGCCTCTCAAGCTTAAAGCGGGAAAAGGCCAGGCCTGGGAGGCCTTTTCGGTTGATTTGAGCGAAGGCGGTATGAAGATTTTCGGCCCTCAGGGACTTGGGGTGGGAACGGTGACCGAGGTCATCCTGAAACTTCCCCGGGATTTTGGCGTCGTGACCCCGAAGGCTATGGTGGTGTGGCAGAAAGAATACGAGAAGGATAAGCGCTATGAGATGGGGCTTCAGTTTGTGGGAATTTCTGAAACTTTGAAAAATAAGCTGCGCCGGTTCATTGAATCGGAAAGCTCACGGGCTTCCGCAGAGGACGAAGCCGGCGGCAGTGAACAGCGTAAAATCGCGTAGATCAAGAAAGGGAGTTTATGAAAAATAAGAAGATTCTTTTTGTGGATGACGAACCCATGATCTCAAAAATCATGCAGACCCGTTTACGGGCCAACCACTTTGATGTGGAGACCGCGTCGAACGGACAGGAGGCTTTGGATAAGGCCAAGTCGGTTCAGCCTGATCTGATCCTTTTGGATATTCTGATGCCCGTGATGGACGGTTATGAGGTTTGCCGGCGCCTGAAAAGCGATCCGTTGACATGCCTTATCCCCGTGATCATGTTTACGGCTTGTCAGGATGAGGAGTTCGTGCGCAAAGCTATGAAGAACGGCGCCGAAGAAGTCATCAACAAACCTTTTGTGGCGGAGCTTCTCGAAGCGATCCATAAAGTGTTTGAGAAAAAAAACGGCGAAGAAGCCGCGTAACCGGAGAAATCCATGTCCAGCACCTTTTTTCACGTGTTCATTATTGAAGATGATCCCGCGGATATCAGCCTTCTCAGGCAGATGCTCGGAAAGGCGGAGAACGTTTCCTTTGAGATCACGGTTGAAAAAAATCTCGCTGGCGGTGTCACGCAGCTGGAAAGCATCCGGCCGGACGTGGTGCTCGTGGATTTGACCTTGCCCGATGGCCGCGGCGTTGCGGCTGTGACCCGGCTGCATGAAAAATTTCCGGGGACACCGATTGTGGCCCTGAATGTTGTGGATAACGAATCCCTGGCCCTGCAGGCGATTCAGGAAGGCGCTCAGGATTACCTTGTTAAAGACCGCGCGGATTCTGAAAGCCTCAAGCGTTCGATTTTATTTTCCATTGACCGTAAGAAAGTGGAGCGTGAGCTGGCCCGTCTTGCTTCTTTTGCCTGGCAGAATCCCAATGCCGTATTGGAGTGCAATTTTTCCGGAGACATTCTTTATCTTAATCCCGCGGGGCAGACCCTTTTTCCAGCCTTGAAAACGGAGGGCTCGCGCCATCCCTTTCTGGAAAAAATGGACGAGCTTGCCGCCGGCCTTCAGCGCGAGAAAAAAGATTTTTTGATCCGTGAAATTACCGTGGAGGGCCGCGTATTTGAACAGCACATCTCTTTGGTTCCGGAACGGCAGGTGATCCGGAGTTATATCGCCGACATTACCGAACGTAAAGCCGCTGAGGAGGCGCTCCGCGTCCGGACTCAGGAAGTGGAACGTATGAACCGTGTGATGGTCGGCCGTGAAATCAAAATGGCAGAATTGAAAAGAAAAATTATGGAACTGCAGAAGGAGCTTGGCCGTGCAGCCTGACGAAGCCCCGGAACTTCAGCCTGAAAAGGATAAAATTCCGCCCGGACTCCGGCCTTCAAAGCTGGGCAGAAGGCTTGTGCTGGCCTTTCTTGTTCTGGCATCGCTCGTGGGCGTGGTCGGATTTTTCTCCTACTCACAGCTGAACAAACTTTTGACGCCTCTGACACGGGATATTCCGCTGGGTCTCGACGAAATTGAAAGGACTTCCCATCTCGACAGCCTTGCCCAGAAAATCCGTCTTTATGATCAAATCCTGACGGAATCGGTTCAAGACTATGTCAAGACCGGTGACCGGCAGCATAAATACCGGTATCAGGAATTTGAGCCCCGGTTAGGCACGGTGATCCGGGAAGCGATTGAAAAAGGGGATGAGGAGGATAAAAAAGTTTTTAGTGAAGTGCAGCAGGCCAAGCGCGCCTATGTTCAGATGGACATTCAGTGCATCCGTGCCATTGATCAGGGGCTGAAAGCCGACGCTCAGGCTATTTTGGAAAGCCGTGAATACTGGGAGGCCCGGCGCGCCTACAAGCAGAGTCTTGAACCCTACGCGGAACGCCGTGGAAAAGAACATGGCCAGTCTCTGGATGCTGTTGCCGCCAAAGTGGATCTTATTGTCAACAGGACGCATGCGCTTGTGGAGCAGTCCATTCAGACGCTGCTGGTGCTGAGTTTTCTCGCGATTATTCTGGCGATCGGCATGGGCATGTTTGTTTCGCGGACGATTCTTCGTCCGATCCAGGCGCTGCAGCGGGGTGCCGAGGTTATCGGAAAAGGGGATTTGTTCTATCGCATCGAGGTGCGCTCGCGCGATGAAATTGGCCAGCTCGCCGAAGCCTTCAACGAAATGACAGAGAAACTCAAGGAGTCTTATCTGCGTTTGGAAGATAAAGTCCGCGATAAGACACGTGAACTTGAACAGAAGTATGAAGAAGAAAAGGACCAGAAAAAGAAATTGGAAATGTCCAAGGCAGCGATGCTGAACGTGCTGGAGGACCTTGAAATCGCCAAGGCTGAGATCTCCGAAGAGAAGGCCAAGGACGAGGCTATTTTGGCGAGCATTGGCGACGGGATGATCGCAACGGATCCGGACGGGAAAATCATCATGATGAACAAACAGGCGGAAGTGATGCTTGGGTTTAAAGTCCGGGATGCGATTGGAAAAGATTTTGGAGAGGTCATCCCGGGGTATGATGAACAGGAACAAGCTGTCCGGCGTGAGGAAAGTCCCATTTCGATTTGCCTGGCGCAGGGAAAGAAAATCGCGGGCACGGCCTATTACGAACGGAGTGACGGGACGCGCTTTCCCGCAGCCATCACGGTGTCCCCGATTCAGCAGGAAGGGCGGACGCTCGGCGCCATTGAAATCTTCCGTGATGTAACCAAGGAAAAAGAAGTGGACCGCATGAAGACAGAATTTATCTCCACGGTTTCTCACGAACTCAGGACTCCGCTTACGGTGATCCGCGAAGGTGTTTCCCTGGTGGTGGACGAAGTGCTCGGCCCGACCACCGAAGATCAGAAGAATTTTCTCACGATCGCGATGAATGACATTGACCGGCTTGGCAGAATTATTAACAACCTTCTCGATGTTTCAAAAATCGAAGCCGGGAAGGTGGAGCTTAAACGCGGTTATTTGAATCTGACGGAAGTCGCAGACGGTGTTTTGGGTGCGTTTGCGACACGCGCCAAAAACAGCGGGATCCGCCTTAAGAAAAATTACTCGGCTCCCAGCATGGAAATTTATGCGGACCGGGATAAATTGATTCAAGTATTCACCAACCTTTTGAGCAATGCCTTGAAGTTCACGGAGAAAGGGTCTGTTGAAATCTCTCTTACGGAAGATGCTGAGCAGATCACCTGCGCTGTGATTGATACCGGCCGCGGTATTTCCAAGGAAGATTTGCGCCGGGTTTTCAGCAAGTTTCAGCAGTTTGGAAAAGCGGCGGTGACCGGCGAGAAGGGGACAGGACTTGGGTTGTCGATTGCCAAGGGCATTGTCAATCTGCACCAAGGGAATATTTGGGTGGAAAGTGAAGAAGGCTCCGGAACAAGGTTTATCTTCACGCTGCCGAAAATGACACCCCATCAGACCTTTCAAGAACAGCTCACGCGCGATCTCCGGGCCGCGGTGAATGGGCACTCTTCACTGCTTGTCATGGCGTTTCATCTGGGGGAACCTGAGTCTGAAAAAGCCGGAATGGCCGTTGTGGAATACCTTGAAGAAGCGATTCAAACGCACGGACGTTCAAAGTCTGTCCGCGTACTCCGAGACGAAGGGACTGTTTTTGCAATCTTGCAGGCGCTCTCCAAGTCAGAAGGCGAAACCATGGCTCAGCGCATTGAAGACGACTTCAGAAAAATCTGTCTTAGCGGAAAAGTCAAAGTCACCGCCCCTGCCCTCAATTTAAAGCTCGTCAGTTACCCCGAAGATGGGAGCACCGAGGATGAGCTCATGGTTCATTTCAAGGCTGCGTAAGGCGCGCGCCTCAAAGAGAAGTCGTTTTTTCCCGCGAAAGCCGATGCGTTAAACGCGCTGCTGCTGTATGATAAACCCTCTGGAAAAGGCAGCCCCTCAAATTTAAGGAACACCGCCCCATGATAAAAAAAGGAATTCTTCAAACCGAGTCAGGCTTTGCTTTTGTTGATCTCGCCATGCTGATTATTATTTTTCTGATTCTGGGGGGCGTGATGATCCCGATCTCTAAAGATTTGGTCATGTCCGCAAAAAAAAACAGTGAGGAAAAAGTCATGGCAGAGGTGCGGGATGGCTTGGCCGCTTTTTTTGCGGACCCTTCACGCGGCAACCATAAAGCTTTTCCCGCGGTCCTTGATACCGCCCTCAACGGAAGGTGCACTCCTCAAAATCCCTGCTTTACGTTAGTGCTTTCCAGAGGAGGGGTTACGGCTGAATGGGTACGCGAAAGCGAGAGCCTTTACCGTGGACCCGCCGGAACGCGCTGCCATTATCAGCCTGCCTTGGGGAAATTCTCGCCCGCGGAATAAATCGGGGTCTTTAAAGGGACTTGAAGAGTCCGGGGGCCCTTCCTTGCTTTCGGGGGTGTGCTGGACAAAGTCCAGGCACCTGGGGTATATTATCCGCTCATTTTACCCACAAAGTCTGTAAGCAGGAGATGCGGAATGGGAAGCGAAAAAGTTTTTACGGATACCAATTTTCAGTCGGAAGTTCTCGGTTCCAAGGAACCTGTGCTTGTTGATTTTTGGGCGGAGTGGTGCGGTCCTTGCCGCATGCTGGCGCCGGTGATCGAAAGAATCGCGGGTGCTAACCAGGGGAAACTGGTGGTCGGCAAATTGAATGTCGATGAAAACCAGGCGACGCCCCAGAAGTACGGGATCCAGGGCATTCCCACCATGATCATTTTCAAGAACGGGGAAGTGGCCAACCAGCTGGTGGGTTTTCAGTCTCAGGAAAACATCCAGCGGGCGATTGACGAAGTCGTCAAAGCCTAATTCAAGGTTGCTCGTTTCATCCAAAGATTAATCCCCCTAAATTTTAAATTAATGAGGAGCTTTCAATGCCTGTTGCTGATTACAAGACCTATTGCAAAATGCTCGATTCTGCGATGCAGAATAAATACGCTTTTCCTGCAATCAATGTGACGTCGATCGTGACCGCCAACGCGACCCTTCGCGGCCTTGCGGAATCCAAGTCTGACGGGATCATTCAGGTTTCCACGGGCGGCGGCCAGTTTGCCTCAGGGTCTTCTGTTAAAGACATGGCGCTCGGCGCGATCACACTTGCTGAGCATGTGCACCGCGTGGCCGACCGCTACAATATTTTTGTCGCGCTTCACACCGACCATTGCCAGGCGGACAAGCTTGATAAGTTTGTCGGTCCGCTTATCACGGAAACCGAAAAGCGCCGCGCCGCGGGGCTTCCCAATCTTTTTAACAGCCACATGTTTGACGGCAGTGAATTGTCTCTGAAGGACAACATGGACCTCGCGGTTCCGCTTCTTCAGCGCTGTCAGAAAAGCGAAATCATCCTCGAAGTCGAAGCCGGTGTTGTCGGCGGTGAGGAAGATGGCGTTAATACGGAAGACGCTCCTGCGGAAAAGCTCTATACGACACCGGAAGACATGGTGGAAGTGGCGAACCGTCTCAACTCGGTCAAGGGCGCGCGCTACATGTTCGCAGCGACCTTTGGCAACGTGCACGGTGTGTATAAACCGGGCAATGTGAAGCTGAAGCCCGTCATTCTTAAGCAGGGCCAGGACGCGGTGATCAAGGCTCACGGGCCGGATTCCAAATTCTATCTCGTTTTCCACGGAGGCTCAGGTTCTTCAATTGAAGAGATTCACGAGACCCTGGAGTACGGTGTGATCAAGATGAACATCGACACCGATTGCCAGTATGCCTTTACGCGTCCCATCGTGGACCATATGTTTAAGAACTACGACGGCGTTCTTAAAGTTGACGGCGAAGTCGGCAACAAAAAAGCTTATGACCCGCGCGGCTATCTTAAGGCCGCCGAAATCGCCATGGCCGACCGCATCAAGCAGGCCTGCAACGATCTCAAGTCAACCGGTAAGACGCTTCGCCAGGGACTGGCTGTTGCGAATTAACCCGTGAAATACCGCGAGCTTGGCAGGACAGGGCTCGAAGTTTCGGAAATCGGATTAGGCTGCTGGGCCATAGGCGGAGATGCTTATGGCCCAACTTCTGATAAGGCCTCTTTGGAGGCTCTTGAAACGGCATGGGACCGAGGGGTTAATTTCTTTGACACTGCGGACACCTACGGCAAAGGGCACAGCGAAACTCTGGTTGGGAATTTTCTTAAAGGAAAACCCAAGGACCGGGTGATTGTCGCAACCAAGGCCGGCTGGGATTTTTATTCAACCCCGGTACGGAAATGTTTTGAGGCCGGTTATCTCAGGCTTGCGTGCGAAAAAAGTTTGAAGCGTTTGGGTGTTGAAGCGATTGATCTTTTTCAGCTGCATAATCCGCCGCTTGAATTTATTGAAAAAGGCGAAGCCTTGGGGCTTTTCGAAAAGCTGAAACGCGAAGGGAAAATCCGTTTTGCCGGCTATTCGGTTCACCGGACGGAGGAAGCCTTGGCCGCTCTCCGGTTTCCGGAAGTGGAAACGCTTCAGATCATTTTCAACCTGCTTGACCAGCGTATGGCGGCAGAGGTTTTTGAAAAGGCTTCGGAAGCTAAAACAGCCCTGATCGCGCGTGAGCCCTTGGCGTGTGGACTTTTGACAGGGAAATACGGAGCGGGGCATGAGTTTCCGAAAGGGGACCACCGGCGCCGTTGGACAGCAGAAAAGCAAGCGCTGGACCTCAAGAAAATAGAGCTGGTGAAAGAAGTCCTGGGGCCTGAAAAGGTTCCTCTTCCGCAAACTGCGCTTGAATTTGTTTTGGCGCATGAGGCCTTATCTGTCGTGATCCCCGGGGCCAAGACGCGGGAACAGGTCCTGGAAAATTTGAGGGCTTCCGAAAAGCCCGAACTTAACCGGGAAAACCTAGAGTCTTTGCGGGAAATTTTTCAGCGCGAACCGGTTTTTCAACAAGGATTGAATCCGAGGTAAAGAGAAGACTATGGAACAAGACATGGAATTGACATCCGAACAGCTGACACGTTACAGCCGCCACTTTATCCTTCCTGAGATAGGTGAGGAAGGACAGAAGAAATTACTGCGTTCCAAAGTTCTCTTAATTGGTTCCGGCGGCTTGGGGTCGCCGATCGCCCTTTATCTCGCGGCCGCGGGCGTGGGGACGCTGGGGCTTGTGGATTTTGATAAGGTCGATCTTTCGAACCTGCAGCGCCAGATCATTCACACGAATGATTCGATCGGAACTCCTAAAATTGATTCCGCCGAAAAGCGCATCAAAGCGATGAACCCGGATACCAAGGTTGTGAAGTACGAAGTGAAGATTACCTCCGCGAACGCGATGGACATCATTAAAGACTATGATCTTGTCATTGACGGCACGGATAATTTCCCGACACGCTATTTGACCAGCGATGCCTGTGTTTTTCTGAATAAGCCGAATATTTACGGGTCTATTTTCCGTTTTGACGGCTTGGCCACTGTTTTTAAATCCGACGAAGGCCCCTGCTACCGCTGCCTTTATCCCGAGCCGCCGCCTCCCGGAATGGTGCCAAGCTGTGCTGAAGGCGGAGTGCTGGGAATTCTTCCCGGTGTGATCGGCCTCATTCAAGCCACCGAGGCCGTAAAGCTTTTGTGCGGCATCGGCCGCACGCTTGTGGGGCGTCTTTTGGTTTACGATGCCCTCCAGATGACGTTCCGCGAATTGAAACTTAAGAAGGACCCGAATTGCCCGGTTTGCGGAAAAAATCCTACGATTACCGGCTTGATCGACTATGACCAGTTCTGCGGACTCACACGCGGAGGCGGCGCAAGTGACGGGATCGCGGATATCTCCGTTGAAGACCTTAAAAAGAAATTGGATGCGAAGGAAGATTTTGTTTTCATTGACGTGCGCGAACCGTTTGAATATCAGATTGCGCATATCGCGGGAGCGAAATTGATTCCGCTGGGCGTTATCCCCGACCGCATCAGCGAACTGGAGCCTTTTAAGAACAAAGAAATTGTTGCCCACTGTCATCATGGGGGCCGAAGCCGCCGCGCGCTGCAGATGCTTCAATCACGGGGTTTCAAAAATTTAAAAAATGTGGCTGGCGGTATTGATCATTGGTCTGAACGCATTGACCCTGGCGTGGCACGCTATTAAGCGCTGCAAGTCATCCGGGTTTCCCGCTCCTAAGGATCTTGAACGGATTTGATGATGGATTCCTTTTGGAAAAAAATCCGCAAAGATTTTTCCCTTCATCCTGCCGCCCTGTATCTTGACCATGCGGCAGGCGGCCCCGTCCCAATCCCTGTCAAAGACAAGATTGAAACCTATCACCGGGAAAATGCCGGAGAAGCCGATTTTGCCTGGCCCAAATGGGTGAAGAGGGCAGAGTATTACCGTTCGCTGGCCGCCCGCTTTATCCATGCCGAACCGGAAGAAATTGCATTTATTCACAGCACCTCTCAGGGAATGAATGCGGCCGCGGACATGCTGGCGCATGAAGGCTCGGTGCTGACGAACACCAGCGAATTCCCCTCGAGCACTTTGCCCTGGATTTGGCGCAAGTCCCGCATGATTTATCAGGAACCGGAACCCGCCGGAGTGCTTTCGCTGGAAAAAATGAAAGCCCTTCTTTCTCCCCGGGTAAAAACAATCCTGACCAGCTACATTCAATATGCCACGGGTTTTCGTCAGGATTTAAAGGCTGTGGGAAAGATCAAAGGAAACCGGTATCTTGTGGTGAATGCCACGCAAGCTTTGGGTGCTTTTCCTCTGGACGTGAAGGCCTGGAAAGCGGATGTCCTTTGTGCGAACAGCTACAAATGGCTGATGGCCGGATACGGCGGCGGCCTGTTGTACGTGCGTAAGGAGCTCTTGAAGAAATTCCCACCCGCTTCTATCGGGTGGAGAAGCGTTCAGAATGCCGATGGCATGAATAACCGGCGGGCAAAAGTACTGAGTACGGCCGCACGTTATGAGCTGGGCTGCGCGAGTTTCGGGACTATTTTCTCCGTGGGGGCCGCGATGGAATATCTCTCGTCCATTGGAATGGAGAAAATTTCTGCCCGGATTCTGGAGCTTACCGCCTACGCGGCCGCGAGGCTGCAGTCCCGCGGGTTTGAAATCGCCTCGTCTCTTTTAGATCACCAGCGTTCCGGAATTTTGATCATCAAGATCCAAGAGGCTCAAAATGTCTGGAAACGTCTTCTTGGGCATAAGATTTTTGTTTCGCCCCGCGGCGAAGGGCTCCGCTTGGGGCCGCATTTTTATAATACGCCTGAAGAAATCGACCTGTTTGTGCGGAAGCTTTCCGAGATCCGCGATGAAGGATCCGGCAGGATGAAAAGAAAAGGGGGCTCACGATGAAGGCGGGCATTGTTCTTTCAGGATGCGGTGTTTTTGACGGTGCGGAAATTCATGAGTCCGTGGCGCTCCTGCTGGCGCTGAGTGAAAACGGGGTGGAGGCAGTCTGTCTTGCGCCGGAGTCTGAACAGCATCATGTGATCGACCACCGGAATGGAAATGCCACCGGGGAAAAACGATCCGTTCTCGCCGAAGCTGCCCGGATTGCCCGGGGGGCCATCAGGAACCTTGAGGAGGTCTCTGCGAGTGACTTTGACATGCTTATTTTTCCCGGCGGTTATGGGGTTGTGAAAAACCTTTGCACCTTTGCTTTTGACGGTCCGGACTGCAGGGTTCATCCCCAAGCCGAAAGAATCATCCGTGAATTTTATACGGCGGCAAAACCCATTGGGGCTATTTGTATTGCGCCCGCGCTTGTGGCCAAGGTGCTGGAGGGCAGGGGACTGAGGCTGACCATCGGCAGTGAAGCGGAAACGGCCAGGGCTGTTGAATCCCTCGGGCACACCCACGTTGTGTGTGATGTTCATGCGGTTTGTGTCGATAAAAAGAACCGGGTCGTGAGTACACCCGCCTATATGCTGGCCCGGAACATCGGAGAGGCCGCTTCGGGAATTCGAAAACTGGTAACCGAAATGATTGCTTTGGCCAAGGAGCCTGTGAAACCATGAGTCCGGTTCATTCCAAAAAGAAAATAGCCCAGCCCCAGAAAATGGATTCTCTTCAGTCTGTGAATGCCTACCTTGAAAAGGCATTTGATTTCTTAGGGTATAACGCGCCTACGAGGCACTTGCTCCGGAGTCCCTGGCGTGAAATCAAAGTGCTTGTTCCTGTGCGCATGGACAATGGGGAACTGAAAATTTTTGAAGGCTACCGCGTCCAGCACAGCGGGGCACGCGGGCCGTACAAAGGCGGGATCCGCTATCATCCGGACACCAACCTGGATGATGTCCGCGCTCTTTCTTCATTAATGAGCTGGAAAACCGCGCTGGTGAATATTCCTTTTGGCGGCGCCAAGGGGGCGGTGGCCTGCAATCCCAAAGACCTTTCTCCCCGGGAACTTCAGCAATTAACGCGGAACTACATTGATAATCTTGCGGATGCGATCGGTCCGCACCACGATATCCCGGCGCCGGATGTGGGAACTAACGCGCAGGTCATGGCCTGGATTATGGATGAGTACTCGATTACGCGCGGCCACGCGCCGGCCGTAGTGACGGGAAAGCCTCCCGCCCTGGGTGGTATTAAGGAGCGTGAAGAGGCCACGGGACGGGGTGTCAGCCTTTTTGGGGAAATGGCCTGCGAGGACCTTCGCCTGCCTCTTTCAAAAGCGACGTGTGCCATTCAGGGATTCGGAAATGTCGGATCCTGGGCCGCGCACCTTCTTTGGGAAAAGGGCGTTAAGATTATTGCGGTTTCAAATGTCAAGGGCGGGCTGTATCACTCCAAGGGACTCGATATTGGGGAGATTGTTTCCTTTGTTTCCCAAGGCGGGGAGCTTACGGACTATGCCAAGGCGGAAAAAATTACGAATGACGAGCTCCTCGCGCTTAAATGCGATATTCTGATTCCGGCCGCTTTGGGGGATGTTTTTGACCGTGCCGCTGCCCAGAAAGTCCGGGCCCGGGTTGTTCTGGAGGGGGCGAACGCACCGACGAGCCCTGAAGCGGATGAGGTTTTTCAGGAACGCGGTATTGTTGTGATCCCCGATATTCTGGCGAACTCAGGCGGTGTGATTGTTTCTTACTTTGAATGGGTCCAGAACCTTCAGCAGTATTCCTGGGAAAAATACCACGTGAATGCGGAACTTAAAAAAATCCTGACCAAGGCGTATTGGGAAATGAAAGACACCGCCAAAAAACACAAGCTGTCTTACCGGATTTCAGCCTTTGTGACGGGCGTTGCGCGTGTTGCCGAGGCGGAAAGCCTCCGCGGCACCTGATTTCATGCGCCGCTTCCTGCTTAGCCTCCTTCTAGCCCTGCTTCTTTGTGTTTACTTTTCAGACCGGATTATCGGGTTTGCCCTTGAGCCGGTTCTGGAAAAGAAATTAACGGCTTTGTTTGGAATGCCTTTTCAGATCGGCTCTTTGCAGGCCAACCCTGTGACCGGACATGTGGTCGCCCGGAATGTGCAATTTTTTAACCAGCCGGAATATTCTTACGCGCCGCACCTCCATGTCCGCGAATTGGAATTTGAAATCTGGTTTCCGGATCTGCTGAATAAATATGTGAATATCCGCCGGTTAATACTGAAAGAGCCCTTTTACCTGATTGAGCGTCAGCTGATTTCCTCGGAAAAAAGATCGAACATTATGGATTGGGTTCTTCACATCCGGTCTTGGTATAAAGAACGGAAAAAGAAGCGCGCGGAAGATGCGTCCGGAGACTCCAAAGACAGCACCTCGTGGCGCGTGGTGATTTCCAATATTCTTATTCAGAATGGTACTTTTATTTATGATGACCGTGTCTTGAGCGATGTGGCCAACCGGTTTGTGTTCCGGAAAATCACCGGCAACATGAGCGGGTTTGAGTGGCCGGTGAAAGACCCTTCAAACCTTATTCAGACCCTGAATATGCGCGGGGAGCTCGGTGAAAAATTTCCCGCCCCGGTCGAGGTTCACGGCAGCGCCAATTTCCCTACCGGGCAAGTGAGTTTTGACCTTGAAGGGCGCGTGCACGGGGGGACCCTTGCGGAGTACCGCCGTTTTTGGAGTGATTTCCCAATCGAAATTCAGGAGGGTCAATTCGACCTTAATATCCGCATGTTTTGCGACAAAAAGAAAGTTCAATCAGAAAGTCATCTCAGGCTTTATGGGTTGAAGGTTATTCCCTCCGGAGCGCCGACGGACCTGATTTGGGGGCTTCCAATGACGGGTGCCTTGGGGTTCTTACAGAACCAAAAAGAAATGATTTTGAAAGTTCCGGTGTCCGGTGATATTACAGATCCGAAATTCAGTTTTTACACGGCCTTTGCCAAGGCTTTTCAGGATGCGCTCGGTCAAAAAGTTCAGTCGGGGGTCAAAATGATTGCCACGGCTCCGGTGAAACTGGCGGAGCAGACAAGATCCGTGGTGGTCCAGGCGCCGGCGGTTATTGCCGTGCAGACAAGGGCTGTGGTTCAGGCCCCGGAAAAACTCGCGACAGAAATTACGAATAAAATAGAACAAATAGGGACCTTAATGGCACCCCCCAAAGGAGACGCGAAGTGAGTTCTAGAAAATGCGGATATGTGTCTATTGTCGGCCGGCCGAATGTCGGGAAATCGACGCTGCTTAATCAATTGATCGGTGCGAAAATCGCCGGAGTTTCGCCAAAGCCTCAAACCACGCGCGGCGCTGTGCAGGGAATATTGACGCGTCCGGAGGGGCAGATTATTTTTCTGGATACGCCCGGACTTCACAAACCCAAAGACAAACTCGGACATTGGATGATCCAGGAAGTTGAGAAGTCTTTGGAAGGCGCGGATTTGGTTTATTGGATGGTGCTCCCGGGGGCCATTGATACCGGCGATCTTGCGATCCTCGAAACACTTAAGAAGAAGGAAATACCCATTCTGCTTTTAATTAATCAGGTCGACCGGTATCCGAAGCCTGAAGTTTTGCCGGTGCTTGATTTTTATCATCAGCAGTACGCGTTTGCCGACATGATTCCCATCTCTGCAAAAAACGGAGTTCAGCTCGACGTTCTCTTGAATAAGACCTTGGAGATTCTTCCGGAAGGCCCCCTTGTTTTTCCGGAAGACCAGATCTCCGACCGCACGGAGCGTTTTATCGTGGCCGAGCTTATCCGGGAAAAGATGTACCACTTTACCGCGGAAGAAATTCCTTACGGAACCACGGTGGTCATTGATAAATTCGAAGAGCGTCCGGACGGCATCATCGAAATTCACGCGTCTTTTGTTGTGGAACGTGAATCTCAAAAAGGCATTGTGATCGGAAAACAAGGCCAGATGATGAAACAGATCGGACAGGCGGCCCGCATGGATGTTGAAGAATTTCTCGGTAAAAAAGTTTTCATGAAACTCTGGGTGCAGGTGGTTCCGGACTGGAAGTCGGATTCCGGCTCTCTCAAAAAACTGGGGTATGAGTAGATTGAGTCCGGCAATGACCGCGAGTGGCGCGGAGGCGGAGCAGCGGGTAAACTTGAAACAGATGCCTGTCACTATTTGCGCAAAGGAGCTTCATGGATAATCCGCATCTTCTCATGTGCCCGCCTGACTATTATGAAGTGGCCTATGAGATCAACCCTTGGATGAGCGTGGAGCGCCGCGTGGACCAAGTCAAGGCGCGTCTGCAATGGGAAGCCTATCACCGGTTACTCACAGGAACGCTGGGGGTTAAGGTGGACATTATTGACCCCGTGAAAGGCCTGCCCGATCTTGTTTTTACCGCGAATGGCGGACTCGTGCACAAGCGCACTTTTGTCCGCAGCAACTTCCGTTTCAAAGAGCGTAGGGGGGAAGAACCTTTTTTCGAGAAATGGTTTAAAAAGAAGGGCTATATCCTCAAAACCGTGGACCGTCCCTTCTGCTTTGAAGGCGAAGGGGATGCCCTCTTCATGGGCGAGGACCTTTTCATGGGGTACCACTTCCGGTCCGATCTTGAAGCTCACGAACTCGTCGCGCAGCTGGTCAAAAGCAGCTACTTTGCCCTGGAACTTTGCGATGACCGCTTTTATCATTTGGACACCTGTTTTGCACCGCTGGATGAGAAATCAGCTTTAATTTTTCTCCCCGCGTTTGAAACCTGTTCGCAGATGATTCTCCTTGAAAGCGTTCCGGATCCTATTCTGGCCCCTGAGGAAGAGGCTGTGAAATTTGTCTGCAACGCCGTAGTCCTTGGGAAAAATGTGGTTCTTCCGGAAGGGTGCCCGAAGGTTTCAAAGGAACTTGAAAAAAGAGGCTTCACTGTGTATCCTCTTGATTTCTCGGAATTCATTAAGGCGGGCGGGGCATCAAAGTGCCTTGTCCTGAAAATTTAAGACGCTCCCCGGCGCTTTAATCCCAACATTTCTGAAAGCAGGAATCCATGAAGAAAGAAAAACCTGAAATCAAGTCTGTCATTTTTGATCTTGGCAATGTGCTTCTCAACTTTGACGCAAAAAAGTCCGCCCTTCGTTTCGCGAAAGACTGCGGTGTTTCCATGACCAAAGCGTGGGAACATTTTTTTACCTCAAAAACAGAAAAGGCGTACACCCGCGGACAAATTACCTGCCGTGAGTTTTATGAGCACTCCCTTGAAGTTTTGAAAACCCCGGTGGACTTCAAGACTTTTAAGCACTACTGGAATGATATTTTCTGGGAGAACGAGGGGATGGATGAGCTTCTCGCCGGACTCAAAAAGCATTATCCGCTTTATCTCATTTCCAACACCAACAAGATGCACTTTGATTATATTAAAAAGAATTTTAAAATTCTCCGGCATTTCAAGAAGACATTTCCTTCGCATGAAGTGGGTGCCCGGAAACCCGAACCCTTGATTTATACCCGTGTGCTGAAAGCCGTAAAGCTTCGCCCTGAGCAAACGGTTTTTGTGGATGACAAGATTGAGTTTATCCGCGGGGCCCGGGAAGTCGGAATGCATGGGATCTGTTTTCGGAATAAAGCCCAGCTTATCCGTGACCTTAAAAAGATGGGCATTCAAGGCGTTTGATTTCCGGATTGTTTTTGACACAGGGAGTAGAATAAAGCCATGAACAACACCCTGAAAACTCTCCTTCTTTTAACGTCTCTTACGCTTCTCCTCGTTTTCTTGGGCCGGGCGGTCGGCGGCCAGGCTGGAATGACGTATGCCTTTTTTATGGCCTGCCTCATGAACTTCGGGGCTTACTGGTTCAGCGACAAGCTGGTGCTGTCCATGTACCGCGCTCAGCCTGTTTCGCAGGCTGAAGCCCCTGAAATTTATGCGATCGTTCAGGACTTGGCAATTCGCGCTCAAATTCCCATGCCGCGTCTTTACATCATTCCTTCCGCCGCACCCAATGCCTTTGCGACGGGACGCAATCCCGCGAATGCCGCAGTGGCGGTCACGCAGGGGATTCTTGAGATTTTGAACAAGGAAGAGCTTGAAGGTGTTTTAGCCCACGAACTCTCGCATGTTCTGCACCGTGATATTCTGATCTCTTCGATTGCCGCGACTCTGGCGGGTGCGATCAGTATGCTGGCTTCCATGATCCGCTGGACCTTTATGTTCTCCGGAGGCAGCCGGAGGGATGACCGCGAAGGGGGATCGAATCCGCTGGGTGTTTTTTTTGCAGCCATGATTATTCCCATTGCCGCAACTTTGATTCAGCTTGCGGTGTCAAGGACCCGGGAGTTTGACGCGGATAAAGAAGGGGCGGCCCTTTGTGTCAACCCGCTTTACCTGGCCAGCGCATTGAGAAAACTGGAAGCAGCATCCCGGCAGAGACCGATGCGGAATGCGGAACCGGCAACCGCGCACCTGTTTATTGTGAATCCGCTGAAGGGTGATTTTTTGATGCGTCTTTTTAGCACGCATCCTTCGACTGAAGAACGGATTGCACGTCTGGAAGAGATGGCCAGGGCGAAGGGTTATTAAACAGCGTAAGTCTTTTTTCTTTATTTCTTTGAGAACTTGACGTTAAATGGAAAGCGAAACAGCCATTATTCCTAAAATTTTAGAAAGGGGTGAGTTGAAATGGCGTATGTGATTGCAGAAAAATGTTTGGGCGAGAGGTATGCCTCTTGCGTGGCAGTATGTCCGGTGGACTGCATTTATCCCGGAGAGTATAAGGGTGAGGAGTTTATGGTTATTGACCCCACCATTTGTATTACCTGCGGCGCTTGCCTGCCGGAATGCCCGATCGGCGCAATTGTTGAGTCTGAAGATTACAGCCCTGAATGGGCCAAGGTGAACGCCGAGCAGGCTGAGGCGTTTAAAGCCAATCCCAAAGTTCCGGAAAGGGCGAAAGACGATCCGCCCCGCAAGCCCGGCAACAAGCTGGTGCAGTAAGGCCGACGTTAGACGCACCGCCGGAAGTCCTCCGGCGGTGTTTTATTTTAGGGAGAAATGATGACCCCCCAAGACCCGCTGGAAATCCTTCTTAAAGCCTATGTCGACGATTTCGTGGCCCATAACAAGGCCGCAAAAGTCGTTGCTGACGGCCTTCGTGTGGTGGGAATTGGCCTTCGCCCGGTGCTGGATCACATCACTTTTAGAACGCTTGATGTCGAGGTCCGCGCCCAGGAGTTTCTTGGCCATGGGTATGAGTATGACGCGAAGCTCGGTATGATTGAGTATGAAAACTGGTGGGCGAAAGTTTACCGGAAACCGGGGTACCCCGTGATTTTTATCGATCAGGCGTTTGAGGGGGGCCGTGGCAAGGGGGCATTGATTCCCGGCTGGGTCCGGCAATTTGGGGACAAAGTTCTTCACCACGTTGCGGTCCAGGTCGACGACATCGAAACCGCGATTTTTTACCTCGAAAAACAGGGAGTCCACTTTGCCGGCCGCATTGTTGGAGACAAGGGGACGGAACTCAGGCAGATTTTTACAGAGCCTGAAGTTCAAGGCGGGAAACCCTTTAGCGTCCTTGAGTTAACCGAGCGCCGCCGGGGGTATACCGGCTTTCTGCCGCCCCAGGCCGAAGGGCTGATGCAGTCGACCCGTATTAAACACTGATCCTTCCTGATCTTTTTTTCCTTCTCTTGCTACCTATCTCGGCCTTGCCTCATGCCGCTCCTTCGTTTATGATGACACCATGATTATCGGGCTTACAGGGAAAAACGGATCCGGCAAAGGTGAGGTAGCCAAATACCTTCAGGAACGGGGTTTTTGCTATTACTCCCTTTCAGATGTTTTGCGCGAAGAAGTGCTAAGGGAAGGCAAATCCATTTCGCGTGATGTGCTCGTGGAAACCGGGAACCGGCTCCGCCGTGAAATGGGACCCGGCGCACTGGCTGAAAAAATCTTTGCCCGGCTTGATCCGGAGAAACACTACGTGATTGATTCGGTCCGCCACCCCACCGAAGTTCAAGTCCTGAAACGCCGCAGTGATTTCTTGCTTGCGAGCGTGAAAGCCCCCGAACGGCTTCGTTTTGAAAGGCTTCGGCAGCGCGGACGTGAAAACGACCCTTCGACTTTTGAAGAATTTCTGGCCCTTGAGCAGCGCGAGGCTGCGAGTCAGAATGCCACGGATCAGCAGCTAGACAAGGCGATTTCCCTTGCGGACGTGACGCTTGAAAACGCAGGGGCCCTGAAAATGCTGCACGACAGGGTCAAAGAAGTTCTGCTGGAGTTCTCCCGCCGCCAAAGCCGTCCGGACTGGGATGAGTATTTCATGGGCATCGCTAAGGTTGTGGCCCTCCGCTCCAACTGTATTAAACGCAAAGTCGCGGCGGTGATTGCCAAAGACAAACGGATTATTGCCACAGGGTATAACGGCACACCGCGCGGTGTTAAAAACTGCAGTGAGGGCGGCTGCCCTCGATGCAACGCGATTGAAACTTCAGGGAAAGGCCTGGAAGAATGCCTTTGCTCCCACGCGGAAGAAAACGCGATCGTTCAGTCTGCGTATCACGGCGTCAGTATTAAAGACTCGGTTCTCTATACGACTTTTTCTCCCTGCCTGATGTGCACCAAGATGATTATCAACGCGGGAATCAAGGAAGTGATTTTCCACGTTCAGTACCCCATGGGCGAAACCTCTCTGCACCTGCTTCAAGCTGCCGGCGTTGTGATTAAACAGCTCCCTTCGAGCAGTTTATGAAAGAAGGCGAAGTGAAGACCGGTGAAGCCGTCCTGAAATCTGAAATCATCCGCAAAAGCTTTGGTTTGAAAAAAGATATCCTGCCCCAGCTGGAAGCGGCCTACAACAGCCCGCTGATCGATCAGATTAAAAACAATGGTTTTCAGTATCAGTCCGGGCGTCTTACGGTGCGCCTTGCCGAGGAATTCGGGTTTTGCTACGGCGTGGACCGCGCGATTGATTACGCGTATGAAACCCGTTCAAAGTTTCCTGACCGCAGAATTTTTCTCACCAATGAAATTATTCATAACCCGAGAGTGAATACGAAACTCCAGGAATTGGGCATTGAATTTCTTTCGCGTGAACCGGGCCGAGGCGTGACGATTGACGACCTGACACAGCAGGATGTTGTCCTGATTCCGGCTTTCGGAAATCCGACATCGGAACTGGAAAGGCTTCAGCGGAGAGGCTGCGTTCTGGTCGACACCACCTGCGGTTCAGTGATGAGCGTTTGGAAACGTGTGGAGTCTTACGCCCGCGATGGGTTCACTTCGGCCATTCACGGTAAGTATGATCATGAAGAAACACTGGCGACAAGTTCCCGCGCGAAAAAGTACATTATTATCCGCGACCGCGAGCAGACCAAGGTTGCCTGCGGCTATATTGAAGGAACGATTTCAAGAGAACGCTTTATGCAGGAATTCAGCGTTGCCCTTTCAGAAGGGTTTGACCCGGATAAGGATTTAGGACACCTTGGCTGCGCAAATCAAACCACGATGCTGTCCAGTGAATCGATGGAGATTGCCAGCATGCTTCGTGAATCCATGGTGCGCCGGCATGGCACAGAGGAAGCGGGCCGCCGGTTCCGTCATTTTGACACGATTTGTTCAGCGACACAGGACCGTCAGGATGCCGTGATGAAATTGGTTCGTGAACGGGGCGTAGACCTGATGATCGTGGTGGGCGGTTATAACTCCAGCAATACCGGGCACCTCGTGGAGATCTCGCTTGAGCATTGTCCCGCGTATCATGTGAAAGACGCGGCCTGTATTTTGTCCCGCGATGTCATCCAGCACAAAAAAGTAATGACCATGGATATTATTGAGACCCGTTCATGGCTCCCGGACGGACCTGTCCGGCTTGGCGTCACGGCGGGAGCATCGACCCCTAACCGTGTGATCGAGGAAGTGATTCAGCGGATCGTGGAAGTGGCCTGAGGCCGGAAGATTTTTATGCCCAAAGAAGTAAAAGTTTACACCACGCAGTATTGCCCTTATTGCACCCGCGCGAAAAATCTTTTGAAGAGCCGGAACATTCCTTTTCAGGAAATCGACCTGAGCAATGACCCGGAAAAGCGGGAGAAACTTTCTTCCGAAACAGGCTGGATGACAGTCCCTATGATTTTTATTGGGCAGGAATTCATCGGGGGATCAGACGATCTACACCGGATCGCCGAAAACGGCCAGCTTGATGCAAAGCTGAATAGCTGAAACTCTTTCAGCGCGCCTTAAGCCGCGAACTCCAGGCCAGCAAAAGAAGACCCGCGGCTGCGGGTATTACGAGAACCCAGAGACCTTCACGCATTCCCCAAACGTCTGCCGCCATCCCGTAAAACAAACTTCCCAGCACGGAAATTTTTGTCGTCAGGCCGTAAAGGCCAAAATATTTTCCTGTCTGATCGGAAGGAACAAGCTCAAGCAGTGCTTTCCGTCCCGCGGTCCAAACTCCGGAAAGCGCGAAAGAGCCCCCCACGAAACAGACCCCGATAAAAACAGGAAAGGAAAGCGGCCGTGTGAGCAGGACGAGGGTTGTCAGGAGAGACGCCGCGGAGAGGATTAAAATATGCATGGATTTGAAACGGTCGGAAAGAAAGCCGCATAAAATTCCTGCAGCGAAAGCGCTGACGTTCAAACCCATGAGCACGAGAATGATTTGATCCTGGGTGGGGTGAAAGACGTCGCGGGTGTAAACCGAGAGCCAAAAAATGACACTGTTGACCGCGTCGACCAGAAAAAAATTACCGCAGAGAAAAAAAAGGAGTTTGGGGTTTTGGGGGAGTTCTCGCACAGTCTTGAAGATCTGCTGCCACTCCACGAGAAAGGTTTTGCCGCGGAAAGGTTCCGGCGCCTCAACGCGGCGTTCCGGGACAAATGAGAAAAGCGGCAGGCTGAAAAGAATGAAAAGCAGGCCTGTTGTTAGAAAAACACCGGTCATTCCAGCGGCCTTGTCGACAAGGTTCATGACCGGAAGCGCGCAGACGACACCCAGGTATCCCAAACCTGTTCCAAGCCCCGACGCAAAACCCTGTTTTTCAGGAGGGGCGGCCACAGGTAAAAGCGCATTATAGAAGACAAGGGAAGCGTGATAAAAGAAGCAGGAGATGATAAAAAAGAGGATCAGAGGCCCGGGCCGGTGGAAAAAAGACAAAATTCCGAGGGCCAGGACGCAAAAAAGGGTGCTGGCGGTCAAATAGCGTTTGGTATGGCCTGTTTTGTCGCTTAGAGCGCCCACCCAGGGGGTCACCAGGCCGGCGAGGATCATGGAGCCCGTGGTGGCGGCTCCCAGCAAGGCACGGGAACCGGACAGGGAGGTCAAATAGAGGGGGAAATAGACCGTCAGGACCACGGCCGAGAAGATCGTATTGGCAAAGTCATAGAGGGCCCAGCTGGAAAGCCTGAGCCAGGAAGTTCTGCTTTCGGGCACGGTTTGAGACTCCGGGTTTAAAGCCAGATCAGAATAGGGGTTACTCTTCTTGGCGTCAAATGTAAAAAACTTTTGACACAATCTTAGAAATATCCCAGAATAACCAACTCTTAAAAAGGATTCATTCAAATCCATTATGGAAAAGCAAGGCCTGTACGACCCTCAATTTGAACACGATGCCTGCGGCGTCGGTTTTGTGGCCCACATCAAGGGCAAGAAATCCCACGAAATCGTTCAGCAGGCTTTGACCGTTCTCAATAACCTTCGCCATCGCGGAGCCTGCGGCTGTGAAGCCAACACGGGCGACGGCGCCGGCATCCTCATTCAAATTCCTCATCTCTTCTTTAAAGAAGCCTGCGCGGGCCTGGGAATTAACCTTCCCGAAGAAGGCCAGTACGGCGTGGGAATGGTTTTTCTTTCTTCCGACAAAGATGAACGCAAGAACGCTGAAAAAATTGTCGAGCGGATCATTAAAGAAGAAGGCCAGAAGCTTCTGGGCTGGCGCAAGGTTCAGACCGACAACACGACCATGGGGCCCACGGCGCGTTCCGAAGAGCCTGTGGTTAAGCAGGTCTTTGTGGCGCGTGACCCCAAGTTGACGGACCCGATGGCCTTTGAACGCAAACTTTATGTGATCCGCAAGCGCGCGGAAAACGAAATCCGCTACTCCCAAATGAAGGGAAGCAAGTTTTTCTACGTTCCGAGTTTTTCTCACCGCACCATCATTTACAAGGGCATGCTGATGTCCGAACAGGTGGGGGAATTTTATCCGGAGCTTTCTGAACCCAGCCTTCAAAGTTCGCTTGCCCTGGTTCACTCGCGTTTCAGCACCAACACTTTTCCCAGCTGGGACCGCGCGCACCCTTACCGTTTTATTGCGCACAACGGAGAAATCAACACGCTGCGCGGCAATGTGAACTGGATGCATGCGCGCCAGGCTATGTGCGCGTCTGAACTTTTTGGCGACGACATCAAAAAACTGCTTCCTGTGATTGCCCCGGACGGCAGTGACTCCGCGATGTTTGACAATTGCCTCGAGTTTTTAGTGCTGGGCGGACGCTCGCTGCCTCATGCGGTCATGATGATGATTCCTGAGCCATGGTCCAACCACGAAAGCATGAGCGACGATAAAAAGGCCTTCTATGAATATCACGCGAGCTTGATGGAACCTTGGGACGGCCCGGCTTCGATCGTGTTTACGGATGGCGTTCAGATTGGAGCTGTTCTGGACCGCAACGGCCTTCGGCCTTCCCGTTATTATGTGACCAAAGATGAGCTTGTGATTATGGCCTCTGAAGTCGGCGTGCTTGAAGTGGCGCCCGAGCGTGTGCTCCAGAAGGGGCGTTTGCAGCCGGGCCGCATGTTCCTTATTGATACTAAGGAAGGCCGCATTGTTGCCGACGAAGAGATCAAAAACAAAATTATCAAGGAACACCCCTACCGTCAGTGGCTTAATGAGAACCTGCTTAAACTGGAAAATCTTCCGGAAGCGCCGCATGTGCATGAGCCGGATCATAAAACGATCCTTCTCCGCCAGCAGGCTTTTGGTTACACCTT
This sequence comes from uncultured bacterium, assembly GCA_964434115.1. GTDB lineage: Bacteria > Omnitrophota > Omnitrophia > Omnitrophales > Aquincolibacteriaceae > ZLKRG04. Next base: position 372,660 of record CAYSSX010000002.1, read on the forward strand.
TGAAGAACTCCGTATCATCATGGCCCCCATGGGGCGTGACGGGGTTGAGGCTGTCGGGTCCATGGGAACGGACACGCCGCTTGCCGTGTTGTCTAACCGTCCGCAGCTTTTGTACAGTTACTTTAAACAGCTTTTCGCGCAGGTGACCAATCCTCCCATCGACTGTATCCGCGAAGAGATCGTGACGTCCGCGGAAACCAATCTGGGCCCTGAACGCAACCTTCTCAAGCCGGAGCCCAAGAGCTGCCGTCAGATCAAACTGAAAAGTCCGATTTTGAGTAATGAAGACTTTGAAAAGCTCCGTCACGTGGATCACAAAGACTTCAAATCTGTGACGCTGCCGATTCTTTATGCCGCAGACGGCGGCGGTAAGGCCCTTGAATCAGCGCTTCAGAAAATGTATGAGCTGGCCAGCCGTGCCATTAGAAATGGCAGCAACCTCATTGTTCTTTCGGACCGCGGTATCAGCCATGAGCACGCCGCGATTCCCGCGCTTCTTGCGGTTGCAGGTTTGCACCATCATTTGATCCGCGAAGGGACCCGCACGAAGGTCGGTATTATTCTGGAATCCGGCGAACCCCGGGAAGTTCATCACTTTGCCCTTCTCATCGGGTACGGTGCCGGAGCGATCAATCCTTACCTCGCTTTTGAAACCTTGGACGACATGATCCGTCAGGGGCTTCTCAAAGATGTGGACCATAAAACCGCCGTTAAGAATTACGTGAAAGCGGTGACCAAGGGTGTGGTCAAGACCATGTCGAAGATGGGCATTTCGACCATACAGAGTTATTGCGGCGCGCAGATTTTTGAAGCCGTGGGGCTCAACCAGATTTTGGTGGATAAATATTTTACCTGGACGCCTTCACGGATTCAGGGCGTTGGGCTTGCTGAAGTCGCGGAAGAAGTTTACCGCCGCCACCGGCATGCGTTTCCGGACCGCCAAGTCAACGGTCAGACGCTGGATCCGGGCGGACAGTATCAGTGGCGCAAGGACGGGGAGTATCATCTTTTTAACCCCGAAACCATTCACAAGCTTCAGAACTCCACGCGCACCAATAACTACAAAGTCTTCAAGGAATATTCCGAATCCGTCAATCAGCAGTCAAAGCACTACTGCACTTTGCGCGGACTTTTTGACCTTAAGCTTTCGAAAAACCCGATTCCCATTGAGCAGGTTGAGTCCGTTGAGGCGATCGTTAAGCGTTTCAAGACCGGAGCCATGTCCTACGGGTCCATCAGCAAGGAAGCCCACGAAGGACTCGCTGTGGCAATGAACCGCCTTGGCGGAAAAAGCAACACAGGCGAGGGCGGTGAAGATCCGGCCCGGTATGTCCGCGAACCGAATGGGGATTCCAAGAACAGCGCGATCAAGCAGGTGGCCTCAGGGCGCTTTGGCGTGACCAGCGAGTATCTTGTCAACGCGCGTGAAATTCAAATCAAGATGGCCCAGGGCGCGAAACCGGGAGAAGGCGGCCAGCTTCCCGGGAGTAAAGTTTACCCCTGGATTGCCAAGGTTCGTCATTCCACGCCGGGAGTGGGGTTGATTTCTCCGCCTCCGCATCATGATATTTATTCGATCGAAGATTTGGCCGAGCTCATTCATGATTTAAAAAACGCCAACACGCAGGCGCGTATCAGCGTCAAGCTTGTGTCTGAAGTCGGCGTTGGAACTATTGCGGCCGGCGTTGCCAAGGCGCATGCCGATGTGGTTTTGATCAGCGGGCATGACGGCGGCACGGGAGCTTCACCGCTTTCCAGTATCAAATACGCGGGGGCCCCCTGGGAACTTGGACTTGCTGAAACGCACCAGACACTGGTGCTGAATAACTTACGCAGCCGGATTGCCGTGGAAACGGATGGCCAGCTTAAAACCGGCCGCGATGTTGTGATTGCCGCGCTTTTGGGCGCAGAAGAATTTGGATTTGCAACCTCACCCCTTGTGGTGCTGGGCTGCATCATGATGCGTGTCTGCCACTTGAATACCTGTCCGGTGGGTGTTGCCACGCAAAATCCGGAGCTTCGTAAAAAGTTTACGGGAGATCCGGCCCACGTTGTTAATTTCATGAATTTTATTGCGCAGGAAATGCGTGAGATCATGGCTCAGCTCGGGTTCCGTACGGTAAACGAAATGATCGGCCGGACCGACAAACTTGATACTAAAAAAGCCGTTGACCATTGGAAAGCTCACGGGCTTGATTTGACCCCGATTCTTCATCAGCCCGAAGTTCCCGCCACGGTGGGCCGCTATTGCCAGATGACTCAAGATCATGGTCTTGATAATGCCTTGGACAATCAGGTTCTCTTGGATCTTTGTGAACCGGCATTGGCGAGGCGCGAAAAAGTAAAAGCCACGCTTCAGGTGCGCAATACGAACCGCGTGGTCGGAACTATTTTGGGAAGTGAAGTGACCCGCCGCTACGGCGCAGCAGGCCTTGCGGAGGATACTATTCACCTTCATTTCACGGGTTCCGCAGGCCAGAGTTTTGGTGCGTTCATCCCGAAAGGGGTAACGCTTGAGCTTGAGGGCGATGCCAATGACTATGTGGGCAAGGGGCTTTCGGGCGGCAAGATTTTAGTGTACCCGTCTAAGGCTTCGACCTTTAAGCCCGAAGAGAATATGATCATCGGAAACGTTGCTTTTTACGGCGCCACGGAAGGGGAAGCTTATATCCGCGGGATGGCGGGAGAGCGTTTCTGCGTCCGCAACAGCGGTGTCCGGGCCGTGGTGGAAGCCGTGGGGGATCATGGCTGTGAGTATATGACCGGCGGCCGCGTGGTGGTGCTTGGCCCAACGGGACGTAATTTTGCCGCAGGGATGTCGGGCGGTGTCGCTTATATTCTGGACGTGGATGGAACTTTTGCCACTCGCTGCAACGTGCAAATGGTTGCCTTGGAGCGTCTCGAAACCGCGGATGAGATTGTGGAACTCCGGACCATGATTGAAAAGCATCAGGAGTACACCCGTAGTGACCGGGCCGCCTACATTCTTAAACTTTGGGAAGAAATGATTCCTAAATTTGTGAAGGTCATGCCGAAGGACTACAAGCGCGTTCTTCAGTGCCTTGAAAAGGTCAAGGGTGCTGGCCTCAGCGGCGAAGAAGCGATCATGGCAGCCTTTCAAGAAAACTCGCGCGACCTCTCAAGAGTCGGCGGAAACTAACTTAGAGCTATGGGTAAACCTACCGGATTTATTGAAATTCCCCGTGAACTTCCCAAAGACCGAGAGCCCAAAGAAAGGCTTGCGGACTGGAAAGAGTTTCATCACCACATGCCTGTGGACAAACTTCAGTCCCAGGGCGCGCGGTGTATGGATTGCGGCATTCCTTTCTGCCATACAGGCACCTTGATCTCCGGCATGGCCTCTGGCTGTCCCATCAACAACCTGATTCCCGAGTGGAACGATCTTGTCTACCGCGGCCTCTGGCGCGAGGCGCTTGACCGCCTTCATAAGACGAACAACTTCCCTGAATTTACCGGACGTGTCTGCCCGGCTCCTTGCGAAGGGTCCTGCGTACTTGGTATCAGCGAGCCGCCGGTCACGATTAAAAATATCGAATGCTCTATTGTCGACAAGGGGTTTGAGGAAGGCTGGATTACCGCGGAAGCGCCCGCCAAGCGTACAGGCAAAAGCGTCGGTGTGGTCGGTTCCGGTCCTGCCGGTCTTGCCGCCGCGGCACAACTCAATAAAGCCGGCCATAAAGTGACGGTGTTTGAACGCGCAGACCGCATTGGCGGACTTCTGATGTATGGTATTCCCAACATGAAATTGGACAAATCCATTGTTCAGCGCCGCGTTGATCTGCTGGCTGCGGAAGGCGTCAAATTCGTGGTCAATACCGAGGTGGGAAAAGATTACCCCGCGGAAAAGCTTCTTAAAGATTTCGATGCCGTGGTGCTTGCCGGCGGCGCGACCAAGCCCCGTGACCTTCCGATTGATGGCCGCTCTTTGAAGGGAATTCACTTTGCGATGGAATTCCTTCATGGGAACACGAAAAGTCTTCTTGATGGAAAAACCGAGTCTGGATTTATTTCTGCCAAGGGCAAAGATGTTGTGGTGATCGGCGGCGGTGATACCGGGACCGATTGCGTGGGGACCTCGATGCGCCACGGCTGCAAGAGCCTGGTCCAGCTTGAGATCATGCCCAAACCGCCGCTGAACCGTGCCGCGAATAACCCCTGGCCGGAGTGGCCGAAGGTTTACAAGCTTGATTATGGACAGGAAGAAGCTGCGGCGGTTTATGGCGATGATCCCCGCCGTTATCTTGTGACGGCCAAGAAATTTGAGGGCGATGAAAACGGGCATGTGAAAGCCGTTCATATCGTGACCATCGAGTGGCAGAAAGACGCGAACGGCCGGATGGCTCCCAAAGAAGTTCCGGGCACGGAAAAAGTATTGCCCGCGCAGCTGGTGCTTCTTGCGATGGGTTTTCTCGGACCTGAAGATACGGTTCTCAAGGGGCTGGGCGTGGATCGTGATGAGCGAACCAATGCCAAGGCCGAGCATGGAAAATTTTCCACCAATATCCCGGGTGTTTTTGCCGCGGGCGACATGCGCCGCGGACAAAGCCTTATCGTCTGGGCCATCAATGAAGGACGCGGCGCCGCTCGTGCCGTAGATCTTCATCTGATGGGGGCGACGGATCTTCCTTCCTGATCTTACGGCATCTTTTTTTGGCCCTGGCTTGTGAAATTTCAAGGATGCGGTCATGACACTTCAAGGAAAAACAGTTCTTATTACCGGAGCCGCCAAAAGACTTGGGCGTGAAACAGCCCTTCTGCTTGCCCGCCGTGGAGCTTCCGTGATTATTCACTGCAACCGCTCTTTACGCGAAGCTCAGGCGCTTCAAAAAGAAATCAAGGTGTTAGGGTGTGAGGCTTGGGTCTTCCGCCAGGAATTTGACCTCAAGCAGGGCAGGGTTGAGGCCGCTGTCCGCGCCCTTGCGGCGAAAACTTCCAAAGACTGCCCGCCTGTCGACATTCTCATCAACAACGCATCCATTTTTTATCCCACGCCGCTTGAGAAGGTGTCTGAAAAGGATTGGGATGCGTTTCAGACCGTGAATCTTAAAGTCCCTTTTTTTCTGGCTCGTGAATTCGGGCTGCGCATGAAAAAGCGCAAGCAGGGAAAAATCATTAACTTTGTGGACTGGACAGGCTGGCGCCCGGACCCGGACTATCTTCCTTACGCAACTTCAAAGGCGGGGCTGATTGCTTTGACGGAAGGGCTGGCCAAGGCGCTCGCCCCGCATGTTCAGGTGAACGGCATTGCTCCAGGGCCTATTTTGAAACCGAAAGGCATGACGCCCGCGGGAGAAAAAGCGGCGGCTGGAAAAACCTTGCTGGGGCGTTTTGGACGGCCTGAGGATATTGCGGAAGCTGTCCGCTTTCTTTGTGAAAAAACGGATTTTATTACCGGAGTCTGCCTTCCTGTTGACGGCGGATGCCGGATCGCCTGAGGAGATTTATGTTTACAGTCGGACGTGAAATTCATTTCAGCTACGGGCACCGTCTCACCGATTATCAGGGCAAATGCGCGCATCTCCATGGCCACAACGGCCGCGTCCTCGTCGAGCTTTCCAGCCAGTCGCTTAATGCTCAGGGAATGGTCATGGATTTTTTTGAAATCAAGGCCACGCTGGGCGCATGGATTCAGGAAAAGCTGGATCACCGGATGATTCTTGCCCGTAAAGACCCTTTGGCAGAAGTGCTTCGCCAGAACGGTGAACCGGTTGCTTTAATGGACGAGAACCCGACCGCCGAGGCGATTGCCCGGTGGATTTTCCGTGCGGCCCGGGAAATGAAGCTGCCGGTGACACGCGTCACCCTTTGGGAAACAGAAAACTCTTTCGCGGTTTACGAAGAACCTTCGGTTTAATGGCTGCCGCGGCCTGTTTTGCGGCAAAGCATAACAGATGACCCGTAAAATTCTCCTCACCGGGCCTGCTGGCTCGGGAAAAACTCACACCCTCCTTCAAGACTTTGAAAAAACTCTGCGCGAATCCAAGGATCCGCTCGCGGAAGATTTCTTCTTTGTTCTTCCTTCTGCGGAACATACGGAGCGCATTACCACACTCATTCTCCAGCGCCAATTCAACGGATTTTTTCACCGCCGTGTCACCACCTTGTCGCGTCTTATTACGATGCTCTTTGGTGTGGGAGAAGAAGGGACGGCCACGAATGTTACGCGCTTCCTTCTGCTCAGAGATCTTCTTGCCGCAGAACCGCAGGGTTACTTTGAAGAAGTTCAGGAAACTCCCGGGTTTCTTAATTTGCTTTTGGGATTTGTCAGCGAGATCAAAGAGTCTTTGATCTCGCCTGAACTTTTCCGTGAACGCATGAATGCCTTGAAGCGGCTTGAGCCGGACCTTTCTGTGAAGTATGAAAAGCTGGCCGCTCTTTATGAACAGTATGAAAAGGCCCTGGCGGACAAGGGGCTTCGCGACCGCCAGGACGCCCTTAAAATTTACCGGGAGCGGAGGAAAAGCCCGCCGGTTCCGGTCCGGAAAATTAAAAAAATATGGATCGACGGTTTTTTTGATTTTTCAGAACTGCAGGCAGCTTATCTTGAAGAGCTTTGCGAGATGGCGGAGGAGGTTGTGATCACTTTGACGGTGGATCCGGATCCTGCGAGGCAGGAACTTTTTGAAATGGTTCACCGTACCGAAGCACTGCTCACGGCCAAAGGTTTTGTGAAACAGGAGCTTGGGCGCAGGGAAGAGGGGAATCTGCCAGCGGTCTTGGCCGGGGTCGAGAAGCATTTGTTTTCCACGCAAAAGCCCCAGCCTTTGCTGAAGCCTTCACGGGAGTTGACGGTTTTTGAAGCCATCGGGGTGGAAGGCGAAGTTGAAATGATCGCCCGGACGATTGAGCATTTGCAAAGGCAGGGAAGTTTCCGTTTCAGCGATTTTGCCATCCTGCTTAGGAACATCGGGGAATACGAAACCGTGATTCGATCCATCTTCGGGCGTTATGGCATTCCGGTAGAGATCCATGAACGGGAAAGGCTTTCGTTTGCGCCCATGGTGCCGGTGATTTGTTCTCTTCTGAGAATTTTTCGCGACGGCTGGAAACTTTCCGATTTGATGGCTTTTCTCAAGTCCGGTTATGTCCGCTCCCTAGGAAAGCAGTCTAAGGATTATGAATGGGTTTCCCGCCTTGAGCACGAAGCGTTGCGCCGGAAAGTGCTGGAGGGGCGTGATGCCTGGCTTTCCGGATGGGACTGCGGAGAACCCTTTGAAGCCGAACGGATCAAAAAGCTGAAAGTTTTGGCGGAGGTTGAAGACCGCCTTCGTTCAGCCCTTTCCTCGGCGGCGCAAAAAGCCGCTCTTCGCCAGGCGGTGGAAGAGGTTTTTGGGATCTTCCAAGTCAGCGATTCCAGCGAAGAACATGTCCGCCGCGATGCCGCCAGCCACCGCCGTTTTCTTTCCCTGCTGGATGAAGTTGAAATTTCCGCCAAACGTGAGGCCTTAGATCTCAATGCCTTTGCCGACCGTTTTTTCCGGCTGGTCGAACTCGATTTGTATTCCCTTCACGACCATGACCGCAACCGGGTGCAGGTCTATAATGTTTCGCTGGCCCGGCAAAAAGAATACGAAGTGGTTTTTATTGCGGGTCTTCTGGAAAAGAAGTTCCCGGTCCAGATCAAGGAAGACCCCCTGTTGTCCGACTGGGAAAGAAAACTCTTTAATGGACTCGGGCCGGGCAGTCATCTCAAAGAGCGTCTTTCGAGCCAATCGCTCGAACGGTATTTATTTTATATCGCGGTCACGCGCGCGCGGCACAAACTCATTCTGAGTTACCCGCGTCTGGACCTTGAAGGAAAAGAGTCGCTGCCTTCTTTTTATGTGGAGGAAATCCGCGTCCTTTTTGAAGGAAAACTTCCGGATAGGAAGCAGAAGCTGGCCCGCCCGTTTCCGGATCTTGGAGATGCCGTGAATCTCCGCGAGCTTGAAACTTCTGTGATTGGAAACCTTTGGGAGCCTCTCAGAAAAGGGGAGTCCGCGGACCCTCTCCTGCTTGAAGCTTCTGCGCGGCTGCTGGAAAACGAATCTTCGCGGGGGCGGCTTACACGCGCTTTTTTTGAGGTTCGCAACGAGTTAACGGATCCTGCGATTTTGGCGTTGAAGGTGTTTCGAGCGGAAGAAACCAGTTCAACCTCGCTGGAAGAGTATGCCAAATGCGCTTTTAAATATTATGCCCACCGCGTCCTCAAACTTGATGATCCGGAAGAAGAAAAAAACGTCATGATCCGGGGCATTGTCCTTCACGAGGCGCTTGAGTTTGCTTTTCGAAACTGGGTGGAAAGGCCTGCGGTTTTAAAAGATCCTGCACGTGCGTCAGCCGAGGCCCTGCACTACCTGGAGCAGGCGTTGAAGCGCCACCCCATTCTTTCTTCCCGGCGCTATCAGTATGCCCTTGAAATTGAGGACCTGCGCGGAACACTGGTGAAGTTTTTAGAGAATGAATTGGAACGTCTCCGCGAGTCTCCCCTCAAACCCGCTTTTTTTGAGCTCGGGTTTGGAACTCAGGGAGCGGAGTATCCGCCGCTTGTGATTGAGAACGGGGATCAGAAAGTTCAGATTCGCGGAAAAATCGACCGCATTGATCTGGATGAGGCCCGCAAGGCAGGGCTTGTCCTTGATTACAAAAGAAGCATTTCCTTCAGCAGGGATGCCCTTGAGATGGGAACCGCTCTTCAGCTGCCAGTTTACGCGATGGTTCTTGAAAGGCTGCTCGGGATCCCGCTGGCCGGGGCCGAGCTTTACTCTTTAAGAGACCGCGAGAAAAAGGGGTTTTACCGGGAGGAACAGCGCTCCTTTCTGCCGGATTTGTCCTCACGGAGCCGTATGGTTCTGGATGATAATTCCTATCAAGCCCTGATTGTGCGCGTAGAAGCCTTTATCCGGAAATTCACAAAAGATAGAACCGATATGAAGATCCCGGTTCGCCCCCGGGAGTGTCAGGATTTTTGTCCTTACACTACTGTCTGCCGGATTGAAAAATGGAAACTTAAAAGCATGCTTGAAGAAATCCGCGCCGAAGATGCGCGGGACATGCCGCCTCTGATCCCTGCGGGACAGGACAAATCTCTTGCCGGAGAAAGCGGGGGTGAAGCATGAGTAAACCCGTGATTGATCTGCGCCCGCTTCAGGAAGCCGCCGTAAAAGCCAAGGGAAAAAATATTCTCGTGTCTGCCGGCGCTGGAACCGGAAAGACCCGCGTACTGGTCGAACGCTTTTTACACATTGTGTCTTCCGTGGAAGCGCAGGCCACGGAAATTCTGGCACTGACCTTTACCGAAAAGGCCGCGAATGAAATGAAATCCCGCATTCTGGAACGCTGTTCCGCGTTGGGGCTTGAGAGCGCCCGCCGGAGTTTGGAATCGGCGTATATTTCGACGCTGCATGCTTTTGCCGCCCGTGTTCTCAGGGAGCATCCGGTAGAAGCCGGGGTAGACCCTGATTTCCGAGTGCTCGAATCCGATGAGGCTGTTTTTCTCAAGGAGCAGGTTTTTGAAGCGGTTTTTGAAGAACACTGTGCAAAAGGGACCGAGCTTTTTGAGCTTCTCCGTCTTTATGGAGAGCACAGGATCCGCGGCGGTATTCTGCGTGTTCATGAAGCGGCCCGTCAGGCAGGACAATCCCTCGAAGAGTTTTTCGCGGCTATTCCCGTTCGGGAAGAGGAGAAGGAAATTGCCGCGATCAGCGGCCTTGTTCTCGGGCATTTGAGCGCCCTTGGAGAAATGGAAACAGCGGAAGGCTGGAAGAGGTTTGTTTCGGTTCAGGCATGGGACTGGGAAAAAGCGGGAGAGTTTAAAATCTGGCGTCAGGGCTTTTCAAGAAAACGCGGGAAAAAAGGGGAAACCCATTGGCCGGAAATCAAACGCCTTTCGGATGTTTTTTTTGGCATTAAAATCGAAGGGTTGTCCCGCCCCTGGCGTCTTCGTTTTGAATCTTTGGCCTGCCTTTTTGAAAAGGCGTATGAGGCGCGTAAAAAGGAAAGAGGCTTCCTTGATTTTGATGACCTTGAAATCCGCGCGGTCCGGTTATTTAAAAAAGAAACCCCCGTTCACCGGAAGCTGCGGGAACGGTACCGTCAGAAATTCCGCCATATTCTGGTGGATGAGTTTCAGGACACCAACCCCCTTCAGCTGGAGTTGATTCACCTGCTGGCCTCCGAAGACAACCTCTTTTTTGTCGGGGATTACAAACAGTCGATTTATGCGTTCCGTGGAGCGGAGCCCGCCTTGTTTCTTGACCGGGAGCTTTCGCACCGTAAAGAGGATGGCCCGGGGGTATTCATTCCGCTTTATGAGAATTTCAGGACCGCGGCGCCAGTGATGCATTTTATCAACCGGTTTTTCGAAACGCTTTGGAAAGAAGACGGGTTTTCATTTGAACCGCTTTTGCCGCAAGTCCCAGAGACTGAAACCGCGGGGGTGGAGTTATGGGTGGTTCGCCCCGAAGCAAAAGAATCGCTGGACGCCGCCCGCATGAGGGAAGCCGATCTCATCGCGGAACGTATGCTGAGCCTTCATGAGGAAGGTGTGGAATTCGGAGCCATGGCGGTTCTTTTTCAGGCCATGACGAATGTGGCTCTCTATGAACAGGCCCTGAAGAAAAGGGGCATTCCATCCTACGTGATGTCCGGGGGAGGTTTTTATCATCAGCCCGAAATCCGGGACATTATCAGTTTCCTCGGGTTTCTTGAAAATCCTCTTGCGGATATTCCTCTTGCGGCGTCCCTGCGCTCTCCGCTTTTTCAGCTGACTGACAACTCGTTGTTTTGGATTTCTCACTTTGCGAAAACGGGCGACAAGGAAGGTTCCTCTTCAACCCCCTTGTTCCGCGGCCTTGACCCTGCCCTCCAGTCCTCGGAAATTGAAGATTCGGAAAAAGTAAAAATAGAATATTTCAAAACCGTCACGGAGGAACTTTTAAAAATTAAGGACCGCCTCAAACTTACGGAGCTTCTGGATAGGATTTTGTCGCGGACTTCCTATGAACTCACGCTTCTGGCGGATCCTCAGGGCGTGCGCCGGTATGCCAACCTCAAAAAGCTGATGAATCTCGCCCGGCAGTTCGAGGCCTTTGAGCCGCTGCCGCTAGGCGCTTTTCTCCAAGCCGTCAAGCGAATGGAAAGTCAGCAGGTCCGTGAATCCGAAGCCCAGATTGAGGCTGAACAGACAGGGGATGCGGTCCGTCTTTTGACCGTTCACCGGGCCAAAGGCCTTGAATTTGAAGTTGTTTTCGCGGCGGATCTTGGCCGCGAAAGACAGTCGCCGGATTCAAAAACCGTTTTGGCGGAAGCGGGAAAGGGCTATGGGCTTCAGGCGCGGAATGAAATCACAGAGGATTGGGAAAACCCCGCGGCTTGGCTTGAAATCGAAGAACGGCTCGACAAAAAAGACAAAGAAGAATGGAAACGGCTTCTTTATGTTGCCATGACCCGGGCGAAAAATAGGCTTATTCTCAGCGGCGTGTACAAGGAAAGAAAAAAGGAAAAAGAACAATTCTCAGAAATGGGCTCCTGGATGGAGTGGCTGATGCATTCGGACCTTGAAGGTGTTCAGGTGTGGGACGGGGTGAAAGCGCAGCCTGCGAAAAAGAACCGTTCTTTGGCTGAGAAAGCAGACTTGAAAAAACTGCTGGGAGATTTTTCCCCGGAGAAAATAAGAAGTTTAATTCCGCAAAGCCTCCGGAAAGAAGCCTGTAAAAATGCGGAGGATCTTTTCAAGGGGCTTGAGCCGCTTCCTCCTTCACCTTCCAGGATCATTCATCTGCCTGTTTCCGCTTACGCGGCTTTTGCCAAGAGTCCGCAGGATTACTGGCGGGCCTATGAAATCGGGATTTCGGATGAAGCCTTTGAAAAAAAGTCGGAGGCTTCCGCGGGAAACGCGGAGGAAGAAGACCTCCCCAGTCCGGCGGATTTTGGAACCGCGATGCACAGGGCCCTTGAGCTTCTGGATTTCCGGCGGGCGGATGAGGAATCTCTTTTGAGAGTTTTACGTGAAGCTTTTCGCGCCCTTCCGGTCGCTTCCCAGGAAGAGGCAGGAAAAATTTTAACGGAATTCAGCAAGAGCCCGCTTTTTGAACGCCTGTCGCAGGCCCGGAAGGTTTACAGGGAAATTCCGTTTATTTTGAATGAACGCCATGGGTTGATTCACGGTGTGATTGACGTTCTGTTTCAAGACAGAGACAATCGCTGGCATGTGCTGGATTATAAGACCGCGGAGGGCTCCCCGGAGAAACTTCAGGCCTCGGGCTATGAGATGCAGATTGCCCTTTATGCCTATGCCGTGAAACAGATTTTGGGGGTTGAACCGGCTTCCGGAATCTTGTATTTTTTAAGAAACAGCTGGGAGCACAAGACGATCTGGAAGCCTGCCGATTTTGGCCCCCTGCAGGTCAAAATCCGGCAGGAGCAGGAGAAAATCCTGGCTTTAGGGCGGGAAATTTTAAAGTGACAGTCCCCGGTAAACGTGGTAAAAATCTAGCGTGATTTACTCTCTGGAGATACAGGCATGAACAAGGCTAAAAAAATTCTGGTGGTTGATGATGAAGACGATGTCCGGCTCTTCCTTCAGGATTTTTTGAGTGAGCGCGATCTGCAGGTGATGTCTGCCTCCACGGGCGAGGAAGCCCTCGAAATTGTGGACCGGGAGAAACCCGATATTATTCTTCTCGATTTGATGATGCCGGGAATGGACGGGATTGAATGTCTTGAACGGATCAAAAAGAAAAACCCCGCGAGCAACGTCATTATGATCACCGCTTTAAATGATGATGTCCGGGTCGCGAAAGCCAGGAAGCTTGGCGCGCACAATTATATTTTAAAACCCTTCAGCCTGGGTTACCTCGAAACTGAATTGATGAAACTCATCGGTGATTAGCACCGGTCTCCGGCGTACCCTCCACGGCGTTATTTTGTGACCTTCTCCGAAAAAGGAATGCTCGCTTGAAAAAACTCATTGCCTACGACCTGGATGGAACCCTGGTCGACACAAGGGAGGATATTGTCCGCGCCGCTAACTATATGCTTTCGGTGATGGGCAGGGAGCCTCTGGAAGCCGGTAAAATTCATAGTTATGTGGGGCACGGGCTGCACGACCTTATCAAGAGCTGCCTTGCGAGTTCAGATGAAAAAGAGATTGAGAAGGGGGCCAAGGTTTACCGCCGCTATTATGGCGAGCACATGATGGATAACACGTGTCTTTACCCGGGGTCGCTCAAGGTTCTTGAACATTTCAAAGGCCGCCGGCAAATGGTCATTACCAATAAACCCAGCCCGTTCTCAGAGGAAATGCTGGAGAAGCTCGGCGTCGCTTCGTATTTGTCTGTCATTCTTACGGGGAGCAGCCATCATCCGCCCAAGCCTGACCCCACGGCATTTCTCCAAGCCCTTTCTTCTCAGGGCGTTCAGCCGGAAGAGGCGCTGCTTGTGGGAGACAGCGAGGTGGACTTGGAAACGGGCCGCCGCGCGGGCGTCGACACAGCTTTGATCGCGCATGGATTTGTCAGGCGGGATAAGCTAGAATCCCACCGTCCTGAATGGCTCGTGGATACATTCGAAGATTTTCTAAGTCTAGCAAAAGCGAAGGCCTGGTAACGAAAGGAAATCTATGGAGATTTTGTCCGGAAAAACAATTCAAACTCAAGAATCTCCGGGGGCGGGGCGAAGCGCTTTGATTCAGGAGCGTGACCTGGTTCTTTTGTGGTTTGAAAAAGTCAGCTATCTTGTGGAAGTCAACGCCGGAAAAAAAATCAGTATTCACTGCGGCAAACCCTTGTCGGTGGACGACTGGATCGGCAAAGAGTTCGGTCTTAAAGTCGTTTGCGATCATGGTGAAGGGTATCTTTTAAAACCCACCGTGGAAGATTTGATGATGAAGGCTTCGCGCGAGAGCGGGATTATTTACCCGAAAGATGCCGCATTTTTAATGATGAAAGCGGGCATTGGCCCCGGCTCCAAAGTGCTTGAAATTGGTACCGGATCCGGTTCTTTAACCATGGCCCTCGCCAGTGCCGTGAGGCCGCATGGCTGTGTCTGGAGTTATGACCGCAGGCTGGACTTACCTCAAAATGCGCATAAAAATATTACGCGGGCCGGCCTTGGCCAGTACGTGGTTTTTGGGCAGAGAAATTCTATGGAACCTATTCCTGAGCAAGGGTTTGACGCCGTGATTCTGGACATCCCAACGCCTTGGGAAGAAGTCACTGTCGTCAAACAGGCGCTCAAGGGATGTGGACGGCTTGTGAGCCTTAATCCAACGTTTAATCAGATCGAAAGAATGGCCGAGGCGCTCCGCAGGGAGGGGTTTATCCTTGTTGAAAGTCTGGAGCTTTTGGAACGCGAGATTCTGGCCCGGGAAGGGAAAACAAGGCCGGTTCAAAGGATGGTTTCTCACACGGAATTCCTGCTGTTTGGTGTTAAGCCGGCTTGAAAATTCCTTGGTTTTACCGCGTAAAAAGCGTTCCTTTTTGTTGATTTCACCAAGGTGTTTTGATACACTTTCGAGACTCCGGGACACAGCGCTTTCATCCCCTAGACATTTCAATCAAGAGCAGTTAAATAAGGAGAAGAAACAATGGCAAGAAGTCTTCTGATGAGCTTTATGGGCCTTACCTTGGTCATGGTTGCCCTGACTGGTTGCGCCTCCAAGAAAACCACCAATAAACAGATCAACGCCCTTCAGGCGCAGGTCGGCGTTTTAACAGACGAAGTCATTCGTCTTGATGACTCCTTGCAGACGACCCGCACGGCGCTTCAAGATGAAGAAAACCGCCGTAATGATCTTAACAGCCAGCTCTCCCAGTCCAATGCCCGCATCGGCTCTTTGAAAGAAGAAGAGTCTGTGATCAAAGGGATTTACCGGACCCCGTCAGGCTTTGAGCTTCCTTCCGCGAGCATCCAGAAGGCGCTTAAGAATGCGGGTTATTATCAGGGAGCTGTGGACGGAAAAATCGGTCCGGCAACCCGTAAAGCCGTTGAGGCCTTTCAGCGTGATAATGGCCTCGGCGCGGATGGTGTTGTGGGACGTAAGACCTGGAATAAGCTGAAAGTTTATTCGGCTTCTACCAAGTAAGAGCAAATTTTAAGCGTTAGAAACCCCTGGGCTTATGGCCCGGGGGTTTTTTTTTCTATTCGAATTGGTATTTTTTGATAGAGGGTGCTATAATTTTTAGCATTCCATTGCAGTGTGGTGATTGTTAGAAATATCAGGAGAAATGAATGCGGTCAGCAGATTTTGATGCGCTCTATGGTGTTGAAACGGGCAAGCATCTTTATCAATTTTATAAGAGCTCGGAAGATTATCTGCGTATTTTGAGCAGCTATTTTTCATCCGGCCTTGAAAAAGGGGATGCGTGCGTGTGGCTTGTCTCCGACGCCATGGGCATTGGCAGCGTTACCGCATATCTTGAAAAAGTGATTCCTGATGTCAAAGAACATCTTGAAACAAAGCGCCTCCAATTGCTTTCTGCGGAAAACTGGTATCTTGACGGCGGGAAGTTCAATGAAGAAAAAGCCCTCTACAATGCTGCTCAGCTGGCCGGAACCCTTCGCCAGCTCGGATGTTCACGCCTTCGTGGAGCGGGTGACGCGGCTGCGATTCCTCATGCGCAATGGCCCGAAGTGCATATCTATGAAGAAAAAATTCAGCACACACTTCGGGACACGCCGTGCATTCTTCTTTGCGCTTATCCGATTCTCGGATGCTCGATTGCGGATACCCGCGCTGTTTTAAAAAATCATGACGGCGTTCTTGTCGGCCGTTTGGAATAATTATTTTCTTCGCTTTGAGTCAGCTCCTCCTTGCTTTGCCTCCGCGCTGTCGTTAATATAAGTGACTATGTTTTTTCAACGAGCTTCCTTTTTCCTTCTCCTGTTTGTTTCCGTTTTTTCTGTGGCCGGAAACAGCGCCCCCGAGATCAAAAAATCAGAACTGCCTCTGCCTGCTCAGGGTGAAGACTATGATTTGATCCGTGTTCTTGTCCAAAAAGACAGCGAATCGCTTATGATTGAAACGGATGCCCCGTACCAGCTTTTTGATGAACGCGGTGCTCTCCTTTTTCAGGGCAGCCGCATCGTTGCGACACGTGTCAGTTCCACGGAAGACGGAATCCAGATTGGGCGGCAGGCATTTAAAACAAATCTGATCCGCGTGCAAATTCAAGAAGGAGAAATTATTGTCGGCCGCAGGGCGTATCATCATTCTTTAGACATTATCCGAGACGACAAAGGCCGCCTTAAAGCGATCAGTGAGCTTTCGCTCGAAGAATATCTCAAAGGGGTTCTTCCGGTGGAAGCAAGCCCTGCCTGGCCGATGAATGTTCTTAAGGCGCACGCCATTGTGTCCAGAACCTACGCCCTTTTTAGCATGCTTGAAAATCCTGACAGGCGCTATGCGGTCTCGGCTGATGTTTCAAGCCAGGTTTATGGCGGACTCGGGACGCACAGTCCCGCAACGGATGCCGCGGTGGATGCGACGCGAGGGCAAATTCTGACTTATAAAGGGAAAATTTTCCCGGCCTATTTTCATTCGACTTGCGGCGGGCACACTGCCCGCGCGGATAAAGTCTGGACCATTCAAAAGCATCCCTGCCTCATGGGGGTGAAATGTGATTTTTGCCGGGGGTCTAAAAATTACCGCTGGGACACCCAGTTTACGCTAAAGCAGATTGAGGCCCGGCTGAAAAAAAATGGCTTTAACGTGGCGGGTGTAACGGGGCTGGCTGCCCAGAATGCTAAGGACGAATCCGGAAGAGTCATGTATTTTGACGTCACGGACTCGAAGGGGGTCAAACGGATTTCCTCAAACGGGCTCCGCATGTTTTTGAGTCCTTCCCATTTTAAGAGTACGCTTATTACCTCCACGAAACGGGTGGGGACAGCCTATTATTTTCAAGGCAAAGGCTGGGGGCACGGTGTGGGATTGTGCCAATATGGGGCCAAGAAACTCGCTGAGCTAGGGTATAACTACAAGCAAATCCTCTCTTTTTATTACCCGCAGTCCAGCATTACAACTTTCCCAAGCCCCGGCAGCTGATTCAAAGCGGTTGAATCAAGTGTCCGAATTTGTCATACTTACCAGAATTTCCGATGCCCCGGACGAGCCCTTGTAAGCGTCCCGGCATACCCGGCATACAAAGTCTTAGAAGTGAAAGTTACTGCGCCCGTAGCTCAATTGGATAGAGCGTCGCCCTCCGGAGGCGAAGGTTACTGGTTCGACCCCAGTCGGGCGCACTTAAACTTGCTGCTTGAGCATGCTCTTGCCGCGCCTCAAGGAAGACCGCGTTTGAGAGTTGCTTTTTAAATCCCCCGCGGTTCCCCAGGTATGGCAGTGCCGGTCAGTTTTTGAAAACAACTCTATTCATTAGGTACTCGAATGAAAGCATCCACGATTCTTAACGCGGTCTTGGCCGTGGTTCTGGCATTTTCCCTGATCTCCGGAGCTTTTTGGGTAAACCGCTGGCTTGAGGAAGCCCGTGTTCTCAGGAAGGTTGTCGAGCGGCTCTCCGCGGAGTCCCGCATCGCGGAAGTTCTGGTCACAAAAAGTGAGTTTAATGAGCAGACGAAAAAAGTTGAAACCACGATCAAGTTCCTTGAGTACGATGCCAAAGGAAATCCTCTTTTACCGAAATATTTCACCTTTCACGGAAACGTGATTCAATTTCAATCGCTTGTGATCCGTTTCGCGGATCATTTTGTCAAAACCGGCGATAAGCTCAAAGGCAAGAGCGCCTATTTATTTATGAAAGCCTTTGTGCTGGATGACAACCAGACACAGGTTTTTGAAATTACAAAATCGCAGGATATTCCGACAGGGTATAAGACCGATGAAGTGCGCTCAGAGTTTGAAGCCCGGCTTTGGGAGGATTTTTGGAAGTATGCCTTGGATCCTCAAGCCCGCGAAAGGACAGGAATCAAAAATGTTCAGGTGGAAGCGCCGGGGTCAATTTTTGTTCCGGGAACTATCTACACGCTTTACATTGAGCATGACGGCGGTATCCGTATTGACACCATGCCCGTTCCCGAAATACTGAAAGGCGAAACCGTTTAGTCCGGAATCCTTTCCTCTTCTATGATAAAAACGGATGCTAAGAACCGCCTTTCTGATTTTGATTACGAATTGCCCGAAGCCCTGATCGCGGAGTACCCGCCCGAGAAAAGACCGGAAGCGCGGCTCATGAAAATCAGCCGGAAGACAGGCGCGATCGAACATCACCGCTTCCATGAAATAGAGTCTTTGCTCCGTCCGGGGGATGTTTTGGTTCTCAATGACACCAAGGTGATTCCCGCGCGGCTTTTGGGGGTCCGGAAAACGGGCGGGAAAATCGAGGCGCTTCTTCTTCAGGAGTTTGAAGACGGCACCTGGGATGCACTGATAAAGCCCTCCAGCCGGGTCTCGCCGGGGGATAAGGTTTGTTTTGAAGGCGAAGGGGAGATTCTTGAGGGAGAAGTTCTGGATGGCCCGCGTGCGGGAAGCGGGGCGCGTAGAATTCGCTTCCTGGGGCCAGAGGTAAAGGCGAAGATTTGGAAGACTGGCCGCATGCCTTTGCCGCCCTATATACGCCGTGAGGACAAACCCTCAGACCGCCGGGATTATCAAACTGTTTTTGCCCGTGCCGAAGGGGCCATTGCCGCGCCTACCGCAGGACTTCATTTCGATGAAGCCTTGCTTGAAAAATTAAAACAGCGCGGCATTGAGATTGCGATGGTGACGCTTCATACAGGTTACGGAACTTTCCAGCCTGTGAATACAGAGAACATTCTGGAACACCGGATGTTTGAAGAGCGTTTTGAGATTTCTCCGGAAACCGCAGCTTGCATCAACCGGGCAAAACAGGAAGACCGCCGTGTTATAGCCTGCGGCACAACGTCTGTGCGCGCGCTGGAGTCGGCCGCTGGAAAAGACGGGCGGGTCAGTCCTCAAAAAGCACAGACCGGACTCTTTATCCATCCGCCGTTTGAATTTAAAGTGACCGATGCGATGATTACGAACTTTCATCTTCCCAAAAGCACACTTTTGATGCTGGTCAGCGCGCTGATGGGGTATGAGGCGATGCGCGAGGCTTACCGGGTTGCGGTGAGTGAACGTTACCGTTTTTACAGCTATGGCGATGCCATGCTGATTCTCTGAGAGGTTTGAGTTGAAGACGATGGTTCATGAAACTTTTTTTGGTTTTGAAGTAACGTCAAAAGATACTTCCTGCGGAGCCCGTACGGGGCGCGTGAAAACTGCGCACGGGGAATTTTTAACGCCTGTTTTTATGCCGGTGGGAACACAAGGAACTGTCAAAGGCCTGCTTCCGCGTGATCTGGAAGATCTGGGCGCAGAGATTATTTTGTCGAATACTTACCACCTTTACATAAGACCCGGAATCGATATAATCAGGCAGGCCGGAGGGTTACACCGTTTTATGGCGTGGCGAGGCCCCATTTTAACGGACAGCGGCGGCTATCAGGTCTTCTCACTTAGCCGGCTCCGGCAGATTACGGAAGAAGGCGTTTCTTTCCGTTCTCACTTTGACGGAAGCGAAATCTTTCTGAGTCCCGAGAAAGTGATGGAGATTCAGGAGGTTATCGGAAGCGATATCGCCATGATCTTTGATGAATGTCCTCCCGCGACTAAAGACCCCAAGAGAATACGTGAAGCCTGTGCGATCACCACACGATGGGCCGAGAGGGCCAGGAAGTTTCACAGGCTGAAATCGCAGGCGCTTTTTGGGATTATTCAGGGCGGCGTTTTCCCAGAGATCCGCCTTGAGCACATGCGCCAGATTACGGATATTGGTTTTGACGGCTATGCGCTTGGAGGGCTTTGTGTCGGGGAATCCAAAGAAGACACTTTCCGGATTTTTCGAGAAATTGTTCCCGCGCTGCCGGAGGAAAAGCCCCGTTATATGATGGGGGTCGGAACGCCCATTGACTTTCTCGAGGCTATTGAGCAAGGTGCGGACATGTTTGACTGCGTGACACCTACGCGGTATGGCCGCAACGGCACAGCCTTTACGACGAAGGGTTTGGTCGTGGTTCGAAACGGCAAGTACCAGTCGGATCAGACGCCCCTTGACGAGACTTGCGGCTGTTATGCCTGCCGGAATTTTTCAAGAAGTTACCTCAGGCATCTTTTTAATACGGAAGAAATGGTCGGTCTTCAGCTGGTTTCGATCCACAACGTCTATTTTTTCGTCAATTTCCTGAAATCGATCCGGGAAGCCATTCAAGCGGGAAAGTTTCTTGAATTTAAAAGAAAATTTACCGACAGCTTTGACGCCGGGTGCCGATAATTGAAGCTAACATTTGCCCCGTCTTCAGGGGTTTGAAACCGAAGGAGTTTAGAATATGTTTGAAACCCTTATCCACTCCAGCCTGGCAGTTCAGACTGCGGGGCCTGAATCCAATCCTATTACGCTGCTTTTTCCTTTCATTCTTGTTTTCGGCATCATGTACTTTTTGATCTGGCGCCCGCAGCAAAAGCAGCGTCAGGAACTGCAGAAGACCATTGGCGAATTGAAAAAAGGCGACCGGGTGGAAACGGTGGGCGGGGTAATCGGTACCGTTGCCGGCATTCAAAAAGATTACGTGGTTCTCAAAGTGGGCGATAACGACAACACCAAAATGGAAGTCCTGAAAAGCGCCATCAGCGGCTTGAGAAAAGAGTGAGGCTGATTTATGGGTAAATATTATAAGTGGAAAGTTCTGCTGATCGTTCTGGTTGTTGGTTTTTCCATTTGGCGTTTCTACCCTCCGGATCAGAAGATTAATCTGGGGCTTGATCTTCAAGGCGGTATGCAGCTTTTGCTTGAAATTGATACAAGCAAAATCCCTGAGGACGCCCGTCAGGATGCCACGGACCGTGTGGTTCAAATCATGCGTAACCGTATTGACGAACTTGGTGTTCGTGAACCGGTGATTACCAAACAGGGAAGCTATCATGTTGTGATTCAGCTGCCGGGCGTTACCGACCGCGGCCGGGCCAAGGAGATCGTGGGAAAAACGGCCCACCTTGAATTTAAGATTGTCTCCAATGATGCGGACCTTCTCACCAAAGCCGAACAAGGCAATGTTCCGGAAGGTTATGAATATAAAGAAGTCCAGGATGCCACCGGCGGTCCCAGCAAACTTCTTTTGGACGCTAAACCGCTTCTCACGGGAGACCATTTGACGAGGGCTTCGGTGGGGTTTGGCCAAATGGGCGAGGCCAACGTCCAGATCCAATTTGATGATGAAGGTGCCAAGCTTTTTGACAAGGCAACCTTCCAAAACATTGGCCGGCAGCTTGCCATTGTGCTTGACGGGAAAGTTCATTCCGCCCCGGTGATTCGCGACAGAATTCCGAACGGGCAGGGCGTAATTTCCGGAAATTTTACGGCAGATGAAGCCAGTGATCTTGCCTTGGTCTTGAGAGCCGGTGCTTTGCCTGCGCCCGTATCCATTGTGGAAGAGAGAACGGTTGGGGCGAGTCTCGGACAGGATTCTGTTCACAAAGGCTTGTATGCGGGCCTTGTTGGAACCGTTCTTGTGTTTATTTTTATGCCGGCTTATTACCTTCTGCCGGGAATTGTCGCGAATCTCGGTTTGATCCTTTACGGTATTATGCTCATGGGCTCCATGGCCGCCTTTGGGGCTTCCCTGACACTTCCGGGTATTGCCGGTTTTGTGCTTTCGATTGGCATGGCCGTCGACTCTAACGTTTTGATTTTTGAGCGTATGCGTGAGGAGAAAGAAGCGGGAAAAACTCCCCGGGGCGCGATTTCTGCGGGATATCACCGGGCCTTTTCCGCCATTCTGGATTCTCACGTAACAACCCTTTTGACCTCCCTGATTTTGTTCATCTTTGGAACAGGGCCGGTAAAAGGATTTGCCGTGACGCTGACGCTCGGTATTATCGGCAGTCTTTTCTCGGCGATCTTCTTTACCCGGGTTGTTTTTGATTTCCTCAGCAACCGGAACCCGAATATCAATATCAATATGCTCAAACTGATGGGGAAGACGAACATTCCCTTCTTGAGGGGCCGCGCTTTTGCTTACGGTTTTTCAGCGATCACGCTGGCGATCGGATTGTTTGCGATTGTGACGCGCGGGAATGCAAACTTCGGCATTGAATTTACGGGCGGGACGCTGGTTCAAATTAAGTTTGAAGAGCCGGTTGAAATCGGGAAGCTTCGCGGTGCTCTTGAGGATGCTGGGATCCGCGGCGCGATCATTCAAAATTACGGAGATAAAACGGAAAATCAATTCATCATTAAAAGCGCGGAATCGGACACGCATAAAATCGAAGAAGAAGCCCAAAAGATTGCCCCTGGAAAGTATCAGGTCATGCGTGTGGACCGCGTGGGTGCGGTCGTGAGCGGCAATTTAAAAACCAAAGCGCTTATGTCTGTTTTCTGGTCTTCGCTTGGGATTTTAATTTACCTGGGGTGGCGGTTTGAGTGGAAATTCGGTATGGCGGCCGTGCTGGCGTTGATTCACGATACCATTTTCACTTTTGGTATTTATTCCATCAGCGGCCGTGAAATCAACCTTCCGACTGTCGCGGCGATTCTGACGATCATGGGTTATTCCGTGAACGACACAATTGTCACATTTGACCGGGTTCGTGAAAATTTAAAAAATATGCGCCGGACAAAATTTGAGGATGTCGTCAATCTCAGCATTAACCAGACCTTAAGCCGCACCATTTTGACGACGCTTACCGTCATCCTTACCACGCTGGCGTTGTTCCTTTTTGGAGGCGCAGCGATCAATGACTTTGCGTTTGTGCTTCTTGTGGGATTCGGCGTTGGTGTTTATTCGACGATCTTTGTGGCAAATTCCATTGTTGTGGATTTGAAAGCGCATTGAGCTCTCTTGACCGAAGCCTCACCTACACACACCGCTTTCTCGATCTTCTAAAACTCCGCGGCTTCGAATCACCCGAAGCCGCGGAGACTTTTCTCCGCGCAGACCTTGTTTCCCTTTTTGACCCGTATCGCATGAAAGGTATGCGCGAAGCCTGCCTTCGCATTCATACCGCAATTAAAAACAGGGAAGGCGTGCTGATCCACGGTGATTACGACGTCGACGGCATTACCGGCGCCAGCATTGTGGCCAAGACTCTGAAACTTCTTGGCGGTGAACCCCGGGTCTTTCTCCCGAACCGTTCCGAAGACGGCTACGGCGTCAGCGAGCGCGCCATCCGTGAAGCCAAACAGAATGGCGAGTCTCTTCTGATCACCGTAGACTGCGGAGTTGCCGCGGCTTCCAAGATTGCCTTGGCCCGGGAGCTGGGGCTTGATGTGATTATCATTGATCACCACCGCATTCCTTCCGAAGGCCTTCCTCCCGCGAATATTATTTTGAACCCGCTTCAGCAGGATTGTGAGTATCCCTTTAAGGATCTTTCTGCCGGAGGCCTTGCCTTCAAGCTTAGCCAGGCACTCTTAGGTGAAAGGGCGTACGAATTTCTGGATTTGGCGGCTGTCTCAACAGTCTGCGATGTGGCGCCCTTGCGCGAGGAAAACAGGGTGATGGTCCGTAAAGGCCTTAAACTCTTGACCCAAAAAACCAACCTGGGATTCCGGGCGCTTTCCGAAGTCGCCAAACTTGGGAATCGCGACATCAATGCCGGTCATATCGGTTTTGCCTTTGGCCCGCGCATCAATGCCGCGGGGCGCATGAGTTCTCCTGAGATTGCTTTACGGCTTCTTCTGACGCAGAGTCCGCGCGAAGCGGAAAGCCTGGCGCATGTTCTGGAAGAGGAGAATAAAGCCCGTCAGAGGGAGGAGCGTCAAACCGTGAAGGAAGCCATTCGTGAAGCGGAAAGAACCATGAATTTCAGCCGCGACCGCGTGATCGTGGTGGGCCGTGAGGGCTGGCACCAGGGGGTCATTGGGATTGTGGCCTCGCGGCTGGTGGATAAATTTCACCGCCCAGCGATCGTGATTGCCTTTGAAGAGGGAAAAGGGAAAGGTTCCGGCCGTTCCATTAAAGCCTTTAATCTTTATGAAGGGCTGTGCGATTCCAAGGAATTGTTTCTGGAGTTTGGAGGACATGCCCAGGCTGCCGGACTTTCCATCATGGCCGACAAATTGGATGCCTTCAGGGCCAAGATCAATGACTTTGCCCGGGCGAGTATGCGTCCTGAGGACATGATCAAAAGAGTGGCGGTGGATATGGAACTCAAGCTGGAAGATCTGACAGCTCCCTTTATTAAAGAGCTCGAAATGATGGAGCCTCATGGAGCAGGGAACCCCCGGCCTGTCTTTCTCAGCCGGGATCTTCAGGTCAAAACACAGGCGGTGCGTCTAACGCAGCAGACGGTTCAGTTCTATGTGACGGATGGGAATTACGTGTATGAGGCCCAGTGGACAGAAAAATCCCATGGAGACGGCTTTGGGGATGAAGAAGACCCCTTGAAAGCCCTCCAAAAAGGGAAGCGATTCGACCTCTCTTATTCCTTAAAAGTAAAATCTTGGGAAGGAAGAGAACGAGTAGTACTCGAAGCGAAGGAGATTAAGCTGCAGTTTTAGCCGCTTTGGCTTTTGCGAGATAAGCCTTGCGGTGGTTGACTGCCTTCTTAACTTTGCCCGCCTGAATCATCGACGCAGCTACCCAAATCCGCTTGACGGTGCCGTTCGGGAGAACGACCTTAACCCGCTGGAGGTTAGGAAAGAAACGACGGCGTGTAATACCCGTTGTTTTCTTACCCACACCACCGGATTTTTTGGCTAGACCGCGGCGAGCGATCGAATTTCCGACGATAGGTTTTTTTCCAGAGATATAGCAACGATTCATGGCCGCGTATCATAGTCAACAAGATGCCCCTTGGCAAGGCCTTTTTTCTGTTATATACTCGCAAACCCTGAATTCTTAAGGCATTGAATCGGGATGGATAAGCGATGAAAAACAAAGCGATTACCCCCAATGAGACAGCCGCTTTGAAAAACGTCAAAAAGCCGGTTTTGTTTGAGTTTTTTGCCCCGCAAGCTGAGAGGGTTCAGCTGGCCGGGACGTTTAACGGCTGGAATCCCGCGTTGACACCCTTACGGAAGAACAAAGAAGGGTTTTGGAAAGTTTCTTTAGAGCTTGAGCGGGGCCGGTATGAATACCGTTATTGGGTTGACGGTTCCTGGCAGAATGACCAAAACCCCGTAGAATGCGTTCCGAATGCTTTTGGGACTTGGAATTGTGTGATAGAAGTTTCATAACCCTCCAGACAGCAGACCTGAGACATTTCAAATGAAAATTGTTTCTGTGGCATCCGAAATGATGCCTTTTGCAAAAACCGGCGGATTAGCCGACGTTGCGGGAACCCTGACAAGGGAAATCCGGGGGCTGGGGCATGATGTGATCGCCTTTTTGCCGCGTTATAAGAGCGTGGATCTTCAAAAAGGCGGGTTTAAGGTTGTCATTGAGCGCCTGCTTATTGATGTCGGCAGCGAAAAGGAATCCGCCCGCGTTTACCACGCAGTCGATGACAAGGGTGTCCAGATCTACCTGATTGACCATCCCGGTTTTTTTCAGCGCGATCAGCTTTATGGCACCGCCATGTCGGACTACCCGGATAATGACCGCCGCTTCATTTTCTTTCAACGCGCGGTGCTTGAGACTTTACGTGCGGTGGGCCTTGTTCCGGATATTATCCATTGCCACGACTGGCAAACCGGATTGATCTGCGCCTACTTGAAGACGCTGTATGCCCGCGACCCCATTTTCAAAAAAACCCGCTCCGTGTTCACGGTTCATAACCTTGCTTATCAGGGAAATTTTCCTCCGGACTCGCTTCCCTTGACAGGGCTTTCCTGGGACGAATTCAAACTGGAAAAGCTGGAGTTCTACGGCAAAATCAGCTTTATGAAAGGCGGGCTTGTTTACTCGGATGCTGTGACCACCGTGAGCGAGCGGTATGCCCGTGAAATTCAAACCAAAGAGTTTGGGTGCGGTATGGAGAATGTCTTAGCCAGCCGGCGCGAAGCCCTTTTTGGCGTCATTAACGGTATTGATTTTTCCGAGTGGAACCCTGAAACCGATCCTGACATCGCTTCCAAATTCAGCGCCACTGAGATTGAAAAGAAAAAAATCAACAAAGCGGCCCTTCAAAAAGAAAACGGATTCAAGATTCGTCCGGACGTCCCCGTGGTCAGCATTATTTCGCGCCTGGTGGATCAGAAGGGCCTGGATATTTTAATCCCGGCCATGGAAAGCATGACGCAGCGGGACCTTCAGTTTGTGCTGCTCGGAACCGGGGATGAAAAGTACCACAAGATTCTCCGGGAACTTGCTAAAAAACACAAAGACCGGTTTGGAATTCATATTGTTTTTGACGGTAAAATGGCCAAACGCATTTATGCGGGCAGTGATTTATTCATGATGCCTTCTTACTATGAACCGTGCGGTTTGGGGCAGATGATTTCACTCCGGTACGGGACGATCCCGCTGGTTCGCGCCACGGGAGGGTTAGCGGACACGATCCAGGAGTTTAATCCCAAGAATGGCCGCGGCAATGGCTTTGCCTTTGAGGAGTATTCCACCGAAGCGTTGATACAGACTCTGGATCGCGCGCTGAAAGTCTATCAAAATCCTGAAAGCTGGCTTGGACTCATGAAAAACGCCATGGCCAGTGATTTTTCCTGGACGGCTTCGGCCCGAAGATACCTCGAAATTTATCAGTCTGTTTCCCGCGGAAAGCTCAAAAGCTCCGAAAAATAATCCCCGGCTTTTTGATCGGATTCCACGAAAAGGACAAATTTATGGGCGACACTCTTTTAAAAATCGGTAAATACGAACTTTCATCGCGCCTGATTCTGGGCACGGGCAAGTATGCCTCCATGGAACAAATGGTGGAAGCGCTGGAAATTTCAGGTTCGTCGATGATTACGGTGGCGATCGGCCGTGTGAACCTTGAGAACCGGAACGAAAAAAACATCCTCGATTATCTCGATAAGAAAAAATACACGATTCTTCCCAACACCGCGGGGGCTTATACAGCCAAAGATGCGGTCCGGATTGCCCGGCTGGGACGTGCCGCGGGAATCGGAGACCTGGTCAAGGTGGAAGTGATCGGAGATCCCAAGACACTGATGCCGGACGTGGTGGGGCTTTTGGAAGCAACGGAAGTCCTTGTGAAAGAGGGGTTCACGGTGATGCCTTATACCAACGATGATCCCGTGATGGCCAAACGGCTTGAGGATGCCGGTGCGGCTTGCGTCATGCCGCTTGCGGGACCCATTGGTTCCGGGCGGGGCATTCAGAATCCTTTGAACCTTCAATTTGTGCTGGAAGCAGTGTCCTGTCCTGTCATTGTCGACGCTGGCGTGGGAACGGCTTCTGATGCGGCCGTTTGCATGGAGCTCGGCGCTGCCGGGGTGTTGATGAATACCGCGATTGCCCAGGCGCAAAACCCTGTTTTAATGGCGGATGCTATGCGCGAAGCGGTGTCTGCGGGGCGTAAGGCTTACCTTGCAGGGAGAATGCCGGTCCGCATGTATGCGTCTGCTTCAAGCCCGCAAGAAGGCTTGGCACTGAAATCTTAACTCTAACTTAAGGATTGATCTTATGTACAAGATTGTGCTTTTCCCGGGAGATGGTATCGGGCCCGAAGTCACGGAGCAGGCTGTTCGTGTGATCCGCAAGGTGGGGGAATCTTTCCACCTGGTTTTTGAACTTCAGGAAGAACTTTTAGGCGGCGCTTCCATCGACAAGCATGGAATTCCGATGACGCCGGAAGCACTGAAAAAGGCGCAGGGTGCGGATGCTGTTTACCTGGGCGCTGTGGGCGGCCCGAAATGGGATGATGTGGATCCTTCCAAGCGTCCTGAAAAAGGACTGCTCGGTCTTCGTAAAGGCCTGGGGGCGTTTGCCAACCTTCGGCCGGTAAAAGTTCTCGGAGACCTTGCGAGAATTTCCACACTCAAGGAAGAAGTGGTGAGGGATCTTGATTTTGTGATTGTCCGCGAATTAACGGGAGGAATTTATTTCGGGGAACCTCGCGGTATTTCGTTGCTGCCCGATGGCAAAGGGGAAAAAGGAATTAATACGGAAGTTTATACTACGCCTGAAATCGAACGCATTGCGCACAAGGCCTTTGAGCTGGCCCGTCATCGCGGCCGGAAGGTGACTTCGGTGGACAAGGCCAATGTGCTGGAATCCAGCCGTCTTTGGCGGAAAGTAGTCACCGCGGTTCACGCCCAGTACCCGGACGTGACACTGGATCACCGCTATGTGGATGACTGCGCCATGCAGCTGATCCGTAATCCCCGCCAGTTTGACGTGATGGTGACGACCAATATGTTCGGCGATATCCTGAGTGATGAAGCGGCGATGCTGACCGGCTCGATTGGCATGCTGCCCTCGGCATCGATCGGAACCGGTGCGGCACTTTACGAGCCTGTGCACGGCTCAGCGCCCGATATCGCGGGGAAGAACATCGCCAATCCGCTCGCGGCCATCCTGTCCGTATCCATGATGCTTGAATACAGTTTTAACCTTCACGAAGTCAGCGCGGCCGTTGAAAAAGCGGTTGTGAAAACGCTGGGTGAAGGCTGCCGCACCGCGGATATTTTTGAAGAAGGCATGAAAAAAGTGACCTGCTCCGAAATGGGAGACAGAGTCCTTCAAAATTTTAAAGTCTAGTAGGGAACCGGTGCAGGGCCGGGGAAGGGAACTGATATGAAACAATTTCATGTTGCGATTTTAGGTGTCACCGGAGCCGTTGGCCAGGAACTGCTGCAGCTGCTTGAGGAGCGGAAGTTCCCGATAGCTTCCCTTAAGCTTTTGGCTTCCGCCAAATCCGCGGGCAGCAAAATCAAGTTCCGCGGCCAGACGCTGACGGTTGAAGAAGCTCGCGAGGATTCTTTTAAAGGTATCGACCTGGTGCTTTCCAGCGCCGGCGGTTCGATCAGTAAAAAGCTTGTGCCGTATGCCGTGAAGGCCGGCGCGCTGGTGGTCGACAATACGAGCGCTTTCCGCATGGATCCGGAAGTCCCGCTTGTGGTGCCCGAAATTAATCCGGAAGATATCGCCAAGCACAAAGGGGTTATCGCGAATCCTAATTGCTCCACCATTATTATGCTGGTGCCTCTTTTCCCGCTGCATAAGCTTGCCCGTGTGAAACGTGTCATCGTTTCCACTTATCAGTCGGCAAGTGGAGCGGGGGCCAAAGCCATGCTGGAACTTGAAAACCAGACCCGCGAAATCCTTGAGGGAAAAAATCCGACAAAGCAGGTGTTCCCGCATCAGATCGCGTTCAATATTTTTTCTCATAACAGCGCGGTGGATGAAGCCACCGGCCTTTGCGACGAAGAAAAGAAAATGATTCAGGAAACGCGAAAAATTTTTCACGATGCGTCGATTGACGTGATTCCGACGACGGTACGCGTTCCCGTTTACCGGGCGCATTCCGAATCCATCTTCGCGGAATTTGAAAAGCCGCTTTCCGTGGAAAAAATCCGGGAAGCGCTCAGCAAGGCTGCTGGAGTCCGCCTGGTGGATGACCGCAAAAACAATTATTTTCCAATGCCGATTGAAGCCAGCGGCAAGGATGATATTCTGGCAGGCCGGGTACGCGTGAATGAAAAGCACCCCAATGAAGTCAGCCTGTTTGTCAGCGGGGATCAAATCCGCAAGGGAGCCGCGTTGAACGCCGTTCAGATTGCTGAAATCTGGGCCAAGACAGCGGTCCCCGTTCATTCCTAACAGGGATTTGGCCGCGGACATGCGGAACATCAAACTTATTCTGGAGTACGACGGCGCTGCGTTTTTTGGATTTCAAAAGCAGCCGCGTCATACAAGTGTTCAGGAAGTTCTAGAGGCAGCCCTGTCCCAGTTGTTTAACCGGCCGGTGAAGATTCAATCCGCGAGCGGCCGCACGGATACCGGAGTTCATGCCGCGGGGCAGGTGGTCAATTTCAAAATTGATTCCCCGATGCCTGTTCAGGCCATACAAAAAGCCCTGAACGGAATTCTTCCCAAAGCGGTGGCCGTTTTAAAAGCGGAAGAAGCGGCGGATGATTTTCACTCTCGGTTCAGCGCGGCGGCGAAGACGTACGAGTACCGGATCTGGAATTCCCCGGTAAGATCCCCGCTCTTGGCTGGGAAAGTTTGTCATGTTCCGCTGCCTCTGGATGTGGCCGCCATGAAAAAAGCGGCGGCTGTTTTAAAAGGCCGCCACGACTTCCGGTCTTTTTGCGGACAGGATCCGGCCCGGAAGGGAGAACGTGATACGGTGCGGACTCTTCATGACTGTTCGGTGAGCAGGAAGGGGAGTGAGCTCCGGATCCGGGTAACCGCGGATGGGTTTCTCTACCGGATGGTGAGAAATATTGCCGGGGCCTTGGTCGAGGCGGGACTTGGGAAGCTGACGCCCGCGCAGATTGAAAAAATTATCGCGGTCAAAGACCGCCGGCAAGCTCCAAAAACCATGCCGCCAGAAGGACTTACGCTTATAAGCGTGAAATACGCAGGTAAGCCCATGAAGAATAAAAAAGCAGGTAAAGCGAAAAGCCTTTGACACATTAACAATACCTTTGTACAATTTCTGCTCTTTATACCCTTGAGGAAAGAAGATCCATGAAAACTTTTAGAGCCAAGCCCGACAGTTACGAAAGAAAAACTTACCTTGTTGATGCCACCGGAAAAACGCTGGGGCGCTTAGCCGTGCGTATTGCCGAAGTGCTCAATGGCAAACAGAAGACCTTTTATTCGCATGATCAGATGTGCGGTGACCAGGTCGTTGTGATTAACGCTGAAAAAATTTATGTCAGCGGCCGCAAAAACAAAGACAAGATTTACACTCACTATACGGGATATCCGGGCGCCCTTCGTTCGTATACCTTTGAAAAACTCCTCGACAAAAAGCCCGAGGAAATTATCATGCGCGCCGTTTCCAGAATGCTTCCTAAAAACAAGCTGGGAACCGAAATGCTGCGCCGCTTGCGTGTGTATGCCGGCGACAAACATAAGCAGCAGGCTCAAAAGCCTGAACCCGCTAATTTCTAACGAAGCGAGAAAATAAGACTCATGACCAAGACATCATATTACGGTACAGGCAGAAGAAAGTCAGCAATCGCGAGAGTCTGGATTTTCCCCGGACAAAAAGGTTTCAGCGTCAATGGCCGCGGAACCCTCGAGTATCTCCAGCGTAAAAGCCTTCAAATGCTGGCCGAACGCCCGCTCAAGACCCTTCGCCTTGATGATCAGTTTCGTGTACGCGTAAACGTTCTTGGCGGCGGTCTTTCTGGACAGGCGGATGCCATCAGTCTTGGAATTTCCCGCGCCCTTGTGAATTATGATGAAAAACTCCGTTCTGCTCTCCGGCAGGGCGGTTTCATGACCCGGGATCCGAGGGAGAAGGAACGTAAGAAGTATGGTCGTAAAGGAGCCCGGAGACGCTTCCAGTTCACCAAGCGTTAAAATGAAACGGATTTTTCTTTATTCCCTCCTCGTTCTGGTTTGGGCCGCTGTCGCATCAGGGTGCCAAGCCTTTCTGGAAGATTACAGTTATGCTCCGTTAGGACCCACGTCTTCTTCCTCCTGATCCGTTTTTCAATTTGCAGGAGTGACATAGCACGGTTCACTCTTCTTTTAAAATAGGATCTGCTGCAGGGCATGAAAAAATTGCTGGGTCTATTTCTGGCGTTTGCGCTTGTTTTCGGAGCTGCACTATTTATTGCCCCCCCTCTTTTACTTCAATCGCGTCCCACTGAAAAACTGATTGCTGAAAAACTCGAACAGATGACCGGCGCAAAGCTTGTTTTTGGCGCCCACCAGAGCTCTTACTTTCCCTTCCTAACTGCGCGCTTTCAAAATGTGAAAATTGTTTCTGAAGGCCGCCGCCCTTTTGCGGTCGAGGCCGCGGAGCTCCGCATCCGTTTGGCACGTATCCCGCTGCTTCTGGGGCGTACGGAAATTTCCCACCTGTCCTTAAACGGGATCCGGGGGAATCTGCCCGCCACGGAAGCGGGAACTGAAAATTTTGAAATTCATGACGCCAGTTTGAAGGCTGGCCCGCTAAGGGCGGGGCGCCCGATACGGGTTTCATTTTTAGGTTCTCTGAATCAGAACCGGGATGCGCTTTCGGCCAAGGCTGTTTTGAAATTCAAATCTTTGGAAAAACTCAGCTGGGAAGGGACTTCGCTGGATGCGGTTTTGAATGTTCAGGAAGTTCCCCTGAAAATTCTTCAGCAGACCATTCAGAAATACCTTCGCGTCGAGCTTGCCGGCGGTTCATGGGGAGGGCAATGGACCTTCCATAAAGATGACGGCGGCGAAATCGTCAAGGCTCATGCCGAAGGGACGGTTAAAAACTTCACCTACCATTTGTCTGGAACCCCTCAGGAAACGCTGGCGCCGGCTTTTGATATCGGGTTCCGCTATCAGGTTAACTGGAATCCCCTGACGGAAGTTTTCAATGTTCAGACTGCCGCGCTTTCCATGCCTTCCGGCCGTATTGAGGCCAGCGGTAATCTTTTCGGAAACAGTGAAGGCGTTCAGGATCTCCGGGTCACGGCAACGGATGTCGTGCTTGAAAGCATCCCGCAGTATTTTGTGAAATTAAAAGACGCGATTCCCTTCAATATCGGCTTCTCCGGTTTGAGCAACCTCGAGATGAGTGTTTCCGGAACCTGGAAGCAGCTCTCTGTTCATGCCAAGCTGGATCTTACCCGGGCGCTTTTGACGTATGCGCGTTATTTTTCAAAACCGAAAGATCTGCCTTTTGATGTCGTGCTTGATTATCAGCTGAAAGACAAAAAGAATCTCACGGGCGATTTTTCGATCCGTTTTAAAGAGATGACCATGAAAGGATCCCTGCTGGATTTAAATCTTGGCAATGGGGAAGGGCAGCTGAACGTGATCACAAACAAATTCCCTATCGCGGAGTGGGAGAATTTTATCCCGCTGTTTCAAGGGTATAAAATCGGCGGGGACCTCAAGCTGCTGGCCAATTTTAAAGGTAATCTCCAAAAGCTTTATGAAACCAAGTCCATGTTTAACTTTACCCTTGAGAACGGGCGCATTGCGGGGCCCAAAGGGAAAGAAATGAAGGAGATCAAGCTGTCCCTTGATTTAAGCCCGCTGTCGCTCGAAATCCGCGACTCTCATTTTAAAACAGGGGAGTATGAGTTGAGCGGGAGCTTGATGGCCTACAACCTTCCGATCAGTCCGATTACGCGTCTGTCGCTGAATTCGGAGCAGGTGGATGCGGCGGAACTCTACGGAGTCCTTCGAGACCTTTCCGAGCCCTGGCTTCAGGAAAACTTCAAGAAGCCGCTTGATGATTGGGGGAATACACTTCTTTCTTTTTCTCCTGCCGGCGAAACCTGGAAAAACTTTTCAGTGGAAATGACCTATGAAAACGGCGACTGGAAAGTCCCCACGTGCCGCTTTGACGCTTACCAGGGAAGTCTTACTGCCGAAGGCGGATGGACCTCGGCCGCTGATGCGGCGGGTGCTCAGTGGGACTTAAAAGTTGACCGTTTGAACTTGGCGCGTTTTGGGCGCCGGGGAGGGCAGGAAAAAAGCCCGGTCGAGGGAAATCTCTTTCTTGAAGCGCATCTTCGTGCACCGGCCAAGGACAATCTTTCCTGGCAGGATGCCTTGGAGGGCGAAGGTGTGTTCCTCGTTACGAACGGAGCGTTTCAAACGTTTAATGTTTTAGGAACCGTTTCTCAAATCCCTGATTTTTCAAATGTCTTCAAGATGCCCGCGGAAGCAGGCAGTACTACCTTCCATGATCTGCAGGCCGAGTTCAAGGTTGGCGGGCGTAAGGTGACCACGGATAAAATTATTCTTCTGACCGATGACTTTCAATGTGAGAGCAGCGGTTCCTGGGCCTTTGACGGGGCGTTGAATTACAGGCTGAATGTATTTCTTGCTCCGGAGAGCCTCGCGGCTGCATCCGGGCAGGAAGTGAAGCTTCAGGAAGAGGGGCTTGTGGGGCCTGTTCCACTGCTCCTGTCAGGACCGCTCGCGGCCCCCGAATTAAAGCCGGATCCCGCACAGATCCCGCATCTCTTACAGGAGCTTCTTCGCGAGAAGCGTCACCGCGCTCTCGATAATTTTCTTTCCGAGGATTTTTTCAAGGCCCCCGAAAAACCCTGACGTATTTTTATAATCAGCGCCCGGGCAGCCTTTTCCTCCGCCCCTCTTTTGCTTTTCCCGTGAGCCGAAGCTTTCAGTTTCGAATGGATCCGGACATTGGCGGTGAAGCCGCCGGAGGCTTCCGTGATTTCATATTCAGGAAGTTTCTGCCAATGTTTTTGACTTAAAATCTGAAGAGATCCCTTGGGGTTTGGATCAAGACGGTTTAAGCGCTTAGGGTTGAAGTAAGGATCGAAAAGATCCATCAGGAAATTTTCCGTTCTTCCCAGCCCTTGATCAAAAAAGACCGCGGCAATGAGTGCTTCAAAGGCATCTGCCATAATTTTTTCATGAGCCTGCGGCGGCTCGTTTTTCATTCCCGGCCCAACCTTGATCAGGCGTTTGAGTTTTAGGGATTGGGCAATACGGGCAAGTATTCTTCTCGAAACCAAGGTAGACCGGAGGCGGCTCATTTCCCCCTCATCAGCCGACGGGAAACGCTTGATCAGTGCCCGGCAGATCAAAAAATTCAAAATCGAATCCCCAAAGAACTCCAGACGGTCGAAATTCTCGGTTTTCAGGTCCCGCTTTCCGGGACGATGCGAAGGATGGGTGAGCGCCGCCTCCAGAAAGTTGGTTTTCCTGAAAGGCCGAAGCCGGGGGTGGGTAAAAGACGCTTTTTTTGAGGCTGTTTTACGCGGTTTGGCCATTGGGGGGACACGATAAGGCGGCAGGCGGAAGATGTCAAGCTTTGAGGCCCTCCGCAGGCTTCCCGGTGTGGATTAGAGAAAATTGACATCACGTCAGCGTTACCCTATAATTCGCCCTCTAAAACAGGATAATTGAGATGCCGTCTTTTCTGGAGAATGACTACTAAATGTTGAACTGCGCCGTGATCGGAGCCACCGGTTACACCGGAATGGAACTGATCAAGATTTTGCTGAAACACTCCTATGTTCGCATCAGCGCGCTCACGACCCGGCAAAAAGAATCCATACCCGTTCAAGCTCTCGTCCCCAGCCTTCCCAAAGATATTGATCTTGAAATACGCCAGCATTCCTTTAATGATCTAAAGCGTTCCAGTGATTTGTTTTTTCTTTGCCTGCCTCATACGGAAGCGATGGAAGCCGTTGAAAAATTAAGGCATGCCGGAAAAATCGTCATTGATCTTTCCGCGGACTTCCGGCTGCAGGATACGGCGGCTTATGAAAAAT
Organism: uncultured bacterium; assembly: GCA_964434115.1. GTDB lineage: Bacteria > Omnitrophota > Omnitrophia > Omnitrophales > Aquincolibacteriaceae > ZLKRG04. The sequence continues at coordinate 407,936 of CAYSSX010000002.1, forward strand.
GGTACGGTGTGAAACACCGCAATGCCGCGCGCATGAAGGAAGCTGTTTACGGGCTGCCGGAATATTTCCGGGACGAAATCCGGAAAGCGAAATTGATCGCGAACCCCGGATGCTACCCAACGGGTGCGGCACTTGGTATTATTCCCCTTTTGAAGGGCGGTGTGGTGGAACGTGATTCCATTGTGATCGACGCCAAATCCGGCGTGAGCGGCGCTGGGAAGAAGCTGAGTCTCTCAAGCCATTTTTCCGAATTGGATGAAAATTTTTACGCGTATAAGGTGGGGACCCATCAGCACACTCCGGAAATTGAACAGACACTTTCCCTTGTGAGCGGCAAAAAAACGACGGTGACTTTTACCGCGCATCTTTTACCGCTCAAGCGCGGGATTCTTTCGACGATCTATCTTAGGAAGAAAAAGAACGTATCTCCGGAAAAAATTGAACAGTCCTTCCGGAAAGCCTATGATAAAGAACCTTTTGTGCGTGTGAAGCCGGCTGGGCAGTTTCCTTCGTTAAAGGATGTTCAGCACACCAACTATTGCGATATCGGTTTTCGTTTTGACCCCCGTACTAACCAGGTGGTTGTGATCACAGCCATCGATAACCTTTTAAAAGGGGCCTCCGGGCAGGCGGTTCAGAATATGAACCTGTGCCTTGGCTTTCCTGAGCAAGAAGGGTTGGGCTTATGGTAAAACCTTTTTGGGAACGCAGAAAAAAAGGAACAGTCACAACACCGCTTGGTTTTTACGCGAGCGGCATGTATTGCGGGATTAAACGCAACAAGCGCAAGTATGACGCCTCCCTCATTTACTCCAAAAAGCCGTGCGTGGCCGCAGGCACCTTCACAACGAATAAAGTAAAGGCCTGGTGTGTTCTTCATTCCATGAAGTCGGTCACGGCCCAAAAGCACCACGCCATCCTGGCTTCCAGCGGGAATGCCAACTGCATCAACGGGCCTACGGGAAAAACCGCGATTGATGAATGTGTCACGGAATTAGGCGGTCTTCTCAATATTGAAAAGGAATCGATTCTTGTGGCCCAGACAGGGCTTATCGGAATTGAGTTCCCGACCCAGCGCCTGAAACGTTCCATTCCAGCGCTTGTGAAACGCTTGAAGGCGGACGATCTTGGCGGCCGGGCCGCGGCAAAGGGCATTGTTACGACCGACAAAACACTTAAACAAGTGGCCCTGTCTTTTATGCTTCAAGGCAAGAGGGTTTCAATCGGAGCCATTAGCAAGGGCGCCGGCATGGTACACCCTAACATGGCAACCATGCTTGCCTTTATCACGACGGACTGCGCCATCACCAAGCCTCTTTTGCGCCGAGCCCTCCGGCACGCGGTGGATGACACGTTTAACCAAATTGCCATCGACAATGACATGAGCACGAACGACATGGCTTTTGTTCTGGCCAATGGCGAAGCGGGAAATCCGCAGCTTCAGAAAGTGGATCATAACTACCATCTTTTCCGGGAAGCATTGGAAGAGGTCTGTAGAGTTATGGCCTACGAAATGATCCGCGACGGGGAAGGCGTGACCCATGTCTGCACTTTGCGTTTGAGCGGTGCGAAAAGCCCCACGGAAGCGGAAAGGGCTGCCCGGCAAATTGCCAACTCCATGCTTTTTAAGACCATGCTGGCGGGATCTGATCCGAACTGGGGGCGTATTGCCGCGGCTATTGGTGCCAGCGGAGTGAACCTCAATCCGGAACACTTAAACATCACTTTTGGTGACATCAATGTGGTCAATCATGGCAAAATCAGGGCGTTAAACCTGCCCAAGGCCCGCCGCGTTCTTCAGCGCCGGGAGTATACGATCGATGTCGTGATCGGTAAGGGGCGGGGAAAGGCGGAATTTATTACTTCCGACCTGACGACCAAATATGTGATGATTAATGGATCCTATTCTTGACAAACCCCCCTTGCTTTGATAAAGAAATCTTTTCCCTGGCCGTTTCCATCCAATTATGACTCTAACCAGCCCGGAAATCGGGGATTTTAACGGGAGTTCCATGCAAGAATTAGTCGATAAAGCAGATATTTTGATCGAAGCGCTTCCCTATATTAAAAGGTTCCGCGGGAAGGAAGTATTGATCAAGTACGGCGGCGCAGCCCTGACTTATGAGAGCATCCGGGACAACGTTCTTCATGACCTTGTGTTCATGAACTATGTCGGGATCAAACCGATTCTGATCCATGGCGGCGGCCAGTATATTACGGAGAATTTGAAAAAGAAGGGTGTTCAGAGCCGGTTTGTAAACGGGCTTCGCGTGACGGATAAGGCCACGATTGATGTGGTCATCGATACCCTGGGGGACATTAACAAAGGAATCGTTCATGACATTAACCGTTTTGGGGCGCGGGCCATCGGTCTCTCCGGTCATGACGCGGATATTCTCCATGTGCAAAAGCACACGGAAAACGGTGATGTGGGTTATGTCGGTGATGTGAACCACGTGAATGTGTTTCCGCTCAAGGAACTTACCGAGTTCAATATTATCCCTGTGATTTACCCGATCGGCATTGATGAGAGCGGTGAAGCTTATAATGTGAACGCCGATGAAGCGGCTGCGAAGGTTGCCGCGGCCATGGGTGTCCAAAAGCTTGTGGTGCTTACGAATGTGAATGGCATCATGAGAAATCCGGAAGAACCGGAGTCCCTTATTTCCTCCCTTCACTCCAAAGATGTGCAGGATTTGATCAATAAGAAAGTGATCACCGGCGGCATGATCCCCAAAGTAAAAGCCTGCATGGCTGCCCTTGAAGGCGGTGTGAAAAAGGCGCACATCATTGATGGCCGCATCAAGCATTCGCTGCTTCTGGAAATTTTTACCGATAAGGGTATCGGTACGGAAATCAGCATTTAGCCGTACCCCGCAAACGGCTGACGACGGGATAAAACCAACCCATGAAAACCGAGCAAGTCCAGTCCCTTTATAACGAATACATTCTGCCGACCTACACGCAGATCCCTGTCTGCCTGGTCAAGGGCAAAGGCTCCAAGGTCTGGGACCTTGAGGGCAGGGAATACATCGATTTCTTCCCCGGCTGGGCAGTTTCAGGACTTGGGCACTGTCATCCCGCGGTGGTGAGCGCCGTGAAGCACCAGGCCCGGAAAATCCTCCATATCTCCAACAATTTTCTGAATCTGAAGCAAGCCGAACTCGCGCGCGAAATCAACCGCCACGCTTTCCCTTCCAAGGTTTTTTTCTGCAACAGCGGGGCTGAGGCCAGTGAGGCAGCGATTAAGTTTTCCCGGAAATTCGGCTCCCCGCAGGGCCGTTATGAAATTATTACGTTCCGGAAATCATTTCATGGCCGGACCCTTGGCGCGATGACGGCGACGGCCCAGGAGAAAATTCACAAAGGCTTTGAACCGCTTCCCGAAGGATTCCGCTACGCCGAGTTCAATGATTTGAATTCTGTGCTTCCTCTTTTGAATGAAAAGACGGCGGCGATTTTTCTTGAACCCATTCAGGGCGAGGGCGGTGTCCGCATCGCGACCCAGGAATTTATGAAGGGACTCCGAAAAATCTGCGATGAGAAGAAGCTTCTTTTGATTGTGGATGAAGTCCAGTGCGGCATGGGACGGACAGGAAAAATGTTCGCGTTTCAGCATTACGGCCTTGAGCCGGATGTGATGACGCTCGCGAAATCCCTGGGCGGCGGAGTTCCGATCGGCGCCCTTGTCGTGCACCGCAAAGTCGAGGCGGGTGTTTTTACGCCGGGCAGTCATGGCTCGACCTATGGCGGAAACCCGCTTGTGACCGCCGCGGCACTAGCTGTTTTCAAGACTATCGAAAAAGAAGGACTTCTCAAACACACGCAGGAAATAGGCGCTTATTTTCTGAAACGCCTGGAAGAGCTGAAAAGCCGCCATGCGGTCATTGCGGAGGCCCGGGGCGTGGGGCTTATGTGCGCGCTGGAACTTCGCGAGCCCGGTGCTCCGGTCGCGGACGCGGCCCGTGCCCAAGGCCTTTTGATCAACTGCACGCAGGAGAAAGTCATCCGGCTTTTGCCGGCCATGACGGTTTCAAAGAGGATTATTGACCGGGCGGTCGCGATCCTGGATACTGTTTTTACGGAATGGAAGCCTGGAGGCTCAAAGTAATGGGGAGACATCTTATTTCCATCACGGATCTAACGCTTCGTGATATCAAAAAAATCTTTTCACTGACCGAAGAACTCAAGCGTTCGCCCGAGAGTTTTCAGAATGCCCTTCGCGGCCACAAGTTTGCGCTTATTTTCGAGAAGCCATCGACCCGCACCTGGGTGTCGTTTGAAACGGGTATTTTTCAGCTTGGCGGAAGTTCCGTTTATCTGGGGCCGGGAGACATTACTCTTGGCATCCGTGAAGAAACCCGCGATGTGGCGCGTGTGCTGGACCGGTACCTCTCGGGTGTCGTCATGCGGACCTTCGCCCATCATACGATTACGGAGTTTGAGCAGTATTTCACCAAACCCGTGATCAATGGCTTGAGCGACAAGGAACACCCCTGCCAGGCGCTTGCCGACTACTTTACGCTGCAAGAGCATTTCGCAAACCCGGCGAAACCTATACTTGCTTACGTGGGCGATGGCAACAATGTGCTCTCATCGCTTCTTTTATTGGCCGCACAGCTTGGCGCGACTTTGCGTTACGCAACACCCAAAAAACTGACTCCCGACCCCGTAGTGCTTGCTCAGGCGCTGAAAATTGCCGCTTCCACGGGGGCAAAGCTGGAAGGGACCCATAAACCGGAAGAGGCCGTTGATGGTGCCGATGCCATTTACACCGATGTTTGGGTCAGCATGGGCGAAGAAAAAATCCGGGCAAGTAAACTCAAGGCTTTCAAAGGATTCCAGGTGAACGCGAAGCTGATCGCGCATGCTAAAAAGAAAGCCGTGATTATGCACTGCCTGCCGGCTCACCGGGGTGAGGAAATCACCGAAGAAATTATGGAAAGCAAAAACTCTGTGGTATTTGATCAGGCGGAAAACCGCCTGCATGTACAAAAAGCTGTTTTACTTTTTCTGATGGGCTCCTGAACAGGGGCGTTTAACTCGAAAAAAGGGGATTTGAAAAATGAAGAAGAAAGTAGTGCTCGCATACTCCGGCGGTCTTGATACTTCCTGCGCGATCCGCTGGCTCCAGGATAAATACAATGTGGATGTTGTCTGCTTTTCAGCTTTTATCGGCGAAGTGAAGGACCGCAAAAAGCTCGAAAAGAAAGCGCTGATCTCGGGCGCGAAAAAAGCCTATATCCTGGACCTTAAAGAAGAATTCGCCCGCGAATATATTACGCCGTCTCTTTGGGCCCA
>CAYSSX010000002.1:413336-474593 GCA_964434115.1 uncultured bacterium
TGGACCTTAAAGAAGAATTCGCCCGCGAATATATTACGCCGTCTCTTTGGGCCCACGCCCGCTATGAAGGGCAGTATCCTTTGGCCACGGCGCTTGGCCGCCCGTTGATCGCCAAGCATCTAGCCCGTGTCGCCAAACTTGAGAAGGCTGATTATGTCGCGCATGGCTGCACCGGAAAAGGCAATGACCAGGTCCGTATTGAAGTCGGCGTCAAGACCTGGGCCCCCAACATTAAGATTATCGCGCCTCTCCGGGAATGGGATTTCAAATCCCGCGAAGAGGAAATCGACTACGCGAAGAAGCACAAGATCCCGGTCGATGCGACGAAAGCCAGCCCGTATTCCATTGATATGAACATCTGGGGTATCGCGATCGAGGCGGGTATTCTTGAAAATCCCTGGACCGAACCGCCGAAGGATGCGTATGTCATGACGCGCAACATGGACAAGGTTCCCAATCAGCCCCGTTACATCGTGATTGATTTCGTGAACGGCGTTCCCGTGAAATTGAACGGCGTGAAAAAAGATCTCGTCAGCCTGATTGAAACCCTGAACGAAATCGGCGGCACCTATGGCGTCGGACGTTTCGATATGATCGAGAACCGTCTTGTCGGCATCAAGAGCCGTGAAGTCTATGAAGCGCCAGCCGCGGAAATTCTCCTGCGCGCGCACACGGAACTTGAAGGGATGGTCATGGACCGCGAATTCCTTCATTACAAACGGCTTCTTTCCGAAAAGTACGCGCAGCTGACGTATTTTGGATATTGGTTCACGCCTCTTAAAGAGTCGCTGGATGCCTTCTTTAAATCCAATCAGAACCGCGTGACCGGCAAGATCCGTATGAAGCTTGATAAGGGACATGCTATTTGCGTGGGCCGCGAGTCCAAATATTCGCTTTATTCAGAAAAGCTTGCGACCTATTCCGCGGCGGACGCCTTTGATCATAAGTCCGCTCAGGGCTTCCTTAAAATGTGGGGCCTTCCTTACGAAGGATTAAAGGACAAGGATTAACATGGCAAAAGGGCTTTGGGGCGGGCGTTTCAAAAAAGGAATGCACCCGCTTCTTAAGACATTCAGCTATTCGCTTGCGACCGACATCGAGCTTCTGGATGCCGAGATTGCCATTGATGCGGCCTGGGCCAAAATGCTTGGCCGTGTCAAGCTGATCACGCCCGCGGAATCCAAGCGCCTTGTGAGAGCGCTTCTTTCCATCGGGGATGAAATCAAAAGCGAAATGACCAAGCCCGGAACCTTGTATGCGTGGATGACGGAGTATGAAGACGTTCACACGCTGATCCAAACCCTGCTTGAGAAAAAAGTCGGCACACTGGGAAAGAAGATCCACACCGGACGCAGCCGCAATGACCTTGTGGTGGCTTCAACGCGGCTTTCCCTGAGCCACAAAGCCGTGGGAATTTCCGAATCCTTGATGCGGCTTCAGCGTGCGCTTGTAGAGACGGCGCGGCGTTCCGGCGGCGCCATGATCAGCGGGTATACGCATCTTCGCAAAGCCCAGCCCGTGCTTCTCGCTCATCACCTTTTGGCCTACGTTGAAATGCTGGAAGAGGATCATGAACGTCTTCAGGACGCGGTTAAGCGGCTGGATGTCCTCCCGCTGGGGTCTGCGGCGCTCGCGGGTTCAGGCCTTCCGATTGATCAGGAGTTTTTAGCGAAGGAGCTCGGTTTTTCAAAAATCACTTCCAACAGTCTTGCGGCCGTGAGCGACCGGGCCTTCATCACCGAGTTTTTGAGCGTGCTCGCGATTGCCTGGATGCACCTTTCCCGCTTGTCGGAAGATTTTATTCTCTGGAACTCCGAACCCTTCGGCTATGTGGAACTTGATGATTCGTTTTCTACCGGATCAAGCCTTATGCCGCAGAAGAAAAACCCGGATGTCTTTGAGCTGACCCGCGGAAGAAGCGGTGTCATCTTTGGATACCTGCAGGCCCTGCTTGTCATTCAAAAGGGACTTCCGCTGAGTTACAACCGTGATCTTCAGGAAGACAAACCGCAGCTCTTTGACGCGATCTACAAAACCCGGATGACGCTGGACCTCCTCGCTCTGACGGTTGAGACCGCTCGTTTTATTCCGGAAAAAATGCAGGCCTCAGTCGAAGAAGACACGCTTTACGCCACGGATATTCTGGATTACCTGGTGCGCAAAAAAGTGCCGTTCAGCGATGCGCATTCCATTTCCGGGCAGATTGTCCACTATGCGATCGAACGGGGCAAGCCGATCCGGCAGTTGACCCTGGGCGAATACCGTCAGTTCTCGTCTCTTTTTGAAGAAGATGTTTATTTAATCTTTGATCCGGAAACCTCTATCCGGGCAAAGAAAACACGCGGCAGCACACACCCCAGCCGCGTTGCCGGAGAGCTTGCGAAGTGGGAATCCGCTCTCGGACTTTCAAAGCCGTCTCCGCGCAGAAAATCCCGTTAGAACCAACCGAAGAAAAAGCGAGGCTTCAGATGCACGATTTTAAGATGGTCGGTCAGGAACTTTACTGCGAAAAAGTCCGTGTGCGCGACATTGTTGAAAAAGTCGGAACCCCGGCCTACATCTACAGTCATAAAACTTTTACGGATCACATCGCCAAGATTCAAAAGGCCTTCGCGGGCGTGAACCCGCTGATCTGCTATTCCATGAAAGCGAATTCCAGCCTGGCGGTTCTGGACGCGGTCGTGAAAAAAGGAGCCGGCCTTGATATCGTATCGGGCGGGGAACTTTACCGTGCCCAGCGGGTGGGCTGCCATCCCCAGAAAATCGTTTTTGCCGGGGTGGGAAAAACCGCGGAAGAGATTGAGGAAGCGCTCCGTTACGGGATTCTTTTTTTTAACGTGGAGTCTGAACCCGAGCTCAAGCTTATCAACCATATCGCGGCCAAGATGAAGAAGCGCGCCCGCGTTTCACTGCGCATTAATCCGGATGTGGATGCCCACACCCACGACCATATCACGACAGGCAAGGCCGAGAGCAAATTCGGCATTGATCTGGGGACAGCGAAGGGAATTTTCTCAAGGCAGAAACAGTATGCCGCGATCCACTTTTGCGCGATCCACGTGCATATCGGTTCTCAGATCGTGACCGGTGATCCGTTTGTGAAGGCGTTCAAAAAAGTTCTGAAGTTTATTGATGAAATTGAAAAGGTGTACCGCCTCAGGATCGAATACCTGAATCTGGGCGGCGGACTGGCCGCGGTTTACAGCAATGAAAAGCCGCAGACCGCGGAAGAGTACGCGCGTAAAATCCTGCCGCTTTTCAGAGGCCGGAAATTCCGGCTTGTGTTTGAGCCGGGGCGTTTTGTTTCCGCCAACGGCGGCATTTTGGTGGGCAAAATTTTGTACGTGAAGCAGACCAATGTGAAAAATTTTGCGATTGCGGATACAGCCATGAATGATCTGATCCGTCCCACGCTTTACGAAGCGCACCACGAAGTGGTTCCTCTTCTGCAAAAGCCCAAAGCCAAAAAGTGGGTCTATGATGTGGTAGGGCCGGTTTGTGAAAGCGGGGACGTTCTAGCCAAGGACCGCTTTCTTCAGGAGATGACGGCCGGGGATTATGTGGCGTTTATGACGGCTGGGGCCTATGGCTTTGTGATGTCCTCCAATTACAACTCCCGCCCGCGTGCCTGCGAAGTCCTTGTCAAAGGAAACCGATTTGAAGTTGTGCGCAAGCGTGAAACGTACGCGCAGCTGATTAGCGGGGAAACGGTTCCGAAATTCTAGGCGGGTGAATCAGCTGCGGGAGCCCGACAGCTGATCGTTGTGTTTCTTTTCAAAAGCGTCGATGGCCGGCGCTTCCTTCAAAGTCATACCGATATCATCAAGCCCATGAAGCAGGCGGTTCTTCACTGCCGGATTGATTTCAAAACGGAACACAGCTTCGGGGGAACCCAGGATGACGACCTTTTGGGCCTCCAAATCAATACTCGCTTCAAGTCCCGCCTTTTCTGAAACCATCTTGAAAATTTGATCCACTTCTTTTTCCGAAAGCTCCACGGCCAGCAAACCGTTCTTGCCGCTGTTGCTGCGGAAAATATCCGCGAATCCAGGAATGCGGGAATCCCCATCACCCTTGAAGGGGGCAATCACGGCGCGGAAGCCATACTGCTGGACCGCCCAAACCGCGTGCTCACGGCTTGAGCCGCAGCCAAAATTATTGCGGGCCACAAGAATCGTGGCACCGTTGAACTCTTTGCGGTTTAACGGGAAGGCGGCGTTTGGGCGGCCATCCGGAAGGTAGCGCCAGTCGTGAAACAAATGCTCCCCGAAGCCTGTCCTTTTAATGGATTTCAGGAACTGCTTGGCAATGATCTGGTCCGTGTCCACGTTGGCCGTGTCCAGGGTTGCCAGGATTCCGCGATGGGTTGTGAAAGCTTGCATGATTATCTCCAGGTCCGGATATCGACGAAATGTCCGGCGACAGCGGCCGCGGCGGCCATTTCAGGGCTGACAAGATGCGTTCTTCCGCCCTTGCCCTGACGGCCTTCAAAATTACGGTTCGAAGTGGATGCGCAGCGTTCTCCGGGACTTAATTGATCCGGGTTCATGGCCAGACACATGCTGCATCCCGATTGGCGCCAGTCACAGCCGGCAGCTTTAAAAATTTTATCAAGGCCCTCGGCTTCCGCCTGCTGGCGGACACGCTGGGAACCGGGGACAATCAAAGTTCTCATGCCGGACGCCACTTTCCGGCCTTTTAAAATTTGTGCCGCGGCGCGCAGGTCTTCAATGCGGCCGTTGGTACAGCTTCCGATAAAGATGGTGTTGACCTTTACTTCGGTCAGGGGAGTCCCGGGTTTCAAACCCATATACGCAAGCGCCTGTTCCACGTCCTTCGCGCTGTAACCCGGAACGCTTCCCGGCTCGGGAATGCGGCCGGTAACATCCATCACCATGCCGGGGTTGGTTCCCCATGTCACTTGCGGGGCAATGGCCGAAGCGTCAATGACAAGCTCGCGGTCAAACTTCGCGTCCGGATCTGAAGGCAGGCTTTTCCAGTAAGCGAGCGCCTTTTCAAGGGCCGCGCCTTTCGGAGCAAAAGGCCTGCTTCCTTTTGTGATGTAATCAAAAGTGGTTTGGTCCGGCGCGATCAAACCTGCCCGGGCGCCGGCTTCAATACTCATGTTGCACATGGTCATGCGGCCTTCCATGGAAAGCGCGCGCACGGCTTCACCGCAATACTCCAGCACATAACCCGTCCCGCCCGCAGTGCCGATAATCCCGATCAATTTCAGAATCAAGTCCTTGGCCGTAACTCCGGGGCCAGGACGGCCTTTGTATTCCACACGGAAGGTTCTCGGTTTGGATTGAGGCAGGCACTGCGTTGCCAGGACATGCTCTACTTCTGAAGTGCCGATTCCGAATGCCAGCGCGCCAAAAGCCCCGTGCGTGGAAGTGTGAGAGTCACCGCAGACAATCGTGGTTCCCGGGAGAGTCAGACCCAATTCCGGGCCGATGATGTGCACAATCCCCTGATCCGCGCTTTTAAGGTCATAGAGTGTCACGCCAAATTCCCGGCAGTTTTCCGAGAGGGTATCGATTTGGGCCTTGGAAATGGGGTCCTTGATGTTTTCGCGGTCTTCCGTCGGCACGTTGTGGTCCATGGTCGCGAAGGTCAGGTCCGGGCGCCGCACTTTGCGGCCGGCTAAGCGAAGGCCTTCAAAGGCCTGAGGGCTGGTGACTTCATGGATGAGGTGACGGTCGATATAGAGCAAAAGCGTCCCGTCCGAAAGGGTTTTGACGAGGTGCTGATCCCAGATTTTCTCGAAAAGGGTCTTGGCCATAGGCGGAACAGTATAGCCAGAAATTGATTATTGCCAACTAAAAACTGGGCTTTTGGGGCCGGCCCCGCGGGCTTTTCCGGAATGAAAAGGTTTGTTTTCAAGACCGGGTTAGGGTGGTATGATATCGGGCTCCAACGCCAGACAGTATCAGGACTTGAGACCGGGAACCCGGCATAAGATTTTCAGACCTATGGGAGCAACAGTGTATGGCAGCACCTCTATCCTTTTTTAAAATGCAGGCCTCAGGCAACGATTTTGTGGTGGTGGATAACCGCCGTGGAGCGGTGAAAAATCCTTTGGCGTTTACACGCAAAGTTTGCGCCCTTCACACCGGAATCGGCGCTGACGGCGTTTTGCTTGTTGAAAAGTCCCGCAAGGCCGATTTTAAAATGCGCATTATCAACTCCGATGGCTCCGAGGCTGAGGCCTGCGGGAACGGCTTTCGCTGCATCGGTCTTTTTGCGCATCAAAAGCTGGGCTTCCCCGCGCAGTTCAAATTCGAAACTTTGGCGGGAATCGTGGCCGCCCGGGTCAAAGGCAATTGTGTCCGCGTCCGCATGGTGAAGCCCAAGGATCTTCGGGAGAGGGCTTCCCTCAAATTGCAGGGCAAAACCCTGCATTATTCTTTTCTGAACACCGGAGTCCCGCACGCCGTAGTTTTTACGCAGGGCCTTGATAAAATCGATGTCACCCATCTGGGCCGTTCAATTCGTGAGCACCAGGCCTTTAAGCCCAAGGGCACCAACGCAAATTTTGTCGAGGTCAGGGATTCGCACTCGATCCGGGTCCGGACCTATGAGCGCGGGGTAGAACAAGAGACGCTGGCCTGCGGTACGGGATCCACGGCCTCTGCTATTTTGAGCAGCCTCCGGGGTTTTGTGAAGCCGCCTGTCCAGGTGCATACCCGCGGCGGTGAAAAATTGACGATTGATTTTAAAATCACCGGCCGCACGATTCAGGATGTGGATCTTGAAGGCGAGGCCCATATTGTCTTTGAAGGAAAACTTCCGGTCTGATTCTTTTTAACCTGATGCAAGCGAGGTTTGTATGAGTCACAAGAAAAGGGTTTTTGAAGGTTCCATGGTTGCGCTGGTCACGCCTTTCCGCGGCGGAAAAATTGATTTCAAGACCCTGAAGCGCCTGATCGATTTTCAGATTGAGAACGGTACGGATGTGATTATTCCCTGCGGTACGACGGGGGAATCGGCCACGATGTCGCATGAAGAACACCGCTCTGTCATGTCTTTTGTGGTGGATTATGTGGCGCGCCGCGTTCCTGTCATCTGCGGCGCAGGTTCCAACAACACGCTGGAAGCTCTGGAACTTGTGAAGCACGCCAAGAAAGTGAAGGCCGACGGCGTTTTGGTCGTGACGCCGTACTACAACAAACCCACGCAGGAAGGCCTTTACCGGCATTATGAGTTTCTGGCCTCCAAGGTCGACATTCCCATCATTCTTTATAACGTCCCGGGCAGAACCGGCGTCTGCATGGCGCCTCAAACCGTGGCCCGTCTCGCGAAATTCCCGCAGTTTGTCGGCATCAAAGAAGCCTCCGGGAGCCTTGACCAGGTGGACCAAATCCGCGAACTCTGCGACCTGACTATTATTTCCGGGGATGATGCGCTGACGCTCCCCATGATCGCTATTGGCGCGCGCGGCGTGATTTCCGTTTCCGCGAACGTGGTGCCGGACAAAGTAAAAAACCTTGTGGAAGCCGCGCTCCGCGGGCATTTTGATGAAGGGCGGAAAATTCACCGCGAACTTTGTGAACTGCACAAGGTTCTTTTTGTGGAAACAAATCCGATCCCCGTGAAAACCGCTCTTGGCCTGATGAAAATGATTGAACCTGAAGTCCGGCTCCCGCTTTGCGAGATGAAGCCCGAGAATGTTCAGAAACTCAAACAGGTTTTAAAAACCCTTGGAGTTGTGAAATGATTAAGCTTGCCGTAGCGGGTGCCGCTGGACGAATGGGCGGAAGAATTTTGACGCTGGCTTCTGCAGATAAAGACTTCCGCGTGGTCGGCGCGCTGGAGCACGCGGATCACCCCAACCTTGGCCAGGATATCGGCCAGCATCTGGGCCTGAAACCCATGGGAGTCCGGGTTCAAAAGCATCCGCTGGAGGTTTTCAGCAAGGCGGATGTCATTATTGATTTTACCCATCATTCCGTGCTTCTGGAGCATCTGAAGGCCGCGGTCAAAGCCAAAAAAGGGCTCGTCATTGGAACCACTGGGCTGAGTGAGCAGCATTTGAAAGTCATTAAGGCGGCTTCGAAAACAATTCCGATTGTGCAATCGCCCAACATGAGCGTGGGGGTCAACCTTCTTTTCAAGCTGGCGGAAATTGCGGCCAAGACCCTGAATGATGATTATGATCTGGAGATTTCCGAAACCCATCACCGCATGAAAAAAGACTCGCCAAGCGGAACGGCCGTGAAGCTTCTTGAAATTCTTGCGGCCGCCCGCAAGAAGAATATCGCCAAAGATGCGGTTTACGGCAGGTCCGGAGAAACCGGAGCCCGTCCCCGCGGTGAAATCGGGGTGCTCGCACTCCGCGGAGGCGACGTCGTAGGGGATCACACGATTTTTTTTCTTGGCGATGGGGAGCGTCTTGAATTGACCCATCGCGCCAGTTCACGCGATGCGTTTGCTCAAGGAGCGCTTCGGGCGGCAAAATTCCTTGCCAACCGAAAAAGCGGTCTTTATGATATGCAGCAAGTCCTCGGCATCGCATCCTTGAGTTAGAGTACCGGGTTTTTTTTCAACGAGGCAGCATCCGGACCTTCCTTAAATTAATAAGAGAAGGTTATTTTGTTCACTTTATATCATGCTTTAAAAACCTCTGATCCCCTTTCATGAGATTGAAGCGGCATAAGACGCTTTGGGTACTGGTCATGGTTGCGGTTTTCCCCTGTTTTGCACAGGCGGGAGACCCCGGTTGGGATGAATTAGAAAACTGGTCCCAGTCTTCCCAAAACACCTCGGCAGACCCCTCAGACTCTCTTCCCTCTACCGAAACGCAATCCATGCAGTCCCAAACCGAGACGCCCGGCCCAGCGCCGTCAGAGTTCCCTGCGCTGCCTTCGGAGCCTCAGCCAGCTTCCTCAGCACCCGCACAGCCTGTTTTTGAAAATACGCCGCCCGCGCTGGTGCAGCCTGCCCTGATTCAAAGCATTCCCGGGGCGATGCCTCAGCAGGAGACCCCGGACGCTCCTCAGCCGACCGTGGTTCAAAATGCCATGCCGCAGGCAGCCGGGTATTCGTTTGTTCAAATGGAGCCTTCCAAAAAAGCCCCGGCGGCTGCGAAAAAAGCTGCTCCCGCCGTGCCCGCTCCGCCGCGCGTCAAAAATATTTTCGCGGAAGCTTTTTATATGAATCCCGATCAGAAACTCCGCTACCAGACTTCCGAGCTTGACGGGTTTGTTTTTGTCGAGACGTCCGGCAAAGGCGGCAAGCCTGAGTATTCCATGGTGACGGATTTTGGCGGAAGCGTGATCCGCACGCAGAAGCTTGGCCACTTTGAAGATTTACAAGCCGCCAGGAAATGGATTAACGCGCATCTTGAAACTCAAAATTTCGAAGGCGTGGAAGTCCGGAAGCTTAAATTTGCGGATCCTCAAGGCGGGGAGCGCGAATTGTATTGGGTTGGAAATAAAACCTTTCAGACTCCGGATAAAGCCTTCGCGGAAGTGGCGATGGTTAAAACCGCGGTCGAAACCGGCGGCGGTGATTTTGCCGGCATGGTGAAAGAGGCGCAAACTGTTCCGCAGCTTCCCGAAGAACAGGCCGCTGTGCAAATTACGCCCGCTGAATTTGAGAAGCAGGAACGCGTGGTTCTTAAGATGCTGGATTCGATAGACGTGGGAAATAAAATATTCGGCCCTTTTCAGGGAGAAGGTTCGGGAGAATCGATTGTCTGGCAGTCCTTTGGTGAAACCTCCTGGCGCCTCACGAACCTGGACTCGCGGCATTATGATTCCCAAGTCGGGTTTTGGACCAATCGCCTGGTCTTCAAGGGGATACGCGCCCCGCTGAGCACCATCGATCCTTTTGTGGAGTCCACGATCGCGATGGAATCTAACGGAACTGATTTCAAGAATACGATGAAGCTTTGGGGAGGTCTTGAGTGGCGGCCGTTCTCTCAAAACTCATGGCTCCTTAACTACCGTCCTTGGACGCTGCCCTTGCTGGAATGGATCCGCAACTACCGTCTTTATGTGATGTACGGCGAACGTTTTAACTTGAAGGATGAAATCGGCGGCGGATCCGCGGATACGGACCTGAACTACGGCGTACAGATTTTCTACGAATGGGGCGCGGACCTTCCGCCTGCCGGAGAAGGCGAACCCAGCTCGGTTCCGGATTACCTGCGCGAATATATCTGGGGAGAGTATTTCGGGAATTACCGTTTTGAGAAAACCAATTTTGGAATCGAGGATGATTTCAACGCCTGGATTTTTAACTCCTCGGTGATCGTCGGTTTCCGTCTGCCGGGAATTCCGCTTCCGCCGAACCCTGTTAATGATGAACTGGTTCTGATGCCTTACATGCACTTTGAGCATGTCAATAACAGCGAGTTCTCCTTCCCGTTCCAAAACCAGTATTTTGTGGGCGCCGGTGTCCGGTGGATGCCGTTCAGGACCTACCGCTTTAAGGAAAACGAATGGCTTTCAAAAGTTAAGGTCTTTGGTGAATACGTCGGTGTCGGAGATGTTCAGAACACAAAACAAAACGGGGAAGCTCCTTACGCCGTCCGTTACGACTGGCGTGTGGGTGTCAGTATGTCCAGCCGGCGGTTTTAATTTTTCCACCACTCGGAGTTTTTGAAGCGGCATGAGATCGAAACGGTTTTTTATCTTCGCATTATCGGTGACTGTCGCACTGACAGGAATGCCTGCACCCTCGCAGGCTTCCATTGATAATGTTCTGAACAATCCGGGATTTGAAGAAGCGATTGGCGGCGGCGGTAACTGGAACAATGACGCGGGCCGCGGCATTACGATTGTTTCTGCCGGTGCTCCTCAGGGAAACAATTTTCTCAGGCTTGACGAATCGGCCATCGCGGTGGGCCAGTTCAGCTTTACCTTTCAAACCGTTGTGGGCGCGCGGCCTGGTGACCGTGTATCCCTGAGCGCTCTTGCACGGGAGACCCTTCAGGCCGCGGACGACGATGATGGTGAAATCCGTATTGAATTTCAGAACGCCGCGGGTTCGCTGATCAGCTCCCTTGAAACCTCGATTACCACAGCCGCCTTTAGCAGGCATTTTGTCAGCGGTTTTGCGCCTTCGGGAACAGAGCAGGTTACTTTTACTTTGCGCATCCAGAACACGGAAGACGGCGGTGCCGGAACCACGACTGTTGATTTTGATGATCTGATCGCGACCGTGACCACCAATCAAGTGGTGCTTGAAGCCGCGACCTCAGCCATCAATGTCAGCCCCGGAGATTTGGCCACTGCCGTGGTCCGCATTAACAACGCCACCAGCTCCGCGATCTCCAACGTAGAAATTGTCGCGCGTCCTCAGGCCGGCCTGAACATCCGTCCTCAGGATGCTTCTTTTGAAGGCCAGAAAGTCAATTCACGGGAAGGGTCTGTCATTTTTAATGTGGGGACATTGATTCCCGCCGCGGAAACCGTGTTGACGTTCCCGCTGCTTCTTACTTCGGGGGTTGTTCCCGGAAAAACCTATTCGGTATCTCTCATCGCGCAGTCTTCAACAGGCGGCCCGTTGTCTCAAACCATCACCATCGAAGTCCGCGCTGAAAACGACCCTGTTTTTGATGAAGGAACTATCATTGGTAAAGTCTTCAACGATACCAATCAGAACGGCGTTCAGGATGAAGGGGAAAAAGGGGTCCCCTGGGTCAAGCTGGTGACGGAAGAGGGAATTATTATTGTCACGGACGAGCATGGCCGTTACCACATTCCCGCGGTCAGACCGGGCCGGCACCTTGTGAAAATTGACGGGCACTCCCTTCCCGAAGGGACCAAGTTTATTACCGAAGAAACCTACCTTGTCAAAACTACGCCGGGCATTATGAGCAAAGCGAATTTTGCCGTCCTTCTTCCGCCCTCTGAAATTCCCGGAGATTTTCAGGACACGCTTTCCGTTAACTTCACGCAGGGTCTTGATACCGCGCGTCCGACCCTTGAAGTGGACATGCAGCCGCATGTCCTTAAAACCGCGCTTGGTTTCCTTGACCGTGAAGCCATCTTCAAATTTAAGACCAATTATCCTGACTTCGTGAAGAACTGGTACCTCGAAGTCCGCGATGAGCTGGGTTTTGAAGTGTGGACGGGATTCGGCGTTTCCGCGCCGCCCGCGGAAGTCACGTGGTCGGGACAGACTGAGGAAGGCGTTCTCATCAAGCCTGGTGTTTATTCCTATCAATTGAAGGTCGAGGATTACGACGGCCATCAGGACTGGACGCCGCTCTTTTTCTTCCGCGTCATTTCAAAGGCCGATTCCATTGAACAGGAAAATAAACTCGCGGAAATTCCGGCGGTCGGAGATTTCAATATTTTCAAAGACGGAAAAAGCAGTATCCCTCTCGTGGCCAAACCCACGGTCCGGATTCAGGGAAAGACAAAACCTGGTTATAAAATCATGGTCAACTCCCAGCAGATCCAGGTAGGCGAAGAAAATGGAAAATTCAACCATGAGTTTTATGTGACGCCGGGAGACAAGGAGTTTCTTGTGGAGGCAGTCAGCCCTGAGGGGGAGATAACCTCCTACAAGAAAACCATGAAGGTCAAAGACAGCACCTTTTTCATGGTGGCTTTGGGGGAACAGGAGCTGGGCCAGAATTTCGCGGATGGAAATCTTGAAGCCGCGGCCAACGATCCGCAGTACAAGAACAGTTTTTATCAGGACGGGCGAATGTCTTACTTTTTGAAGGCTAAGCTCAAAGGCAAGTTCCTCGTCAAATCCAAGTACGACACATCCGATCAGCGGACGGCGCTTTTCACCAACCTCGACCCCGACGACTACTATCCGGTTTATGGCGATGATTCAACCATTGATTATGAAGGGCTGAATACCCGCCAGCGTTTTTATATGCTCATTGAGATGGATCGTTCCTTTGCGCGCTGGGGAAGTTTTCAAACCGCTTTCAGCGATACCGAGCTTGCCAGTTACAACAGAACTTTGTCGGGACTCCAGGTCAATTACGAGTCCACTCAGAGCACGTCGTATGGAGATCCGAAAAAAGGCTTTAAGGTTTTTTCTGCCGAAGCCAGACATCAGGCCGACCACAATGAGTTCGCAGCCACGGGAGGCGCACTTTACTATGTCCGCTACCGGAATGTTCTTGAGGGGAGCGAGCAGGTCCGGGTTGAAGTCCGCGACAAACTTCAAGACATCACGGTTGCCAGTTACGACCTCAAAGAAGGCACGGATTATGAAATTGATTACAGCGAAGGCCGCATCCTGCTGACACGTCCGCTTTCGTCCGTAGCCGCCTCAGACACGCTGATCTCCGCGGACATTTTGGACGGAAGCCCGGTTTATCTTGTCGTCGATTATGAATTTGATCCGGGAACAGGCACCCTTGAACGGAACAACCGCGGTATGCGCGGCTACACCCATTTTGGCGATCATATCCGTGTTGGCGGAACGGCGGTTCAGGAAGACCGGCACCTGGGTCACGGGAGAAATTATGACCTTCGCGGTGTTGACCTTCAGGTGAAAGCGGGACGTAACACGAAAATTACCGCCGAGGTTGCTGAAAGCAAACAGGAGCAGCGGGATCAAGGGCTTTCATTTGACGGCGGGCTTTCCTTTGCGGATCTTAATCCGATCCGCGGCGAGAACACCCGTCCCCGTGAAAATGCCTACCTGATCAAGGGCGAAACCAAACCCACTAAAAGCATGGATGTTTCCGGTTATGTGCAGGGGATTGAGCCGAGCTTCTCAAATGATCAGCTCCGTTCGCAGGAAGGAACAAAGAAATACGGGCTTGCCGGGAAGTATAAGCTGACCGACAATCTTTACGCGCGTTACCGTTTTGATCACTCCGAAGTGATGGCGCAGCTGATGCCTCTTTTGACCAGTAATGTCCGGGCCGAGTTTGAAAACAAGGTCAGCCACTTGGGGCAGCTGGTTTATGACAACGGCAAGTGGCTTGCGGAAGCCGAATACCTCCGCCAAATGGTGGATCTTCCTTTTGATCCCGCGGCCCGCATCGCCAGTCTTTTTTCCGAATACCCCTTTGACCACGCGATTGGCGCCAAGCTGGGGTACCACGTCACGGAAGGTTTTCTGCCGTACCTTAAATTTCAGACCGCCATTCATGGCGAGCGGAATTCCCAGATGGGCGGCGGTGTCCGCTATGAAATCATGAAAGACACCTTTGCTTATGTGGAATCCATGTTTGGAAACATCGGAGATTCCACGCTTTTCGGCATTGAGAAACAGCATGATGAGCGCGCGCGTTCCTACGCCAATCTCCGGATGCGCGATCAGGGGATCGGCACCAAAACCTTGTCGACCGCGGTGGGAAGTTCTTATTCCCTGAGCGATCAATCCCGCATTTATTCCGAACGCGAACGGTCCACCTATGAGGCTCTTGACGGGTATGCGGACACCATGGGTTACGAAGGCCGCATTGATGATCACTGGGATTACGATTTGCGTTACGAGCGCCGCCACCTGGATAATGCCGGCAGCCGCCTTTTGGATCAGGAAGCCGCAAACAGACTTCGCCGCACGAACACCTTTAACACGGTTTCCGGAGCCTTGGGGTATAAGGACGGTGAAAGGTTCCGTGTGAAGACGTACCTGGAAGGCCGCCGTGATCAGGATACTCCGCGCATGCTTCAATGGGTTTCGAGAAACTCCCTGGAACAGCGCATTACCCAGGATTTACGCTTTCTCGGAAAACTTGATTTTGGCCGCAGCCGTTTTCTGGATCCCGACGACACGCCCGCGGACTTCATGGAATTCAGCACCGGATTTGCCTTTCGTCCTGTGGAAAACGACAAGTTCAATCTTTTGACGCGTTACACCTACTTGAATGATTCCTCCAATGATTTTCAGTTTTCCCCGCAGTTTGCGGGCATTGAGACGGAACAGTCGGCGCACATCGTTGCCTTTGATGCCGCGTATGACCTCTTCCGTTACCTGACACTGGTTGAAAAGCTGGGCTACAAGATCGCCACCTTTAACGCGAACGTCAGCAATGAAATGATTCTTCACACGTTTCTTAATGTGCACCGCTTGAATTTTCACGTGACCCGGAAGTGGGATCTTGCGCTGGAATACCGCCAGTTGTGGCAGTTTGATATTGCCAAGAGCCTGAAGCAGGGGGCCTTGATTGAAATCGACCGTGAATTTTATGATTACGTCCGGCTCGGAGTGGGGTATAATTTCACCGATTTTAACGACGACATCCGCAACACGAATGACTATGACAGTCATGGGCCGTTCATGCGGATGACGGGAAAATTCTAAAGAGGGAGAGCGACGATGAAGGGGATCACGGGAGCGTTGTTGGCAATTCTGGTTCTTGCACCTTTGGCCGGCGGTTGTTCCAGCGTCCGGAATGAAGACATTCCCGCTCACACCGAAACGCTCATGTATAACCTTCCGTATGACCTTACATACTTACGCACCCTTGAAGCCCTTGAAAATGTAGCCGGCTGGGAACTCGAAGAAACCGAAAAAGAAAAAGGAATTATCCGCGCGCGCAATGTGAATTACAAAAATCTCTCCGATGCGGACCTCGGGCAGGCAACGCTCCTTATTACCCGCATTGACCGCGGCCAAACCTCTATCCGGCTTGCGCCTTATTCCCAGCGTGTGATAGGCGGGGCCGCACTGATGAAACGTATTTCCGAGTTTGTCAGCCGAGAAATTTAGCAGCGAACCGCCCGCCGCCTAAATCCCCCGAATTTCAATCTCCCGGTAAGGAATGTGATCTGTGGATGCAATCATCCTTCATGGGGTTAAAACGCATAACCTCAAAAACCTTGATCTTGTCATCGAGCATAACAAACTCTATGTGATTACCGGCGTTTCCGGATCCGGGAAATCCTCGCTCGCCTTTGACACGCTTTACGCGGAAGGCCAGCGCCGCTATGTTGAGTCTCTTTCCGCGTACGCCCGCCAATTCCTTGAACGGATGGAAAAGCCCGACGTTGAGTCTGTCACCGGCGTTCCTCCCGCACTCGCGATTGAAGCTAAAAACACCATTAACAATGCCCGTTCGACCGTCGGAACCCAGACGGAAGTGAACGATTACCTGCGGGTGCTTTTTTCCAGAATCGGTGAAACCATTTGCCCGGACTGCAAAACCCGCGTGCTGAGAAGCCATCCCCACTCCATTGCCGATCATCTCCTAAAGACTTATCCGGACCGCAAGGTTTGGGTCTTGTTTAAAGTTCCCCTTGGCAAAAGCGCCAAAAGCTATTTGAAGGAGACCCTTGCTGAACTTGAACGGCAGGGTTTTTATGAGTTTTACCGCGATGGCCAAATCGTGACCCCGGAAAAAATTCTCGAAAAATCAGGAAAATCCTCCGGGGAATTATGGGTTTCCGCGGACGCGCTTAACCTGAATGCCAAATCCAGAAAGCGCCTTGTGGATTCCCTTGAGCTTGCCTCGAAGAATGGGCGCGGAGAGATCTTTATCTGGAACGGCGAAAAACTTCTCAGTTTTTCGGAAGACCTGAAGTGTTCAGGCTGCGGAAAGGTTTTTCGCGAACCCACGCCCAATCTCTTTTCCTTTAACAGCCCGCTGGGGGCCTGCCCCGCATGTCAGGGGTTCGGCCGCGTCATTACGATCGATTGGAGCCTGGTGGTTCCTGACACTAAAAAATCGATTGAAGCCGGAGCTATTGAACCCTGGACCAAACCCAGTTCGGAACAGGAATTCCGCCAGCTGATAAAGTTCTGTAAATCCAAAAAAATTCCCGTGGATAAGCCCTGGGAAAAATTATCCGAAACCCAGCGAAACACGATTTTGTTTGGTTCCAAGGGCGATGAGTATTTCAGCGTCAAAGATTTTTATAACTACCTTGAAAAGAAAACCTACAAGATGCATGTCCGTATTTTCCTTAGTAAATACCGCGGGTATATCCCGTGCCCGGACTGCAAGGGGACCCGCCTCAAGCCCGAAGCACTGGCAGTCCAGGTCCACGGCAAGACCATCCCTGAGGTTTTGGATATGCCGATTGGGGATTTGTTCGCCTATTTGGAAACGCTTACTTTTTCAAAAGAAGAATTCGGCCGCGTGGAACCCGTCTATCTTGAGATTAAAAAACGGGTCCGTTTTTTAAAGGAAGTAGGCCTGGGGTACTTAAGTCTCTCACGGCTTTCGCGGACACTTTCCGGCGGAGAGGTTCAGCGCATTCATCTTGCCTCATCGCTGGGTTCTGCGCTTGTGGACACGCTGTATGTTCTCGACGAACCGAGTATCGGACTCCATGAACGGGACAACGACCTTTTGATCCGCCTGCTTAAAGAACTTCGTGATCTTGGAAACACGGTGGTCGTGGTGGAACACGACCGGGCCATGATTGAGTCCGCGGATGAAGTGATTGACTTAGGCCCCTTGGGCGGTGAAAAAGGCGGCCGCATTCTTTTCCAGGGTCCCGTAAAGAAAATCACGAAGGCCAAAGAATCACTTACAGGCCGGTATTTTTCCGGAGAGCTGGAAGTGAAGCGTCATGAATCTTTTTCAAATCCGCCAAAAGCCAAAGCGTGGATCAAGATCGAAGGCGCAGCCCAGCATAATCTCAAAAACCTTTCTGTTTCGATTCCCCTGAATCAGCTTGTCGTGATCACGGGGGTTTCTGGTTCCGGAAAGAGCACGCTCCTCTACGATATTCTTTATCACCACTACCTGCGTCATAAGGGCCAGCCGGTTCAGGATCTCGGCACTGTCCTTTCCGTCAAAGGGTTTGAAGCTGTGGATGAAATGGTTTTGATTGATCAATCCCCGATTGGCCGCACGCCCCGTTCGAACCCCGTGACTTACCTCAAAGCCTTTGATGAGATCCGGAAACTTTTCGCTGCTACGCCCCAGGCCAAACGGCAGGGCTTTGACGCGGGCTATTTTTCTTTCAATGTGGATGGCGGCCGCTGTGACGCCTGTAAAGGGGACGGACGGATCAAGGTCGAAATGCATTTTCTCGCGGATGTGTTTATTCCCTGCGAAGCGTGCCAGGCGAAGCGCTTTAAACCGGAAATTCTTGAAATTGAATACCGGGGTAAAAATGTGGATCAGGTGCTTGGCATGACCGTCGAAGAAAGTCTGGATTTTTTTAAAGAGGAAGCCGGGCTTTGCGCCAAACTTGAACTTCTTCACCGGGTCGGGCTGGGGTACTTGAGGCTGGGACAATCCGCGACAACACTTTCCGGGGGTGAGGCTCAGCGATTGAAGCTTGCCGTTGAGATGATTGAAAAGCGGTCCCGTCATGTGGTTTATCTTTTTGATGAACCTACGACCGGACTTCATTACCACGATATTCATTTCTTGATGGGGGCCTTTGACGAACTTCTTAAGAAAGGCCACTCCCTTATTATTATTGAGCACAACATGGAGATTATCCGTTCCGCGGACACCGTGATTGATTTAGGCCCGGAAGGCGGAGACAAAGGGGGCGAACTTCTTTATGCCGGTGATGTGAATGGGCTTATGAAGCAGTCTAACTCCTATACTGGAAAATACTTAAGAAAGTATTTGGACATCCGGCGCTCAGCCTTGAAAGCCTCTGTTTGATTCCTTTCGCTCCGGGCGGTACACTTGAGAAGGTTTCCCCCAATGAATCGAACCATCATCCGGCACGTCTAAAGTGTGCGGGAGGATTTTGCTCTGTGAAGAAACTTAGACTTCTGGTTTCGCTTCTTTTAATTTTTACCCTGCATGCGGGGGTGATCCGCAAAGAGCGGACCCCTATACAAAATACCCAAACCGATCCGATTGCTCTGAAGAAAAAGCTGGAAGAGCTTAAAGACGGTGAAAAAGGTCCGCCGACTCCGACTTTTGAGTTCTATGAGGGGCGCAACTTTCAAACCAAATCACCTGTGGGGAATCAGCCCGAGGAAGCGGGTGTTTCCCAGCCGCAGGATCATATTCCTGATTTTGGTGACCCGGTTCCTGAAAATCTGGAGGGCGTAAAGAAAGAACCGGCTGAGGATGATTGGTGGGCCGAAGGCTGGGGCCAGGATGACACTAAAAAGGATGCCGGCGCGTCTAAATGGGAAGAGAAGTGGTAGTTTCAAAATAGGGGTTAAGTCTCCCCATTAACTAGACGTAGCATGTAAACGCTTTTGGCCGCCTTATTTGTAGAAATTGGCCCCAAAGCGGGCTATTTACGAAAGTTGACAAAGTTTTTAGCTTAGAGGTATAGTTACAGACTAACCAGACGGTATATTATTTAAATTATTGAAGTAAAACAACTTCGAGGAATCCTAATGAACCAGAATCTAAGACGTATGAGGATGCACTACCAGAACCACAAGGTGAAGCTCTTCATCACGCTGGGTGTGCTTGCACTTATCGTTTTGTCTGTCTACGGCATGATGTCTCTTGAAAGCTATTACCGTAACATCACCCTTGCCCAGATGCCGATTTCCATTCTTCTTGTTCTCGTCAACAGCGTTGTCTTCGTTTATATGTACATGATGGTGCTGCGGGGCGGCATGGCGAACATTGATAAGAAAAATGTTAACGCCAAAGACGTGAACATCCGCTTTTCTGATGTCATCGGGCTGGACGAAGTTAAGGAAGAAGCCCTCGAAGTGGTGTCCCTCATTAAAGACCATGCCCGCCTGAAAAAAATCGGCGGAAAAATTGTCCGCGGTATTCTGATGATCGGTCCTCCTGGATGCGGTAAAACCTATATTGCGAAAGCCATGGCCACGGAAGCTGGATTGCCTTTTCTTTCAATGGCGGCCAGTGAATTCAATGAGGTTTTCGTGGGGGTAGGTGCAAGCCGTGTCAGAAAACTCTTTGCTACCGCCCGCAGTCTTGCTTACGGCTACGGCGGCTGTGTGATTTTCATCGACGAACTTGACGCGCTCGGTCATCGCCGTACTTTTAACCAGTTTGGAAGCGGCGAATCAAACACCACGCAGAACCAGCTTCTTGTTGAGATGGACGGTATCTCTGCGGGAAAAGTTGAAAACGTGATCGTGATCGGCGCCACAAACGCTTCGGAAGACAATCTGGATCCCGCGCTTCTCCGCCCGGGCCGTTTTGACCGTAAACTTTATATCAGCAAGCCGGGTCTTGAAAGCCGCGAACAGCTTTTCAAATACTACCTGGGCAAGATCAAGCACGAAGCTTCCATTGATGTCCGCCGCTTGGCCCGCAAGGGTGTGGGAAAAAGCCCTGCGGATATTGAAAACATCGTGAAAGAATCCGCTTTGATCGCCACCCGTAACGGAACGGATGTGGTTACTCACCGGGAAATCTCCGAGGCCATTGAGCGTATTGATCTTGGAACCAAGACGCGCATCAGCATGAATGCCCGTGAAAAAGAAATGACCGCGTATCACGAAACCGGCCATTTGATGGTGACGTACCTGATGCATCCTCGTGACGATGTTTTTAAGGCTTCCATCATCCCGAGAAAATCCAGCTTAGGCGTGGTTCATCCGACAGCCATTGAAGAGTGGCACAGCCATGACCGTGAATCCCTGCTCGCGGATATTAAGGTCTGTCTTGCCGGGTATGCCGGTGAAAAAGTAAAATTCAACACCACCACCAGCGGTGTGACCTCTGACTTCAAAAAAGCCATGTTGATTGCTCATCACATGGTTTGGGAGTGCGGTATGGGACCCTCGGGACTTGTCGGTGACTACACGGTTGTTCCTAAAAATCTTTTGTCCGAGGATGTGAAGAACCAGCTGACGCAGGATGTGGATGCTATTATCAAGCAGTGTCTGAAAGAAGTGGAAGACCTGCTGCGGAAGGAAAAGGAACTCTTCGAGCGTTTTGCCCATGAACTTTTGACGAAAAGCGAACTCGACTACGATCAGATCGAGGCGGTTTTCGCGGAATTCGGAAAGGCTAATCCCCGGCGCTTTATCGGCTCCGGCTCACTGGGCGAAGACGGATCTCCGAAGAAATAAGCCGGAACCTCTACATCATGAAACTCCGCCGGAACATTCTCTCTTGGGTTATGGTCGGCGCCGCCGTCTTCGCGGCTGGCTGCACGAGCAAGTCTTACCCCTCTGACTCACTGAAAGAATCCCTTGCCAAGATCTGCCGCGAGGAATACGGCATCTCCAATATTGATGTCAAAATTGTCGGCAGCACGCTCGGCGTCTACATTCCGCTGGATAAACTTTTCGCGACGGATTTCAAAGGCTCTGTCATCGCGGGAAAAGTCCGCAATCTGGAAACCCTCTTTGAACCTTCTCCCGAAGCTCTCGATAAAGTCGAAGATGTCCTCTTTTCAATCTCGCGGGTGCTGCTAAGTACGGATAAAGATTTTAAGTTTTACATGGTGCAGGCCACAGACGTTGAAAACACGGGGCTTCAACTGGTCTTGAAAGGCTATGTCGATGATGTCCGCCGCGTCCGCATTTGGGACATTTCCCGCGAGGAATACCGCAAACGCGTGATTCATGAAATGCGCCAGAACCGCGCCGTGCTTTGGCACCGTCCGGTCCGGAAATTTTTTGAAGACCTTGAAAAGAAATCCCTCGAAGATATCTCCGAAGCGTATTTTGAATCCGGGATCAATCCGGACTCCGTGCAGAACCTTTTCTTTCACACGCTCCGTCCCGTCGGATCGATTGATCCGGTGACGCATTGGGAAATTGAAGATATCCGCAGCGCCCGTGTTCAGCGCGGCGAGGTTCTTGTGTATGCCAGTGTAAGGCCTGTAAAGAATGGACAGCCGCTTATCCCGAAAGGGGTCGATGCCCAGTACCTTTTCCTGGTTTCTTATCGTGATACCGATCCTAAAATCCTCCGGGTCATTCCTTTTCAGTACATGAATGATCAGGGGCAGCTTCAGAAAATTCCTTTTCCGGAAGACATCAAGATCGAGCAAAGTCTCGAAAGCTGGGAACAGGAGTTTCCCGTGGAAGACGTCAACCTGGGTGACTTCCTTGCCGAGCAGATGACCCGGCGGGCGCAGGCTATCGCGGGCGGGGATGAGCGTATTATGAACACCTTCCGCGATGTGAAGGTCCGGGTGGTGTATGAAAAGGATGCTGAAAAGCCCCACTTCTCCTTTGTTTTTGATTCGGTTTCCCTCAAGGATCTCAACAATTACAAGCGGGATTCCCTGATTTCCCATGAGGATATGGTCTACCTGCTGTCCTTGATCTCCAGGGAGTTTGTGGACCTCCTGAGAAGCTATCAGTTCGGCGAATATGACTACGTCAGTGTCAGTATTGCCCAGGAAGCGGGTGAGCATGTGATCCCCCGTGACTCCCTGGAGCTTTTCCGCAAGAAGAAGATCGATTTTCAGGGCCTCTTATCCACGTCCCCGATGCTGTAAACCTTCCTCTTTTCCCGTATTGAGCCATTCCGTTTTTTTTGCTAGTATACACAGCCTATGCAGAACATTTCCCTGAGACAAAAAACCATTTTAAGCTGCGTGGTCGAAACTCACATTGAGACCGCGGCTCCCGTAGGCTCCTGCATGCTTCGTGACCGCTACCATATGGACTATTCTCCGGCGACGCTTCGCCATGAAATGGGCGTTCTGGAAGAGGTGGGTTACCTGGTTCAGCCGCATACCTCTTCAGGCCGTATCCCGACAGACCGCGGCTACCGCTATTACGTCGATAACGCGGTTGAAACTTCACCGGCTGTTTCCGAAGGCATCAGCGGTTTGGAAGGGGACCTTCTTGGTTTTTCCAAAGAGAACTCGGAAACAGAACCTCTTCTGGAAGAAGCCTCGCGCCTTCTCGCTCTTTTGGCTCAGGAGGCAAGCCTCGTCATTCTTCCGAACACTCAGCTCGGGGGAGGCAACCGCGTGAAGCTTTATCTTCAGGGCTCTTCCCACATTTTGGAAAAACCCGAATTTCAGGATGTCAGCAAAGTCCGGAATCTTTTCAGGGTTTTTGAAGAAAAGGCGCGGCTGGCAGAATGGATTTCCGCGCCTTCGGAGGATCATGAAGTCACCGTCCGTATCGGACAGGAAAACGAACCCCAGGCTTTGCATGATTGTTCGGTCATTTCAGCACAGTACGATTTGCCCGGTCAAGTTTCCGGGACTATTGCAATTGTCGGCCCCAAAAGAATGCGTTACTCCCAAACCATTCCCCTTGTGTTCCGCATGGCAGGGCTCATGAATCAAATTCTGGATGAACGTTCTTCAGGATAGCGCCCCGGCCCGATAGTTCAACCCGTTTAAAGACCCTATAACCTTATGGAAGAATCCTTGAAATCTCAGAATTCAGAAGACGAAAATAAAGAAACCCAAGGCCCGCCCGCGGAAGCCGCGGATGTGACCCTTTCGGGCGCCGATTATCAGAATCTCATGAAGCGCCTTGAAGAGCTGGAAGGCATGCGTGAAAAACTGATGCGTTCCGCGGCTGATTTTGAAAACGCCAAAAAACGCCTGGCCCGTGAACGCGATGACTTTGTGAAATTTAATCAGGAGAGTTTTATCCGCACGCTTCTGCCGGTTCTTGATAATTTTGAGCGTGCTCTTGTGCATGCCCAAAGCCAGCAGCAAACCGCTTTGCAGGATTCTCCTGAAGCGCAGACCCTGAAAAGTCTTATCTCAGGAATTCAAATGGTCCATAAACAGCTTTTAGATTCCCTCAAAAATCAGGGGCTGACGAGAATGCAAACCCTTGGCGCGCCTTTTGATCCCCACAAGCATGAGGCGATTGCCCACGTACCCGAGGAAGGCCCTGAAGATGTGGTGCTTAATGAAGTAGAAGCGGGTTACATGCTTCACGACCGCCTGCTCCGCGCCGCAAAAGTGACGGTAAGGGTTGCGCCCGCCTCTTCCAATTAAGGGCAGAAAAAAAGACGGGTGCCAGACGCGGCAGTTTTAAAAAATCCTCGAATGTTCCACTAACTTATTTCCGGAGACGATCAAGCAATGGCTCAAAAAAGGGATTACTACGAAGTGCTGAGTGTCGCGCGGACCGCCACAAGCGAGGAGATTAAAAAATCCTACCGCAAGATCGCGCTGCAAAATCATCCTGACAAGAACCCCGGCAATAAGGAAGCCGAAGACCGTTTTAAAGAAGCAGCCGAAGCCTACGCGGTTTTGAGCGATCAGCAGAAGCGCGCTCAGTATGACCAGTTCGGCCACTCTCTTGGCGGGCATGGCTTTCAGGGCTTTGAGGATTTTGCTGAAAGCTTCGGCGGATTCGGGGATATTTTCGGAGATCTTTTTGAAGATTTTTTTGGAGCTTCCCGCGGAGGAAGTTCCGGGAGCGGCGGCCGGCGTCCTAAACGCGGTTCAGATCTTCAGCTTCCCGTTGAAATTGACCTGGAAGAAGTGCTTAAAGGAAAAGAGCTTCAGCTCGAAATCCCGCGTAAGGAAACCTGCGGCGATTGCCAGGGCTCAGGCGCTGCTCCGGGCTCCAAACGCACGAGCTGCAAGGATTGCGCGGGCCGCGGAGAAGTGCGTGTTTCCCAGGGGTTCTTTACCCTTCGCAGGACATGCCCCACTTGTAATGGGGAAGGCGAAAAAATCGAAAAGCCCTGTCAGGCCTGCGGTGGACAGCGCCGTGTCAAGAAGACGCGAAAGCTGAACGTGAAAGTCCCTCCCGGCATACACAGCCAGGCCCGCATGAAAGTGACGGGCGAAGGGGAAGCCGGTGATTTCGGCGGACCCCGCGGCGATCTCTACATTGATATCCGCGTCAAGGAACACAACTTTTTTGAACGTAAAGACGAAAACCTCTACTGCGAACTTTTGATTCCGTATACAACGGCGGTGCTCGGCGGGAACGTGAAATGCCCGACACTGACCGGCGAAACGGAAGTTAAGGTCGCGGCGGGGACGCCTGCCGGAAAAATTCTTCACATCCGGGGTGAGGGACTTCCGAGTCTAAATGCCCCCGATTCCCGGGGTGATCAATATATCCGTGTAGAAATCGAAGTGCCCTCCAAAATCAGCGCGGAAGAAAAGAAACTTCTTTCTGAACTCGCGAAATTGCGCGGCGAAAAAGTTCAAACCCGAAAAAAAGCTTTTTTCGATAAGCTGAAAGATTCCTTTTAAGGACTTTATGTCCCGCAAACCCGGCTACCTCAAAATGCTTTCCGGCCCGAAAACCGCCTGGGGTGTTTTTCTTGCCTACCATCTTTTTGTTTTTTATACAGCCGTTATTCCGGGCCCGGATATTCCGGAGGTCATTGATTCCCTGAATGACAAAGTGCTTCACGCCAGCGAATACCTTTTTCTTTTTGGCGTTACGGTCCACGCGCTCAAGATGCTCCCGGAATGCTGGCTCCGTCACCGGAGGGCTTTGGCCGCGGTCATCTGGAGTTTTGCGGTCGGTGTTGTGACAGAGCTTATGCAGCGGTCGATTCAGGGCCGCTCTGCGGACTTCCGGGATTGGGCGGCTGATGTCACGGGGGTTCTGCTGGGCGCCCTTCTCTGGGCCATTTGGAAAGCCAGCCGCGGCGTGGATGTGAAAAGGACCTTCTATGGAATTCTTTGATTTCGAATACCGTGTGCGTTACGGCGACACGGATAAGATGGGCATCAGTTATTACGCGAATTACTTTTCCTGGTTTGAAGCCGCGCGTACGGAATATTTCCGCGCGCTGGGCCTTCCTTACACCGAGTGTGAAAAGCGCGGTTATTTCCTGCCGGTGGTTGAGACGCAGGCCAAGTATATGTACCCATCCACTTACGACGATCTCGTATTCGTGCGCACCAGCGTCAGTGAAATGACCAAAGCCAAAATGCGTTTTGAATATCAGGTTTTCAATAAAGCTTCAGGCCGCCTTCTTGTCACAGGATTTTCCCTTCACGTTTTTGTCGATGCCTCCATGCGTCCCGTGCGCATTCCGGAAGATGTCGAAGCGCTTGTGAAAATTCACAAATTGCTCGGCGCGTAAAGACTTTTTTTGCATCTTTCGCTGTCCCGCGTCAAACCTGGAAAAAAATCACATTTTTTGTGAAATTGTTTTTGACCCGGCATTTCTTCCGTGCTACATTACCGTCGTTCCAAGCCTTGTCCGACAAGGGATTTCACGTTTTCTTTGAACCTGCGAAACACGGATTCGGATTTATTGGATGAAACAAAAGTTTAAAATTACGGTACTCGGTGACGGCGGATGGGGAACGGCGCTTGCGGTTGTCGCGGCGCGGAACCAGAATCAGGTTGTCTTGTGGTCCGCGTTTCCTGAGTATGCCGCCACGCTGAACGCTAAGCGTGAGAATATCAAGTTTCTTCCCGGGGTTCCGCTGCCGGAAGGCCTTAAAGTCACGGCGGACTTAAAAGAAGCCGTCGATTTCGGCGAGATCCTTGTCCTTGCGGTTCCTACCCAATTCCTTCGCACCGTCCTTTTTAAAGTCAAAGATACCGCCTACAAGGGGAAAATCTTCGTTTCCGTGGCCAAAGGCCTTGAAAAGAAGACCTGCCTTCGCCCTTCCCAGATCATTTATTCGACTTTGGGTACCGAAACCGGCCTTGTCGTGATCTCCGGGCCTTCCCATGCCGAGGAAGTGGCCCGAAACATGCCCACCCTTGTGGTGGCGGCCAGCGATAATCCCCAGCACGCTGAAAAAGTCCAAAATGCCTTTATGGACACCTTCTTCCGTATCTATTCCCAGAACGACATTATTGGTGTGGAACTTGGCGGGGCGCTTAAGAACGTGATCGCTATTGCCGCGGGTGTTTGTGACGGTCTGAAATTCGGGGACAACACAAAATCGGGTCTGATTTCACGGGGCCTGCTTGAAATGATGCGCCTTGGCGTCCGGATGGGCGCGAACCCCAACAGTTTTTTTGGTCTTTCGGGATTGGGTGACCTTGTCACGACCTGTTTTTCCCAGCATGGCCGCAATCTTCGCGTGGGGCGTCAGTTAGGGGAAGGAAAAAAGATCGAAGAGATTTTGGCCGGCATGGAAATGGTTGCCGAAGGCGTGGACACTTCCGAAAGCGTCCACCAGCTTTGCGAAAAGCTGGATATTTCCCTGCCGCTTCTGAATGAGGTTTACCAGCTTGTTTTCAAAGGCAAGAACGCACGCGCTGCGGTGACAGATCTTCTCGCCCGTGACGCGCGCGAAGAGTGGAAGCAGTACTGATTTAGACTACCGCCAATAATGAAAGGGGGTGACACAATGAACAAGGCACAACTCGTAGAAGAAGTTGCAAAGAAAACGAGTCTTTCCAAGGCGCAAGCCTGGAAGACGATCGATGCTACTTTCGAAGCCATTCGTGGTTCTCTTAAGAAAGGCAAGAAAGTTTCTCTTATCGGTTTTGGTAGCTTCCTCGTGCGTAACCGCAAGGCTCGCACAGGTCGTAACCCGAAGACCGGAGCAACGATCAAGATTAAAGCCCGCAAAGTTCCTGCTTTTTCCGCAGGTTCTGGGTTGAAAGAAGCCGTCAGGTAAATTCTCCGGGCGAGCCAGCCGCTGCCCCCAAAAAGGCGGCTCTGGTTCGCCCGTTTTTTTGTCCTCCGGGGCCGCCGGATTCAAGAGTGACAAGATTTCTGAAATCTGCTAAACTCCACGAACTTTGCAAGAAACACACACCCTGAAAATCCATAGATTTTCTTAACTCCTTGAGATTATAAGGCTTTACGTCGGGGCGTAGCGCAGCCTGGATAGCGCACACGCTTGGGGTGCGTGTGGTCGGAGGTTCAAATCCTCTCGCCCCGACCATTTAATAAAAAAGGACTCTCTTCGGAGGGTCCTTTTTTATTTCTAGGAATGGACGAGAGGATTTGCCCTGAAGCTCCCGCTTCAGGAGGCTCTCAGGATCTTTTATGAAGATCCTGTATTCGCACAAGCTCGTGCCGCCGACCTAAAGGCCCAAAGCTCAATGCTTTTGGCAGGTTCGCGAGACTTTGATAGTCTCGTCTTCACTCGGAGGAAAAGGCCGTAAGTCGAAGACCGGCCGTCAGGGCACGAGGGGAGGCTACGCAGATGAGCTCCGCGAATCGTAGTAGCCAAATCCTCTGAGATGCGGTTGTGGTGTGCAAGCGGGAGAGGAGGCTACGCCGCCGGAATCCGATGATTCCGGCATGCTCGCGAAAGCTTGATGCTTTCGTCTTCGCGAGCGAGCTCCGCGAATCGTAGTAGCCAAGTCCTCTGAGATGCGGTTGTGGTGTGCAAGCGGGATGAGGATTTGCCCTGAAGCTCCCGCTTCAGGAGGCTCTCAGGATCTTTTATGAAGATCCTGTATTCGCACGCGAAAGCTTGATGCTTTCGTCTTCGCGAGTGAGCACCGCGAATCGTAGCAGCCAAATCCTCTTACTTTAATTTATTCCCACGAAATATTTTCCTAGAACGAGCCCCTCATGGAATAAGCTGAAATTTTCTCACAGCAAGGCTCAACATTTTTCCCCCGACATACCCATTTTTGAATACAATCCTCTTACGCAATACAACTTTCTTCTCAATGGATTCAAGCTTGTCCCGGTTTTCCGGTTCAGGCCCACAAGATGACCTCAGAGGAGTCTTGCTATGAAAAAAAATCACGGAATTTTAACCGCTCTTTTTCTTTGTGTTCTTTCATTTCCGGCTTTCGCGGAAACCGCTGCCGTGAGTACGGATGCAGCAGTCCCGGCTCCTCAAGCTCCGGCCGCGCCCGCCGCACCCGCCGCTGCCGTAGTGGTTCCTGAGCAAACCCCGGTATCTGCCCCCGTAGTCGCTGCGCCGCAAACAGTCTCTGTTCAAACGGTTCAGGGAACCGATTCGCCTTACGTAGTCGACGCGGCCACGGCAGCCGCCGATGAGGCCCGCGCAAAAATGAAAAAGGAAGCAGCTCTTGCCGCAGAACAAGCCAAAGTCCCTGAAACTGCTGCGGTTTCAGCTCCGGCGGCTCCGGTAGTTGAGCAGACGCCTGCTCCCGCAGCGGCTGTCCCTGCGGTGCCGGCCGTTGAAGTGCCCGTGCCTCCCAAAATCGAAGCCAATGAAATGGTTTTGCCTGCCTATGTGGATGAAGCCGCGCCCGAAGAATGGAAAGATGAGTCCGGCGAATCCAGTGCGCGCGACAAGCCTGCCAGCCCGCCTATCGTGGGGATGGGGCTTACGACCAGTCAGGTTCCTTTTATTGTTCAGCGCCACAAGAAAACCGTAGAGTCTCTTTCTCAGATTCCGGCCGGCACAAGAAATCTTTTCTGGTTCGCTTTCTTTGATCCCGCGCGCACCAACGAGGAGCGTTTGAACCGTCCGAAATTTTCGGTGGAGTGGTTCGCTCCCGGTCATCAGCTTGTTTATTCCGGAACCTTTCAGGCCAACATTGCTTATCCGGATCACGTCAAGACGCGTCTTCCTTTGGCAACAATCGGCATTGATGACCCGTCAGGCGAGTGGAGCGTGCTTGTGAAAAGCGGTGACAAAATTATCGATGAACGCACTTTTCAGGTTTTGAAAGCCTAGGAGAATTTATGAAGAAACAGACCGTAAGATTTTTAACCGCGTTTTTGTTTGCCGCTTTCTTTGTTCCCGTTTCGGCCTTTGCCTGGGGCGGTAAAAAGCACAAGGACGACAAGGACTGGGCGGCTCAGCACAGCGCGATGATGAAAATGGCCATGCCGTATGAGCTGGTGGCTTCCGGTGACGGCGGTGTGATCGTTCTCGCGGGAACAAAGCTTTATAAATACGACGCCAATCTTAATCTTGTGAAGGAGCAGGCAGTTCCCGTGGATATGGGCGGCATGAAAAAAGAATGCCCCATGATGAGCCGCAAAAAGCCATGCGAAAAAGACGGGGAGGCCGGAAAATGCAAGAAATGCAAAAAGTGTGAAAAGAAGTCTCAGGACAGTGATACGCCTTCAGTCGAGGATGACGCGCACGCCGGGCAGCATTGATTTAAAACATTAGAAAATTCGAATCTAAAAAGCGCGGGGAGAAATTCCCGCGCTTTTGCTTTTCAGGCGGGAATTAAAAAAGATCTTTTTGCGGCGTGGGTGAAGGCTTCTTTTTAAAATCAGAAGTTTCCCTCGCCAGCAGGCGTTCCTCAATGTCTTTGAGAAAAGGGGAGGGGCTTTGTTCCTGAACCTGCCCCTGCATAAGGCGCATTTCGGCATGCGAGAGGAAGAGCCTCTCTTTGGCTCTTGTCATGCCGACAAAGAAAAGGCGTCTTTCCTCAGCAATCTTTTCCGGTTCGGGTTTGCCTTTGAAATTCAGCGGCAAGAGTCCGTCCTCGCAGCCCGCGATAAACACCACGGGAAACTCCAGCCCCTTGGACGCGTGAAGGGTCATGAGTGAAACTTTCTCCGCGCGGTCGTCGCGGATGTCTGCTTCAAGACTCAAATGAATCTCCGAAAGAAAACGCGAGGCATCCTCCCCGAAAGTCTCGGCCCAGCTTTCAAGCTTTAACGTGAGAGGGTGATCCTCTGCCAGGCCGCATTGCGAAAGTCCCTTCTTCAAACTCACCTTGATGCCTGAGGAAAGGACATGCTCCGAAAGGTAAACAAACAGGGCGCGCGCTTCGGGTACTAAATCCAGCAGGCGGTGGCTTTGGCGCTGGAAAGGAATACCGGACCTTTGAAACGCCTCCTCCATTAAATCGAGCTGAGCATCGGTGCGTGTCAGCACGGCAAAATCTGAAAACGAATAAGCGGCGTCCGGAGTCCCTTCGCTTCTGCCGCTGTCCATTGAGAAAAAAGAAGTTCCGCCGATCAATTTTTCTACGGTGTGGACCACAAACTCGGCTTCCGCTTTATCCGTGGGTGATTTATGAATGACCACGCGTCCCGTGTCTTCAAGCAAAGCTTCCATGGCCCGGTCTTCGGCGAGAGATGAAGGCTGAATCATTTGGGCCGAGGCTTCCAGAATCGAACGCCCGGAACGGTAATTGCGGCTAAGGAAAATTTTCTGCGCGCCGGGGAAATCCCGTTCAAAATGGAGAAAGAATTCAACATTCGCGCCGCGAAAACTATAAATGGATTGGTCCGGGTCGCCGATCACGCAGATATTCCCGCTTTCGGCTGCGAGCAGGCGCACCAGCTTGTACTGCCAGGCATCAATGTCCTGATACTCATCAATGGACAGGTGAGTGAAGATTTTCCGGTAATAAGCCGCGGTGTCCGGGTCTTCTTCCAGAAGCTGAACGCTGAGGATTAAAAGGTCATCATAATCCAGCCAGCCGTGCGTATCCCGCGCCTCATTCAAAATTTTGAGCGAGGGATCAAGGGTCTCCATCATGTCTTCGCGTAATTCCTTGCGTTTGAAAAGCGACACTTCGTGAAGCAGTTTTTGAGCGCGGGCTTCGGTCACGCCGAGTTTCTGCATGAGCAGGACAACGCGCTCCTGCTCCCCAGCCACGCGGAACCCCCGTGAAAGACCGGCTTCAATCCGGTTCTCGGAAAGGATGCGAAGCCCCAGCCCATGAAAGGTGGTGACCGGGATCTTTTGCCACACCTCAGGAAGCAGCTGCTTCAGGCGCGCGCGCATTTCTTCCGCGGCCCGGCGTGTGAAGGTAATCGTGAGGCAGCCCTCGGGTTTTGCCTTGCCCGATTGGATCAGATGCGCGGCCCGGTGCGTCAGGGTGCGCGTTTTTCCAGAACCCGGACCCGCCAGAATCAAGAGGGGGCCATCCGTAATTTCAAGGGCCTTGGCTTGGTCCCTATCCAGCGTTGGAATTTTTTCCGGGGAAGAGGGTTTTACTTTTGCGGTTACTGCTGCCGCGCCAGCTTTTCCTTTGGAAGATTTCTTTTTTTTGTCTGCTGCCGAGATGCTTTTCTCGACATTAAAAAGAACGCCGGCGGACAAGCGGTTTTTGAGTTCGTCTTCGGTGAAAAGTTTAATCCTTCCATATTCCCCGTCATACCCGGCATCCCGGATCACTTGGCCTTCACGCATACGTTGAATGGCCTCCTGCATGACCGGCGATGAATTTTTTCCGATTAAATCCAAGGGAAGCGTGCTTAGGATGTCGAGCTCCGGGCCAAGCGATGAAATCATCTTTTCATAATCACGGGTCACGGCCTGGCTGGTTTCGCCCTTGCCGTGAATTTCCGAAATCATTTCAGGCAGCGGAATCAGATTCTGATACGGGCACGCGTTCTGGGGTTTGTACAAGAGGGGCCTGTCCGCGAGTTCTTCCACCCGGTACATCACGCCTAAGGTCAGCGGCTTTTTGCAGGCCGGGCAAATTCCGTTTAACTTCCGGCTTTCTTCGGGCGTGAGGCGGACATTACAGTTGCGGTGTCCGTCCATATGGTACTTGCCTTCTTCCGGAAAAAATTCCGCGGTGCCGCCGTAACCAATGCCGGTCTCTAAAGCGCGCTTCATCGCGAAATAATCCAGGTCCGTATCAAACACGCAGACTTCACGTCCTAATTTCTGCGGAGAATGCGCGTCAGAGTTCGACATCAAACGGTACCGGTCAAGGTGCGATACGCGCCAGTTCATTTCCGGGTCTGACGAAAGTCCGGTTTCCACCGCGAACACATGCTTGGACAGATCGCCGTAACAATCGCAGACATTATCAAAACCCGATTTGGACCCGAGTACGGAAAACCAGGGTGTCCAGATATGCGCGGGCACAAGGTAACAGCCTTCTCCGGCTTCGAGAACAATTTCAAGAAGGTGGCGGGAATCGAGCCCCAGAATGGGACGTCCGTCAGAACGGATATTGCCGATCGCGCCCAGCTTGCTGCGAATGGCGTCGGCCTTTTCAATCGAAGGCGCGTAAATTAGATGATGAACTTTGCGGGTCTTGTCGCCTTTTTTGTAAATCGTGGAAATTTCAACCGACAGCATGAAGCGGGTGGTGCCGTGACAAACAGCGGGGAGGGGTTCCAGAAAAGCTTTTTCAAGATCCGGCCGCAGACGGAATAAACCCGGTTCCGCGGGAATGAGTTTTTCTTTGATCTCCTGAAACCATGCCGGGTGTGTGAAGTCCCCGGTGCCGATGACGGTGATGCCCTTTTTGCGGCCCCAATAAGTCAGGTGCTCAAGATCGCAATCGCGGCTCGTGGCGCGGGAGTATTTGGAATGAATATGAAGGTCAGCATAAAAACGCATTTAAGAATTATACAAGAAAAGTTCCGGCGCGTCCCTCGCGGGACATTATTGGCGGCCCTCTAAGGGGGATTCCTCACAAAAGTGTCTCCGTGGCCGTAAAAGCCCGGGAATTGACCCGTGCTCCCCTCAAAAGGCCCAGGATTCCCTAGAGGCTTCCCCTAGGGCGAAACTGGCTGGAACCCCGGAATCTGGATATTTTCCATTTGCTTTTCCGTCGTAAAAAGCACAAAAATGTAAGTTAATTAAATCCAGCGATTCCGCATCCTCTATTTTTTATACAGGGTTTATAGGAGAGGAATCATAAAGAAGTCTCTTTTGGCACGCTTTTTGTTCTAGGGGGGACATGAAGCTTTCGGACGCATTTCCCATTTCTGCTTATGAGGCCCTCAAATCCGGCGTGATGCCGCCGGAGAGGGGAACACCCATAACAGAAATCTCTCTTAACCGGGGGGGAAAGTTGATAAAGGCAAGGCCTGAAAGCGAACAACAGTTCAAATTCAAGCCCAATGAAACAACACTAGAGTTTCAAGTAATAAGAAAGGGATTTTCAATGAACATTAAAAAAATAGGCCTCATGGTTATGGGGCTTCTGCTGAGTCTGGCTCTACCGGCTTTTGCTCAGGCTGCTGCTCCTACCGTTGATACGGGGGACACGGCGTGGGTCCTGACATCCGCGGCACTCGTTCTTCTTATGACTCCTGGACTGGCGTTTTTCTACGGCGGTCTGGTCAGAAAAAAGAACATGCTTTCCGTTCTGATGCAGTGTTTCTTTCTGATGTGCGCAATCACCATTCAGTGGGTTCTTGTCGGTTACACACTTGCTTTCGGCCCTGACATTAAGGGAATGATCGGAAGCCTTGCGTGGACAGGTTTGAATGGCGTGGGTCTTGAACCGTATGCTGATTATTCAGCCACGATTCCGCATCAGGCGTTTATGATTTTCCAGGCGATGTTTGCCATCATCACTCCGGGCCTCATTCTCGGTGCCTTTGCCGAAAGAATGAAGTTCTCCGCTTTCTGCGTGTTTTCGATTTTGTGGGCCACGCTCGTTTATGATCCGATCTGCCACTGGGTTTGGGCTGTCGGCGGTTTTATCCGTGTCAGCGGCGCGCTTGATTTCGCCGGCGGTACGGTCGTGCATATCAATGCCGGTATCGCAGCTCTTGCCGCGGCACTTGTGCTTGGAAAAAGAAAAGGCTATCCCACACATCTTTCACCTCCTCACAACCTGCCTTTCGCGGTTTTGGGTGCGGGTCTCTTGTGGTTTGGCTGGTTTGGTTTTAACGCGGGCAGCGCGCTCGGCGCCAACGGTCTTGCGGCCAATGCTTTCGTGGTGACGCATATCGCGGCAGCGGCAGCGGGTCTGACATGGGCCATTCTGGACTGGAAATTCAACAGTCATCCCACCATGCTCGGTAAGATCACGGGTGCGGTTGCGGGTCTTGTGGCCATTACACCGGCCGCCGGCTTCGTGGGTCCTGTGGATGCCATCTGGATCGGCATCGGCGTTTCCATCATCTGCTATTTCGCGGTTGCTTTCCTTAAGCCGAAACTCGGTTACGACGATTCCTTGGATGCGTTTGGCGTTCACGGTATCGGCGGAATCTGGGGCGCTTTGGCCACGGGTCTTTGGGCCAATAAAGCCGTTAATCCGGCTGGCGCGGACGGTTTCTTCTACGGCAATCCTGCTCTGCTTTTCATTCAGATCAAGGCCGTGTTGATTACAATCGTCTACTCGTTTGTTGTTTCAATTGTACTGCTTAAAATTGTGGACATGGTGATGGGTCTTCGCGTGCCGGAACAAGAAGAAAGAATTGGTCTTGATCTGACAGAACACCGCGAATCTGCTTACACCATGTTGGATTAAGGAGAGAATCATGAAATATATCGTTGCGATCATACAGCCTGACCGTCTTGACCACGTGCTGCAGGCCCTAGAAGACAAAGAAATTCACCTTGTCACCGTCAGTATGGTGATGGGCCGGGGCCGTCAGCGGGGCATTTCGGAAGTGTACAGAAGCCATAAAGAAGCAGGATCTCTCCTGAAGAAAGTGAAGCTCGAAATCGCTGTGAACGACACCTTCGTTCCTGCCGCAATCGAGGCTGTTACAAAAGGCGCCAAAACAGGAGAAATCGGCGATGGTAAGATCTTTGTTCTCGATCTTCAGCAGTGTATCCGTATCCGTACGGGAGAGCAGAGCACTCAGGCCATTGGCTAGTTTTAAAGTTTGACCACTGTAGATTAGGGGAAAAAGCCGGAACCAGAACATCGGTTCCGGCCTTTTCTTTTTAAGGGTACCGATAGCTCACCGCGCCTCCTTTTCCCTGCGACATTTTATCCGCCTGAAAAATAGCTCTTGAAATATTCCAAAAACGGTATATTCTATTTATGGAATATAGGAGAGTGTATGAAAAAGAAACCTCTTGATGCTTCAGTCATCCGTCAGGCGGCGGCGATTCTTAAAGCCATCGGTCATCCGGTTCGCCTCCGGATTATCGAATGTCTTGAGCAATACCCCGGAAGTTCGGTCAGCGCGCTTTTAGAAAAAATCCGTCTGCCCCAGGCAGAGCTTTCCAAACATTTGGCTTTTCTTAGAAGTCATGGGATTTTAAAAAGCGAGACGCGCGGAAACTTCCGTATTTATTCCATCGCTTATCCTGGAGTTGTTCACGTCCTGGACTGCATCCGGAATCATCACAAAGCCTAAGGAGGCTGCTATGAGTCTTATAAAAAGAATCCGTCCTGAAAATTTTAAGGAACTGCCCGCGGATCAGACCCGTCAGGTTGTCGATGTTCGTGAGCCTATGGAATATGCCGCAGAGTTTCTTCCCGGAACGCGTAACCTGCCGCTTTCCCGTCTCGAAGAGAATGCAGGGAGCCTGAGTAAAAAGCATCCCGTTTACCTTATTTGCAGGAGCGGCACAAGAGCAGGGCAGGCCGCCGAGCGTCTAGGCCAGCTGGGTTTTGAGGACGTCAATGTGGTGGTGGGCGGGCTCGAAGGCTGCCGTGTTTCGGGATTGGTTCCTGAAGCCGGAGTATCGAAGATCTGGTCGCTTGAACGTCAGGTTCGTCTGGCTGCCGGACTTCTCGTGCTCACGGGGGTTGTTCTGGGCTATTACGTGAATCCTAGCTTTTTTATTCTTTCAGGATTTATCGGGGCGGGTCTGACTTTCGCCGCGTTAACCGATACCTGCGGCATGGCCATGCTGTTAGCCCGCATGCCCTGGAACCAGAAAGCCGGAAATGCCTGCTCTGCTGATTCTCAAAAGGGGAAAGGATGTGCGTCATGAAGAAAAAAGTTCTCGTCATCGGGGGTGTCGCGGGAGGCGCTTCCTTCGCGGCCCGGGCAAGAAGAGTTTCCGAAGATTCTGAAATCATCATGCTCGACAGGGGGCCGCACGTTTCTTTTGCCAATTGCGGTCTGCCTTATTATGTGGGAAAAGTGATCACGGATGAGTCCAAGCTTTTAGTCGCGACTCCGGAACTCTTCAAACAAAGGTTTAACATTGAAGTCCGCCTGCGTCATGAAGTGCTGAAGATTGACCGCACGGAAAAGACGATTGAGGTCAGGGATCTCGAAACCGGCCGTGTTTACAATGAATCCTACGACGCGCTTGTTCTCGCGCCTGGCGCCGCGCCCATTCGGCCGCCGCTTCCGGGAATTGACCTTGAGGGCATTTTTGCTTTGCGCACAATCCCCGACAGCCGCCGGATTTTGAAGTGGATCAGCGACAAGAAAGTCAAAAAAGCCGCCATCGTGGGCGGAGGCTTTATTGGTCTTGAAATGGCTGAGAATCTTTCGAAAGAAGGCATTCAGGTTTCGATTGTTGAAATGCTTCCTCAAGTGATGCCCCCTTTTGACCCTGAAATGGTGGAGCCTGTCCATCAGCACCTTCGCGATAAAGGCGTCACGCTGTATCTTGGGGATGCGGTTTCGAAATTTGAACAAAGCGCCTCGGGCGGCCTTGTGGTCTCGACGAAATCCGGGCGGCAGATTGAAAGCGAACTCGTGATTCTTTCCATCGGTGTTCGTCCCGAAACAAAACTGGCCGTGGATGCGGGCATTAAACTTGGCGAGCGCGGCGGTATCAAAACCGATGATCAAATGCGCACCAGTGATCCCAATATCTGGGCCGTGGGCGATGCTGTGGAAGTTCGTGACGTGATTACCGGGCAGTACACGCTGATTCCTTTAGCCGGCCCGGCCAACCGCCAGGGTCGCGTGGCCGCGGATGCGGTTTTTGGTTTGCCTTCTTTTTTTCGGGGCGTTCAAGCCACCGCGGTGTGCGGCATTTTTGATTACACGGTGGCTATGACCGGTGCTTCGGAAAAAACACTCAAACGCGCGGCGATTCCGTTTGAGAAAATCTATCTGCACCCAGGACACCACGCGGGCTACTACCCGGATGCGCAGCCTATTGATATCAAACTTCTCTTTGATCCCGAGTCAGGCCGTATTCTGGGTGCTCAAGCTGTGGGCGAGCAGGGCGTAGAAAAACGCATTGATGTTATTGCCATGGCCATTCAGAAGCAGGGAACGGTTTATGATCTGGAGGAGGCAGAGTTAAGTTATGCCCCGCAATTCGGGGCCGCCAAAGACCCTGTCAATATCGCGGGGATGATCGCGGCGAATGCTCTGCGGATGTCTGCCCCGGTCATATCGTGGGAAAAGGCATTGGAATCCAGGGTTTTCCTTCTCGATGTGCGTACCCCCGAAGAGTATGCGGCAGGTCACGTCGAAGAGGCTGTCAATATTCCCCTTAATGAAATCCGCACGCGAAGCGGAGAGCTTCCCAAAGATAAACCGATCGGGGTCTATTGCCAGGTGGGGCAGAGGGGTTACTACGCCGTTCGTATTCTTTGTCAGAAAGGGTTTCAAGCCTTTAATCTGACCGGAGGTTATAAGACGTTCCTTGCTGTCAGCCCCAAGTTGGCCGCTGTTACTTAAGAATACCGCGTACCTTCATGAAGACGGGCAACGGAAGTTACATGTCCCACGGTAAACGGTACCCTTAAGCGCACCCCCCCCCAGCCTGCAAAAATTTTTGACACTTTCCCCGGGTTTTTGCGTCTAATACCGTGTGGACGCGGTTGAAACCCTATTCATGACTATGAAAGAAGCTCCCATTACTGACTACGAAATCGTTCTGGATGTGCTCTCGGGCAACCGGAACGCTTACCGCCAGCTGATTGAAAAATACGAGGGCAAGGTGAGAGGCTCCTGCCTGGTCATGCTTTCCGATCCCTCGGAAGCCGAAGACGCGGCCCAGGAAGTTTTTATCAAGGCTTATCAGGCGCTGGGCCAATTCCGGGGCGATGCCGCTTTCGGCACCTGGATTTACCGCATTACCACCAATCACTGCCTCAGCCTGCTTCGCAAAAGAAAACGCCATCCCGTGGAATCCTGGGAAGCCCTGATCGAAAAAGACGGAGATAAAATCGAAAGCCTTTTGAGTGTCGAACCCTCGCGCGGCTCTGCGGATGAAACCACGGAATTGATTGGCCGCCTGCTTGCGCACCTTTCTGAAGATGCCCGTAAAATGCTGATCCTCCGCGAAGTGCAGGGTTTTAGTTACCAGGAAATCTGCGACACCCTGGGCTGTTCCCTGGATTCCGTGAAATCAAAGCTCCGCCGCACGCGCCAGGAACTGGAAAAGAAAATGCGACACCTTTTAACAGATACCCGCGTCTAAAAAAGCGAGGGCGATATGAACCACGATTATTTGAAAGACAAACTTTTCTTCTACAAAGATCCGGAAACCCCGGAAAATGAGCGGCGTGAAATCGCCGATCATTTGAAGACCTGCGAGGAATGC
This sequence comes from uncultured bacterium, assembly GCA_964434115.1. GTDB lineage: Bacteria > Omnitrophota > Omnitrophia > Omnitrophales > Aquincolibacteriaceae > ZLKRG04. The sequence continues at coordinate 452,021 of CAYSSX010000002.1, forward strand.
CGCCGCGCGCTCGCCCTTTGGGAAAAAGCCAGCACCGCTCTTCGGCAGGTCCGCCTTGAACCCTCCGCGGCTTTTACGGACCGCGTGATGGGCCGCCTTGAAGACCTTGAAAGAGCAGCCGCTCCGGTTCCTGAAGAAACCAAACCTTCTTTTCTTGATTGGCTTTTGCCGGCCTTGGGCTATGCCTTTGCCGCGGGTCTGATGGTCGTGGCTGTTTCGCACCGTGAAATTCCAGTAAGTACAGAAGGCCTGCTGTTAACAAGCCTTCCTCAAAAATCGCAATGGGCACTCTCCGTGGAAGGGCCGGATATCGGCTCTCTGATGGAAATGTAAGGGGGAATTATGAACGCGTTTTGTAAAAAGAATTGGCATTGTGCCGTGATCGCGCTTCTGATTGGTTTCGCGTGCGGAGTCACCTTTGAAAAGGTGCGTGATGAGAACCGCATGGGCCCGCCCAAAATGGGAGACCACAAAAAAATGAAAGAGCGTATGCTGGAGCATTTCTCCAAAGACCTTGGGCTCAGCGGGGATCAGAAGGCGCAGGTGAAGGAAATTTTTGAGGCCCATCATCCCCAGATGGTGGCCCTGCACAAGGAAATGCAGCCCCGTTTTGAGGCTGTTCGCGCTGAGACGGATGCCCAGATCCGCAAGGTTCTGACCGATGATCAGCAGAAAAAATTCGATGAGCGCAATGCCAAGCGCGCAGAGCGCATGAAGAAATGGGATGGCGAAGCCCCGCCTCCGCCCCCATCAAATTGACGCACTCTGCGCCATTCATGTCGTGCGTTTCTGACAAAAAAGTGTCAGGTTTTGATTGCCGCCAGCCCCCGGCCGCATGACTTTAAAACTCCTCCGGATATTTCGCTTTCTCCAACTTCTTTGTAATTAAGCTAGTTGCGATTAGTAAAAACTTTTACCTATCATTGCTAACTTTTGCTGGCACGCAGTGTGTTCCTTTTTAAGACAACCCTGCAAAGTTTTCCACCGCGGGCGAGGAGGATGAAATGAAAACTCTTTTTCCGATTCAGAAAGTCGCAATCTTTTTCCTGCCGGCCGCGGCCATGGCCCTTTTCCTATGGGGAACCCGGGAAGGTTATACAAAAGACGCAGGGTTTTCGGTGGTTACGAATTTATCCGGCCCCATGCATGGGAATCTCCCGGATCTTCAGAGCCGCGAAACAGATGCCTTGTGGAATGAAGCCGCGGCGGAAGAGATCATTCTGGATGCTCAAACCACACGGTCTTTGCTGGGAATGGAACCCGAAAAGAAAAAGACCTCTATGGACCATGCTCTTCAGAGACTCCAGAAAGACTTTGCCCTTCAACAGGCCTTCTCCACTTCGGTTTAGCGCGTCACGCCCTCATCCAGGCCTTCCTGGTTTGTTGGGCATTGCGCCCCATAGCACGCCCGCTGCCTTTGGCCTATGATCACCTCCAGCCCTGAGAAATGCCTCAACGCTTGCCCCCGTCTTTTTACAAAGGATGCGTGTCATGAAAAATACCCATAAGCCAGTCTTTATGCTGCTTGTGGCGGCCCTGAGAGAGCGTTATGAAAAGCTGGCCAAGCGCGCGCGCGGCGATCTCAAGGACGTCAGCGAAATTGTTGAAGATCCCGCAGCAGCAAACCCGCCTAAAAAGAAGAAGTTTTAAAGAAGTCCCAAGCCGGAAGGCTTAATATAATTTGATCCTTAGGCTGCGGATGTTTCATCCCTGATTCACCCGCACAAAAGCCGGAAAGACTCTCCCGGGTCTCATGGCTGGCAAACGCCAGTCGATACGGTTTCTCCTTCTAACCGCTAGGAAGACGGGAACGACAAGTTCCCGTGCCTGTACTGGAGCCAATGGGGCTTCAGTGCGAGAAGGAGTCATTACCCATGTACACCAACGAAAATACAAAATCTCTCAAAGGCGAAGTTGTCCTCTATAAGAAAACCGTCGAAGTCCATCTCCACAACGATACCGTTTGGTTGACGCAGGTTCAGATCGCTGATTTTTTTGGTACTCAGCGCCCAGCGATCACTAAGCATTTGTCTAACATATTTAAAACAAGAGAGTTAAATCGATATTCAGTATGTTCCAAAATGGAACATACTGCCAAAGATGGTAGCCGAAACTGTATTTTAGTTTCGGATATTTGAACCCGGCACGTTTAGAAATGTTAACGTAAAATTTTGGAAATAGTACGCAAAACAAGGACCATGAAAATTGAAAGTGACAATTTCAATTTTCATGGTATCATCTGGACATGATCAAGCGGTTAAACCTCACCAATCAAATTAAAAAAGCAATCCAGCGCAGCCGCGTTGTTGTTCTGGTTGGTCCCCGCCAATGCGGTAAGACAACGCTGGCGCGTGAGTTTCTGTCTCCCGGCAACAAAAACTACTACGATCTGGAAGATACCGATGACTTGGTGCGCCTTGAAGACGCGAAGAGTGAGCTTGCCGGTCTTCGCGGGCTTGTTGTCATTGATGAAGTTCAGCGTAAACCCGAGCTGTTTCCTCTCCTGAGGGTGCTTTCAGACCGCAAACCTTTACCCGCGAAGTTTTTAATTTTAGGCAGCGCCAGTCCTGCTCTTTTGAAACAGTCTTCTGAATCCCTGGCGGGAAGAGTCGAAACTATCGAAATGAGCGGCTTCTCCCTCGCTGAAGTTACATCGCAAAAGCTGAAGCCTCATTGGTTTCGCGGCGCTTATCCGCACTCCTTTCTTGCACGGTCCAATGAGCGCAGTTTTATCTGGCGCAAGCAGTTTGTTCAAACCTTCCTTGAGCGGGATGTGCCGCAAATGGGCGTGAACATACCGGCCCCTATGTTCCGGCGTTTTTGGACGATGCTGGCGCACAGCCACGGCCAGCTTTGGAATGCGGCTGATCCCGCAGCTTCGCTGGGAGTCAGTCAGCCGACGGTGCGGAAGTATCTGGATTATCTCGAGCATCTTCTTATGGTTCGCCAGCTTCAGCCCTGGCATGAAAATCTTGGCAAAAGACAAGTGAAAGCGCCCAAGATTTATGTGCGTGATTCAGGGCTGCTGCATTTGCTGCTCGGTATTCAAAATGAAAAGGACTTTCAAAATCATTCTAAACGGGGAGCTTCCTGGGAAGGGTATGTCATCGAAGAGTTGTTTAAACAATTTCAGCCCGACGAGGCTTATTTTTGGGCGACCCATAACCGTGCCGAACTGGATCTTCTTTTCATTAAAAATGGAAAAAAAATAGGATTTGAGATTAAACTGAATGACCGGCCAAGCCTAACGCCTTCCATGCATATCGCTGTCCGGGATCTGAAGTTAGAAAAACTCTGGGTCGTTTATCCTGGAAAAGAAAACTACCGGTTGGATGACCGCATTCAAGCGCTCTCCATACACGACATCGTGAAAATAAAACCTTTTTAACAGGGGACACCATGAAAAAAACCGCATCTTTGTTTTCATTTCTTTTTCTTTTGAGTGTGATACAGCCCAATGCCCAGGCCTCTCTTTCATCCGCGCTGGGGGCCACGAAACTGGACGGTATGGAAAAATTCGCGGACTGCCACAATGAATCCATCGGCTACCGCGAAGGCCTGATTGCCGACCGCCTTGAAACCAAACTGGGCAATACCCCGAACCTTCCTATGCAGGAACGCCAGGAATGGCTGCGTGACATTGCGATCCTCCGTCAGGTGCAGCAGACGCGCAAGCCCGACCCCGCGAACAATCAGCATTACCTTCAGGGACTTACCGGTCCCGAACAGCAGGCCATTAATTCCATGTTCATCCGCTTCACGCAGGAAGTGGGCCTGAAATGCGAGCAGAAGCATGGCGGCATGCTGCGTTACAACGGCGCGGGCACGGACATGACAAGCCAATACAAATACGAGGATGAACTGCGCTCCAAAATGGGGCAGGTGATAGACATCAACACCATTCCCATTGAGCCTTTGCCGCTCAAACCCGTAGAGAAAACGCCGGAACAGCGTGCGGCTGAAAGAAAAGCCGAAAAAGAAGCTATGGGCGCGGCAGCAGCCAAGAAAACACAGGAATGCATGGCCCTCACCGCGGGGATCCGCCCCAAAATCATCGCCCAGATGCTGCAGAAAAAACTGGATGCGACCCCGAACCTTTCCGCCAAAGAGCGCGCGGAATTTCAGGCGGATATCATGGCTGCCTATGCCGCTGCCGGCCAGGGCCTGCAGCAGGTCCTCTCCACCGATCCTCAGAACCCTTACCGCATCGAACAGCGTTTGACCCCGCAGGAACAAACCGAGGTTAACACCCAGTATACCCAGCAAATGACCCAGACCATGATGAGCTGCGCGTCGAGCCCTAGACCGCAGTTTTGATTAGCCGAAATCGTTTTCCGATTTCGGTGGTAGGTGAAAGTTAGTCACACGCTTCTAGGGACTAACTTTCATCGTAGGAGCAATATTTCATCGTACCGGTACCATGCCACTGCTTTTTTGTTTATAAACTTAGTTTGCTTTTTATCTTTGTGTTAAGTATTATTCATTAAACTTAACACAAATAAATTAGTAACTAATGGACTTAACAGAAATGAAACCCTTTACACCTCAAGCACTTCCAATCACAGATTTAGACTGGGAACCCCTTATTCCCTTAATCGGGAGAGCCAATCGCTCTCTTGCCTACTATGACGGAATTTTGCAGGGGATCAAAAATCCTGACCTGCTTCTGTCTCCTCTGACAACCCAGGAAGCTGTTTTATCTTCAAAAATTGAAGGAACCCAAGCCACATTGGGAGACGTGCTGAAATTTGAAGCAGGGGAAGAGCCCAAAGAAGAAGGAAGACGGCAGGATATTCAGGAGATCATGAATTACAGAAAAGCTCTCCGTCTTGTAGAAAAGGAAGTAGAGAAACGGCCTTTTGGACTTAACCTTCTCAAAAAATTGCACTCGGTTTTGCTGGACAGTGTTCGAGGGCGTGATAAGGGGCGCGGCGAATTCAGGCGCACACAGAACTGGATAGGTGCTCTTGGCTCACCCATTGAGGATGCCCGGTTTATTCCTCCGGCCCCTCTAATTCTGATGAAGTACTTAAGCGAGTGGGAACATTACTACCACGAAGAAGGACCTGATGCTCTTGTTCAAATGAGCATCGTTCACGCGCAGTTTGAAATCCTTCACCCTTTCCTTGATGGTAACGGCCGTCTTGGCCGAATGCTTATTCCTCTTTTCCTTTTTGAGAAAAAGATCCTTTCAAGGCCGATGTTTTATTTGTCAGCCTATTTTGACGCTCATCGGGATGAATATATCGCGCGGTTAAGGGCCTTAGGGCAGCACAAAAAAGCCTGGAACGAATGGGTCGCCTTCTTTCTTCTCGCTCTTGATGAACAGGCCAGAGAAAACTCCTTGAAAGCGCGGGAGGTTATCAAGCTCTATGAGGATCTAAAGAAACAGATCCTTGAACTCACCCGTTCTCAATATGCCGTACCTCTTTTAGATCGTCTTTTTGATCAGCCGATTTTTCAAAGTTCTTACCTGGAAGGAAAATCGGGGATGCCCAGCAAGCCTATGATCATGAGCATGCTGAATCGCCTGAGAAAAGCGAATGTTTTAAAAACAGTTCGAGAAGGGCGCGGCAGCAGGCCGCATATTTTGGCGTTATCGCAGCTCATTAATTTGTGTGAAGGCCGGAAAGTATTGTAAAGGATTGAACGAATGCCCCCGAAACAAGTTGGGATCGCTTTTATAATTTGATTAATGTATAGAGCAGGCGAAAGCCTGCTTTTTTTGTTTGTGAACTGTTACGTGTCCCTTTGGTAAACGCTACGCGATTCGAATTGCCCTGCATTAGCCCGCCGTGGGTATTTCCTACTGATAAAAACTAATTACGTTGGTTGATGCGCTTCACGAGGCATTGGATTTTCCCCAAATCATATCAACTAAGTTATATGGCTTAAATGAGTTACGATACTTTTAAAGGAGTCTCTTCTCATATTTAAACAGTATACTAATTTATTTATAGTGTATTTTTGTTTTATACTAATAATAATGCTGTTGTATTTTGAAAATACGTAGAGTATTATTCTTTTTATATGTGGCTAAAATGCTTAATAACCTATACTCGAGGTCAGGTATATGAGATATATCATTGACTTAACGGATAAGCAGGCTAATGAGGTGCAAAACCTCATCAATTGCGGGAATTACCGAAATGTAAACCAATTCATCGGTGTCGCTGTGGATAATCAACTTCACATAGAAGACAGGGGTGTTGGGGAATACCTGAGACCGATCTCTGAAAATGTTGAAGTTGGAAATGAGAACGAGGTAATGGGCCCTAATTTGGATATTGAAAAAATCGAAAGTGTAGAACGATTTGAAGAAATGCCAAAATTCTCAGATTTGGTAGAAGCAAGGCGGATGAAACCCGCTGAAGAGGAATATACCTGGTTATGGGGGCAGGCGAATAGACTCTTCCCGATTAAATTAGGCCTCAGGGTGTTATTAAAAATGCAAGCGAGCGCCAGCTCGGTTAATTTAAATGATTTTAGCGAAAAAGCGGCGGAAATAGCAGCTATTTATGGCGCTCAGATTAGAAAGATTGAAAATGAAAATAAGAAAAACGGCGAATTGAAATTGTCTGCGGGTTTGCCGAGTACTGATCAATTTAAAAGCATGCTGAGATACAAGACTCAATTTCTTGCAAATATTCGTAACGATGGCGCATTGATAGGAGCTTTGCCATTCCTTAGATTTGTGGCACTAAAAAAAGATAAACCCGCAGGGGAAATCAAAATAGGTTTGACAAAGCCCGGTATGGAATTCGCCCAAATTAAAAATCCGATTATTGATTTTAAGAAATTTGAAAAAAGCTTAAGCGGTGAGGAATGCACTTTTTATCTTGAACACATTAAAAAAAGCATAGGCGGCGAGTATAAGGCGGTGGTGTGGTTGCTGAAACAACTTCAAGCAGGTTGCTCGGACAGGGAAAATCTTGATCGAGAAATTAAAAAGGAGTTTAGTCAAGTGTGGCACGGTGCATCTGATGCAATCATCAGTACGCAAAGAGCCGGGTTGATGTCCCGCATGTACGAGCTTGGCCTATTTGCTAAAGAAAAGAGCGGAAACAAGGTCGCGTATATTATCAATGATTATGGAAAAAAAATTCTAGATAGTCATGCATTCGTGGCTTAAGGAGGTTTCAAATGAAATGCCCATATTGTGAACACGTTAATGATGAGGATCGTTTGTGTTGCGCGAGTTGCAATCACGCGTTGAGAGATGCCTCAACGCCAATTAATTGGAAGAATGAAATCAAAGAGACTATTGATGGCTATGAGACTGAGCCGGCTAAAGGATTGGTTCATGGTCTGCAAAAGGATGCGATCCAGAATGGTTGGGGGCATCGGGCCAATAAAAAAGGCAATGGTTGGAAGTTTGTTTTTGAGTTAAAGAAAATAAACAACAAAACATTGTTGTTGTTAACAGATGAAGGCACGACGGGGTTAACTGGGCCTAATATGACTATGGCTGAGGTGAACAATAAAGATGGTGATTTCCCACCGGATTATAAACTCGTTCGGTTTTCTGCGATGAAGTATTCAGGAGGAAATCAAGGTGCTGGCCTATACGGGAGAGGTAAATTACTTTTTCAAGGTGCATCAAAAGAAACTAATATTTATTTCGATTCTCTTTGTGAGAAGGAAGGTTACCGAGCAAATTATCGCATTCTAAGGAAGAATGACTTGAAGCAAGCGGAAAAAGCACTCGAGGGCGAAGCGGCTAAGAAGTTGATTAAAGAAAATTTGGGTTTAGAACCGCTGGCAAAGATAGGCACGAGAGTCATTATCGTCGAGCCGTTAGATAGTATCGTAGAGTCAATTAGAAACGGAGAATTTGAAGCCTATATTCAAGAAACATGGTGGCTTATCATAAGAAATGGTGCAGAGATCTTTATCTCCGATGGAAAAAGTAATCGGCGCGTTAGTTTTCCTAAGGTGTATGGAGATTTACCGGAAAAATCGGAATCAAAATGGAAAGTCTGGTTTCGTAACAACATAAAGATCTCTGCCGATTACAAGATTCGTCGTATTCATCTTCTGATATCACCCCAAAAGTTGCCCGAAGATTTTCGAGGTGTTCATTTATACCGCAAGGGAATGAAAGTTGGTGGCTTTGAAATCTCAGATCTTCATGCAGACATTAAAAATAATTATTTTGGATATGTTGAGCTTGATAAAGATTCCGAGTCGACGGCTGAGTTGATAGAGGATCTTACACATTACGGATTTAAAAATAAGAGACGGCTTGAATATCAGCAACTTAAAAATTATGTAATGAAAGAGCATAACGATTTTATGGATCTCGAAGGATATGGCAGGCGCGGCGGCAGCGGACAAGAAAAACTTAAAGAGGCGCTTGAAAATAGCGCGGAGGAAATTAACGAGTTGCTCTCGGAGATGGGCATAGATACGATCGGTGATGGTGAAGTGATAGAACCATTTCGTGTGCGCTGGGTGCGCGTAGATTTTCCGGTCGAAGGTACCTCAAAGGTTATGACCGGAGATAAAATTAAAAACATTGTTTTTGAGATTAAAAATAATAAAGGAAAACAGCTGAAATTTAATACGGAATTATATGTAAAACTCAAAGACGGAACGCACCTTGATATAGCTACAGAGGATATTACTGTTGCTCCTGACTCTAAAGCAATATCAACCCCATGCGATCTTGAGATTGATGAGGGGTGCCTGCCGCGGTTTGAGAAGCTGGCTATTGTGCTCAAAGTTCAGATGCAGGATAGCAACAAGGTAAAAGAGAAGCAGATTCCATTTTATTATGACTGCGAGCCGCAAAGCCGGCCTGAAGTCGGGTTTTCAATCACACCTGTTAAGATGGAGTTCCCCAGATCAGATAGCATCCGAGTAAATACGGGAGAAAAGATAACGGGGCTAACATACGTAATCAAAAATAACACTGCACATTCGGAAAAGGTAGGTCTTTTTGTTAGAACGCATAATATGACAGAGAGCGATCATCCGATTATTCAAGAAATCCTTCTAAGACGTGATGGGTGTGAGATCAAGCCATTTTCTGAGGTGGAAATTGAATGTGGAGATGTCGAATTTGCGAGTGAAGTTTATGGTCGAAGCCTGGAAAAAGGAGTGATTGAGTTGAGAGCGAGTGTAAGCGTTGTTGGCACTGGTAAATACAGCCATGCTGATACTGTTTGTGAGCCATCCAAACGGAAAATTTACTTTAACTGTAATCCGCCCGGCGTGAGCGTTTTTAGTGAGAGTAATGCTTTTGATAAGAAACATGGCCCGAGGTCTGAAATTGACGGTAGTGGCAGAGAATGGACTTTCAAATTAAATATTGGACATCCATATTACAAAATGAATGAAGCGCAAGGTGATGACGCTCGACAACAATATGTAACTGAAGAAATGATGAAGCAGACTTTAGCTGTAATGCTAAGTGTAGGTAATTATAAGATATTCAGTAAAAGTAAATCTTGGTTTGAAAGTGATGAGGCTGTGCCGGTTCAAGTAGTGCAGGAACTGAATGAAACGTACGATAAGCTGCTTTGGCAGAAGTACGGAGGCGCTAATGGCCATTCTGTTTAAGAAAGAAAATGGTGAAACTGTTTACAAGGGGCTTGTTAACAGTGAGGAGAAGAAGAAAGCAGATGAATTGCACAAGTACCTGGTGACTGAAATACCAGCGCTAGAAAAGCGTCTGCAAGAAAGATATGCGGCAGGAAATGTTGAGTTTTGGTACAGCTTCGGAAAAGCCTTGCGAGAAATCGTTGAAAAGTACGCGATAAATACTGAGGAACGAAGATATTTGTGGCAAGCAATCGCCAATTTGGCGGCTTCAAAGGTTAGCGCTAGAAAAGACCGATCTGGAGAAAGAGTAAACTACGAATACTTTTACAAACTAGCTGAGTTCCCAATAGCCCAAATTAAAAAAATTAATTGGAGCGAATGGAGTACTTTTTTTGATTCCGTGAGTATACGAAGAGAAGCGAGAAGCTTTGAATGGTTTTTATCCATTAACTCTGTTGAAGCGTTGAACCGCAAAGAGATGAGAATGCTTATGATCGCAATGAATAAGTCTCTGGAAGGGAAGGAGACCTGGATGTATACCGACAATGAGCTCTTTGACAGATTTAATGCTGCTTTGACGGGTGTGAAATATTTAATTTCTCAAGAGGCTAAAATTTCGAGAGAAAAACGGAAGAAAGAATCGAAAGCTGCCTCTTCAAAAAAAAGAACTCAAAAGGGGAAAAGGGAATCGAAAAAGAATACAGAGCAAAAGCAGAAATACTTCAAGGAATTCTTCAAATTGCTGGATAAATCAGACCCTGAACCGCTCGCCGAAGTTTGTGCCAAGGCCTATGAGTCGCTTGCGTTAAAAATATGAGGGCTTGCAAAAGATAGTAGTGAAATATTGATCAGGCGTGCTTATTATTTTCAATAATAGTTTTATCGGCTTAGCCCTGCCAGTTTAGAACCGTGCACGCGTTGATGAGATAGATGGTTTGGTGGACGAGGAGTTGTAACTAAAAGGAACCGGAACGCAGACAGTCGAGAGTGCCGTTGGTCGATTTGCGGAGATTTTATGGATAATTTAACTCGCGAGCAACGTCGTAAGAATATGCAGCGTATCAGGTCAACGAATACTTCGCCTGAGCGCCAAGTTATGAAAGAATTGAAACGTTACGGTATTTACTTTGCTGCGCACGTTAAAAACATAACGGGAAAGCCGGACATTGTTTTTCGAAAGAAAAAAACAGCGGTTTTTATTGATTCGGATTTTTGGCATGCCCATAAGACTCGATTCGTAATGCCTAAAAGTAATGTGGAGTATTGGCGTCCTAAAATTGAAAGAAATAAGCTGCGCGATAAAGAAGTTAATCGTAAACTACGGAAAATGGGTTGGAAGGTTCTACGCATTTGGGAGTTTGACGTAAAAAGGAACTTTAAGCGCGTGATTAAACGAATTTTAAGAGCTCTTGAAAGGTTGGATGTAAATGAAGATTTTTAAGCTGGGCGAGCTGTTCTGCGGCCCTGGTGGGCTAGCATGGGGCGCTTTAAATGCTAAAGGGCATGGAAAAGCCAAAGACTACAAAATAGTCCCGACATGGGCGAATGATTATGACAAAGATTCTTGTGAAACGTATGAGAAGAATATTGGGTCAGGGAAGCATAAGGTTATATGTAAAGATGTTCGCAAGCTGTCTCTCAATGAGTTAACGCCTGTAGATGCCTTTGCTTACGGCTTCCCATGCAACGATTTTAGTCTTGTTGGTGAGAGGAAAGGCTTTGAAGGAAACTTTGGCCCGCTATATTCCTATGGCGTGCAAATCATTAATAAATTTAAACCCAAATTTTTTGTCGCAGAAAACGTTGGCGGTATTAGAAGCGCAAATGATGGTATGGCGCTCCTAAAAATTTTGTCGGATTTGTCAGGTGCGGATAAGGGATATGTTTTAACGAGTCATTACTATAAATTTGAAGATTACGGCATCCCGCAGACGAGGCACCGCATTATCATTGTTGGTATTGCTTCCTCGTTAGGTGTTAAGTTCAAGGTGCCTGCGCCTTTGACTAAGGGGAAACCCATAACCGCTAGACAAGCCTTAACTATACCGCCGATTTCGAAAACCGCGGCCAATCAAGAGCTTACGAAACAGTCCGGGGATGTTGTTAAGAGATTGCAATTTATAAAGCCTGGACAGAATGCTTGGACTGCAGAAATACCGAGAGAGTTGCAGCTGAATGTAAAAGGCGCCAAACTTAGCCAAATATACAGGAGATTGCATCCAGACAAGCCTGCTTACACACTCACGGGCAGCGGCGGCGGCGGAACACATGGCTATCATTGGAAAGAAAACAGAGCGCTTACAAATCGTGAGCGCGCGAGGATTCAGACGTTTCCTGATGACTTCGTTTTCTGCGGCTCAAAAGAGAGTGTTAGAAAGCAAATAGGGATGGCCGTGTCGCCGAAAATGGCACAGATAATTTTTTCATGTATTCTGAATACGTTAGCGGGTGTTGAATACAAAAGTATTCCCTCGAACTTTCAAGACAAAAGTATTGTAGAAAGTTTCCTCGAAAATGAGCTTAGTCCCGCATAACCCACAGTATCGCCGCACGTGGATGTTCCAGCGAAATATCAGGTCTATTCCGCCGTATAAACTTCAGAGCATTCTTCTAGGGTTATATAACCTAACAAGAAGCCAAGGTTGGAACCAAAATACGCAGAATCAACTTTGTAAATTTTTAGAGACTACAGGATTAAAAAGAAACGGATATCAGTATGATCCCCATAGCGGCGGGCCTCGAACGTATGCATCTCAACTAGAAAACCTTGGGTTCATTTTTTGGCGTAAAGATGACCCAAGAATGTATTTAACTATTGCGGGGGAGCAGCTTTTAAAAGGTGATTCACCTGTGCGCGTATTGCAGACACAGATCCTTCGGCATCAATATCCAAGTTTGTCCTCTATCAACCCCATGACAAAGCTTCACCCTGAAATAAGGGTAAAGCCATTCGTGTTTATTTTGATGCTGTTGCGTGACAATGATATTCAATCGTTGTCCGATGAGGAGTTGTGTGTGCCTGTTGCGTATGGACACAATTACAATTGCTTTGATCTTTGCAAAGAAAAGATTTTGAAAATCCGTTCTGGGGCAATGTTTAAAGATGTATTAATCTCGCCAGAAGATCTATACACAACTCGCGCAAAAGATAGATCCCTAAGCAGAGCTTTAGCCGACGTGAAGGATATTGCTAATACGGCAAAAAATTGGTTAGAAGCGACGCGTCTTGTTAATTTGATTAACGAAAATGGGCTAGGGAGAATAACCCTCAATGTTGTTTATGATGCGGAAGTAAATGCCGCAATAGCCGAGAAGGATGATTTCATAGCCTTAGATAAAAAGCACGCTGAGTCATTTCAGAGACAGTATGGCCGCTTTGACCGCAGTAAAGATCATAGGCAGCGCCTAGAAGATGATTCCATTACCGTCAATCCGATTCAAGAAATGATCGTTGCTAGATTTTTAGATTATTCATCCGAAAACATTGTTGATGATATACCGCATGAACTCGTCGATGTTTTGACTTCTAAAATTGGTTTTGATAGGAAGCTTGTTTTAGAAACTATTAAATCGCAGCTTTCCCGCGGTCTAAGTCACTTTGAGAAGGAATTTATTGATATGTCCAAAAGCGGCGGAGATGAATCTGTTGGTTTTGAGAAGGCTCTCTGCAGCCTTTTTCAGACACGCCTTAACTTTAATACAAAACATACTGGGCAAATTAAGAGAAGGGGTAAAAAGGGCGGTTATTCGGATGGATTCTTGATAGCTTTAGATGGCACTCATTGTGGGCTTGTCGAAGCAAAGGCGTCCGTTAATTATGGTCTGCCCGCGCCTGATTTTTTTACTATGTCCGGCAATTACATTCCAAATTATATGGAACTTTGTGACGGCAAGGAAATTCGTTTGGAATTTTGTTTGTATGTTGCCGGCGGTTTCAAGCGAACAATCCAGGATAATCTTACTAAACTGTCAGCGGCGACCGGCGTGCCTGTGTCAGCTATTGACTCGTTTGATCTCTTGAATATTTCTAAAAAGTATAGAAAAAGAGAAGACCAAGGAATAGTCCGAGAAAACTTTAGGAAAGCGAAACTGTTAAAAGGCGAAGATTTTGACTTTTATAATACAGGCAGTTCCGCTAATGAGTTTGATGTACAGGATAAGGCTGCGGATACATAGGATTGGAACCATAAACGAACAATAAAAGGAGAAACTATGATCCAACTTTCCCCCGCAAAGAAAAGACTCCAAAAACTGCTAACGAGGAACCAATAAAATGACACAACTTAACGCTTATTCCAAAGCGCAGCGCGCAATTGCCGATCTGAAATCATCAGTGCTGGAAGTGATGCTTAATGCAACTGATGATGGACTAACAAATGCTGAAATCGGGCGGTGTCTTGGAATTTATCATGGTCACATAAAGCATGAAGGCCATATACCCAGAACAATGCTGGCCCTCATGGAGGACGAAGGGGTAGTTGAACAGGACGCTCAAACCAAAAAATGGCGCATCCGAAGCCGGCTTGAAGTCGGAACATCAGCAACATTCGAGTAAACTCAGAGAAACGTTCAAATATAGAAGCAGATTACACTTATTGCTTGGAAGAAATTTTTCAAGCAAAGGGGTCTGATCCCCTGGGGCATATCCGCTGTGCGATGAAGTTTTAATGCCTAGCAGCACGACATTAAAACTTCACCTGGTGCCGAAACTAAAATGCAGTTTCGGCTAAATAACGAGATTGGCTTTCCTTGGTGATCTGCCTATAATCTCCCCATGGTTTTCCCCCAAGAAGACAAAATTAGATATTCGTTCAAGCGGGCTTTTGCCCGCTTTTTTTGTGCCATCCTGCAGAAATGGAAAACATTTCTGCTGGTACCGTTAAACGAGGTTTTTTGAACCTTCAGCGGCTGTTTTTTTATTCCGGTTTACTTGGTGTGGTTTCTCTGTTTTTTTACGGGATTTCACAGCCTATGCCGATTTCAGTCTCGAAGCTTGAGGGTCGTGCGGAGTTTTACAGCAAAAAGACGCGAGCATGGGAGCCTATGCAGGAAGGAACTGTGCTGGCTTCCGCAGAGCGTTTTCGCACGACTGCCAACAGTGTTCTACGCGCACGATTGTCGCCGGCGATTGCGTTAGCTTTTGAAAATCGTTCGCTTGCCGCGGTCTCAAACTCAAAATACCGTGAGCCCACTAAAACGCACAGGGTTTGGATTTCCGAAGGAAGTTTTTCAGCGGCGTTAAAGCCGGGAAGTTCCAAGCTTAAAATCGATATGGCAGACGCCGAAGCGGAAGCGCAGGCCGGGACGTTTAAAGTTGTTACGGACCCGCGCAAGATGAGAGCCTCGATTTATGTCTTGGAGGGGGAAGTTTTTGTTGGGCATCGCGCGAATGCAAGTCAGCCTTGGACTCGGGTTGGGCCGCACCAAAAGGTGGAGGTTACCCAGGGGTTTCTGGCGGCGCCGAAAAACTTTTCTGAAGACGATTGGCGCCAGGCCGCGCCGGCCTACGCGCTTTATCCGATCGATCCCGATTTTCAACGCCATCAAAACCGTTTATCGCTGAGGGCGGGTTCGCTGTTCAAAAAGGTGAGCCTGCAGGGTGACTTTTACACTCCCGGACAAAGCTATTTTCGGCGTGAGTTTGTTCAGGACGCTCGGAGCGGGGAGACAGTTTTAAAAAATTACTACGATGTGTCCGTGTCCGGCGCTTTCGCGGGTATTTATATGATGGTCCCTGGTTTTTCTTTTGAACAGTATCAGGGGATCGAATTTGATATCCGCAGCGCGGAGACCGAAGGACCCGCCGTTATCTATCTGGAATTTAAGTCCGCCGGTGAAGTGGCTTTTCACCAGATCATACGCCAGTTGTCTCAAGAGTGGGAGCCCCGCAGGATAAATTTCCCCGCGGGCGCAGGGCGGCGGGTCGACGAAGTGATTTTTTATGTGACCTACGGAAGTTCCGGCTCTGCGAAACGGGGCGAATTTTTTTTAAGGCGTCTGAATCTCATTGAAAAAGGGGACCGTGATGCCGCAGCTTGATTCTCAGTTAATCATGATTCTTTTGCCCGTCGCGGCTTACAGCAGCTTTTTCTGCGGGATGGTCATTTTTTTTAAGCGCCGCGATATTCTGGCTTTTCACTTCCTTGTTTTGAACATTCTAGCCGGCGGATGGGCCTTTGGATTTGCCAATCTCATCACTCCGTCATCCGACCCCGTCAACGCCCACCGTTGGGGTTATGCGGCTCAAATATGCTTCTTTTTGATTCCGCCGGTCTGGCGTCATTTTGTGTCCGTTTACACCCGAAGCTTTAAGCAAAGCGGGCTCAGGGTGGTGCTGTCATATGCGGTGACCCTTACACTTTTTTTTATGTTCCCGGAAGGTTTTATCGTGAGTTACTGGGAACGGTCGGGTTTCCGCTATCTTCCGGCTGTCGGGCCGGTTTATCACGCTCTGACGGCCGCGGCTATTTTGATCATGCTGGATGCGTTTTGGGATCTTGGGCGCTACGTGCGGACCGAAAAAGCGCCGCTCAAAAAAGAGGACGGGCGCTTTCTATTCTGCGCGCAAGCCTACGGGTATTCGTTGATGTTTTTAAGCCTCCTGCCGGTATATGGAAGCGATTTTCCCCAATACCATCTTCTGATTCTGCCGTTCTGGCAGTTTGTCCTTACGTACGCTGCGATCCGCTATGACCTTTTGAACTCAGAGGCCTTGGCCAAGACGATGCACCGGGATCGTCTGGCGGCTTTGGCAACCGTAACCGCGAGTATGCAGCATGAACTTAAGAACCCGCTGACGGCGATCAAAACCTTCGCCGAATATCTTCCTGTTAAATATGAAGACCCGGTGTTTCGGAAAAAGTTTTCGGATATTATTCCGGTTGAGGTGGCGAGGGTGAATGAGCTGCTGCGCCAGCTTTTAGAATTTTCCCGCGCCGAGGAACCGCTGCGGGAGATGGTGGATGTCGGCGAGCTTCTCGCGAAAACCGCGGAATTTTTGGCGCCCAGCTGCGCTGCGGGAGCTATTGAAGTTGAAAAAAATATACAGCCGGCGCTGATGGTCACGGCGGATAAAAATCAGCTGCGCCAGGTTTTTTTAAACCTCATCATTAACAGCATCCAGGCGATGCCCAAAGGCGGCAAGCTTTCGTTTGAGGCGCTCCGATTCGGGGATAAAGAAATTCAGGTCCGGCTCAGTGACACAGGCTCGGGTATTGCCCCGCAGGTTGCGGACAAAATAGGGGAACCTTTTTTTACGACGAAAGACCAAGGCACGGGCCTCGGGCTATCCATCGTCCGAAACATTCTGGATAAGCATGACGCCAAGCTCACCATTAAAAGCCAGGAAGGGGTCGGGACTACCGTCCTGATTCGAATGAGGGCATTGTTGTAGACGGCGGGAAGGCTTATTTTTTTTGAGAAGCTGCCGCGAGTGATGCTGCCTGAAGGATCTGCGCGGAGTCAAAGGGTTTGGGGATATAATCGAAAGCCCCCAGACTGAGAGCTTCTTGAGCAATTTCCGCGCTCTGATACCCCGTAACAAGAATGACCGGCATTGCGGGTTTTAGCTGCCGGATCTGTTTAAGCGCTTCCAGCCCGTTCAGTTTCGGCATTTTAATATCCAAAAACAAAAGCGCATAATTTTTACGCCTAAGCAGCTCTATCCCTTCGACTGCGTTCTGGGCAAAATCCAGCATGTAATGATCTGAAAGGATCAGGTTCAGGGATTCGCGCACGCCGACTTCATCATCACAAATTAAAATGGCAGGTTTTTCATTCATCTTCAACCTCGCTAAAGTGAGACCGGGGTTAAAACCGAGAGGCATACGGTGTCTTGAGAAGCCGGGTTTTCAAAATGATGCGGCCGGGCTCCGTTGAAGTACAGACTGTCGCCTTTTTTCATTAAATGGGAATCGCTGCCGGCGATAAGGAGTAGTTTGCCCTGGGTAACATACACGAAGCGTTCTGTGCCGACGGGATATTCCTCGGTTTCAGTGCGGCCGTTCTTTTTGATTCTGAGCAGTAAGGGCATCATTTTTTTTTGAAGCGCGCCGGATGTGAGGAGCTGCGCGACGGCGCCGCTTGAATGCGAGAAGGTTTCAATTTTTTCCCGGGTCTTTTTTTCCTCTTGAGGCCGATGGGCGGAGAGGACATCTTCGTACAGGTCGGGCAGGCGGACGCCCAGGGCCTGCGCGATTTTCATGTGGACGCTGACCGGTCCCCGCATCTTTCCGTTTTCAATGCGGCTTAAAGTCGCTTTGTCGATGCCCGTTTTTTCCGTAATTTGCGCGATGGTGAGTCCCTGCCGGTTGCGCAGTTCCCGCATGCGTTTGCCTAAGCCTTCCATTCTTTGCCCTCCGCCGTAATTGTAGCGGGAATAACTCCCGGGGGCTACTCGGAAGTTTGATCAATGACTACTTCCAGATGAAAAAAAGACAAAGTTGTAAAAAAAACAAATTAAGTTGACAAAATGTCCCCTCGTTGGTATTCTGCCTTCACGTTGCCGGAATTTTATCAGAGGAACTTGATCGTTGAACGGGATTCAGCGCTGTACTTTATCCATCAAATCAAAAAGGAGAAAAAGCATGAAGACTCATTTTCGTTTTCTGAATTTTTCACTCGCAGTACTGCTGTTTTCCACCCAAACAGCGTGGTCAGCTTCAGAAATGATTGTGCCCAGAGAAGCGGTGACCTATACGCAGAGTGTGGCGCCCTCTTCGAATTCAGGCCTGAACGTGCAGGTTCCCATGGCGAAGCAAACCCCTTCGAGCGTGGATTTTCTTACCCAATCCCAAACTCTTTCGGCTGTGAAAGACATAGAGGTCCAGAAGTCACCCGCTCAAAAGGGAGTTCCCATCAGTAACCTGGCAGATCTCCGGAAAATCGAAAAAAACATGAGCGGCAATTATTATCTTACCCGCGATATTGATGCGGCGGCGGCCGAAAACTCAAACGGAGGCGCGGGCTTTGATCCGATTGGAAGCCAGGAACTGCAGTTTCTCGGAAAGCTTGATGGGAATGGGTTTACGATCAAAAACCTTACGATCAACCGTCCCGATGAAGGGTTTGTCGGACTGTTTGCGGCTCTTGGAGAATCCGCAGAAGTAAAAAATTTGAAGATGAAAGATGTTTCCATTACCGGCAGTTCCAATGTCGGCGCTTTGGCAGGCTATATGTTTTTAGGGTCTGTTCATAACATCTCGGTGGAGAAAGGGTCAGTGCACGGATCGAGCCAGGTCGGCGGTTTGATCGGGGAAATCTATAATGGCAAGGGCGTGTACGAGTCGCATACGGATGTGACGGTCATCGGTTTTGATCAGGTGGGCGGTATTGTCGGTAAGATCTGGGATGGTGTCGGGAATGATGTGATCCAGTCTTACGCTTTGGGGAATGTTCTTGGAAGAAGTATGGTCGGAGGTTTGGCCGGGTATTCCAAGAGCGGCGACATGATCCAGAGTTATGCGAAAGGTTCCGTGAACGGCCAGGACATGGTTGGCGGGCTTGTGGGTTTCACAACCGAAAACGCGGGGATTCATGATAGTTATTACGCGGGCGGAATCGTGAGCGGTTACAGCTTCGTAGGCGGGATTTCGGGTTTCTATGATTCTTATGATGACGGGATCAGCCGTACGTATTTTGCGGGAAGTGTGGCAAGTGCTGGCGGCGCCGGCGGCTTTTTAGGCTTGTATCAGTCCGGAACACTTGCAGATAATTATTGGGACACGACGCTCAATCCGGGATTGCAGGATACCTGGAGTCATGGGGATATGGCGGGCATTACGGGTTTGAATACGAAGGCCCTGCAAAAGCAGAGCACTTACGAGAATTGGGATTTTAGAAATGTTTGGGTTCTGAAGGGTGGTTACCCGCAGCTGCGGCATGTAAAAATTAAACCTGCGGCGAAAAAAATTAAAAACCTTTCGGTCTACCGCACGATTTTGAGCGAAACGCGGACTGCGGTGGAAACCAAAATTACGGAAATTCAGTATCAACTGAGCCGCGTGAGCGGAAATGCTTCTAGCCGTGCGCTGTTAAATCAGCAGCTGGCCGAGGCGCAGACGCAGCTGTCGGTGATCAGGCAGCTTATGAGATAAAGCTGTTTCTCGCTTGGTATTTAAAACTGCCGGGCAGGTAACCTTGCCCGGCAGTTTCTTAAGGGTACCGTTTAGCAAAGGGACAGGTCGAAGGGGAAATGAAAAGCTTTTCTTACTGTACGATGAAGCGATAATGCCCTAAAACCGGCGTTATCGCTTCACCTATTGCCGAAACCAAAAGGCGGTTTCGGCTCGATGAAATATTACTACAAGTACAAGACATGCGCGATGAAGTATTAATGCCCAATTGCCGGCATTAATACTTCACCTTATGCCGAAACTAAAAAGCGGTTTCGACCGGAGAGAATATATGAAAAAGTTTTTAGGAGTGTTTCTGTTTTCGATTTTTGTTTCTGTTTGTGCGCCATCACAGGGTTTCAGCTACAGCTTGGCGGTCGACTGGAGCGATTTGGTCAATCCCAACGGTCCGTGGTCGTACAGGCAGGGGGACACCGTCCTGCCCGCGACGATGCAGCCGGATTATGGCGATGGGATTATTAATGTGTGGGCCCCGCCGCTTCTCAACGGTAAATTCCCGGTTTCGCCGATGCTGTTTCAGCTGACCCAGCAGGCTGCGAATTTCTATGGGACCATTTACAATACTCCGATGCAGGCGGGTGAGATTGTGACCATCACGGATTTCAATCTCGGCTCACCCCTGGATCCCGCAACGCTGGCCAATTTCCGATGGACGGCGCCTTCCGCCGGAAATTATGATATCAATTCTAAGGTCGCGCCCTGGATTGAAGGGGGGCAGTTCGATGAGGACTATAACTGGCAGCTTTTCATTAATGATACGCTGCTCGCTTCAAACGATTTCGACCAGACCGCTGGTTTTACCAGGGCCAATCCTGACCAATTCTCGATTTTGAACCAGTTTCTGAACCTGGGCGATGTGATCAAGCTCCAGCTCGGAACCGTGACTCCCCAGGGCAGCAATAGTTATGATGCTGCTTTCGTCACGGATTTGACGATCAATGCGTCCAATTCGTCTCCAGCCGCAGTGATCCCCGAACCCGCCACGTTCCTGCTTATGGGCCTGGGACTATTAGCCGCACTGTTTGTGAAGAGAAGATAAAGTAAAACGGTACTGTATTCCGGTACCATTTCCAAAAGTGCCAGGTAGCCGAAACCAAAAGGCGGTTTCGGCTCGATGAAATCATAATCCCCAATACGATGTAAGTTAGTCCCCATACGATGAAGTGAAAATTCTGAGAACGATGAATTGTTAATCCCCAGTAACCGGGATTAACAATTCACCTATTGCCAAAATATAAAGCGATTTTGGCTGGCTATTTGCATGTCCGAAAAGTATCGTCTACACTCTTTTTATCGAAGTGGACGCACTGAGGTGCATGCACTCGATAAGGATGCCCGTCCTCTTAGCCCTGCGGCGGATAGCCGAGGTAGAGGTGACTGGAAAAACCGGCATCCGCAGTTTCATACTGATTTCGCCCGCAATCCCGGAAGGGAGCGGTATCTCCAGCCGTAAGGTTTTGAAGGAGGGTAGAAGATGAACTGCGAACATGCTCTTATACTTCATGGCGTTAAAACGATTTGGACAGGAACTCCACCTTAAGAACGGTTATTCCCAATTTGTGTTAAGTGCAAATGATGCGGCCCGGGTTGATTCCCGGGCCGTTTTTTTGTAGTAGAACGGTACCATTTACCAGCATTGATTCCAGTTGAGGACTTGCCTATAATCCCGTCATGCCCTTCTCCCTGATAAATACAATTCACCATTCGATCAAGCGGGCGTTTGCCCGCTTTTTTATTCCCCTTTTCGCCGTGTTTTTTCTCACGGGTGCTGCCGCATGGGCGGTCACGGTGAAGAATGTGTCGGACGAGCCGATCGAGGTCACGCGGTACGGGGAGACGGTGGTGATCCCTCCTAAAGGGCTCGACTATATTTCGGAAAGCACGGCGAACGAGCCGTGGTTCAGGCAATTGGTCCGGTCAAGGGAGGTGGTGATCGTGAATGACCCGAAGCAGCAGATTCAGCCCAAACTCTCTGAAGCCTACTGCCGTTCGGACGATTATCCCGATGATGCTAGTTACTGCTTTCTTGATCTCGCGGTTCAGGAAGCGGCCCCTATGTATTGCGTGATGGGGATGTCCGCGTGGAGCTCTATCAAAGAATGCCTTTATTATGTGAACCAAAAACGGAAGCTCACCACCAACGACTGCCTTGTTTTTGACCCGGGCAGCACCGACCGCCAGAACTGCATTGATTATGTGAAGTCCGGAATTCCTTCCAAGCCCGGGCTCAGCTACGAGGACTCGCTTAAATAAGATGGATGCAGAATTTTGGATTAAGTCCTGGAAGGAGGGAAGAACCGCTTTCCACCAGGGCGATTATAACGATAAGCTGACCGGATATTTTCCGCGGTTTCATCCTGAAAAAGGGCAGAAGGTCCTTGTTCCTTTGTGCGGGAAATCCAAAGATCTTGTATGGCTTCACGCGCTCGGCCTTCGCGTGCACGGGGTTGAATTGCATGAGCAGGCCGTGGAATCTTTCTTCACGGAAAATCAATTCGCGCCTGTTCAAAAAAAACGGGATGAGGATTTTGTTCATTATGCCTGCGAAAATATCGTGATCAGCTGCGGGGATTTTTTTAAACTGAACGAGCACGGGACCTGCGATTTCGTTTATGACAGGGCAGCGCTGGTGGCTTTGCCCGCCGCGATGAGGAAGAACTACGCGCGTGTCATCCGGCAGGCCCTCAAAAAAGGCGGGAAGTATCTCCTTATTGCTTATGAATACGATCCGTCCAGAATGGAGGGGCCGCCCTTCAGTGTTGCGGCTCAGGAAATTCATGAGCTTTATGACGATGCTTTCACGATCCAGCATGTGGAAAGTAAACCCCCGGTCAAAGAAGGTCCCCGCCTGGCAGCGGTCGAGGGTTTGAAGCAGACGGTGTACATTCTTGAAA
>CAYSSX010000002.1:474693-481124 GCA_964434115.1 uncultured bacterium
GGTCCCCGCCTGGCAGCGGTCGAGGGTTTGAAGCAGACGGTGTACATTCTTGAAAGAAAATGAAAGAGAAGTGAACAGATCTCTGACGATGAAAAAATAATCCCCAGTAACCGGGATTATTTTTTCACCTTGTGCCGAGATAGAAAGCAATCTTCTCTGGTCGGTGAAACATTAATCCCCAAGTGCCGGGATTAATTTTCACCTCCTGCCGAAACCAAAAGGCGGTTTCGGCTGGCTTAATTGACATCTTCCATAGGAGCCATACATAGAATCGATTGGATGTATAAATGAAAGAGTGCGATTCTGCACATAGATACGCACGTGAAGGCACTAAGATGTACCGTTGTTCTTTGTTTTGACCCGGCAGTTAAGTAACCCCCCTGAAACAAGAGAGGAATAAATCATGAGAGCACGCAGATTAATAATGAGTGCAGCCCTGACAGCAGGCTTTTGGGCTGTTTGTGTGGTGCCCGCGGGTATTGCGGAGGAGACTTCCGCGCCGCCTGTTCCCGCCGTAGAGAAAGTGGAAATGAGATCCAACAAGTTCTGGTGGCCTGAGCAGCTGGATCTGACGCCTCTGCGCCAGCATGATGTGAAGTCTAATCCGTACGGAGAATCTTTTAATTACGCGGAAGAATTTAAAAAGCTGGATCTCGCGGCTGTGAAAAAAGAGATCCATTCGCTGCTGACGACTTCTCAGGATTGGTGGCCGTCTGACTACGGGAATTATGGACCGTTTTTTATCCGCATGGCGTGGCACAGCGCGGGAACTTACCGCACGGCTGACGGGCGAGGCGGCGCGGGCGGCGGACAGCAGCGTTTTGACCCGCTCAACAGCTGGCCGGACAATGCGAGTCTTGATAAGGCGCGGCGTTTGCTTTGGCCCATCAAGCAGAAGTATGGAAAACAGATTTCATGGGCTGACCTGATGGTTTTGACGGGCAATGTTGCGATGGAAAATATGGGTTTCAAGACCCTGGGTTTTGCCGGCGGCCGCGAGGATGACTGGGAAGCGGATCTGGTCAACTGGGGACCTGAATCCAAATGGCTTGAAGGCAAGCGCCGCGACAAGGAAGGAAAACTGAAAGGACCCCTGGCGGCTGTTCAGATGGGGTTGATCTATGTGAATCCTGAGGGGCCGGGCGGAAACCCGGATCCTCTCGCGGCAGCGAAGGATATTCGCGAGTCTTTTGGCCGTATGGCGATGGACGATGAGGAAATTGTGGCGCTGATCGCGGGCGGGCACAGTTTCGGCAAAGCCCACGGCGCTCATGCTCCGGCGAAATGTCTTGAGGCAGAGCCGGGAGCCGCGCCTATTGAACAGCAGGGCTTTGGCTGGAAAAACAACTGCGGTAAAGGTAATGCGGAAGATACGATCACGAGCGGTCTGGAAGGCGCCTGGACATCGACGCCGGTCAGATGGTCGCATATGTATCTGAATAACCTGTTTACTTTTGATTGGGAGAAAACCAAGAGCCCTGCGGGTGCTACGCAATGGATTCCAGCGAATGGCGCCGCGGCCCAGTCGGTGCCGGATGCTCATGTTAAAGGTAAATTGCACGCGCCGATTATGTTTACAACGGATCTTGCTTTGAAAGAAGACCCGGAGTTTCGTAAGGTCGCTCAACGTTTTCTTGATAACCCCAAGGAATTCGAAGACGCGTTCGCGAGAGCGTGGTTCAAGCTTACGCACCGTGACATGGGGCCGCGCGCGCGTTACCTTGGTTCTGAGGTTCCGAGCCCGGAATTGATCTGGCAGGACCCGGTGCCCGCGGTTGATTACAAGCTGATCAGTAAAGAAGACGCTGAGAAGCTGAAAGGCGAGATTCTTAAATCAGGCTTGAGCGTTCCGGAGCTTGTCAGAACGGCGTGGGCGTCGGCTTCGACTTTCCGCTCGAGCGATATGCGTGGCGGAGCCAACGGGGCGCGTATCCGTCTTGAACCGCAGAAGAACTGGGAAGTCAACAATCCCGCGGAACTGGACAAGGTTCTGAAGGCGTTGGAAAAAATCCAGACCGAGTTCAATGCGTCTCTCGGCGATGGTAAAAAAGTTTCGCTCGCCGATGTGATTGTTCTGGCGGGAAATGCGGCGGTTGAAAAGGCGGCGAAGGATGCCGGGTATGAGGTGAAACTGCCTTTTAAACCCGGCCGTACGGATGCCTCGCAGGCGCAGACGGATGTGAAATCATTCGCTCTGCTGGAGCCGAAAGCGGATGGTTTCCGGAATTACTTCGGAATGAACAATGACCATTCACCGGCGGATATGCTCGTGGATAAAGCGAGCTTGTTGAGTTTGAGCGTTCCTGAAATGACCGTGCTGGTGGGCGGTATGCGTGCGCTGGATGCCAATACCTCGGGTTCCAAGCACGGCGTCTTTACCAGTCAGCCTGGCGTGCTGACGAATGATTTCTTCGTGAATCTGCTGGATATGGCGACGGCGTGGAAGAAGTCAGAGGAAGTTGAGGGTGTTTATGAAGGCCATGACCGCAAAACGGGCGATCTTAAATGGACAGCGACTCCGGTGGATCTGATCTTTGGATCAAATTCGGAGCTGCGAGCGGTCGCAGAAGTTTATGCCTATGAGCAGTCGAAGGAAAAGTTCGTGAATGACTTTGCCGCGGCGTGGACCAAGGTGATGAATCTGGACCGCTTTGACGACGTGAAAGACATCTAGTTTAAGGGTGCTGGCACCTTCGGGGCGCGGATCTGACGATCTGTGTCCCGGAGGTGTCAGCCGAAATAGAAAACATTTCTGCTGGCATCGGATTAATAATTCATCGTACTCTTTTAACTGAAAGAAAAGGTTTTCAATGTTTCCGATATTAATGACTCGTACGATGAAAGTTAGTCCCCAGAAACATGTGACTAACTTTCACCTACTGCCAAAATCTTGGAACTGATTTTGGCTACGGATCCGCTTCATGGTGTGACGCTCAAAGCTATTTTGGAGCAGCTGGTGGCTCATTACGGCTGGTCCGCGATGGGGGACCATGTAAACATCAACTGCTTCATTTACGAACCTTCGATTACTTCGAGCCTGCGTTTTTTACGGCGCACGCCCTGGGCCAGGAAGGAAGTTGAGCAGTTGTATCTGCAGATGCTGGCGGGGCAGTACAAGGGGCCTGCTCCCGAAGCGGATAGCAAGGAATGATACGGCCGAAACTATGGATCAATTTCTTGTACGATGAAAAGATAATGCCTTGAAGCCGGCATTTTCTTTTCACCTTTTGCCGAAATTAAAAAGCAATTTCTGCTGGCTACTTTTTTTTGTTGTGTGTTTCGCGGTGTATTTTCTTTCTCTGAAGAATTATTTTATTAATGATGATTTAATCCATCTGGATTTCGTCAAGAATTTCAAAGGCGATTACCTCGATTTTTTATTTCCTCACCTAAGACCGTCCGATGTTGTGACGGGCGCGCGTTATGAACCCTTCCATATCTATTTTTACGCGCTTCTGTATCAGCTTCTGCGCGGCTTTTTCCCGGCGTATCAGCTTTTGCATATTGCCGTCCATGCCTTGAATGCCTTTTTGATTTACAAAATCGCTGAAAAAATAAATATCCGCGCGGCCGGGGCCCTTATTGCCGCGTTGTTTTTCTGTGTCTACAGGCTGAACAGCCAGAATGTTCTGTGGTACGCGTCGATGTTTTGTACGGTCACAGTCACGCTCCTGCTGCTGGCTTTTCTTCTCTTTCTAAAGACGTCACGCAAGAGCCATTTTTATTCAGGGGTCCTTTTTCTCATTGCGGCCCTTTTAAGTTTAAGGGCGTCTCAATTTGTTTTACTCATGGGGGCCTATCTCTGGGTTTTCAGAAAAGAACTAAGGGCGCAGGGGGTTCTGGAGCAGAAGGTAAAGACTTTGGGCGTGTGCGCGGCGGTTTCACTTTTTTCCGTCATCTGCAACCTTATCAGCTGGCGGTATTTCCCCAATGAACTTCCGGGGTTTGAGTTTGATTTTTTTGGGATGTACGCGTTTTTTCTTAATTTGGTTTTTCCTTATGAGAGCAGCGCTCTTTTGAAAGCCGCGGTGTTTTTTCTTTTCTGCGGTTTGATTTTTAGGCACAGAAAAGACAAGGTTACTGCCTTTTTGACGGCGGCGATTGTTTTAAACGCACTTTTCTGGTTTCTGTTACTCAGTGCCTCGCATTTGCCGTATGCCCCAAGATACTCGTATCTAGGGGCCGCGTTTTTCTGTCTTCTTTTAGGGCATTGGCTGAGTCTGGCGGTTCAGGGGACGGTGTTACGGCAATGGGCCGCGTTTGCGTTGATCTTTTGTTTTCTAGGGGGCAACGCATTTCTGATTATTTCGCAGGATATTGTCTGGTTTAAGTTTTTGTCGGTCCGGGGACAGAAGCTGGACGCGCTTTCACGCCACACGGGGCCCGGGAAGAAGAAGGTCTTTATTCAGGATGACTTCTTCTCCGGAGACCCCAATTTGAATTATTTTAAGGATCAATTGGAGTTTGTTTCCGGGAAAGCGGGCGCGGACAGCGATGCCGTGCTCGTGGATCTGGACAGGGACCGCTATGTGAGGTATTTTGGCCGGGATTTTGGACGGGGGTATTGGTTTCAGCCCTGGTTTGTAAAAAGAGAATGCAAAGAAGATACGCCGTGGTGTTAGCGGACTTAGCTTTTAAAGTCCGCAGCAAGGTGAAGATTAATGCCGGCATCTGGGCATTAATGCTTCACCGCACATGCAATTAATATGCTTCTGGGGACTATTTTTCATCGTACAGAAGTTAATACTGCCTAATACGATGTAAGTTAGTCCCTAGAAACGTGTGACTAACTTACACCTAGTGCAGAAATAGAAAACATTTCTGCTAGCATGAGAGCAATATTTCACCTGTTGCCGAAACCAAAAGACGGTTTCGGCTTACTGGTTTCAGCCCTGGTTTGTAAAAAGAGAGTGTGAGGAGAGTACACCTTGGTGCTGATGAATAAAGGACTAGCGCGGTGAAAAGATAATGTCCTGTACGATGAAGTGTTAATCCCCGGACGATGAAATATTGCTCCCCAATACGATGTAAGTTAGTCCCTAGAAACGTGTGACTAACTTACACCTAGTGCAGAAATAGAAAACATTTCTGCTAGCATGAGAGCAATATTTCACCTGTTGGGGAAATAAAAAGCATTTCCGCTGGTTTCCTCCCATGATTTCCTTATAATCTCCGCAGTGTTTTTCCTCAAAAAAAACCTTCCTGCAGAGGCTGTTATGAGAAAATTACTTGATCTATGTGAAAGCGGTGAGGGCCTTTTGCCTGAAGACGCCGCACGCTTGTTTGAGCGGGCGACTCCGCAGGATTGGGAAGAGATTTTTTCAATCGCACGGAGGCTGACGGAAAAGCACTTTCACCGCGAGATCCGTTTTTTCGCGCCCCTCTATTTTTCCGATGTCTGTGTGAATGATTGCAGCTACTGCGGCTACAAACGAAGCAATGTCTTTAAGCGCAAGGCGCTAAGCCCCGAGGCGTTTTTGGCAGAAGCGGGGCACCTCTGGGACCAGGGGCACCGGTCGATTCTGCTTGTGGCCGCGGAACACCCTGTTTTTTCAGGGCCTTTACGCGTGGCCAATTACCTGATGCAGCTTCAAAAAAGCGGACTTAATTTTTCCGCCGCGATAGA
Source organism: uncultured bacterium (assembly GCA_964434115.1). Taxonomy (GTDB): domain Bacteria; phylum Omnitrophota; class Omnitrophia; order Omnitrophales; family Aquincolibacteriaceae; genus ZLKRG04. The sequence continues at coordinate 480,320 of CAYSSX010000002.1, forward strand.
GGTCGGACCTTACAGCCAGACGGAATACCGCGAGCTTTCGTCCATGGGCATTGCGCGCTGCGTTCTTTATCAGGAAACCTATGACCGCGGGCTTTACGCTAAACTTCACAAGGGCCCGAAAGAGGATTTCGATTACCGTTACGAAACACCCGGGCGCGCGCTTGCGGCAGGCATTCCGGAAGCGGGGATTGGCTTTCTGGCCGGACTTGGTGATGTGAAAAGCGAGCTTGCTGAAGTGATCCGCCACGCGAGGCATCTTTACGAACACACGGGAAAATACCCGGCGACTTTTTCTCTGCCGCGGATTCAGCCTGCGCGGGGAACAGAATCTTTTTCAACGGCCGCGGGAGCTGTTTCGGATGAAGATTTTTTAAGGCTCATCGCGGTTCTTAAAATCGCGGTGCCTTCCGCGGGGATTGTTTTGACCACACGTGAAACTCCGGCGCTGCGTGATTTGATTCTGGAGCTGGGCATCGGCGTGACCCATCTAAGTGCCGGGGTGCATACCGAGACCGGAGGTTACACCGGCCTGTCCTCAAAAACAGAAGGCCAGTTTTCGATTCAGGACACCCGGTCTTTACGCGAGATGGTTGAAACGGTGGAGCGTTTGGGCTACAAGGCCCTTCAGACAGAGGCTTCTCTGGCGGGATCTCCTGGATTTTGAGGTTTAGTCCACAGAACGATGAAAAGATAATGTCCTGTACGGTGAAGTGTTACTCCCCGGACGATGAAATATTGCTCCCTAGAAGCATGGGAGCAAATTTCACCTGTTGCGGAAATAAAAAGCATTTCCGCTGCCTATTGC